>CAZWNJ010000002.1:0-139427 GCA_964635215.1 uncultured Candidatus Peribacteria bacterium | reverse complement strand
GTCATGGTGGCCGTTGCGTCATCCTCGATGTCGTCGGCTTCCACGGTGAGCAGTGTCAGTAGCCGTAGCTCCTCGTCTCTGCCGCTCCTCTCGAGCTCGTCGAGCTCGGTGCCGCCACACCTGCCCACGTCTGGTCCGGGCCTGGGCGAGATCCTGCTGGCCTTGGCGGTTGGATACACCGGCCTCCTGCACGTCCGCGCCCGCCGCCGGGTGCAGGCCTAAAGAGTTCTTCTGCTCTCTTTTTTGTGCCATTCTATTGGCCTGGCCGACCGACCGCTGGATCTTGTATGCTGCGCCAGCTTCTTTCTGTCGGGACGTCGCTCAGTTGGGCCGCCGAGCCTCTGGGTGAGGCGCACGAAAAAACCGCATGCGCGTCCTGGTGGCAGTACTATCGTTCGCACATCGGGACGTAGCTCAGTTGGCTAGAGCGCATGCATGGGGTGCATGAGGCCGGAGGTTCAAGTCCTCTCGTCCCGACCATTGACTCACATCACCATCGGGTTTCTACTGGTTCCAGGTCCTTTCCTCGTCTCACTTCCTTGGTTTGGAGGTTCCTCCATGTCCACTGTCACGTTCCAGCCGTACGGACTCGACCCGGCCGATCCCAAATTTGAGAAGTATCTCGCCGCCCATTGGGGTCTCGACTACAACAATGGTGAGCCGGATGTGGCGCGCGCCCTCGCGTGGTACCACGACCAGAAGAGGCGGCTTGAGCAGGCTCATGCTGCCGAAGCGAGAAATCGCCAGCCGGAGACGACTCCGGTCTTGAAGAAGAAGCGCCCCCGTCGCAGTGCCTGACGGCGACTGTCACACCCTCCAGCCTCCTCCTCGCGGGGAGGCTGAATTTTGAAAAGCCCAGCTGCCGGATGGCAGATGGGCGAGGGGTCGGCTGAAACGTTGGATGACGATTAGAGGCGCGGCCAGTAGACGGTCTTGCCACCCTGTCGCAGGAAGAGCAGATTGTGACAGGCGGTGACGGCGTTCTCGGGCAGGAGACTGCAGAGAACAGCGACGACTCCGTCGTCGCCGGACGGGACGGGCGAGCCGTCGTCCCGGCAACTGAGGAAGTCCCAGACCATCCGCGTCGTCCGCGGTCCTACGAGCTTGAGCGGAGCCTTTTCGGTCCCGCCGTTGTGGCGACAGGGGGCGTCGTAGACGCCGGCGGCGATCTCGGCGCGGGTGAAGAAGCGTAGACAGTGGACTTCATCGTCCTCGACCGTGGTGAAGGGGGTTTTCAGAAGCTGGCCTCCGGCCACGGCGCATTCGTAGCCCGCCACCATGCAGCCGCCGTCATTGGCGTGGTCGGGGCCGATCTTGCGCACCATCCGCACGTGGAGGCCGCACATGATTTCGACGGTGCGCTTCAGCGTGCAGGCATCGCTCTCGAGCGGCTCATCGGGTTTTCTCGGGATGAGCGCCTCGCCGCCGGGCAGGCGGAACTTCCGGTCCTTGCCCTGCACGAGCAGCACGGACTGAGGGTCGAAGCCGCTGATCAGGGCGAAGACGCCGCGTAACTTGGACATCGCATACTCCTGTGTTCGGTGATTCAGCCGACGGGGTGAAGGGGCGAGCCGACACGTTGTCGGATCTGCGGATATAATAAAATATAATGTCTATTTGTCAATAATTCGGTTGCCTCAGAACGTCGTTTCTCGGCCGATTTCCAGCGGCTCAAAACGAATGCCTTTGTCGGGCAGGACTCTGCCGGGAGCGAGGGCGAGACCGGCCGCCGCCGGCGCGAGGATGCCGTCGTGGACGGGGAAGCAGATCTTCGGCTTCTGAGCGAGGGCGTAGTCGATGGCTTGAGAGATCGTTAGCCAGGGGGCCGAGACAGGCAGGGCGAGGATCTCAACCGGATCCTCGATGACGGTCAGGGCGTCGCCGGGGTAGAAGAACCGTTCGGCAATGCGGTAGCCGGTATTCATGACGGTTGGGAACGTCCGATAGATTAGGGCGTGGTCATGGCCGTAGCCCTGGATGAGGACGCCACTGATCGTCTTTGCCTGATGCTCCTCTAGGAGCTGGAAGGGGATACCGGCGTCCGTCAGGAGGGCGCCAACACCGCTATTGGTGAGGACGATGGCCTTCGGATTGCGTTTCAGGACGTTCTTCAGCGACTCCAGGTGTAGGTGGTCGAAGTGCTCGTGCGTGATCAGGACGGCAGTGATGTTCTGAAGCTCATCTTGCGCCGTTGAGAATTTCCCCGGATCTGTGAGGATCCGAGTGCCATCGACATCGATGAGGAGACAGCAGTGGCCGAACTTCGTGATCTTCATGGGCGGCATCCTACACCTGGTTTTCACCCTCGGGATCTTGCGTCCTGTTGAGAATTCCGCTTTACTACGAAACTTTCGCTCCTTCCGTCGTCGTCTGGCCCGAACGGGCCGATAATGATGTTCTATAACTATTTACAAAGTTGTCAAAATATTATACAATGTAATGTCTGGTCCACATGAGTCTGAACCCCACCCAATACTCGGCCGCGACGGAAATCCTCAAGCGCTACAAGCGCGTGCTGGTCGTCCCGCATGCCAACGTCGATCCAGATGGACTGAGTAGCGCGCTGGCGTGCTACCAAGTCTTCAAGAGTCTGGGAAAGGACGTGACCGTCATCTGTCCTGATACACTCCCAGAGTCGCTTGAGTTCCTGCCGGGCTTCGACAAGTTGCAGCAGAAGATCGATGCCAGTCAGGAGTTCGTCATTACGATCAATCTTCAGGACGGCGTGGAGGTCGATAAGTTGCGCTACACGGTCGAAGACCAACGTGTGAACATTATTGTCCTGCCAAAGAAGGGTGTAATTCGTTCTCAGCAGATCGCGCTGGCCGAGGGCGACCGCAGCTACGATCTCATTGTCGTCGTGGATACGGCCGACCTGGCTCTACTCGGATCGTTCTACACCGAGAACGTCGATCTGTTCGGCAGCGTGCCGGTCATGAACATCGACCACCACATTTCGAACACGGGCTACGGCCAATTGCAGCTCATCGACCCGACCGCCGCCAGTGCCACTGAAGTGCTGTACGGTTGGTTTCAGAGCGATCAGAACATGCGTAGCGCCCTGTCGGCCGATCTCGCCACGCTCCTACTCACAGGTCTCATTACCGACACGCGCAGCTTCCAGAATGCCAACACCACGCCGAAGTCGCTTGAGGTCGCCGCCGAGCTCCTTGAAAAGGGTGCGCGGCAGCAGGAGATCATCCAGCACATCTATAAGACGAAGCCTCTCTCGACTCTGAAGATCTGGGGTCGGGCCTTGAACCGCATTCAGGTCGATGCCGATGCGAAGATCGTCTGGTCGGCCGTCAGCCGCGAGGATTTGGCCGAGATGGGCGCGACGAGTAAGGAGACGCACGGCATTCTCGACGAACTTATCTCGACGATTCCAGACGCCGATGTGTACGTGCTCTTCACTGAGGTGGAAGAGGGGGGACTCAAGGCAAGCATGCGTTCGTCGACGGCCGTGGACGCTTCGGCACTGGCCGGGAAGACGTACGGTGGTGGCGGACACGCCCGTGCCTCGGGATTCCGTGTCGGCCGGTACCAGAACTTTGCCCTACAGGTCCTCGAGTGCGTACAGAAACTGAAAGACGGTATCAAGGAACAGAAAGCGCCCGCGCCGAAAGCTCCATCCTCCGCCCCTCGCGATATTCCGCGTACGGCTGTGCCGCCCGTCTCGACGCCCATCACCCCTGCGGTCACACCTGCCTCGAAGCCCCTGACACAGCCATCTGCCCCAACGCGGCCGGTTCCGCCGCCTGCGGTGGTGCCGATTCGTCCGCAAACCGTGTCCTCTCCGGATAAAGCGGTCTCGTCGCCCCCTCTTTCTTAAAAGAGAGAAGCCACGTTCTCGTTGAGTGTGGGGTGAGCATCTGGTAGTCTCGGGGCGCCTTTCGGCCCCCTTTTCACCCATGCGCCTCGTTCAAGTGGCCAAAGTTCTCGGCATGACCGGACAACAACTGCGCAAAGAGCTGGAGCAGGTGGATTTTGGTGTGAAGCCGACGGATCGTGAAATTCCCGAAAATTTGGCCATCGGCGTCATTCGTTTCTTGGCTCGCAAGCACAAGCTGAACATCGACATGGACGCGGTCATGCTCTCGGCCGGCGCGGCCGGAGACGGGGAGGAGGGAGCAGCTCCGGCTGCCCCTGCCGCCGCCGAGCCCGCGGCGCCGGTTGAACCTAAGGTCGATTCCCTGCATGTCCTTCGTAAGCTCACGCTCGACGATGTGTCGCCCGCGGCCATTCATCATCAAGCCTCGCTCGCGCGTTCGTCCGCTCCGGCGGGACGGACAGCCGGCGGGCGTGGAGCGAGACCGGTCGTTCAGCAGCCTAAGCGCGGCGAACAGGCGCCGGCCGTTCAGCAGCAGATTAAGAAGAAGGAAGGTATCGTCTCGTTGCCTGCGCAGATCACGGTGAAGGAGTTCGCCGAAAAGACGGGTATTCAGGTTCCGCAGGTCGTTGCGACGCTCATGAAGAACGGCGTCATGGCGACGATCACTCAGACGATCGACTACGATACTGCTGCCATTGTGGCTGCCGAACTCGGTGTGACGGTGACGAAGGAGCAGGCCTCAGCCAGTGTTGAACACTTGATCAGTCGCAACCTCGAAGCGCTCTTGAAGGATGATACGGAGGGGCTCGTGCCCCGTCCGCCGATCGTGGTGGTGATGGGCCACGTCGACCACGGTAAGACGTCGCTCCTTGATGCCATCCGTAAGACGAACGTGGCGGAGGGTGAAGCGGGCGGTATTACACAGGCGATTGGTGCCTACCAGGTGGTCCATGACGGCAAGCCGATCACGTTCCTGGATACTCCGGGTCACGAGGCGTTCACGGCCATGCGCGCCCGCGGCGCCCAGGTGACGGACATCGTCATCCTCGTCGTCTCAGCTGAAGACGGCGTCAAAGACACGACCGTCGAAGCGCTGAGCCACGCGCGCGAGGCCGGCGTTCCGATCATCGTAGCCATCACCAAAATCGATAAACCTAACTCCGACCTGGAGCGCGTGAAGGGTGAGCTCGGCAAGTACGACATCCTGCCTGAAGAGTGGGGCGGTAAAGTCCCCGTCATCGCTTGTTCGGCCGTGACGAAACAGGGGATTCCTGAGCTTTTGGAGCAAGTGCTGCTCATTGCCGAAATGGAGGAATTGAAAGCTAATCCTGACCGCCGTGCGGTCGCGACAGTCATTGAGAGTCACTTGGATTCATCGCTTGGTCCGATTGCCAGCGTGATCGTGAATACAGGCACGCTTCGTGTCGGCGATATCTTCGTCTGTGGTGCTATTTCGGGCCGCGTTCGCGCGATGACGGATGCCCATGCTGCGCGCATCGAAGAAACGCCGCCTTCCGGCGCCGTGCGTGTCTCGGGTTTTGATGCCGTGCCAGAAGTGGGCGACATCATTCAGGTCGTGCCCTCGGAGCGCGAAGCCCGCGATCTCATCGATCTCTACCTCACCGAATCCGGCAAGGAGACGAAACGCGGCTTCGTCGACCTCGTCGCCCGCCTGTCCGAAGGTAAGGCCACACAGTTAAAGGTTGTCCTCAAGGCCGACACCCAGGGCTCGCTCCAAGCCATCCGCAGCGCCCTCGAGGGTTTGGTGAGCAATGGCGTGACCGTGAAGGTCATCCATGCTGCCGCCGGTGCCGTTTCCGAAAACGACGTCATGATGGCGTCTGCCAGTAAGGGCATTGTCGTTGCCTTCAACGTCACCGCGCCGTCGCCCGTGTTGCGCTCGGCCGAGCGCGAGGGGGTGAGCATCCGCCAGTACCAGGTGATCTACGCTCTGCTCGACGAAGTGACACAACTCCTCGCCGGACTCCTCGAGCCCGAGGAGACGGAACTCATTCTTGGTCACCTGGAAGTGAAGGGCGTCTTCCTCACGAAGCGCTCTGAACAGGTCATCGGTGGCCGCGTGACCGACGGTCTCGTGAAACGTCTGCCGTTCCGTCTGCAGCGCGGAGGCGAAGTGGTGGGCCAGGGTCGCATCACGTCGCTGCGCAAGGTCGATCAGGACATCAAAGAAGCCAAGGAAGGCACCGAGTGCGGCATGCGCACAGAGTGCAATACGCCGATCCAGGAGGGCGATATCCTCGAAATCTTCAGCCGAGAGCTCCAGCGGAAGAAGGTGGCGTCCTAATTACGGCGCCGGCGCCGGGATTGCGGCGTAGTTCGTCCGATGCGTTTGTGATCATCGTTTGGCGAGGATTGCCGAGCCGAGCCCCGTCGATGACGAGCTGGCGGCCATCGTCGTTTCCACTTGAAGTGCGTAAGGTGGCGACAAGATCGAGAAGGGATGTCGGTCGTTCGCGGACAGCATTTCTCAGCTGTTCGCGGGCGGCGGGTGACACGGCCTGATTGGTGGCGGGGAGCAGTGCGTCGACGAGGGTCGTGATCTCACGGTCGGTGGGCGTTGAGCCGGTCCCACGTCGAATCGTATTTTGGATCAAACTGGCAGTGTCGTCGTCCATGGCCCGCTCAACCATGACACCGAAGGCAGCGGCCGGGAGGCGGCCCTGAAAGAAGATGTAGGCTGGCGTACGGAAGGTGGCGCCGGCTGTTTCGAGCGCGCGTTGCTCGCGGGCTCCGAAGAACATGTTTGGGTAGGCGGCAGCCAGGGCAGCAGCAGCGTAGAGACCGATGGCAGGCGAGAAGCTGCCACCGTTGAGCATCATGAAGCCGCTCAAAAGCGTCAGGCCGGTCGCGCCGACGATGACGGTCATACGGCCCATGTAACTGAATCCGCGCTCGGTCATGCTATTTTGCTGTAGACGTTCGATTTCGGCTGATTGCAGGCGAACCGCGTCGGCTCGTTCCAGGGCCGACAGACGTTGGATCAGTAGGTCGAAGCCGGCGAGGACGTCGGGTGGCAGGCCTTGCAGGTTATTGTTGCGCCAGGAGGTGAGCAGTTGCCGATCGCGATCGATGCGCTGCGGGCTTGTCCCCCAGGCTACCAGGTCGATGTCGCCATCACGGGTGGTGCGAGCGCGTGACTCAATGTATGTCTCGTTACTCGTGTCGAACTCGCGTGTCATCATCTGGTCCAACGTGGTGGTCGGGCCGAGGCTCGCCATGCTGAGTCCGTCGACGACGCGCTGGACTACGTCGGTCTGCTGTTCGTTGAGACGGGCCCGTAGGACGGCTTGGATGCGAGGGTCATTTCGCAGGCCGCGGTTGGCCTGGGCCTCGGCGAGGATATTGCCGGCCACCTGGCGCATGCGCTGTCCCAGGCGGCTGCGCATCAGCTGTGTACTTTCAACGGCCGCTAGGACATCGGCGTTGGGTCCGCCGGGCACCGAGGCGCGCAAGCGGTCCAATTGAGACCGGGCGTTTTCGGGGCCGGAGCGCAACTGCTCAAAAGCGTTCATGGAGCGTTAGGTTGGAGGCGTAGGCGGCGTGACTGGGGCGACGGGGGCACGCTGGAGGCGCGTGATGAGGTCGTTACTGACGCTCAGGTCGCGGCCCGTGCGCGAGCTGAGTTGGCTCAAGGCGTCGGCCAGGGCGCGGTTGTCGTTCACGTTGAGGCGGGGGTTGATGCGGCGCAGCTCGGTCATCACTTCGTTGGCGGCGCGGCTGAAGTTGGCGTCGTCGGCGCGGCGCAACGCGTCGACGCGGTTGTTCAGGGCGCGCAGATCGGCGTTGTTGGCGCGGAGCATGCCGGCGGTGGCGTCGATTTCTCGAGCCAACGGGTTGCCAGCGCCGGAGCCGGACAGGGCCTCGGTGATGCTGCCGGTGCGGCGCAGTTCGCTGAGGATGCGTCCGGGGTTGAACTGGTTCATCGCCTGGAGCGGCGAGACACGTTCGCCGCGGGCGTTGGCCGGAAGCGGGATGATCTCCTTCGAGAGCGGGATACTCAGGGCCAGAGAGCCAAGCTGCTTGCCGAAGCCTTCGATGGCGCTGGCGCCCGTCGAGAGGATGCCATCTTGCTTCTTCAAGACCGAGAAGACACCGGTGTAGAGCACAGAGAGGCTGATGAGCAGCCAGAGCAGTTCCCAGAAGTTATGGACCTGGTCCATGAGGGGGAACGGCACATCTTCTAGACCGCCGCCCTGCAGCTTGGCGCCGGCATTCACGAGGATGAAGCCGACCGTCAGTGGCACGGCCACGAAGGCCGGCAGGAAGGCTGCTTTAATGAATTCGTCGCGGATTTTGGCGGGAATGCCCTGGTGGATCCTTTCGTTGGGAATGATCCAGTCGAGCAGGGCGAAGGGCATGAAGGCCATCGTCACCCAGAGCACGGGAATGCGGACGAAGAATGCCACCACCATCGCCAGGAGCGGAAAGAACAGCGCGATGGCGATGACGAGGATGAGCATCTCACGCATGAAGAAGACGAGCAGTTCACGGCTGGCGCGAGCGCCTGTGGCTTGGATGGGGCGCGAGATTTCAGCCAACTGCATGAGGTGGCCGTGGTTCACGACGAGTCCGCTCAGGATTGTCGTCTGGCTGGAAGTAGTGTTCACATCGAGCGGCTTGGTTTTCGTACAGACGAAACCTGATAAGCGGCAGGTCCAGCCTTCGCCACGCAGGGTGGCGACGGTGGCGTCATCGTTCAAGAATTTCACATCTGTGACGACGACACAGGCATTGCCGTCGGCTGTCTCGCAGTTGTCATCGGAAATCAGCGAGGGGATGCCGTAAATCGTGGCCGTAGCCACGTTACTGATGTCGAGTAACACCTGCGGAACGAACCACGAGAAGTTCACGAGGACAACTGCCATGACGAAGCTCTTGGCGTGCTGGGCGATGAAATCTTTCTTGGCTGTCACGACGGTGTAAACCGCCGTGAAGACGAGACCGACGGCGAAGATGACGTTCATCAGGTCACGAGACAGCTGCCAAATCGTATTGAGCGTGTCGAGGAGGGGACTGACGGCGTTGCCCGCTCCGTCGTTTCCCAGGTTTAGGAAGAAGCGGGGATCGAGCAGGTAATTGAGATAGCCGAAGAGTACCCACGTCAGCGTCTGCATGACGTTTAGGGCCAGCGTCATGACCCACGTGATGTTGTCTTGGATGGAACCAACGGTATTCGTGGCCTGGGCGTGGGCGAGTGGTGCCTGGGCCAGGTTCAACACCACTGCGATCAGTAGGAATTGTCCCAGTAGGAGCCCCCAATGACGTTTGGATGTTTGTACGGCAGGCATTCCCCTTATTGTAGCAGAAACCTCGTTCCTTGAGGAGGTCTTTTCTGCTCAGTCCAAAGCGAAGTGATCCCAGTGAAGGTCATTTATGTACACATTTTGTGTACGATAAAAGATTTACTGTACAATATTCAATGATTTTTTGGCTAATAGAAGAGATAATTTATGATCACATAATGTATACGATCACATGATCAATTTTCTTGCGCTTTCCCCATACTCGTGAATACTCTTTGTGAACGATGTCACTCTCTCCCGTACTGAAGGCACTCTTTAGCTCGCAGACACGCGTGAAGCTTTTGGGGACGTTCCTTCTGCACCCGGAGCAGGAGTATTTCATCCGTGAGCTGACGCGTCTTTTGAACGAGCAGATTAACTCCATTCGTCGCGAACTCGAGAATCTCCGTCAGGTCGGCTTGGTAAAGGCGCGCCATAAGAATCGGAAGAAGTACTACAAGGTGGATACAGAATTCCCTCTATACCCCGATCTTCGCAGTCTCTTCCTGAAGGCGGTGCAAGGTGAGAGTCCTATCGTTGCCAGCTTAAAGAGTCTGAAGGGCGTACGTCTCATTCTCTTGGCCGGCTCGTTCTCCGGTACGGACAGCAAAGTCGATCTCCTGATCGTCGGCGACGTCTCACGCGACGTCCTCGAGGCGCTCCTCAGCCAGGACCAGGGTTTGAAGTCGGTGAAGTATTCCATTTTCTCGGAGGCAGACTTCCTCTATCGCTTAAGCCTGAAAGATCGTTTCGTTCTCGATATCTTAAGTGATAGCCGCAATCTCATGGTCTTGAACGAGCTCCAGCGAGAAATCGAGGAAGCGATGCCGTCGTAAGGCGCAAAATCCCGGCAGGATGCTTTGACAGGGGGGATTTCGGTCGGTAGGCTCTGTCCACGTTTTTCTCCTTATAGAAATGCCTTCCGCCACTCTCCACGATCAGTCCAAGGGATACCTTCGCTCCGTTCCGGACGTCAGCCCGGGCTACACGGTGCGTGTTCACGAGAAGATTCGCGAAGGCGATAAGGAGCGCGTTCAGGTGTTCGAGGGTGTCGTGATTTCAGTTCACAACGGCCATGTGCCGACGGATCGTACCTTCACCGTGCGCCGCGTTGTTTCGGGCGTGGGTGTCGAGAAGGTCTTCCTCCTCCACTCGCCGATGATCGAGAAAATCGAAGTGAAGAAGGTTGCCAAGGTTCGCCGCGCCAAGCTCTTCTTCCTTCGTGGTCGCCAGGGCAAGTCCGCTCGCATGATCGAGCGCTTCACGAACGCCGACGAGTTCCAGTCGTCTGTTGTGGAGAAGCCTGCTGCCGCCGAGGCAGCCGCTGAGCCTACTGCCGTCGAGTCGGCCCCGGCCAGCGAACAGCCCTCCGCCTGAGGACGGATTTGCGTTAGAGTGCCTCCGTGCGCTCGGTACTAATCGGCAACTACGGCGTTGGGAACTTTGGAGACGAGGCTCTCCGGGAGTATTTCCTTGAAGCCTTACCGGATTTGGATTGGACTGTGCTCACCGCAGGCCCCCTTGTTACCGTAGGTGAGAAGGGGAGTGTGACCTCCGTGCCGCGCCTCCCACTGGGGCTGCGCAGCTTCTTTCGGCCATGGTGGCGGACACTGACGGCAATCGCGCGGGCGGATATCGTCATTTTCGGTGGAGGGACGCTCTTCACGGATATCGAGTCACTCCTCGCCTGTGTCCTCTGGGGCACGCACGCCTTCGTTGCCCGTCTTCTAGGAGTGCCGGTCATCCTTGCGTTCCAAGGGGTGGGCCCCTTTAAAACCAGGGTTGGGGAGGGGATTGCCCGTTTCACTTTCGCTCGAGCGGCGGCAATTTCGGTCCGGGATGAGGCGTCTCTCGCTCGCGTGCAGTCTTGGGGATTGAGTATGAATATTGTTCATACATTTGACCCAGTATTTCTCTCTTTCATTAGAGGTAAAACAACTGTGAGTATAAAAAAACTATTCATCGTTATCCCACGGCATAACTCGGGCGCAACGTTTGAAGAACTGTACAAAAATGCCCTGCATGACCACCAATTTGACGAGGTGAGAATTCTATCGCTCCAACCGCTCGATCCGAGTGAGAGGATGGCTATGGATCGCCTCCGTCAAATGACCACTCTCCCCGTCACTATCGTTCCTATTACGACACAGGCTGCCCTCCTTCAGGAAGTAGCGGCTGCTGGCATCATTCTCTGTCAGCGCTTTCACGGGGCGCTGGCGGCTCTCGCCCAGGGGCGGCCGCTCCTCATCTGCCCCCTCGAACCCGGCGATAAGCTGGCGGCTTTGGAGGTGGCCCTGGGGCAGCCGGGTGGCGCGGAGGCTCTGACGCGGCGCTGGTGCGCCCTGGCCGAGGTCGGAGAAGCGGCACTGCGACAATCTGTGGCCGAGTTGGCGCAAAAGAAGCTGTAAGGAGCGCCAAATCACCTGTATTGGCTGCGATTTTCCAGTAGGATGGGTGGGTCATGGAGATCCGCAACTTCTGCATCATCGCACACATCGATCACGGCAAGTCCACGCTTTCGGACCGTTTGATCGAGGTGACTGGCACGCTCCAAAAGCGCGAAATGAAAGCGCAGACGCTCGATACAATGGAGTTGGAGCGCGAGCGCGGTATCACCATCAAGCTCACGCCGGTGCGCATGGAGTACAAAGGCTACGAACTGAACCTGATCGACACTCCTGGTCATACCGACTTCCGCTACGAGGTGAGCCGCTCACTTGCGGCCTGCGAGGGGGCGATCCTACTCGTCGATGCTTCTCAGGGCATTCAGGCCCAAACGTTGGCTGTGCTGACGATGGCGATGGAACACGATCTCGTCATCATTCCAGTCTTAAATAAGATCGACCTGCCCGCTGCTGATCCTGAGCGCGTGAGCGAGGAAGTAGTGAATCTCATTGGTTGTAAGAAAGACGAGATCCTCAGAATCTCGGCCAAGGAGGGCACGGGCGTGCCAGAACTACTTGAGACGATCATTGCCCGCGTGCCCCCAGCCAAGTCCGATCCGACGGTGACGCCATCTCGTGCGCTCATTTTCGATGCTGTTATGGACACCTATCGCGGAGCGGTGGCCTACATTCGTGTTATTGACGGTCAATTTAAGAAGGGCCAGATTGTCCACTTGCTCGGCACAAAGGAGCACTTTGAAGTCCAGGACGTCGGTCACTTTTCGCCCAAGTACATCCCGGATGAAGTGCTATCGGCGGGCTCGATTGGTTACATGGTATCGGGTGCCAAGGATGTGAAGGTTGTGCGTGTGGGTGACACGATTGCAACGACGACTGATGCCCCCCAACTTCCGGGCTATAAACAGGTGCAGCCGATGGTCTTTGCTGGTCTCTATCCGTCCGAGGCCGACGGCTATCCGGATCTGCGCGACGCGTTAGAGAAGCTGTGTCTGAACGACGCTGCCCTCTACATGGAACATGAGCGCAACGCCGCTCTCGGCAACGGTTTTCGCTGCGGTTTCTTGGGACTCCTCCACTTGGACATTATCCAGGAGCGCCTGGAGCGCGAGTACAACTGTGAGCTCGTCGTCACGGCCCCGAGCGTGCAGTACGAGGTGAAGATCAATGCCGCCAACCCCAGCGCTATTATTCGCGCCAGCCTGATGAAACTCGATGAGCCCGATGTTGCCCGCATCAGCAATCCGGCCGATTTCCCCGATCCGACCTATATCCTCGAGATTCGTGAGCCGTGGGTGATGCTCGAAGTCGTCTGCCGTACTGAGGACATTGGCATGGTAATGACGCTCCTCACCGAGCGACGCGGTAGCCAGCGGTCGCTGACGTACCTGGATGCTGGTCGTGCCCTCCTGGTCTTCGAGGTGCCGCTGGCCAGCATCGTCATGGATTTCTTCGACAAGTTGAAGTCCTCAACCGAGGGCTATGGCTCCATGAGCTACGAGCCGCTCGGCTACCGCAGCGGCGATCTGGTGAAACTCCAAATCCTCCTCCTCGGCGAACCGGCCGATGCACTCTCGACAATCGTTCACAGGAGCGAGGCCCACGGCGTCGGTGCTGTCATCTGCAAGCGTCTCAAGGAAGTGATCCCCAAAGCGCAGTTTGAGATCCCGATCCAGGCGTCGGTTGGTTCTAAGGTTGTGGCACGCGAGACACTCTCGGCCCTGCGCAAAGATGTGACAGGCTACCTCTACGGTGGTGACGTCACGCGCAAGAACAAGCTCCTCGACAAGCAGAAAGAGGGTAAGAAGCGCATGAAGCAGATGGGGCGGGTGACCCTGACTCAAGAGGCATTCCTCAGCGTGCTCAAGCGATGACGCCTACCTTCCCGCTCCGCTCCGGCTTCCTGGCACTGCCACTGGAGGGCGAGGCGAAGCGGCAGTTTCAGCAGTGGCAGGCGAAACTGCAGTTCCTCGGCGACATCGTGAGCTTTCAGAAGTCGGACGTGCCGCACCTAACGCTCAGCTACTGGCCCGAGATCATGGCGATCGAGTACAGCCAGATCCTGACGCAGTCGGCGAAGATCGCCGGCCAACTCCGCCCCTTCACGTTCTCGGTCAACGGCTGCGACACATTCGGAAAGCCGGGCCGCGATGACGTGCTCTTCCTGTCGGTGGCGTTCTCACCCGAACTCGCCGTGGCGAAGAAGAAGTGCCCCTGGCCCGAGCTCTACTCGCCGTTCCATCCCCACATCACGCTCCTGCGCATAAAACATCAGGAGAAATTCCAGCTGCAGAAGAAAGCCGTTCTGAAGGCCTTGAAGGGCGTCGCTTTCGATGTCCCAGTCGATCGGCTGCGCTTGTTTGCTAACGTCGACGGTGTCAGTCAGGTACCGCTGCAGGATTTTCCGTTCGGGGCTTAGAAGTACGGTTCAAAGACGATCTGCAGAATACCGGCCGCCAGCGTCTGAGCTTTTTCGTAGGAGACGTCGTGCTTCTGGCCTTTGAAGAGATCCTGCAGGACGAAGGCTGAGAGCTGGAGAACGGTGCCATCGAGGCTCTGATGGTCGTTGCGCAGTGCCTTCAGTGTGGCTTCGCTCTCGCTGGCGAGGGCAATCTGCAGGTGCTCAATCCAGTCGACGAGGAAGGTGCCCGTGTCTTCGCTTAGGTGGCCGCTTGAGATGATGGCCGAGGTCTTCTCACGGATGTCGGAGACAGTGCCGGCTTCGACCGCGCTCTGCAGGGCCTCGTCGAGGGCCTGTCGGCACTTCTCGTTGATGAGGGAGAGGACGGCCAAGATGAACGACGACGGGCAGTCGCGCTCGACTAAGCGGGCGATCAGGACGGAAAGGTGCGTGCGCTGGTCGTCGGTCAGAAATTGGATGATGGCATCCACGACGCCGTCATCACGCTTGCGGGCCTGCTTCTCCTCACGTTTCTGCTGGGCGGCCGCGGCGGCTTGGCCCTGGGCTTGACCGCTTGATCGCTCGGATTGCTCACGCGCCTGCTCACCACCGCTACCATCGCCTTCGTCCATGCCGATCTCTGGTCCACCGAAGTTCTGCATGCGCGGAGAGTGTAGCGCAGGCGTCCGTGCCCGCGCAGGGGAAATACGAAAGGCGTCTGTCGTTCGATCGTCCTTGGGGGCGACTTAGGCGACGACTGCCGGCACCACGTTCACCACCGTCGAACGGCTGCGGGCGCCGCTGAAGTTCGCAAGCTTCTTCTGGCTGAACTGCACAACACCGTCGATATCAGCGTGGATCGTCCAATCGCTGCCGACGTGCGTGTTCTTTCCCGGGCGGTACCAGTAGCCCTTCTGGCGGATGAGGATTTCACCAGCAGACACGACCTGGCCACCGAAGCGCTTCACGCCGCGGCGCTTTGCGTAACTATCTCGGCCGTTTAGGGTTGTGCCACCTGCTTTCTTGTGTGCCATAGGTGCGAGGATTGTACGGAAAAGTTCCCACCTTGCAAGGAGAATCTTTCGCTGTCAGACTGCGTCCCAGCGGGGTGGAGCAGTGGTAGCTCGCCAGGCTCATAACCTGGAGGCCGTGGGTTCGAGTCCCACCCCCGCAACCAACGAATTATGCCTACAATTGGTGCTTTTGCCGTCATTCGGAACGAGAAAGGCGAGATTTTGTGCGTGCACCAGAACTACAAAAAGAGGCGCTGGACCCTACCCGGGGGGCGGGTAGAAGCCGGAGAATCGATCGGAACGGCCATTATTCGTGAAGTCAGCGAAGAAACCGGCTACAGCGTCGAGCCGGGCCGCGTGGTGGGGGTCTATAGTGCTCCGTACAAGGACGATGTCGTCATTTGCGTGGAAGCGCGGATCACCGGTCGATCCGGCGCCACGCCGAATCCTGGGGAAATTGCGGAGATGCAGTTCTTTCCGCCCGACCGTCTGCCGGAAGGTATTTCGCCCAAAGCGAGGCGGCGCATCGAGGACGCCGTCGCCGGTCGGTACGGCGTTCTATCCTCGGCGAGCGGGGACGATGATCCGGGTCAGCTGGAATCAGCGTATTAAAAACACCACCGTCTGAGACGGTGGTGTGGGCGTTTTTGACGCGATTATTTTATTCCCCTCTGAATTTGTTCCAGCGGGAGGCTTCCTCGTAGATCCAGCGGGCCAACTCACCAAGGAGGAATTCGCTGGAAAGGTCTGGTCTGGCGGCCGGTCCGACGACTTCGATCTCAATACCGGCATCCGTGAGGACATTGCGAGCAACAGCCTCTTGGTAGTAGACGTGCGGCTGGTTCGATACCAAGAGGTACCGACCGGGGGTCGGCTTCTTGGTGTCGTACCAGTACTGGAGCTGACTGGCAGTCGTCGGTCGGCTGCGGGGATCGTCCGGTTGGACTTTCGGCGCATCGACGACGTCCCATGGCTTCTGCTGGACGACTGCGGGCATGTCTGCTTCTTGCCAGTACCACGTCATCAAGTCAGTTTCCGTCCTCAGGTATGCCACCTTCTCGGGTTTGGCATTGGCACGGAGTCGTAGCGGTGCGGTTTTCTCCCAGAGGATGGCCGGCGCCTCTGCACCGATCAGCTGCAGATCGCGTTGGCCGGCGAGCAGGAAGATCTGGGGGGCTCGGACACGTGATGCAACGTCGATCGTGGCGGCGAGACGGACGCAGATACGCGGCTGAAGTGCGCCGAAAATACCAATCCCTGCGTACTCGTCTCCCTGTGGCTCCATCGCGTCGATCATTCCAAGCACACGGAGCAACGGATAGAGATCGGTGGGCGGAGGGGCGTCGATTGCCTGCAGCTGCCAGCGTTCGAGTAGCGCACCGTCGGTCTTCTTCTGCAGGTAGCGTTGCTGGAAGACCTCGTTGACGCCCGTGACATGCGTCGCGTCGATCGTCAGTGCAGCCAAGACCCTTCGCAGATCCGGTTGTGCTTCGCCATGGACATTAAACAATCGGGACCAAAACACCTGACTCATGGTTGTACTCTACCTTTCGTAAGAGGGTGGTTGGAACGAACTAAATGCAAAATACTATAAATATGATTATTAGTCAAAATCTGTCTTGGGCGGTAGTAGAGCCACCGAGCTTCACTCGCT
Organism: uncultured Candidatus Peribacteria bacterium; assembly: GCA_964635215.1. Lineage (GTDB taxonomy): Bacteria > Patescibacteriota > Gracilibacteria > Peribacterales > Peribacteraceae > JAGOUB01. The sequence goes on along the minus strand of CAZWNJ010000002.1, from coordinate 122,822 downwards.
GTTCAAATCGTCTCCTTCAGCTGGTTCAGTTTTTCGCGATCAAAGAGATAGAGCCACCACTGTTCGTGGACGGGCATCTGCCGCAGCAGCTCCATGAACTTCGCCTCGCGTTCGGCCGAGAGGGCCGATCCGCTTTCGCTGGCCGCGCGCTCGGCGGGCGGGGGATTGGTGATGATGAGCATGTGCTCGCCGGGGTTCACCAGGCCGAGGTTCACCTTGGCGTACTTGTCCTTGAACTGATCCGAACGGTAGTAGTCCAGTTCGCGGTACTTGTCGTCGTTCTCCTGGCTGATGCCTTTGTTGGCGATTTCCATCTCTTTCAGTGTCTTTTCAAAGAGGATGTTGCGGTAGAATGACAGCGCCAATCCGAACGCCATGAAGCCGACGACGGTCAGGCCGACGACGATCGTCAGTTGCTTGCTCAGCGGTTCGGAACCAGCACGGTACGCCACGGTACGTGAGCCTACCCGACCCTTCTCTCCCGCACCATGATCATCTATTGCAGCGGCATCGGCGGCATCGGTCTCTCGGCGTACGCAGCGCTCCAGAAAGCGGCCGGCCACTCTGTCTCCGGCAGTGATAAGGCCGACAGCACGCTCATCGAGAGTCTGCGCACACTTGGCATTGCCGTCTCGCTCGATCAGTCGGGCGCTGCCATTCCCGAGGGCTGTGAATTACTCGTCTACAGCGAGGCCGTGCCCGAGGATGCGCCCGAGCGCCGTCTGGCGCGAGAGCGGGGCATTCGCTCGATCTCGTACTTCCACGGTTTGGGCGAGATTTCCAAGGGGAAGAAGGTGATCGCCGTCTGCGGCACGCACGGCAAGTCCTCCACCACGGCGATGGTCGCCCGCGTGCTCATTGAAGCCGGTCTCGATCCGACGGTGGTGGTGGGGACGAAGGTCCGTGAGCTCGACGGCCGTAACTTCCGCACCGGGAAGAGTGACTGGTTCGTCCTCGAAGCGTGCGAGTACCGCCGCTCGTTCCATCACCTGTCGCCCACGATCGTCCTCATGACGAACGTCGACGGCGACCACTTCGATGCCTACAAGGATCTAGCCGAGTACCAGCAGTCGTTCGTGGATTTCCTCAAACTGCTACCGGCCGACGGCGTCGTCATCACCCACGGCCAAGTGTCCGACTGCCGCCGGGTTGTGGAGCAGAGTGGTCACGCGCTCACCGACGCTGACGACTTGCAGTTGCCGACGCTCACGACGCCGGGCCTGCACATGCAGCGAAATGGCCAGCTCGTCCTGCGTCTGGCCGAGCGCCTGGGCATTGCGGAAGCGGCGGCTCGGAAGAGTCTGGCTGGCTTCGCCGGCACGTGGCGGCGACTAGAGGAAGTGGGTACACGTTCAGACGGTGTGACCGTGATCGACGACTACGCCCATCACCCGGTGGAGATTGCGGCCAGCCTGCAGGGCGTGAAGTCCGGCTATCCCGGCCGGCGCATCGTGGTGGCGTTCCAGCCACACACGCATGACCGCACGATCAAGCTCTACGACGAGTTCCTCTCGTCATTCAAGGATGCAGACCTCGTGATCGTTCCGAACATCTACGCTGCCCGCAACGAAGTCGATAGCGCCACGGTCGACCCCGAGACGTTCGTGGCCGACATTGCGCGCGAGAGCGGTATCACCGGGCTCTACGGGCGCTCACTGGAAGAAACACTGCAGCGTCTACAGACGGAGATCCTGCGCCCCAGCGACGTGGTCGTCACCATGGGGGCGGGAGACATTACGACGCTCGCGAAGAAGCTTCTGGCGGCCTGAGGTTACTGGCCGTCCTTGGCGCGCTGCTCCTCGAGGGTGTCGAGCAGGAGGATGAGCATCTTGCTCATTTCGGCGCGGTTCACATCCTCGTCTGGCCGGAACGTCGGCAGGCGGCCGTCGGACTTGTCGGTCGAGAGCGCGCCAAGCTTGGCCATGGTTTCAATTGCGGCGGCATCTTCAGAGCGAGGCGAGATATCGGAGAAGAGGTCACCGTGTGGCCACTGTACGGGCACGTCGAGTGCCTGCAGGAGCGTGAGGACGACCTCACGGCGGCTAGCGGAGCGACTGGGATCAAGGTTGCGGTCAAACGTGATGAACCAACTGTCTTTTTCGGCCGTGGCGTAGGCGGCGGCGAACCACTGTCCGGTGGCGTATTCATCGTTCGGTTCAAGCGATGAATCGACGGAGCGGCCCGAGGCGCGCTGGGCGATGGCAATGAGTTCGGCGACGCTGACCGGGCGCTCGGGGCCGAATTCACCCGTGAGCGATCCATCCGCTTTCTTGTAGCCGCTCATCAAGCTGCGTTGGTTGATGCGCCAGATATACGGGGCAAACCAGGCGTCCTTGGGAACATCGCTGAAGACCGCCGCCGAGTAATTGGCGGCCGCTTCCTCGGCGCGCTGCTTCACACGTTGGTCACCGACTTTCTGCAGACTCTGGCGCATCTGGTCTGCAGCCGCGCAGTCGAGCGTGACTGAGAAACTCACGCGCTCACCGGCCTGGAGGCGCTGGGCAAGGTTATGTGGCGGCGTGCAACCAGCAGGCACCTTGAACTGAAGTGAGTACTGGCCCTGCGGCGCGGATGTCCAAGACCAGGGCGTGACGCCGGTCTCGGTGTAGCCGTTGGGACCGCTAATGGTGAATTCCAATCCGGAGGGATCGCTGGCGGCGCCGACGGTGCCGACGAGGCTGAAACTATAAGAGACGAGAATCTTTATCGGAGCGCCATCCTCAAGGGTGAAGGTCATTTGACCGACATCGGCCGTCTGAACGACTTCCGTGTTCTTGATGAGCTGGATGCGGATGGTAGCGCCGGTGGGCTGGCGAACGAGGAGTGTGAAGGTGCCAGCGGCGACGGTGTCGATGGTTTTGGAGGCGGCACTACCCTGGGCGGTCCAGTCGGCGGGTCCGGCGAGCGTCCAGCTGCCAAGGACGTCATTCGAGCTGATCTGTTCGATGGTGATCGGACCAGCGGCGAAGGCCGGGACGGACCAGGCGCACACCGAAAGAACGCCGGCGACCACAAGGGAGCGAAGGGGGAGCGAGGAGAACATGACAGAGGGGAATGTGCCCGTATGGTAGCAGAAGACAGAGGCTGCGGTGGTGGTCTCGATTGACGGACGCTAGTCTAGGGATGTGATTGCCTTCTTTCGTTCCTGGGCCGCCCGACCGCTCTTACGCGGGACGGCGGTGCTGGCGGTGACGCAGCTGCTCGCATCCGTTGCCGGCCTCGTGCGTGACCGCATGTTGACGGCGACGTTCCCAGGTTTGAGCGTGGTGGATGTCTATCTAGCGGCTTTCCGTCCGAGTGATTTGCTCTTCCAGGCGGCGATCATGTCGGCGCTCGGGACGGTGCTTGTGCCCATCTTGGCCGGCTACCACGCGCGTGGTGATCGCAAGGGGATGGACCAAGTGCTCTCGGGGGCGATGGTCGTGGGCGGACTCGTCTTCGGTGCAATCGCGCTCTTGATGGCGCTGTTGCTCCCATGGCTCCAACCGCTCCTGGCCGGCGGCTTTGATCCGGCGGAGGCGCAGCTCTATATCCACTTCGGGTCACTGGCACTACTCAGTAACTTCCTCTTCGTCTTCGGTGCGGCGCTGGGCCAGTACCTCATCACCGAGGAGCGCTACCTGGCGTACGGCATCACACCGATCCTCTACACGCTCGGGACGATCGGCGGCACGCTCCTGCTGACGCCGGTGTTTGGTGCCTACGGTCCCATGATCGGCACGCTCATCGGCGCGGTGCTCTATGTGGCCGTTCGCCTCCTGGCCGTGCAACGTGCCGGCGCCAAGCTATCGTTCGTCCTCTGGCATCCTGAACTGAAAGACATGGGCCGGATGATGCTGCCGCGCATTCTCTCGCTCTCGGCGTTTCAGATTCAACTCCTCATCCTCGACGCTCTTGCCACCTACCTTCCCGCCGGGAGCATCACGATCAGTAACTACGCCCGCAACTTCCAGTCCGTGCTTGTGGGTGTGGTGGGCATCGCCGTCGCTCAGACGGTGTATGCACCGCTCAGTAAGACGGCTGCCATCAGAAACCACCAGGGTTTCAGTCGCCTCTACCGCTTGGGCTGGGTGTGGATTCTGGCTCTGACGGTGCCGGGGGCGGTACTTCTCTGGCTTCTTGCGCCTGTGGCGGCGTGGCTCGTGCACCTCTCGGCGGTGCTGCCACTGTTTGCCATTACACTTGGAGTATTTGCCATCAGCGTCCCCTTTGAGAGTTTGACACACCTGCAGTACCGAGCTTTCTACGCCTTCAAACACACGCTCTGGCCGTCGGTCATCGGCATCGTCGGCGGAGTGCTCGCCATTGGCGCGGCCTGGCTGACGATTCAGCAGTGGGGGGTCGTCGGTCTGGCGCTGGGCTACACCGTCGGTGAAGTGGTGCAGGTGGCGTTGTTGGCACTGCTCCTGCCTCTCGTCATGCGGAAGTCGCGTACCTGAATTGACAACTGTTATTGTCTCTGTGAAATTGACAGTATGTTCGATGAGAAGCTCGATATTACCGATGCGAACGTTCAGAGCCTCCTGGCGACGATGTTGCCGGCGACGATTTCGGAAGACATGCGCGCGAAGATTATGAGCGTGCTTGCGGCCAAATTGGCGGAGCCTGGGTCACGCGAGACATCGCTCGTCGAGATCATCGATGCCGTCGTGGTCGGTCTTGGCATCACGAACGAGAATCTCAATCGTTCCTCAGGGCTGCCGGCCCTGCTCGACATTGTCGAACAGGCGACGGCGGAAGGGGGGAGTGCTGGTGCCGCACTAGAGAAGATCCGCGAAGGCGTGAAGAGTGGTGCCATCCGCGTAACTGTTGACCCCATTCGCCGTCAAAGCACGTCCGTCGGCCGCAACGAGCGTTGTCCATGTGGCAGCGGCCGCAAGTACAAGCAGTGTTGCATGAAGAAATAACCGCTGGTCACACAGAGAGACGATGAACTCGGGAAATTACTTCTTCTTCACTTGCGTGAAGTCGAGTTCCACGGGCGTCTCGCGATCGAAGATGAGCACGAGGACGGTGAGCTTGCCCTTGTCGACGTCCACGGAATCGACCGTACCTTCGTAGTTCTTGAAGGGGCCATCGATGATGATGACGAGGTCGCCGACCTGGAAGTCGCTCTTGAACTTGGCCTGCTGCTCACCGATGCGGCGCTGAATGACGCCGAATTCCTCGGGCGAGACCGGCACCGGGATGTTGCCCGAGCCGACGAAACCGGTGACGTTGGGGGTGTTTCGGACCAAGTACCAGGACTCGTCGGTGACGACCATATCCACGAGCACGTAGCCGGGGAAGAGCTTGCGCTCCTCCTCGACGGGTTCGTTCTTCTTGAAGACGAGCTGCTTCTCCTTGGGGACCTGGACGTCGAAGATGCGGTCGCTCATGCCCATGTTCTCGACGCGCTGTTTGAGCGCGGCGGCCACGGCGTCCTCGTATCCGGCGTAGGTATGAACGACGTACCAGTTTCGTCCTGCAGAAGGGTCCTGTTTGGCCATGGGAGGGAATTAGGCGATGCTAAGAAGGAAAGTGACGAGTTGGGCGAGGAGGGCATCGACGACGCCGAAGACAACCGCGCAGACAGCAATGAATACAAGCACGATCGCCGACAGGCGGATTGCCTGCTGGCGGGTGGGCCAACGCACGTGGCGCAGTTCTTCGAGAGCGTTATTGAGGAAGGCGATGGGGTCCATGGTATGGAGTGGCGTCCTGAAAAGGCCCCGAGGGGCGTGTCCTTATCCTACTGGATGCGAACCGTTTGGCAAGGGGAAAAGGCCGCTCAGCCGGCGTATCCCGGGGCTTCCAAGGCGTGGATTTTGCTCAAAGGCAAAGCCACGAACCACACTTTGCCGGCAATGGCCTGACGCTCGACGTAGGGGGCCAGTTGGCCGCTGCCGTCGGTGAAGGCGCGCGAGTCGGTGCTGTTGCGGCGGTTATCGCCGAGCAGGAAGAAGTGGTCTGGAGGTACGACGAAGTGCTGCGGCGAGGGGTCGTCGCTGATGGCGTGCTTGTAGGTGCGGCCCTGGTTGTCGGCGTCGAGGTAGTCTTCGCGCAGTTCCGTCTCGGCGGTCTCGCCGGCTTTCTTGAGGAAGACTTTGCCGTCCTTGATCGTGACCTCGTCACCGCCCATGGCGATGACGCGCTTCACGTAGTATTTGTCGGGGGCGTTCGGCGGATGGAAGACGACGACGTCACCACGGTCGGGGACGCCGAGGTAGTACGCCAACTTGTTGATGATGATGTACTCGCGGTCGGCGAGCGTCTCGTCCATCGACTTGCCTTCCACCTGGAACGGCATGACGAGGAACGTGCGAATGCCGAGCACAATCAGCAGGATGACGACCAAATTGAAGAGGACGTCGAGAACGTGGAAGAGCGGTCCATGTGTGCGTGCCTGGTTCATCCGGGCCACTCTACCCGCCCCTCTCAGATCCGTACAGCGCGACGGTGCAAGCTGAGGTAGACTGGGCCCCGTGCTGGACCGCTGGTTCTTCCAACGGCATCTCGATGAAGACGAGAAAATCTCGGCCATTGTCCACGTGCACTGGCTCTGGGGTGTGGGCGCTCTCTTCTGGCCAACGGTTGCCGTCGTCCTCGACGGGCTTTTCTACTACATGCTCCACACGCGGACGTGGTCGCTGACGGTGTTTGGCGTGCTCGGGTGCGTGGCGGTGCTCTGGTGGGTTCGTAGCTTCTTCGATTACTTTCTCGATGCTTGGATCATCACGAACGAAGGCGTCATTGATGTGGATTGGCACGGGTTCTTCCATCGTGAATCCTCACGCATTCTCTACAGTGATATCCAGGGTGTGAGTTACGAAATCAAAGGCATCATCCCCACGCTCCTCCGCGTTGGGACTATTGAGGTGGAAAAGATCTCCACCGGGGGCAAAATCACGCTCGAGCACGTGTTGCGGCCCAAACGCATCGAGACCGTCATTCTGCGCAATATGGAGGCGTACCTCCATAAGAAGAATCTGCGTGACTCATCTCAGGTACAGGAGCTATTGGCGACGCTCGTGGCCGAACAGATCAATCTGCGTACCATGCCCAAGGCTCCGGCGAAACGCGTATGACCGAAGCACTCGTCTTCGCCGGCCTCCTCATTGCTGCGCTTGTGGCGCTACTCCTCGTCCTGACATGGTTTGCAGCACATCAGCGCCGACTCTCACCCGTACAGGCTAAGGCCTTCTGGAAAAGCTTCGCGACGGCCGAAGCTCAGACGGATGCCCATCGTCGCGTCTTAGACGCCGAGAAGGTCCTTGAAGCGGTGTTGCGAGCCAAGGGGTACAAAGGATCCATGGCCGATCAACTACGGGCTGCTAAGCCCGTGCTCACCAACGAACAGGCCCTCTGGGACGCTCATAAGCTACGCAATCGCATCGCTCACGATCACGATGTCTCCGTCAACGACGGCACTGCCGACCGGGCCGTGGCCGCGTTTGCGGTAGCGCTGAAGCTTTTCCTCGGCCCTCGACCATGAAGCCAGATTTTCTCATCATCGGCCTCGGTAATCCCGGCGCCGGCTACGCGCGCTCACGTCACAACGTTGGCTTTGCCGCCGTCGATGCTCTGGCCAAGGGGGCGGAGGCCGGGGAGTGGCGCGACAGCGACAAATTCCAGGCGGCCACTGTCGAGGCGACGATTGGGAAACGGTCGGTTCTCCTCATGAAGCCGAAGACCTACATGAATTTGAGTGGTCAGGCGGCGGTGAAGGCCACCACGTTCTACAAACTTCCGCCTAGCCGTGTGCTGGTACTCTGCGATGACATCGACTTGCCGCTCGGGACGGTCCGATTCCGCCAGAGCGGCGGTCCGGGGACTCATAACGGTCTCAAGTCCCTGGTTGAGTGTCTTGGCGAAGATTTTGCCCGCATTCGTATCGGCATCGGTACGCCCACAGACGGCACGGATTTAGCGGCGTGGGTTTTGAGCGTGCCGCCGGTCGCTGAAGAGGCGGTGTTGAAGCAGGCCTATGAAAAAACTCCCGCACTGGTGCAGGAGTTTCTTTTGAAGACGGTGTAAGCCAAGCGGCGTGTTAGCCCTTCAGGACCGAGAAGATCTGGGACATGAGGTCGACAATCGTGGCGAAGCTTAGGTTGAAGGGGATGGCGAGGAGTTTGCTGATCCAGGCGACGGCGAAGAACGAGATGAAGACCACGGCCAAACCGATAATTGAGTAGCGGATCGTCTGCATCGCCTTCTTGATTTTCTCCTCATTGCCGGCCGACAGAATGAACGTGATGCCACCGATGATCATGAAGATCAAACAAAGGAGCATCGCGGCAATCAGGGCCAAGGCAATGAAGGTTGCGACGATGTCGAGCGGGCTACCGTTTTCCAGGAGTTCGCGCAGCATAGAGAGAAGGGGAGGGAGGGATGGTTTAGGCGGTCTGGCCAGGTTCGAGGATCTTCAGATTAACACGTTCTTGGGCGGTACCGCCAATAATGCGTAGGAGCGTGCGGAGGGCCTTCACGGTCTGGCCACCCTTACCGATAAGTTTGCCCATGTCGCGGTCGCTGACAGAAACCGTGAACAGGATGCCAAGATCATCACTGCGAGCTTCAATTTTGAGGGCGTCTTTATCCTCGACAATAGACTCCAAGACGTACCGCAGGAACGAGAGGCCTGGAGCATCGGTAAGCGGCGTGACGGGCATGACGACGGAAACGGAAGGGGAGGGAACCCTCAGGCGGCAGGAGCAGCCTCAGTTTCGGCAGCAGGTGCGGGGGTTGGGGCCGGAGCGGCAGCGGGGGCGGCAGCTTCAGCTTCTGGATTCTTCGATTTGCGCTTGGCGTAGCGCTGAATGAAGCGCTCCATGTTCTGCACTCCATGGCGCTTGAGCAGACGGGCGACGGTGTCGCTCGGCTGGGCGCCGTTCTTCACCCAATGCGTCACGCGATCGGTGACGACTTCGAAGACGGGCGGGTTTTGGGCCGGCAGGTAGTGCCCCACAATTTCCTGGAACTTTCCTTTGGCGGAGCGGGCCTTTTCGGCCACCACCAGACGGAAACTGGGGAGATTTGTACGACCGGTGCGTTGGAGGCGAATCACGAGCATGCGCGCGGAGTGTAGGCAAGCTTTCGACAAAGCGCAAGGCCATAACCGCCGTCTCTTGCCCAGAGGTGGGGGTTATTCTCGGACCAGACGGGCGGTTTTCGGCGCAGAAGGCCCAAAATCTTGTTTCAGTGACTCCAAAAGGCCGGGGAGGAGTGCTTGCCCCTCCTGTAGGGCGACGGCATGACGGGCGGTGAGGATGAGTACGCCCTCCTCCACACGCACAGGAGTGAGGATGGCCGAAAGGCCGGGGGCGGACTTGGCCACGTACTGACGGCTGCGCTCGACGACGAGGGCGGCTTGGGCCACCGCGAACAGTCCCCGACGCTGGAGGGCTTTGCCGATAATGAGCCCGACGCGATCCATGTGCTCAGTCTACGCTCAGCGCTGCTGTCTACCAGAGTGCGTCTGGGAGTCACCGTCACTTGCTTTGTCGCGGCGATTCCTCTTTATACTGGACGCACTTTCTTCCTCACTCCTTCATGACTGCGCGCCACTCGTTCATCCGCCAATTCCTCCTACCTGCGCCGATGCTCTTCGGCCTCTTCCTCGGCGTCGGTGTCTCGACGGCGACGGCGGCCTTGCTCGGCTCCAGTCTCTTCGGAGACGTCCCGCCCGGTTCGTACTACGACTCCGCAGTGGGCGAGATGTACCGCGATGGCGTCGTGAAGGGATTTGAGGACGGCGACTTTCATCCGGACGAGCCCGTGACGCGCGCTCAGGTGGTGGTTATGCTCCAGCGTCTTAAGCAGAGCCTGAACGGCGTGACGTACTCTTCTTCATCGCATTCCTCTTCTTCGAGCAGTTCCTCGTCCAGCAGTTCCTCGTCCAGTTCCTCGAGCTCTTCGTCATCTAGCAGTTCAAGCAGTTCCAGCTCCGTGAGCTCGATCCCGGCGGCCGGCGGTTTCCGCTTCACGGCCGGCGCCTACACCATTGGTGAGGGTGCAGTGTCGCTTCCGATCACGATCGTTCGCACGGCCGGCAAGGCCGGAACGGTGACGGTCGACTATACCTTCAAGAGCGGTACGGCTACCGAGGGTTCGGACTTTGCGGCCACGACGGGCACGGTGACGATCGACTCGGGTCAGTCCAGCAAGACCTTCCCGATCTCTGTGATGAACGATAGCTCGCCTGAGCCGACGGAGACCTTCACGATCGTCCTCAGCAAGCCGACCGGCGGCGCGATTATTCTGAATGACACGACGACGATTAACATCACTGACGATGACGGCGGTACAAATTCGAGTTCGAGCAGTTCGGTTGCGTCATCGAGCAGTTCATCCAATGGGCCCGGCATTTTCGACTTCGCTGCTTCCGCGTATAGCGTGGCGGAGAATACGAGTTCGCTGACAGTGACGGTCAACCGTTCGGGCGGTTCCGTGGGCGCGGTCGGTGTCAGTTACGCCACGACAACGTCTCCGAATTACACGGCCACGGGTGTCGACTTCGCGGCGACGTCGGGCACGCTGTCCTTCGCCGCCGGTGAGACGAGCAAGAGCTTCACAGTGCCGATCGTCGATGATGGCTCATTGGACGGAAATAAGACCTTCGGTTTGATTCTCAGTTCCCCGACCGGCGGAGCGACGCTCGGCAGTACGGTTTCTGACACCGTTACGATCTACGATAATGAGACGGCCGCCTTCGGCTCGGGCTCCTTCCGCTTCGCGAAGTCGAATTACGCCGTGACGGAGACGGTTGGCGATGCGCTGATCACCGTGAACCGCGTTGGTGGCAGTAAGGGTACGGCCACGATCTCGTATCAGACAGAGAACAGCACGGCACTCTCTGGTTCTGATTACACTGCCGCTTCTGGCACTTTGACCTTCGCGCCAGGTGAGGCGAGTAAGACCTTTGCGGTTCATATCACGCACGACAGTCAGTCGAACGAAGGCGATGAGACGGTGAAATTGACCATCATGAATCCGACGGGTGCGGTCCTGGGTGATATGACTGTCTCGACACTGACGATCTCAGGCTGAACGGCGCGCTAGAAGCGCTTCTCGAATCACCGACCAGACTGCGTGAGCCGGTTCGTCCCAAGAGTGCAAATGCACCGGGGCGGGCCGGTTCGGCAGTTGGCGAAGAGCGGCGATGAAGAGGGCGGGATCACCATTGGCCACGAGGTGCGCGCCAGGCGCGGTGCCGATGATGTCGGGGATGGCGCTCAGGGCGGGGGCGACCACAGGGCAACCGCAGGCCAAGGCTTCGACAAGTGGTAAGCAGTATCCTTCATAGCGACTCAATGTGACGCAGGCGGCGGCCGCACTGTAGAGCGCGGGGAGATCGGCTTCGGGGACGTTTGTCAGACGGATCGTCTGTGGCGGCCAACGAAGTCGGTCGCCTTCAGGTCCACCACACACGGCGACAAGGTCGGTGTCGGGGAGATTCGTTGCTGTAAACGCGTCGAGAAGGCCTTGGACATTCTTATGCTGCTTGGCGTTGCCGACGTAGAGGAGGAAGCGGCGCTCGAGGCTGTACTTCCTGCGGACGGCAGTTTGGTCGACTTCGGATCGAGGGGAGAAGTTTGAGGCCACGCCTTCGCCGATCACCGTACTCTTGGCGGCGATACGTGGTCCGTAGGTGGCGGCGAGCTCGCGGCCGACGAAAGGGCTGACAGCCAGGACGGATGCTGCGCGCCAGAGGGCGAGGCGCATGAGAAAGCGGTAGGCGAGTTGTCTGGGGAGCGATGCCTGGTTTGGGTAGCGGTGGAGGATGAGATCATGGACGGTGACGATGCTCGGGATCGTCAGAGTGATCGGGGCGTTAAAGTGCGGCGCCAGGAAAACGTCGGCTGGGTGGCGGGCCAGGAAGCGCGGCAAGGCGATCTGTTCGTTCAGTGAGTAGTGCGGCACATCACAGTCGACCATGGTGATTGGCACCGTGGTTCCTTTGGGCCACCACGGCGTCTGTCCCGGTCGGACAATGAGGAGGAGAGAAGCGTCGGACGGCGCGACGGCGATGAGTGCTGCCACGAGCTCGCGTGTGAAGCGGCCGAGACCCGAATGGGTCTTCGCGAAACGACAATCGATGGCAATAGTCGGCACCGCGCTATCATACGTCCATGACGATCCATGATGCACTGCAATCTAGCGGCCTTCCTCGTCTTGAGGCTGAAGCCCTTCTTAGTGCCCTCCTCGAGCGTGATCCGACCTGGTTGCTGGCACACAGCCGTGACCGTTTACCGCCCTCGGCAGCCGATCTTTGGCCACACCTGATTGCCCGGGCCCGAGCCGGTGAGCCGGTGGCCTACCTGGTTGGACGCGAGACGTTCCTTGGTCGGACGTACGTGGTGGATCCGCGTGTTCTCATTCCTCGCGCCTGTACTGAGCGTCTCTGCGAGCTGGCTCGCTCGGTTCTGGCCGGCGAGACAGTGTCCGATTGCACGGTGGAAATCGATCTGCATGTCGTGGCCATCTATCGGAGATTCGCTGAGGTGACACCGACACGAGTGGTGGAAATCGGCACGGGCAGTGGTTGCCTTGCTGTCAGTTTGGCACTGAGTGGCATCCCGCAGTCCGTCATCGCCACGGACATTAGCCAGGATGCCCTTGATTTGGCCGAACTGAACGTAGCGCGCCACAAGGTGTCCAAACGTGTGGAACTCAGGCACGGCGATTGCCTGGATCCCGTTCTGGGTCTGAAGGAGCCATTTCTAATTGTGAGCAATCCGCCGTACGTACCGGATCACTTCACGTTCCAGCGGTCTGTGCATGCCTACGAACCCGTGCTCGCGCTGCGGGGTGGCGGAGTCGGCGGTACCGATATCCTCCAGCGTATCGTTGAACAGGCCAAGATCCATCCCGCCTGCACGGGGCTGGTACTGGAATGTCGCGACGACCAAGTGATGGAGATCGACAAGTTGCTCGTCTTAACGAAATGAGGCGAGAGCCTCCAAGAGCAGGTCGACGCTCTTGGCCCAGCTGTACCGAGTAGCTCGGACTTGGCCGCGCCGGGCCAAATCATCGGCGACGTTTGCATTCGTCATAAGGATGCTGAGGCCATGGGCGATGGAACGCGTGTCTTCGGGATCGACGATGAAAGCTCCGCCGCCGGCGAGTTCCTGCAGGCTGCCGCGCGACGAGGTGAGAACGGGCAGACCGCGCTGGAAGGCATCGAGGACGGGCAGGCCGAAGCCTTCGTAGAGCGACGGGAAGGCCAGGACGCGGGCGTGAGTGAGGAGGTCTTCAAGCTCTGGCTCGGACACGTATGACCGCCACTCCACATTCGGCGTTGTGCGGACGGTGGCGAGTACATCATCGTCGTGCCAGCCGCGGCTGCCGGCTAGGACGAGTGTCCAGTCGTTGCGCACATCGGTGGATAGCGAGCCGAAGGCGCGGACGAGCCGGGCCTGGTTCTTGCGGGGCGAGAGTGTGCCGATGCACAGGATGATTGCCCGATCACGCTTGGCCAGAGGAGGGGAGGGCTGGCGTGGACCAGCGAAGATGGTTTGGATCTTGGTTGGGTCGAGGCCGGGGAAGCGGCGCAGGAGATCACTTCGGGTGGCACCGCTAATCGTGCAGATGGCGGCGGCATGGCTGACGGCGCGGCCAAGTGTCAGGCGTTCGATGAACCGGGCGCGTGCGTCGTGAGCGGCGTCCTCGAAGGCAATGAGGTCATGGACGACGGGCACACAGGCGACGCGCCGGCCGAGGAGAGCAGGGACGAGGTAGCTTGTCGGGCTGAGGTAGACCGTGTCTGGGCGGGCGGAACGCCAGATGTCCCAGGCGGTGCGTAGGTGCCAGGTGAGGCCGCTGCCGCCACCGATGCGTACGTCTGTCGGCGTCGTTCGGGTAGATACGAGTGTGGCGAGTGAGTCGGGCAGGGGGGAGTCCGCACGCAACGTCAGTGAGATAGGCCGACGGAGTAGTTCGGTGACGAGTCCGAGCGTCCATATCCCTTTGCCGGTGGGGGTGGTGCGACAGGCCTCGCGGATGTCGATCTCAAGATGCACGGGTCCAGTCTAGCGTCGTCCGGCCACGAGGGTGAGTGTGCTATGATGTCGTCCATGCCCCAGCCTCTCCATCGTGTTTTCCTCAATCTGGAGCTCGAAGAGCGTATTTTGAACATTGGTGCGCTCATTGCTGCAGTTGGCGTGATTCTGCCCTGGATCTCAGGTCCGTGGGGCGGTCAGGACGAACAGGTATTCGGCGGGTTCGGATTCTTCACGTCCTTCATCGGTGCGTCCGTGTTTTTGCTGCAGATCGTCTTGATTGCCATTCTTTTCGTTCCTCTGCTTGGTGGTCCAGTGATTGTCACACAGTCCCGTCGGCACATCGTGCGGTTCTTCCTCTCGCTGATTGCATCGGTCCTCATCCTCGCCTCACTCTCGGTGCTGACCAAGGTGACGCTCGAGTTTCCTCGCATGACACTGCGGTTCGGCGTCTATGTGACGCTTATCGGCAGCTTGATCTCGACGCTCTACACATATCTGCTCTATCGTGAGCAGCGTCGGCATGAGGTGCGCGAGCTGTTCCATCACCCCGAGGATCACTATCTGCACGTACAGCCGTCCTCGCCGGTCAGCACGGCTGCCGGCACCGCCCCTCCGCCCCCTCCGCCCCCTCCGCCGCTTCCGGCCGAGGAGCATCCTGTTATCCGCTGAGTTATGACTGATCCCATCGTGACTACCGAGCCAATTGTCTACAAGGACGATGATCTGGTCTACGTTGACCCAGACACTCGTACCGTCGTAGGTCTTGTACAATTTCAGGAGAACGGTCGAGCGAAGAAGCTAGAGCGTCCGAGCGCGTTTCAAGAGGCTGATGACGAAGAGGAGCCTGCAGCAGCAGCCCCAGCAGCCGCGCCTCTGGCTGCCCCACGCGGTCGTCGCCGTCCACCGCGTGCTCGTCGCGTGCGCTATTACCCGTGGGGGACCTATCGCTCGATGAAGAAGATTTTCAAGGTGGCTGGCAAAGTCTTTGAAGAGCGCGGCCAGGCTTCACTCGATGAGGTGTTACCTTTGGCCTTGGCTGAGCCGTTCTGGGACCTGAAGCCCAAAGTGGCGCCCGGGGAAGTGACAGCAGTCACTACGGACGTCTCACAGCAGGCGTGAGCCTGAGAGGCCGACGATGACTCCAAGGAGTGCGCCGAAGGCGCCGAGGATCCAGAGGCGCATCGTCACTTTGCTTTCGCCCCACTTGAGGGCTTCAAAGTGGTGGTGGATGGGGGCGGCGATGAACACCTTCTTGCCGTTGCGCAGGCGCTTGCTCGTGAGCTGAATGACGACGGAGAGTAACTCGATGAGGAAGACGATGCCGATAAGCGGCAGCAGTAGGACGTCGTCGGTCATGAGGGCAATGACGCCGAGGGCACCGCCGAGGGCCATGGAGCCGGTGTCACCCATGAAGAACAGTGCGGGCGGGACGTTGTGCCAGAGGAAGGCGGCGATTGCTCCGGCCGTGACGCCGCAGAAGGCTGCCAAGGTTGTGAGGCCTTGGATGTAAGCCAACACGGCAAAGGCGCCGAAACTGAGGACGAGGAGGCCGCCGGCGAGTCCGTCGAGGCCGTCGGTGAAGTTCACGGCGTTGGCCGTGGATACCATGACGAGGATGAAGAGCGGGATGTACCAGTAGCCGAGCGTCACGTGCCCGTAGAAAGGAATCATGATGCTGTTGATGTCGAGCTTGAAGTAGAACCACCACGCGCCGACGGCGGCGATGAAGAGCATCGAGAGCAGCTTGGGCAGCCAGGCGAGGCCTTTCGTTTTGCCGACACCGCGGATGTTCAAGTAGTCGTCCACACCACCGAGCACACCCATTGCGATCATCGTGAAGAGCGGCACGTAGACCTCGCGACGTTGGAGAAGCGAGAAGTCTGTCAGGCCGATGTAGGCGAAGAGACGCGAGAGGAGGACCGTCGCCAGGACGCCGAGCCAGATGATGATGCCGCCCATTGTGGGCGTGCCCCACTTGTTCTGGTGGTACTCACGGAAGACGCTCGCTTCGCGACCATCGATGCTTTCGACGCGTAGTTGCTTGCCAATCTTATTGAAGCGAAGGAAGTTCACGAACCACGGTGTGAACGCCAAGACCAAGCTGAACGCCATGACGGCGTACACAAGGATCATGGCCAGAGGGACTTCTGGGCGGACGATTGGATCCATACCCGAATCTTATTCGTCGCTGTGGACCTTGTCGATGTCGAAGAACTTCATCTGCTCCTTCTTGAACAGCAGTTCGATGCGGCCGGTGGGGCCGTTACGGTGTTTGCGGATGTAGAGGTCGACTATGCCCGGGCGGCTACTGTCTTCTTCGTAGTAGTCCTCGCGGTACATCATCATGACGATGTCGGCGTCTTGCTCGATGGAGCCCGAGTCACGCAGGTCGGAGAGTTGCGGGATATTGCCGGGTCGCGATTCTACGGCGCGCGAGAGCTGCGAGAGGGCGATGACGGGGACGTGCAGTTCGCGGGCGATCTGCTTCAGGGCACGCGAGATTTCGGAAATTTCCTGAACGCGGTTACCGGCGTAGCTGGGATTGCCCGTGCTCATGAGCTGCAAGTAGTCGACGATAATGAGATCGAGGCCGTGTTCCATCTGGAGACGGCGGGCCTTGGTACGCAGTTCCGGCAGCGAGGACGCCACTGAGTCGTCGATGAAGATATTTGCCTTCGAGAGTTCATCCATGATCGGGCCCATATTCTGGAAGTCGCTGTCGTCGAGCTTGCCACGCTGTAGCTTCCAGCTGTCGACGCCCAGCATCGAGGCGAAGAGGCGGTCCACGAGCTGTTCCTTGCTCATTTCGAGTGAGAAGACACCGACGCTCTTCTTACTCTTGATGGCGGCATTTTGGGCGATATTTAGAGCAAGGGCCGTTTTACCCATGGACGGGCGGGCGGCGAGGATGACGAGGTCGCTCGGCTGCAGGCCCGAGAGCTTACTATCTAGGCTGGCGAAGCCCGTGGGCACACCCTTCGTGAGTTCGTCGTCTTTGGCTTCATGCAGTTCGGCAAATTTCTCGTAGCGGGCATCAAGAACATCGCGGATGTGGATGAATTTCTCCTTGAGAAAGGTGTTGGTGATTTTGAAGACTTCGCGTTCTACCTCTTCGAGGAGCTCGGGGATCGTACGGTCGGTGGCGTAGCCGAGTCCTGTGATCTGGCGACCGGCATCGATGATGCTGCGGTGCACTGACTTCGCCTTCACGATCTGCGCGTACTGGAAGATGTGCGATGATGTCGGCACCGAGGCCGCTAATTCGGCTAAAAATCCGCTGCCGCCGACTTCTTGGATTTTCTGGACGTCGGCGAGTTTGCTTGAGACGGTCACGAAATCGATCGGCTCGTGGCGCTGATACAGCTGCTCAATGGCATGGAAGATCAATCGGTAGGTCGGGTCGTAAAAGTCGTTTGAACTCAGGATATCCGAGACCCGAATCATCGCATCGCTATCCAGCAAAAGCGCCCCGAGTACCGTCCGCTCGGCATCGAGGGCGTGGGGTGGAGCGTCGTAGGGGAGCGGGGTGGACATGGGAGGGGATGTGATTGTGGAGCAGACCGAGAAGACTGACAAGAATGTCAGATTTGGCTGTGGAAAACCTGTGGAGAGTTTGGGGAGTGGCGGTGCCTAATCGGTGCCAAAAAACGCCCCGGTGCAATCGACCGAGGCGTTTAGGAGAACGAGGCTTTAGGCGTTCAGTGTCTCGTGATGAGCGCGGATAGCTGTATCCAGCTCTTCGGCCATCTTCGGATGCTCATCCAGGTAGGCACGAGCTTGCTCGCGGCCCTGGCCGATGGTGTCTTCGCCGACGCGGAAGTGCGAGCCGGACTTCTCGATCAGTCCGATCTTCAGGCCGAGATCAAGCAGATCGCCGGACTTGCTGATGCCACGGGCGTAGAGGATATCGAATTCAGCCTGACGGAAGGGTGGGGCGATCTTGTTCTTCACGACTTTGACACGGATGCGGTTGCCGACAATCTCCTGGCCTTCTTCGGTCCCTTTCTCCGTGATTTTCTCGATGCGGCGGACGTCGAGGCGTACGGAAGCGTAGAACTTTAGAGCATTGCCGCCGGTGGTCGTTTCGGGGTTGCCGAACATGACGCCGATCTTCATGCGCAGCTGGTTGATGAAGATGACGGTGCAGTTTGTCTTGCTGACGATGGCCGTGAGCTTGCGCAGGGCCTGGCTCATGAGACGGGCTTGTAGCCCCATGTGCTGGTCGCCCATGGTGCCCTCGATCTCGGCGCGGGGCGTGAGAGCTGCCACGGAGTCGATGACGATGATTTCGACGGCGCCGGAGCGGACAAGGGTCTCGGTGATCTCCAGAGCTTGCTCGCCGTCGTCAGGCTGCGAGATGAGCAGTGAGTCGGTATCGACGCCGATGCGCTTGGCGTACTGCGGGTCGAGGGCGTGTTCCGCGTCGATGAACGCCGCCTTGCCGCCGCGCTTCTGGACTTCGGCGATGACATGGAGAGCGAGCGTCGTCTTGCCGGACGATTCCGGGCCGTAAATCTCGATGATGCGGCCGAGCGGAATGCCTCCACCCATGGCCAAGTCGAGCGAGAGCGAGCCGGAAGGAACCTTGGGAATCGAAACGGCTTCGCGCTCGCCCATCTGCATGATGGCGCCGTCGCCGTACTGCTTCTTGATGGCGGCGAGGGCAGCCTTGATGGCTTCGGCCTTTGGGTCGAGTTTGGCGGCGCCCTTGGCTTTCGGGGTCTCAACGGCGTCCTGAGTCTTGCTGGTCATAAAGAGGAGGGGATTGGGTGGATGAATGTGCACCGAGTGTGTCGGCCGTGGCGCGGCCAGTCAAACCAGTTGCGGTTGCGTTTGAGGCGGGAGCATGGTGGTGTATCTTCGTACACCCATTACGATTGCTTAGGGAGCGGGGCGCAGCTGCCAACACCATGGGCGGCATCGGTAATCTGACAGATATAACCCTTGGGACAGAGGATGCCGGCTGTGCCGCCGCAGGGCGACCCGAGGACGCTGCCTGAGCCTGTTGGTCCCGTTGTGGCCGCAGGTGAGACACTGCCGAACTTCAAACTGCGGATGATGGATGAGAGCCGGTCGCCAGCGGCGACGGGGTCGGCGACAGTCGGGATGAACGAGAGGACGAGGAGACGACTGCTGTCGAGCTGGACGAGGACGGTGGCCGATCCGGTCTTGGGATCGGTCTTGCGCTTGGCGAGTTTGGAGCCGACGGCCAGGTTCGATTCGGTGGGTAGGACGGTGCCCGGGGCGACGGTCAGTTGCAGGATGACGGCGGCCGAGCCCGAAGCGGTGAAATGGATGTTCGGCTCTGTACCGGCCCGGACCCAGTCACTCGGAACGGTGAAGGCGAGATTGAGGCTTTGGATGGCTTCAGGACGATCGGTTTCTGGGTGCGTATCGATGCTGCGGACGACGAGGACGGGCAGTGACTGAGGGTCGGTGTTGGGTTCAAACGTGCCGTGGAGGGTTACGGTCTGGCCCTCGAAATGCTGCAGAGAGACGGTGGCGCTCTCGACCATCGAGAGGTTCTTACCCTCCTGGGTGAGGACGTGCGTGCCGCGGCGGGTCAGTGAGAGCGGAGCCCGGTTGAGGACACCGGTGAGCGTCTGTTCGCCCTTGGGAAGGACGGGGACGGGGGCGGACGCCGGCCAGAGCCACGTCAGTCCGACGATGACGCAGGCGACAATGGCGACGAGGATGAGGATGGCTCTCTTCATGATGAGCATTGTTTCATGTCGCCGGGCTTCGTGCCACCGCCGAAGAAAAACCCGCCTGACGTTTGTCGGCGGGTGGTGTGGGCAGAAGCTGGCCGCTGCCCTGGCCTCCTTTCTGCGTGCAGAGTGTCAGACTATTTTCGCCCTGACTAGGGCAGATTTTGTGACCTACAGCAACGCCACCGTGAGGTGGCGTGCGAGGGACTCTGGGAGGCGAAGAGGAAAGCTTACTTCTTGCTCTGTTCGAAGGCGTAGACGGCGCGACCGACGCGGACGAAGTACGGCATCTTCTGGAGGTTCAGGGAGATGGTGCCGACCTTCACCGTGCGCTGCTTGGCGACTTCGGCGATGATCTCGCGCTTGCTGAGCGGGCCCTTGTCGCGAAGGATCTTCTCGATGACGTCGGCGACCGTGCCGGGCTCGTAGCCCCATTCCTTGAGGGCGTAGAGGCCGCGGCCGACGAGGACGAACTGCGGATAGCGGATGAGTTCGTTGTGGACGGCCTGGACGGTGACGTTCTTGTGGTCGAAGTGGGCTTCGCGGATGCGGTTGGCGATGTCCATGAAGTGGAGCGGCTGACCCGACTTCTTGAGGACGATCTCGACTTTGTCGCGGATGGAGCGAGGGCGGACGAAGCGCCACTCGGTCAGACCCCAACCTTCGTCGATCTCGCGCAGGCGCTCGTCGACGGCCAAGCAGGAGATGATGAGCTCACGGCTCGGGATGCGGTCACCGAAGAGGTTCAAGGCCTGGACGGCCGAGACCAATTCGTCGCGCTTCATGCACGACTTGCGCTTCTTGAGGATCTTGACGATGGAGTCGACGATCACCGAAATGTCGTCCGTGGCGAGCGACTCGACGCGCCAGAAAGGGACGAACGTGCCACCCGTGCCCGAGGGCGCGAGTTCGGTATCAATGCTGTAGGCCAGGCGGAGGACGGCGCCATCGACGTCCGGCGAACCGCCGGCGAGGCGGCGCAGGACCTGCGTGATGAGCTCATCCTCGCGCATCACGCCGCCATGAATGCGGAGGATGCCCTTGGCCATTTCGTTGACGTCGTTGAGTTTGGTGGTGCGGACGGTGCGGCGCAGCTTGGAGAGAGCGATGCTCTCAATTTGACGGATGCGCTCGCGAGTGACCTTGAAGTGCTTACCGATCTTCTCGAGCGTCTGCTTGGGGTGGCCCTGCAGCGCGAAGCGGCGGCGGATGACCGTCGCCTCTTTTTCCGTCAGAACCAGAAACAGGTCATCGAGCAAGGACTGCAAGTTGACCGAGAGCTTCGGCGCCGACGCGGAGGCGGCCGAGGTGACGGAGGGCTGTGGGGACATAGAGGTGGGCGGGGAGGGAGGGAATTTAAGCCTTGTTCTACCAGAACATTGACAGGAATAAAAGATGGACGAAAGGTTCTGGTGGACGATAAGCACTGGTTGTTGCTTGAGATCAATTTGGATCATTGACCTGACAAGTTGCGGACCAGGGATATGCTAATTTATAGACTTTTTAGATCTTGTCAACTATTATCAAAGCAGCAAATACAAGCCAATTAAATTGGGTGTGGGTTTAGGAAAGTACCTTTCGATCCAGGGCCATTTGGAGCAGAGAAACGGCCGCTTTCGCGTGTGAGTTCTCGCCTTGGCCTTCGCTGCTCGATGTGTAGCGTTCGTCTACGAAGATCATGGCTAGACCAGCTCGTTCCCACCGCTTCGCGAGGGCGCGCGTGCGGGCGGCCTGGGCGCCTTCGGAACCGTCGAGCAAGAGCGGTAGACCAATGACCAGATGCGTGATGGCACGCGCGGCCAACAAGGTCGCGACGGCGACGACAGTTTCGTCATCGGTGCCGACGATGGGGTCGAGTGGAAAGGGGAACCCGACCGTCTCGTCAAAGTAGGCGACCCCGGTGCTCCGGTTGCCGATGTCGAGGGCGAGGACCTTCATGCCCGAATCTTATTTCTTCTTCTGCAGGCCGGCGAGCATCAGGCTCAGGCGCGACTTGCGGCGGTCGGCGGTCTTGCGGTGGATGAGGCCCTTCTTGGCGGCCGTGTCGATGGCCTTGAAGGCGGCCGAAAGGTTCTTCACGGCGTCCGTCTCCTTCTTTTCCTGCACGGAGTCGATCATATTCTTCATCGTCGTCTTCATGCGCGTCTTGAACGGCGTGAGACGGGTCTGGCGCACGCGGCTCTGGCGGGCGGCTTTGGCGGCGGACTTCGTGAGAGGCATAGGGGGAATGTACGCGAAAAAGTGCGGAGAAGGTAGGGGAAAGCCTAGGGGGCGTCAAGGACGCTCTACCTGTTTTTCACTCAATTCCCGAAAACTCGCCGGTCATTTGACCGGGCCCGGGGGCGGGGGAACAATGCCTCCTATGTGTGGAATCCTTGGCTACGCCGGCAAGCCTGCTCATGCCGGTGAACTGATCGTCACGGGCCTCAAGGGCCTGGAGTACCGGGGGTACGACTCCTGGGGGATCGCCTGGAAGGAGCCAGACGGTTCGCTGCGCCTAGAGAAGGAGGTGGGGAAGATTGGCGGCGTCGATCCGTCCGCCTGGGGCAAGAGTTGTACGCTCGCGATTGGACACACGCGCTGGGCGACCCACGGCGGCGTCACGCGCAGCAACGCCCACCCGCACCTGAGCGCCGACGGCATGGTGGCTGTCGTCCATAACGGTATCGTCGAGAACTACCAACAGCTGAAGGCTGATCTGCAGGCGAAGGGGTACGTCTTCCAGTCGGAGACGGACACCGAAGTGATTGCCCACTTGATTCAGGAAGAACTGAAGCGCGCACCGGACTTCGCGTCGGCGGTGCGGGCTGCCAGCCGCCTCTGTACGGGGCGTAACGGCATCGTCGCGATGCATAGCGGCAGCGGCCTGCTCGTCGCCGTGCGTCACGGGTCGCCGCTCATCGTCGGCCATGCCAAGGGGCTCGGGTACTTCATCGCCTCAGATACGCCTGCGTTCCTCAAGCACACCCGCACCGTGCAGTATTTGGACGATGGCGAGATGGTGGTGACGGACGGTGAGACGGCGCTCTTTACGGACGTCACGACCGGCCAGGTGCGCGAGAAGCGCGAGATCGAGATTCCGTGGACGATCGCCCAGGCCGAGAAGGGCGACTACGCCCACTACATGCTCAAGGAGATCATGGATCAGAAGGAGAGCGTGGCGCGCGCTGTGAACCAGGACCCGAGTGAAATCGAAACCGTCGCCCAGGCTATTCGTGATGCGCGCGGGACGTTCCTCGTCGGCTGTGGTACGGCCGGCAAGGCCTGCATGGCGGCCGAGTATTTCTTCTCGGTCGTGGCCGAGCACCACGTGAACTTCGCTCCTGGGAGCGAGTTCAAGCTCTATCACCACTTCCTGCGTCCCGAGAGCCTGCTCATTGCCGTCAGCCAGAGCGGCGAGACGGCCGATGTCCTCGAGGCGATCGCCGTCGCCAAGAGCAAGGGGTCGAAGGTGCTGGCGATTGTGAACGTGGCCGGGTCGTCCATCAGCCGCGCCGCCGATTACACGCTGCTCATCAACGCCGGTCCCGAGCGTGCGGTGGCGTCGACGAAGGCTCTCACTGGCCAACTCGCCGTACTCTTGCTTGTGGCCTACGCGCTACGTGGCACGCTCGCGGAGGGAAAGAAGGTGCTGTTGGAGACGGCGGCGATGATCAACGACATGCTGAACCCGCGGTACGTGGAGCACATCGCCAAGATCGCCGACGAGATCCGTGAGAAGGAGGATCTCTACATCATCGGCAAGAGCTGGCACTACCCGATGGCGCTTGAGAGCGCGATCAAGATCCAGGAAGTCAGCTACGTCCATGCTGAAGGCTTCGCGGGCGGCGAGTTGAAACATGGCCCCATCGCCCTGATCGAAAAGGGCGTGCCGTGTATCGCTCTCATTGGTAACGACGAAGTGACGCCCGACAGTATCAGTAACACCGTGCAGTTGAAGGCGCGTGGAGGATTTGTCATCGGCGTGGCGCCAAGTGACAACGAAGCCTTCGACCGTTGGATCAAGGTGCCGGATGCTGGCGCCGCCCAGGCGATCGTCTCGATCATCCCAATTCAAGTGCTGGCCTACCAGCTCGCCGTGAAGCGCGGCAAGGATCCGGACATGCCGCGGAACCTCGCGAAGAGTGTGGTGGTGAAGTAAAGAAATGTTGACAGAGGTTTGGTGGGGCGTATCGTCGGCGCGCTTCACAGCAACGGCAAGACAGTGAGAAAGGAGGTGGGCGCGGTGTGGATCCATTGAGACGCCTGACGATTGCCCGGGTACAGCTGTACCTACGGTAGGCGACAGCGATTCTCAGACGGAGATCATCATGCGCGAGTACTACTGCACCGAGATGGAGTTTCGTGGACACCGGATTCACCTCGAGGGGCGGGCTCCGGCGCTGGAGTGTGTGATCGGGTGCGTGACGTTGTCCGCTCTGCGGGAAGAAGACTGGGTCGTCTTCCTGAAGGCCGCCCACGACGCAATCGTGCGCCGCTTGGTGGAGATCTTCGATGAGTCGGAACTCTATCGCGGGGAAGATGCGGACGAGTTTTGGACTGAGAATATGCCCTCCCTGACTCGGGAGGCAGTCCAGACTCTCCTGCGGTGATCGTCTTGCCGAAGACCGCTCCAGGGATGGAGCGGTCTTTCCTCATTGGTAACAAAAATAAAAAAACCGCCCACACAAGGTGGGCGGGGGCGAGAGTCCGCATGGACTCACAACTGTTACAGTGCCAAGGCAACGAAGCCGATGCCGGCGAGGGCGAGGATGATCTGGGCGATGATCACAAACAGTTTCGTCACCCTGTCGGCCGGTGCCCCGAGTGCCTCGCTACGCTTGTTCAGCCGATGCTCGTTGACGGCCCAAAGAGCCGTCACCACGAGCAGTGCAAGACCGATCGCAAGCAGCATGTCCGTTCTCCTGTTTTGAAGGGTCGTACCTTTTTGAATATACTATAAATTTATATTTAGTCAATTCTTGGATGGGAATGACCGACAGGCGATCTTTTTCTCTTCTTCAAGCCCTCCCTTTGGTCAGGGTGAAATCCTTTGCCTTGGCGGCGGTGCGGGCGCAGACTGCCCGACCAATGTCGCACCAGTATCCCTCACGCAACGGCCAGCACGAGGATCCCTTCGCCACGTATCTACGTGAGATCAACGAAGTGGAGCTCCTCAAGGCTGAGGATGAGCGCGGGTTGGCAGCTCGCATTCTGCAGGGCGACGCCGAGGCGCGTGAGCAGCTCATCAGTGCCAACCTGCGCTTAGTGGTGAATATCGCTCGCGGCTACACCGGCAAAGGCCTCTCGCTCGCGGATCTCATCCAAGAGGGGAATCTCGGTTTGATGAGAGCGGCAGAAGGGTTTGACCCTGTCACCTATAGCACGCGCTTCTCTACCTACGCGTCGTACTGGATTAAGCAGTCGATCAAGCGCGCACTCATCAATCAGGCGCCGAAGATTCGCGTGCCAGCGTACATGGCCGAACTGACGTCGAAATATTTCGGGGCGATCAACCGTCTACAAGAGCGGCTCGGTCGGTCCCCCTTACCGGAGGAAGTGCGGCAGGAGCTGGGGATTCCGGCCAAGAAAATGGTCAATCTCCAGAGAGCCTTGAGTGTCCGTCATGTGAACGGCACGGTCGCCGGGGAGGACGATGAAGCGGCCACCCTCTCAGAGACGATTGAAGACGACGCACGTCCGGTGGATGAGGCAGTGATCGACGAAGGGGAGATTGCTCTCGTGTTGAGTATTCTCGATGGTCTTGAAGAACGAGAGCGGGCTGTCATCCGCGGTCGCTTCTTGCCCGAGGACGGCGGCAAGGTGAAGACGCTCAAGCGGCTGGGTGAGGAGCTGGGACTGACGCGTGAACGCGTTCGTCAAATCCAGAATGAAGTCTTAGAGAAGCTGCGCGAACGGCTCACGGCCTGAGGGTCGTTCAGTGCACGTTGTCTGGCGGGATGCCGTAGTACTGGAAGAGGAAGCTGGAGACTTCTTTGAAGAGCGGCGCGGCGGCGACAGCACCTTGGACGATCGATTTGTAGGTGGCACGATCGATCTTCACGATGACGATGAACTTCGGGTCGGTTGGCGGGGCATAGCCGACGTAGGAAGCGATCGTGGCGCCGGTACCCGTCTCGTACTTTCCGCCCGGTCCAGCGATCTGCGACGTGCCGGTTTTGGCGGCGACGGTGTAACCCTTGGGGCGACCGTTCTTCGCAAATCCAAGTTCGGCGGAGGAGACGAGCATGGCCGTGATAGAGTCCGCGGTCTGGGGGGTGATGACTTGGTCGACAACCTGGGGCTCGCGGCGGTCGACCGTGCCGTCGGCGTGTTCGATGCGGTCGATGATGATTGGTTTCATGAGCTTGCCGTGGTTGGCCAGCGGTGTGTAGGCCGTAATCATTTGCAGCGGCGTGACGGCGATACCATGGCCGAAGGCGGTCGTGGCCAGCTGGGCGTCGCTCCAGTTACGCCATGGAGTCAGGTCGCCGGTCGTTTCGTCTTCCAGTTCTACGCCCGTGACGTGACCGAAGCCAAAGCGGTCGAGGGCGTTATGAAAGAGCTTGCGACCAAGGCGCTCGCTGACGCTCGTCATGCAGGTGTTGATGGAGAACTCGAGACAGTTCGTCATCGTGACGAGGCCGTAGTGCTTGGAGTCGTTGTTGTCGATGGGGAAGTCGTTGCGGATGACAGCGCCGCTGTCGACGTAGGTGGTGAGCGGGGTCAGTTCACCTTGGTCGAGGGCAATGGCCATGGTGATGGACTTCATGACGGAGCCAGGTTCGTAGATTTCCTGGATGGTGCGGTTGATGTAGGCGCCGACGCCGATGTTATTGCGATACTTCAGCCAGATATGAGGCAGTGAGGTGGGGAAGACTTCGAAGCGTGTCGTCTGGCCGCGGTAGATGTAGTAGCGCGTCAGGTCGTGGAGGTCGTGGAGCTTCTCCAATGAGTCGAGCTGTTGGCGGAGTTTCTCGGAGAGAGCGGCTCGGCCGACCGGGTCAAAGACGTCACGGATGGAGCCCTGCATGATGCGGATGTTCGTCTCGGGATCGATGATTTCGATGACGATCTGACCCTCCTGCTCGGGCGTCAGGACCATCGTTTCTTTTTCGAAGACGTCGCTGTAATCGCTGCGACTGAAGAGCGGGGCGTTCGCCATGGCGAGGATCCGGCCGGTCTTTGGGTCCATGACGATCACCTGCGCGTGCTCGGCGTTCGTCTTCTGAACGGTTTCAGCCAGTTTCTCCTCCACGAATTTCTGAATGAAGGGATCGATTGTCAGGACGACGGTGTCGCCGTCCTTGGCAGCGCGGATGGTCTGTTCGCTCGTGACAATCTGGCCGCCAGTAGGATCGCTGACGGTGGAGATTTCACCTTCCTGGCCGCGGAGTTCCGAGTCGAAGGTGCGCTCGACGCCGTACTGCGCCTCCTGATTGCTGTTGAGAAAGCCGACCAGCTGTGAGGCGAGCGTCGGGTCGGGGTAGTAACGCCAGTGCTCGGGGATGAGGGCGATGGAGCGCAGGGGGTCGTTGATCTTCTCGCGGTCCTTCGGATTCTTCAGAGCGGCGCGTTTGGCCGAGGTTTCCTCCATGGACCGCAATTGGGCTTCTTTAATTTTCAACGACAGCGCCGGAGCGATGCGGTGCATGATCGGCACGTAACGCAGAGGACGGGACCGCAGTGAATTTTCGATCACGAGGGAGTCCTGGTCGAGAATTGGACCAAGGGCACGACTGATGGAGCCGAGCCGGTTTTGATCGATCGTTTCAGGATTGGCATAGATGAGATTCTGTGTCTCATCGACGGTGATGCCGCCAATCTGTTGCTCTTTCACCTTCTGCATTTCCTCTTTGTTGGCGCCGTACTTCAGTGGGGCGTAGGTCACGCGCTTCTCCTTGATGCGGGACTCGATGCTGCGAGCGAAGCGGCGTTTGATTTCGGTGAGATCCGAGATCTTCACATTGACGTCCTGAGGAGCGGGTGAACCAACAGGCAGGGGCGCGAGCAGAATGCCGCTGCCGGTGAGTCGCTTCAGGAGCGCGAGCGGATCGAATGCTTCGCTGTAGAAGGGGATGAGTTCGCGCGGACAGGTTGGTTGGGCGGTGGAGCAGGCGCTGTGGACGTCTGGAGTAATGAGCGTATCGGAGAGCAGCTCGGCGATCATGTTCGGGTCATCGACGATGAGTGGATCGACGTACAGGAGGTCGAGTGTGGTGTTCGTGGCGAGAATGCTCGTTTCGCCGGTACGACTGTTGACGGTCAGGACATCGCCGCGCTTGGCAGGGAGGCGGATACTGCCGAAATGTTGCTGCTGTGCCAGGGCACTGAATTCATCTTTTCGGAAGAGTTGGAGGTCCATCAAACGGGCGATCACCACCAAGATTGCGACGAGAAGGATGCCGTGCACAACGAGCATGCGGCGCACGTAGGCGCGCTTCTTCTGCGTCTCGGAAGCGGTGCGGATTTTGCCGAGTCCCATCGAGGCCTTGAGTGTAGCGAGGAGAAGCGGTTTCTGCTATACTATGGAGATGGCAGAACAAGGCTCTCTCCTGGGCGAACAGATCCTCCACGAGCTCGAACAACGCTGCACACAGATTGGAGCGTCGGATATCCACGCCTCGCCCGAGAAAAACGGCGTGCGTATCGAGGTGCGCTTGAACGGAATGCTGACTCCCGAGAAGCTTTTGAGCCACGAGGAGTACGAGCATTTTCTCCGCCGTGTGAAATTTTTGAGCAAGCTGAAGTTGAACGTTGCGAACATGCCTCAGGACGGTCAGTACACCTTCACGGCAGGGGAGCGCGAAGTGAACGTCCGCGTGGCGACGATCCCGTCGCGTTTCGGCGAGAGTGTCACACTTCGTCTTCTTGATCCTAAGCGTGGTCTTGTCAGCTTGGAGCAACTCGGTTTCACCGAGACGATGCATAAGACGCTCTCGGAGATCTCGCACCTGCCGTATGGCCTCTTCCTTGTGACTGGTCCGACTGGTTCGGGAAAGACCACGACGCTCTACGCCCTTCTGCAAGAACTCGTCGGCACACAGCGCCACATCATCACGCTGGAGGATCCGGTGGAGTACGAAATCCAGGGCATCGTCCAAAGTGAGATCGATCCCGACCATGGCTACACCTTTGCTAGCGGTTTGCGCTCCATTCTCCGTCATGACCCCAACGTCATCCTCGTTGGTGAGATCCGCGACCTGGAGACGGCTCAGACTGCCATCGATGCCGCTCTCACGGGTCACTTGGTGCTTTCTACCCTGCACACGAACTCTGCCCTGGAAGCCATTCCTCGTCTGCTCTCCATGGGCGTCAGTCCTTATACGTTCGCCCCGGCGCTCCGCGGTGTGATGGCTCAGCGTCTCGTCCGCACGATTTCCGACCAGGCGAAGACCTCCGGCCAGCCGATCAATCCCGCCGACCCGTCCAGCTATAAAGGGCGCACGGTCATTGCCGAGGTGTTGCGCGTCTCGCCGAAGATCCGTGATCTGATCCTGACGCAGGCAGAGGAAGGCACGCTCGAGACGGCGGCGAAGGCTGAAGGTTACGTGAACATGCGAGAATTCGGCCAATCGTTGGTCGAGCAGGGCATCACCATCATCGAAGAAGTGGAACGTGTCACCCGCTGAGGCGAAAAAGGTCGCTTGCGCTGGTACGGCCCGGTGTCGTACGCTTAGTCACCACGCATGTTGACCCCTTATCGTCCGCGACGTGGTAGGTACGCACTCTCGTCGTCTCGCGGCGACCGAGGGGGTCTCTTCACGGCCGTTGTCGCCTTGGCTTTGCTCATCGGCATGCTCTACGTGCTGCTGAAAATATTCCTCTGGTTCTCGTCATCTGCGACGGATTCTCGTTCGCCAGCCCAGGTTCATGTGGAGCGCGGAGGTTCAGTGAATGTCATGATCGATGGTGGCGATGTCCAAGCGGCCCAGGATGGTCTGCCGCTCTATCCCGGCGACATCCTTTCCACGGGCGGTCACGGCCATGTGCGAGTCTCATTCTTTGACGGAACGGTCCTGCGTCTCGACGAAGACAGCGAACTGAAAATTTCCGCCAGCGAGCAAGTGCCGAATGGCACCTCGTCCATTGAGGCCGAGCTCACCCGCGGTCGGGTCTGGGTCTCCGCTCCGGCGGCCAGTGGCACGACCGTACGGTCGTTTGTGACACCGTCGTTCACATTTTCCTTCCCCGAGCGTACCGAGGCCATCGTTGGCCTCACACAAGCGGCGGTCTACGACAGTGCCGGTCTCGGCGCGAATCTGAAAATCGGCAGTAGTGCTGTAGTCATTGGCGAAGGCCAGGTCTTCGCGCTGCCTGAGCAGACGGCCGACATCGGTACTGATCTCTATGCCTATCGTGCACCGCTGCAGGGCAATGATCCCAACGCTACATTCTTAACGGAGAGCCGGCAGGTGGCCGGCGTCGCTGCTCAGGCACTCGCTGCTACGTCATCTGTCTCGGATATCGCCGCATTGCTCACCGTTACGTCTCCGGCCGATGGCGCAGTGATCGAGAGCGATACCGTCCTGGTGGCGGGCACCATTGGCGCCGATGTCAGTCGCGTGCGCGTGAACGGCTACCAGGCTGCTTTGAACACCGAGCACCGCAGCTTTTCACAAGAATTGGCCGTCGAGAGTGGCAGCCTTGTGATCAACGTCGAGGCGTTGGACGCGAAGGGTCTCGTCCTCACGCAGACACAGCGTACGATAACAGCCTCACCTGCCAGTACGACGCCACCGACGGTCACATCGCCTGCCCGAGACGGGCAGGTCTATCGCACACAGCAGACTGAAATCACGCTACGTGGCGGTGCCCCGTCTGGTACTCAGGCCGTCGAAGTGAACGGCTACCGCCTGCAACTCTTTAAGCCAGGCAGCACTACCTGGAGCTATCTGGCGCGCACTGATCTTGGCAACTATGCCCCGGGCCGCAATGATTTCCGGGTTGTCGCCTTCAATGCCGCCGGCAAGCCTGGACCAGCGGCCAGTCTGGTTGTGCTCCTGGAACCCGGTACAGAAGGTGTTGTATCGACAGGCGCTACCTTGCCCACTGCGGCGTCCTCGTCTTCCCTGCGAGAAGCCGATCTGCCGAAGAATGATCCAATCCACCCTGGCTCGCTCGTCGTCACGAGTCCGGCCACCGGCACGACGTACACGATGACCGGCACGGGCAGCGAGGTGGTTATTGAGGGAACGACCGGTTCCGACACGGACAGCGTCTGGGTGAACGGTTATCGCCTGCAACTCTACAAATCCGGTAAGACGACGTGGAACTATGTCGCTCGTGAGGCGATGGGAAACCTCAAGCGAGGCCAGAATGTCTATCGCATCGTTACGCGAAACCAGCAGAACGCGATCTTGGACATTCTGTCCTACACCGTCACGTACTGATTCCGTTAGCGGGTGATAGCCGGATCGAGGCCGGCGCGTTTCATCGTGTCGGCGAAGTCGTCCGGTAGGGGAGCGGTGACGGTGATGGGAGTTGAGCTGCCAAGCGGAGTGAAGGTGATCTTCCAGGCGTGGAGGCAGACACGAGGAACGGCGAGCAGCCGGCTGAGTTTCACCGAGGAATCGGTAGCGTACGCAGGGTCACCAAGAATGGGATGGTTGATGGCGCGTAAATGGACTCGAGCCTGATGCGTGCGGCCGGTAAGGAGTGTGCACTCCAGTAGGCTCGTGTCTTTGGCCGAGGCAAGGACCGTGTAGCTCGTCTTGGCTTCACGCGTTTTCGAGGCGCCGATGACAGCCATGCGCGTGCGGCTCTGGGCGTGTCGGCCGAGAGGGGAGTCGATGAGGGCGGTGGTCTCCTTGGGGACGCCGGCCACAAGCGCTAAGTAGGTCTTGCCGATCGTGCGCTTCTCGAACTGTTGCTGCAGGGCGACGTGGGCCTCGGGCGTCTTGGCGATGAGGAGGCAACCCGAAGTGTCTTTGTCGAGACGATGGACCAGACAATGACCACTGGAGAAGGGGAGCTTGCGCTCACGGTAGAGCCAGGCGACGCCCGAGAGGATCGTGACGGCGTCGGGCGCCATTCCGGCTCCCGGATGGACGGAGAGGCCGACAGGTTTGTTGATAATGAGGCAGTGGTCGTCTTCGTAGAGGATCGAGAATGACAGATCCTTGGGCGTGATGACGGTATTCGATTCCAGGGGGACGTCGGCAACTGTGACGACGGCGCCCGGTCGAACGATGTGGGCGGCGCGCGTGATGAGTTTGCCATTGACGCTGACGGCGCGTTGTTCGATGAGCTTCTGGGCGCGGGCGCGCGTCAGGCTGGGTTCGGACAAGGCGAGAAAGAGATCAATTCGGCCAGCGGTTGCGACGGTCCAAGTGGGCATGTCTTTCCCATTGTAGCGCCTTCCCGTCCAGCGCGGGGGATTTGGCGCATAGAATGGGGGTGCTACTGTAGGGTCGTGAACACGTTCTTCTCTGCCATCATGGCTGGTATAACAGCCCTCATCAGTGCGCCGGTTGACCTGGTGACCCAGATCGAAACGTCGCCAACAACTTTGCAGCAAGCGTCATCGTCCAAGACTGCAGTCACGACCGGTCCGGGTCGCAGTTCGCACTCGACGCGTTCGTCGCAGCCGGCTCCTACACCGACTGATGCGACATCTTCCGAGAGTGCCTCGTCATCCGAGACTCCTCCTGCAGAGGGTGAATCCTCGGCGGCGAGCTCACGCAGCCGTCCGTCGCGTCCCTCGCGTTCGGCTTCCTCCGAGAGCGTGTCATCGCGACCGAGTCGCACCTCCCGTCCAACGTCGTCCGAGTCGTCGTCCGTCGATTCTTCCGCAGCCACGGTTCCGGCACCTGCTTCTGCTCGTTCGCGACCCTCCACAAAGAAACAGCGCAGTAGTGCGCCGGTCAGTTCTCAGGGTGCGCTCGTTCCCTGAGGTTGGACCGGAAGGGGAGGAGCGCTAGACTCCGGCCATGGCTAGCGATCTTCTGACGAGGGGCGTAGAGAAAGTCATTCCGCAAAAGCTGGCGGAAGAGAAACTGCGTTCCGGCAAGCCGATGCGCCTCTACTGGGGTATCGACCCGACCGGAGCCAGAATCCACCTCGGCCACGCTGTGCCGCTACGGAAGATGCAGGAGTTCGTGAATGCTGGCCACGAGGTCATTTTCCTCGTCGGCAGCTTTACGGCCATGATCGGCGATCCGTCCGGCCGCGACGCCATGCGCGAGCCGCTGACGCGCGCTCAGGTGGAGCAGAACTTCCAGACGTACAAAGAGCAGGCGAGCAAGATCCTCGACTTCTCCAAGGTCCAGGTGCGCTACAACCACGAGTGGCTGGAGACGCTGACGTTCGACAAGATTATCGGCCTCGCCAGTCACTTCACCGTCCAGCAGATGATGGAGCGCGACATGTTCCACAAGCGCTGGGATGGCGGTAAACCTATTGGCGTGCACGAATTCCTCTACCCGCTCATGGTCGGCTACGACTCGGTCGTGCTCGATGTGGATGTGGAACTCGGCGGTACCGACCAGGAGTTCAACATGCTCGCCGGCCGCACGCTCCAGCAGGCTTTCGGCAAGCGTGAGAAGTTTGTCATGACGAGTAAGCTCCTTGTGGGCACGGATGGCCGCAAGATGAGCAAAACCTATGACAATTGTATCTATCTGAACGACGCGCCCGGCGACATGTACGGCAAGGTGATGTCCATCAAAGACGAGCTCATCCTGTCGTACTTCGAGAGCTGCACGGATGTGCCCCTGAAGGACATCGATGCGATCGGCAAAGAATTGAAGAAGGGGAGTAACCCCCGCGACGCCAAAAAGCGTCTGGCGACCGAGATCGTGACGCTCTACCACGGTGCAGCTGCTGCTATGGCGGCCGACGAGCAGTTCACGGCGGTGTTCGCTGGAGGGGGAGTGCCGGACGACGTCGCCGAGGTCACCGTGGCGAAGGATGCCATGCTTCTGGACGTGCTCGTGAAAGAGAAGCTCGTCGCCTCCAAGTCCGAGGCCCGCCGCCTCGTAGAGCAGGGGGGTGTTCATTTGAACAATAAAGTTGTTCAATCTGTGGAGGCCCTCGTGGAGTCCGGCGTTGTTAAAGTGGGTAAAAGGAGATTTCTGAAGCTGATCATCCGTTGATCCATGCCTGCGCATCCGGGCTCTCTTCCGGCTGGCCAGGAACTCGACGGCTATCTGGCACAAGGCTGGTCCGTCGATGAGTCCGGCGATGACGACGACTCTTCACGCATCATTATCATTGCGCCGTCTGGGTCCTGTTTCGCCGCCTCAGCCATGCGTGCCGGCCATGAGTATTCAAGCGAACTCTCGCTCGAGGTCTTTCGCGCGGAGGAACAGGTCGCTCGGCGCATTCTGGAGCTTCAGGATTCGATTCGGGCGAAGACCGGCGATTTCCACGGGCTACGCCGCTGGACGCCTGCACAAATCGAGGCAGCGCGCTTACTCTGACGGTGGTTGTCGCTATAGTGGGTCCATATGACCGACCAGCCCACCATTGCCATTATCGCGGCGAATTTTAACAAGGACATCGTCGAACCGATGATCGCGACCGCTACCGAAGAGGCCGTGGCCCGCGGCGCTATCGTGGCCAAAGTCCTGCGCATCCCCGGTTGCTACGAGATGCCGCTCGTCCTGCGCGCTCTCATGGAGCGTGAACACATCGACGCCTTCGCGGCCCTTGGCTACATCGAGCGTGGCGAGACGCTGCATGGCGAAGTGATGGGTCACATCGTCCACGACGCGCTTGTGCGTTTGCAGCTGGAGTTTGGGAAGCCGATCGGCATCGGCATCATCGGACCTGGTGCCACATTGGATCAGGCCGAAGTGCGTAAGATTGGGGCGGCCAAGGCGGCTGTAGCTGCTGCCCTCGACGTACATGGGATGATCCAGTCCTTCTGAGCTGCAACAAAAAAAGACGACCCGGAGGCCGTCTTTTTTGTGTCGCGTCGAGGCGAGGTTTACTTCAGGAAGTCGTCGAAGGTCGACTGGAACTCGCTGAAGGGGTAGGCACCGGAGATGAGGTGCTGCTTGCCGTTCGGGCCAAGCACCCAGAAGCCCGGGGTGCCGGTGACGCCTGCGGCCGTGCCATCCGCTTCGTCCTTATTAATCTTGGCGTCATATTTATTGCTGGTGTAGCAATCGTTCCACTGCTTCTGATCGAGGCCGGCGATGCTCTTGGCCCACGTCTTGAGGTCATCGTCTGTGAACTGAACCATCTGGCCACTCGGATCCTTCTTGTCCTGTTCGGCGAAGAGTGTGTCGTGCATTGCCCAGCCCTTGTCCATACCCTGTTCCTTCGCACACTCAAGTGCGCGGGCAGCCGGCATGGCACCCGGATGGAACGAGAGCGGGTACTCGCGGAAGACAATCTTCACCTTGCCGGTGTCAACGTACTGCTTCTTGATCTGATCCTCCGTCTCGCGGATCCACTTGCGGCAGAACGGGCACTGGAAGTCGCTGAACTCAATGAGCGTCAGCGGGGCGTCCTCCTTGCCGAGGACGAGGCCGCCTTCGGTGGAGGGGGGCGTCATGTCCTGGTCGCTCGGGGCGGCTGGCTGCGGTTGGGCTGCTGTCGGCTGGACCTGGGCCACCGTTCCAGCGGTGGAGAGGTGAATGCCGGAGGCGAGGCTGTAACCAATAATGAGGCCAATGAGGCCAATCGAGACCGTAAACCACGGATTACCGTGCGTGTCTTGCTGCTCCATAGGGTGTGGGAAAGGGATAGAAACCG
Organism: uncultured Candidatus Peribacteria bacterium; assembly: GCA_964635215.1. Taxonomy (GTDB): domain Bacteria; phylum Patescibacteriota; class Gracilibacteria; order Peribacterales; family Peribacteraceae; genus JAGOUB01. The sequence continues at coordinate 87,448 of CAZWNJ010000002.1, read as the reverse complement.
GAGTCGATTCTACGTGAGTCCGGCGCTGCGACAAGTTTTGGCCGATTTCCGCCCTACTGCTCAGAATGTCCGTGAAATTTACGATGCACCTCTTTCAGCTGCGGATTGGTGACATGGGTGTAAATCTGCGTGGTGGAGAGATCTTGGTGGCCGAGCATCTCTTGGACAGAACGCAGATCGGCGCCATTGCGCAGGAGATCAGTGGCAAAGGAATGCCGCAGAGTATGTGGTGAGGGGTTTGAGACGATCCCGGCGGCCCGAGCGGCGCGTTTGACGATTAAATAGAGGGCGATGCGCGACAGACGAAACTCTTCGCCTGGCGGCTGGGTTTGGACGGCTTTGGAGAAGTCACGGATGAAGAGTGGGGCCAGGGCATCCATACGGGCGTCGATGTACGTCTTGAGGGCCTGACTGGCGCGTGGCGACAGGAAGACGACGCGGATCTTGCTGCGCTTGCCGCGGACGCTGATTTCGCCCGTGTCGTGGTTCACGTCGCGGACATTGAGTGATCGCAGCTCCGAGAGACGCATACCGGTCGAGAAGAACATCTCCAAGATTGCGCGGTCGCGTAGGCCCTCACGGGTATCGCTCGGCGGGGCGTTGAGGAGGCGCTCCAATTCGCCGGGCTCCAGGACTTTCACCTTCCGTTCTTCTTCCTTAAGGCGTGTGACGCGGTCAGGCGGGTAGACGGCCAACTCTTCCTCTTGTACGAGGTAGCGTAAGAAGGCGCGGAGGACCGTTAAATGGTGATTCTTGGACCGAACAGACAGTTCCTGACCGGATTTCGTGCGGTAGACGTGCAATTCGGACTTGTAGACGCGGACAGAGCCCTTATCGATGTCCGTGGGGCTCTGCAGCCCCGAGAGGGAAGCGAAGAGGGTCAGCGAGCGCTTGTAGGATTCGACCGTTAGAGGCGATTTGTTCTGTTCGGAGCGCAGGAACATCAAATACCGATCGATTGCCTGCTTCATGGGTGTACGACTCGTGCCGGCGGGGGAGGAGGGGTTTTCCACAGATTTCAACGTTAACATAATCTGAATGAGATTAACATAATGCTTTTTATGTATACTATGGACAGAGGGGGAGAAGCAGGGCCTATTTGCTCCATCAGCTAGGAATTCCTTCTTATTCAGCCGTTTCCTCGCTGCCAATATCTCCGAGGAATGGGAAGGAGTACCACAGGTATGCCGCAGTTTCTCTTCCGATACTTACCAGCTCAAAAGTCAATTCTGGAGCTGTGTCAGCTGGATACGTACGTAAACCCGTGATTCCGACGCGTTGTGCCAACATCTTGATACGGGCGAGGTGGTAATCATCACTGATCGCAATGACTGACTTGCAGTGACTGATGAGCGGCTGTGAGAAGCGTAAATTTTCGAGTGTTGAGTGCGATTTTTCCTCCAGACTCAGGGCTTGTTCGGGAATCTCGCCTGCGAGGGCCATCTGGTGCATGACGGCGGCCTCTGAGGCCTTGAGGCTATCACCCTTGCCGCCGCTTAGTACGAGGTGACTGACGGCGCCTTGTTTGTACAGACGAATCGCAGTCTGCATGCGGCGGAGTAAGCCTGGGCCTGGGAGGTTTTGACCGTGTACGGCCGTCCCGAAGACAATGGCGCAGTCGGCACCGGCAACGCCGTCACCGCCCCGGGAGACGACGATTGTACCGACAATGCTGCCGATCGTTATCAACCCAGTGAGGCCAAGGACGCACACCGAAGCGCCAGTCCCCTGCAGCAGACGGCGGCCGATGGAGGGGGCGGGCGAGGTCATTCTGGTGCGATTGAAATATGAGACGGAATCGACGGTAGAGACTGGCTCCAGATGGGCCAGATTGACACTTCTACATGATCGACTTCGGGCATATTTTGGACAATGCGAAGGGCTTCGGTCTTGGTCTTATTTACGACGCTTTCGCGTACGCGTTGTGCAAAGAGCGCGCCGGCTGGCGAGAGTGGGTCCAGGACGAACTCTTCGGTGCCAGTCATCTCGGTCGTGATTTTGGCCCAGTTGAGAGCGTCATCATAGAGAATGACGCGGACATCCAAGTGATCGGCATCGAGAAGATCGGTGCGCAGAGCCTTGCCATCGCGGACATGTTCTGCGAGGCGTTGGCTGAGGAGCTTGAGGATCGGATCGATGTCGTAGCCGAGGACGGTGTATTCCAGTTTGCCCGAGACGGAGATCGACGAGACTTCCTGGCCGACCTGCTCTTTGGGGAGCGCGATGTCCTTCAAGATTTTCTTCGTGAGTTTTGTCGGTGTCAGTAGGCGGAACGTATGGTTGGGTGTTCGGTTGTTTCGGGCGATCTGCTCGTCATCCACCATCTCTTTGGCGGCGGCCTCCAATTCTTGCTCCAAACGGGACTGGGCCATCTTCAGATCTTGTTCGGTCAGGACGGTGGCGTAGGCGGTGGTACCTCCACTGCCGGCGGTACGGTTTTGCCCGAAAATGACCTTCTGATCGGCTTCGCTCAGGCCCGGGATGGTCCATTGTAGGTCTGGGGGGACGTTGCCGCGCTCGCCAATGATCTGACCGTACATGTCTTCGTCATCGGCGTCGGCGGTGACGGTCTTCTGGCTGCCGGAGGGGACCTTCAAACGTTGTTTGATTTTGAAGATCATGCCGGCTTGGTTCATGAAGCGCGTCCCCTTGCGTAGTTCAATATCGGCATTCGATTGGTTGATGACAGTCATTTGTAGCGAAGCAGCGGTACCGCGGAATTGCTTGCTGATCTGATCGAAGGTAATGGTTCGTTCCGCCTCGACGACGATCGGTTGCAATTCCAGACGGGTGACACCCGGTGCGATGTCCTGGGGCAAGACGGCCCCCGAGGCGACGAGGAAGATATTCGTCGTTTCACTGACACTGTCCTGACGTGGATGGATCCGGAGTTCGGCCGACGGTAGTAAGCGGAACACGACGAATCCAAAGAGACCAATGCTCAGTAGGACCAAGCCGTAGCTGCGGATTTTTGGCAGCGACAACAGGCCCATGAACTGCAACTGACTTTTGAGTTGTTGGCGCCAGATGTGGGGTGAGAAGGCCTGGATGGCGAGAGCGAGTTTGGGGTGGTCGGGGCCGAGAATCTGCTGTAGTTGGCGTGAGTGCTGGATGGAAGAGATTCCTCGTTCGCGCAGGACGGCCAGGAGGCCGCGGTGAGCGGTGGCAATTACGGTGTGGCGTTGCTGAGCTTTGCAGGCGCTCAATACTTGCTCCAGAAAATCGGGATGATCGAGCAGCTCGCGTTCGCGGCCGGAGAGAATGATGAGGCGACGGGGTTGGCTGGCACGGATACGTTTTACAAATACAAGCCAGGCTTCGCCTTCTTCAGGAATGAGGACGGCGGGATGGGATGGGTCACCGGCTGTCATGGCGTCGGGTTAGCGGGGGGAGGCTTCGAGAGCGGTCAGGCCCGGTAGAGCTGTGCCCGACAGGAATTCGAGCATCGCGCCGCCGGCGGTGCTGACGAATGAATAGGTCGAGAGGGACTTGCCGTATTTTTCGTGGAGGTCGAGTGTGTCTCCGCCTCCCACAATGGAGACGAGGCCCTTGGCGGTTGCGGAGGCGACGGCGTCGGCCAGGGCGAGAGAGCCACGTGAGAAGGCGGCGATTTCATAACGTCCGAGCGGGCCGTTCCAGACGACCATCCCCGACTTGGCAATGATGTCGGCGTTGCGCTTGGCGGTAACGGCGCCGATGTCTGAGATGGACATGTCCCCCTCCACTTCCTCTACTGGCAGATCGAGGGCCGTCGGTGCGTCGCTGACTTCGGCCGACGCTACGACGACGTCGTTTGGTAAATGGATCTTCGCACGGTCAGACTTCTCGCTCTCGAGCATGATTTCCTGCGCCAGTTCCATCTGCTCAGATTCGTAGAGCGACGTGCCAACATCGAATCCGCGGGCGGCGAGGAAGGTGTTGGCGATGGCGCCGCCGACAATCACGTCGTCGGCGATGCTGAGAAAGCGGCGGATGACGGGCACTTTCGTTTCCATCTTGGCACCGCTGATGACAAGCGTGAGCGGACGGCGCGGGTCTTCAGTGACGGGGGTGAGGTGCTGTAATTCCTCGAGAAGGTTCAAACCGGCGTATCCTGGCAAAATTTTCGCCAAGGCCGAGACGCTGGCGTGGGCGCGGTGACAGTTGGTGAAGGCGTCGTTCACGTAGATGTCACCGAGGGCGGCGAGTTCCTTGGCAAAGGTTGGGTCGTCTTTCTCTTCGCGAGGGTCGAAGCGCAGGTTCTCTACGAGGAGCACTTCACCGTCCTGAAGGGTGGCAGCGAGTTTTTCTGTCTCGGGACCCGTGACGGCAGACGAGAAGTGAACAGTCGTCTTTAGGAGTGTTTCGAGCGGCGCCACGAGCGGACGCTGCGAGAATTCCGGCGTCGGCTTGCCCTTGGGCCGCCCTTGGTGGGCGAGGAGGATCAGGCGGCCACCGTGGTCCAGGATCCAGCGCATTGTCGGCACGAGGGCCTCGATGCGGCGGGTATCACTCACGACGCCGTTCTCCAGTGGCACATCGAAGCCCGCGCGCAGTAGGACTCGTTTGCCAGAGACGTTCGCGGCGGAGAGCGGACGGATGTCGTTCATGGCACGAGTCTACCCGCTTCCAACGGCGGCGAGAACCGTTGGACGTTGACCATGCCGGTGTGCTGCCGCCTCGCATCGCTCTGGCGCTCTGGTAGCATTCCCTCGTGACCTTGTCCTTCATCCTCATCGTCTGCTTCGTCGCCGGATCGGCCTCCGTCCTGCTGCATCTACTGGCAATCAAGGTTTTCCCGTCTCTCGGGCTCCTCGACTTTCCCGAGCGTTATGGACTCACGCGGGCGCGCCTGCCGTATCCGACGGGCATCGCCGTCGTTCTGAGTGGTTTGGGGGCTGTCGCTGCACTCTGGCCCTGGACGATCCAATCGCTGGCGGTGGTGGCGGCCGTGGTCGTACTCGGAGTTGTCTGTGTCATCGACGATCGTCGGCGCCTGCCGCCGTGGGTGCGTCTACTCGTGCAAATTGGACTTGGACTGACACTCTTTCTTACGGGCACGCGGATCTACAGTTTCACGAATCCCTTTGAAGGCCTGCTTGGCGGGCCCGTGATCCCGCTCGACGCCTGGGGAGTGACAGTGCCTCTCATTCCCTTTCCCGTACCGGTGTGGAGTGGCGTTTTCACTGTCCTCTGGGTGTGTCTAACTGTGAATGCCCTCAACTGGTTCGATGGCATTCCGGGGCAAACGACCGCAGTCTCGACGCTCGGTTTCCTGACGATTGGGCTCCTCTCTCTGAGCGGGCGCGTGAATCAACCGGAGATTGCCATCGTTGCGTTTGCACTCGCGGCCATTGCCGGCGCTGCCTTTCTGTTCGACTTCCCTCCGCCGAAGGTGGTGATGGGCGATACGGGCGTGATGTTCTTCGGTCTCATGCTTGGAGTCCTGACGATCTACGCTGGCGGCAAGGTGGCAACGACATTCCTGGCACTTGGCGTCCCCCTAACGGACGCTGTGGCCGTTGCTATTCGCCGTTTGCTCTCGGGGCGATCCCCTCTGCGAGGCAGTCTGGCCGGCGAACATCTGCATCATCGCCTGCTGGCGGTCGGCTGGTCACCACGTCAGATTGTGCTTGCGACAACACTCGTCGGCTTGGCATTCGGCGGGACGGCGCTCTTCCTTGATACCTTTCAAAAACTCGTTGCAGGCGGCGTGCTCGTACTGCTGGTGCTGACCGCGTCGTGGTATGCCTGTCCACACGGTGGGTCGACCATCAGCGAGAAATCATCGACATGATCGTCGCCGCCCACGTTCATTCGTGCTATGGTTGGGGTAACTTTCCCACCTTTTCCTATGCTTCGTACCAAGCTTCTCTCGGCATCGATCGTCGTCTCGATGCTCGTCCCAACGCTGGCCTCGGCTCGTGTGATCGACACGGGCAGCACGCCCCCTCCATCGGCGCGTGAAGTTTCCGACACCGAGCGCGCGATCCAGGCCAATGCCTCTTCTTCCTCCGCCGGCGTCGACGTCGGTACGGATGATGTGAATTTCTCTGACCTGCAGCCCATTATGGCTGACGGTAAGGGCGGCGGCATGGATGCTTCGTACATGATGCCTCCGTACTACGGGAACGGCATTTCCATCGACGTCTCCACGACGAAGACGGTGACGCCTGACAAGATCTCGCTTACGGCGTCCTGTGACGCTGGCATGACGAGTGCTCGCAACAACATCCGCGATACTCTCAAGAAGATGTATGCCGCGATCAAGAAGGCGATTGGCTCCGACGGCAAAGTTCGCCGCTCTGGAGGGTACTCAATCTATCCGTCCTACGATCAGTTTGGCCGCGCGACGGATCAGTACATGGGCAACTTGAACATCTGGGTGGATGTCGTGAATTTCAGCGCCAGTGATCACATTGCCGAGATCCTGGAAGACGCTGGCTGCAGCGTGAGCTGGAACGTCTCGCTCCAGGACATGCAGGAAGTGGAATACAGCGTGCTCGACAATCTTCTTGTTCGTTTGAATAAGCGCCGCGATGTCTTTGAGAAGCTGCTCAAGACGCAGCTGACGAAGGTAGTGGGCGCCTCGCTCACGAGCTGGATCGACAGCTGGAGCTCGTACGATCCGGATACGAACACGGCCACGGCCACGATCACGCTGACCGTCGGCTTTGCGTCGAACGATCAGAAGTAATGTTCTTCTAGAGTTTCAGACTTCAATAGGCCGCTCTTCCGGAAACGGGGGGCGGCCTTTCGTTACGGCTCAAACGGCATTGGCCGGCTCTGCGTGTTGAAGGCGGTGGCGCGGATGACAATGGTGCGCTGACCGCGGGGTAGGAATTTCACATCGGCTTCACCGTTTGTGAAGTCGGTGGCCGTGAGGTCATTATGATCGAAGTCGGCCTTGCCGTAATCGACGACAAGGTGCAGCGGAGCGGAGAGAATTGCCGGACCTTGAATCGTGTTGCCGTTGGCATCGAGGAGCGTGATGTGGAGATTCTCCCACTGGCGGCCGGCGTAAGCACCGTCGTGGTCAAAGCGGATGCCGGCGACAGTCGTGCCAGGTTCGGTGGAGACCGTAACCTTCACGCTTGAAGTGGCTGAGCTGGTCGACGAATCGTCCGCCGACGTTTCTTCAGGCTCGGTGACGAGCGTCGATGGCAGCGAGAGGCTGACAAGCGGGCGGCCAACGATGGTGTCGATGACCTGACGGCGAGCGAGACGGGCAGTCAGGCGCTGTTGCCTCAGGATGGCTGCCGACAGGACCATACGTGATGAGCTAGAGGAGGCGATGGTCGAGGATGAACTGCCGGATTGCCGGACGAGGGCCGAGTCGGCGAGGTGGCCCTGGATATAGGCCAGCGGGCTGACGGTGTACTGCTTGGCGCGGTCTTGATCGAAGCCGCTATTTACGGCTGTGAAGGTTGATTTGCCGGCCGCGCGAGCTTCGGCACTTGTGAACGGCCAGTAGGGGTGGAATGGTGCGGAGGCGCCGTCCACTTGGAAGTGCAGGTGTGGACCGGTGGCGTCGCCGGTCATACCCGAGAGACCAATGCGTTCACCAATTCGCACGATCTGGCCTTCGCTCACCTCGACCGAACTCAAGTGCGCGTACGACGAGTAGAGGGTCGTGGTTTTAGAGGGATCGCTGGGATCGGGCACGTTCGGATGGCGGATGACGACGTATTTCCCGAATCCGTCCGAATCGTCTTTAGCCGTCTGCACGATACCGTTCATGATGCCGCGCACCGGCGTGCCTTCCGGTACGCGGATGTCGACGGCCGGGTGGCTGCCGTCGCCTTCGTACCCGGTCGTGTACGAGCCGAGGTAACCCACGGAGTACACAAGACGTGCGAGATTCGTGCTGTCAGTGCTCTTAAGAGCACTGGCCGAGTACACCGGTAGAGGGACAAGCAATTCCGTCGGCACTTGCCGGTAGGTATTGGCGTCAGTGGATGTGCCGCTGGGTGACCACTTGCGATAGTCGGGCACGAGTTCAATCGGCGTGACGGCGCCTTGGTATACGATTTCTGCGTCATCGAGTCCGCCAAGTACAGCTTTCCAGAACGCGTACCAGCCGTGCTCCCCTACCATGTTGCCAGCCACGAACGCGAAGACTGTCATAACGGCAATCCAGAACGACGATTGCTGTCGCAGGTACTGCAACATTGGCGTCCGTTTCTCGCTTGTACGATTAAGCGATCTGCGCTGAAATTGTTTGGCTTTTGGTGTCATATTTCTCTTTGAAGATATTCTATCATTTTTACCAATAAAGGTCAATGATTGATGAGGTTGTTTTGGCTCTTGGCAGCCCTCAAAAGACCGTTTTGGCGGGGCGTTCATTGGCGAGCACCCTCTACAGGGCTCAGGCGGTGTATCTCACTGGTGACGTTGGAGCGGGTAAGACGACCTTTCTCCAGGGGCTGAGCGAGGGGTTTTCTTTGCTCGAATCTGTCTCTAGTCCAACCTTTGCTCTCGCTCGTCCACACGCAGACCAAAGCGGCAAGACAGCGGTGACGCACGTCGACCTCTATCGTCTCGATCCCGCTGAAGCGGCGACATTTATGCGTCGCCTCACGTGGGACGGTGTGCTCTGGGTGGAGTGGGCGGATCGCTTGGATCAAGCCGAGTGGCTGCAGCCGTCGGTCCATGTCCATTTGGCCGATGCACCAGCGGGCCGAACAGTGACGGTGCGATTCATGGATGTTGATCTCCCCTCCCCTGCACAGATTGAGACCTGGCGTAGGGCAGCGGGCTTACCGCCAAACATTATCGCTCACTGCGAAACTGTCGGACGGATTGCTGAGCAATTAGGCCGACGACTCCTTGCGGAAGGACGGCTCGTTCGTCCTCACTTTCTGCGTATCGCTGGCCAATTACATGATCTACTGCGCTTCCTCGATTTCCAGCCGGGCCTGGGGCATGTGCATCAGACGGATCAACGAGAGCTTTGGGAGACGTGGAAGACTCGTTTTCCGGGGCTTCGCCACGAGGCTGCCGCTGCACGGTTCCTGCACGATGAAGGCTTTGCCGAATTAGCTACGGCCATCCGGACGCATGGCGCTCTCCCCCCGGCGGGTTCGGACCCACTCACCATTGAACAGCAGTTGGTTTTCTATGCCGACAAGCGCGCAATCGGCGACCGGGTCGTCTCGGTGACCGAGCGCATGGCGGACTTTCAACAGCGTTACGGCGGTCATACCCTGGCGCAATCGGACGCATGGATGGCTCAGACGCTGGCATTGGAGCGATCTCTGTTTCCAGAGGGTCCCCCGGACAACGATGTTCTTACCAGGGACTTGGCGTCAGGTGCATGACGGCGGCGCGGACAGTCTTTGTTTGTACACCGACGAGCGGCGAGAGCATGAGGAGTAGGAGTGTTGTCAGGCTGACGAGGCTCAAGCCGATGCCTGGATGGAGTCGTGTGCGAGGGATGGTGGCAGTCCAGAGCGGGTGATGCCAGAGTGCCTTGCAGACGGCCCATTCAGCGGTGATACGGAAGCTCAATCCGGCGATACCGGCAATGGTAGAAAATGCTGGATGAAGTGATGGGTCAAGGAGAATAGAAAGGACGGCAGCTAGACCGAGAAGGGCGATGGAACTCAGTGTTTCCTGGAGGAGAACGCGGGCATCAGTCCCCTTCTTGAAAGCGCAGGCAATATCGGCGATGATCCGCAGAGGAATGAGTAAAATAGCGGCCCAGCCGATCGTAGACATGCTGAAGATGATGAGGAAACATAGGCCGAAGCCGGCACGTAAGGCGGGCAGCCCGACGACTTTCCGCACAACCGAAGTGAGGTGTTTCTTCACATCAGTATTATAACATAATATTAGTTATTTGTGAATACTCCCCGGAGGTGAGAATTGGCGTCCGAATGAGCTTATTGATTGGCTCGGTCCGCCATGAATTGGCGCAGTCGCCCGTACCAATCGCTGCGGGCGAGGGTGAGAATCTCTTGGCGGAATCCTTCCCGGCGCGTGGCTTGGACGAAGACGTGGCGCAGGCCGTCGTCAGGCATCCCCTCATCCTCATCTTCATCGTGATCTTTGGCAGCGGCATTGGCAGCCTGCACATCGGCGAACAGTTGCGGGTAGTCGATGGCAGCGAGGAGACGCTCGCGCTGACTTCGCACGGTTTCCGTAATGAAGGCGCGTAAACCGTTGTCGGTTTGACGACTGGGTTTTACCTCCTTCGAGCCGTAGCGGTGCCAGAAGAATGTCCCGGTGTCCTGCAACTTGTATTTCTGCAACGTTTCGCTCAGGTCGCCGCCCGCATCCCACGAAGCCTCGCGGACATGACTGACGGCGACTTCGTCTACCGACGCTTTCTGTCGGATGAAGACATCGGGCACGATCGCGCCGATGCTCACGAGCGTGTATTCGCCAATGAGGTTGAGCAGGGCGAGCTCCTTTTCCTTGGGGGCCGTTCGCGCCTTCACAGTCTTAAAATCGGTGACGAACTTCTTCTGGAGACGGCTGGATTCGACGAAGAGCAGACGGCGGAGAATCGCAAGATCCCGGTAGAAATTCCGCAGCATCGGTTCTCCGTTGGCGTTCGGGACGCTTAGGGCGGTGGCAAGCGTTTCCATGAAATTCTCCAGGTCTGGGCGAATCTTCTCGCTAACGATGAGGGCATCCTGGCGCTCACTGATTTCTTGACCGGCACCGGCACCCGCGCCGCTTGAGCGCAGAAGCGTCGTGAATTCGTCGATCTCTTTACGCAGCTTCTCGTGATCATTCACGGCCGTCACGAGGTGTGGAGCAATCGTTTTGTAGACCCGGGTTGGATCCTCGGGAAAGGCAAAACCACCGTGGGTGTCGTAGTAGTTGTACACACGACGGGCGAGGATCTCGCGCATCTTATTCAGGCGCATGGTAGGGACGCCCTGCGCGTCGGCCTGGGTATCGGCCATGTTCAGCGGCGACTGCAGACCGTAGTGTTTGAGGTCCAGTTCTTTGTCGTCCTTCAGGAAGTGCGAGACGAACGAAATCTCGCGGATGATGCGCTGTTGGCGATCTGCCTCCACTTCTCCATCAATAGCCGGTGCACGCATGCGGGCGACGGCCAAGCGCTGCACGAGCTCTGCCACCATAGTGTCGTAGGTCTCGGTCGGCGAGAAGCCGGATTCATCGAGCAATTCCTCAATGTCTGCTGTCATCTCCTGCAGCATGGTCATGCGTGCCTCAAGACGCTGTGCCATGGTGATCTCTGCCCGTTGGCTCATGTTCATACCCATGGACATATGCAGACTCATATGCTCTTTTTAAACCAAAATGCGTTTAATGTCAATTATAGCTGGGCGACGCTCTCCTGCCGGATCACGGCCTTGGCGCGGGCGACACGTTCTGCAATCTCCGTCTCGAAGCCGCGGTCTGTTGGTTCATAGAAATTGCGCGGCGGGATGGCGCGTGGGAAGTAATGCCCCGGCACGACGCCAGCGGGGTGGTCGTGTGGATACTGATACATCACGCCGTAGCCCTGATCCTTCGCCATCGCCTTGATGGGGGCGTTGCGCAGGTGATTTGGGACATCGAGCGAGCCGCTCGATTGGATCATGTGTTTGCACGCGGCCATCGCGCGTTTGACGGCATTGCTCTTGGGCGCTTGGGCCAGGTAGAGGCAGGCCTGAGCCAAGAAGTACTCCCCTTCCGGTAGTCCCACGAGCTCGAACGCCTGCCAGGCACTGACGACGCGAGGTAGTGCCTCTGGGTCGGCCAGGCCGATGTCCTCGGAGGCGAAGATCGCCATGCGCCGGAAGACGAAGCGCGGCGGTTCACCGCTCTCGATCATCTTGAACATCCAGAGCAGGGCCGCATCCGGGTCGCTGCCGCGCAGTGTTTTGATGAAGGCCGAAATCGTGTCGTAATGTTCGCTGCCGCCTTTGTCGTAGCGCTTGAGCTTCTCACGCAGGATGGTCGAGGCCTGGGCGGCGGTGAGCGAGGTGCCGGCGGTGACGATGGCGAGTTCTAGAGCGTTCAGGGCCGCGCGCGCGTCGCCACCCGAAAGCTGGGCGATACGTTCAAGCGCGGCTGTTTCGATTGTCACCTTGCCGCCGTAGCCGCGTTCATCCGTGACGGCACGCTGCAGGATGTCCACGAGCTCCTCGTCGCGCAGCGGTCGGAGCATGACGACTTGTGAGCGCGAGACGAGGGCGGCGTTCACATCGAAGTAGGGATTTTCGGTCGTGGCGCCGACGAGGATGACACTCCCCTCCTCCACCGAGGGCAGGAGCGCGTCTTGCTGGCTCTTGTTGAAACGGTGGATTTCATCGACGAAGAGGACGGTGCGCTGCTTCAAATTGCGCCAAGAATCGGTCGCGGCCCCACAGACTTCCTTGAGCTCCTTCACGCCGCTGAGGACGGCACTCAGCGAGACGAATTCAGCCTTTGTGGAATTGGCGATGAGGTGCGCGATCGTCGTTTTGCCGGTGCCGGGCGGTCCGGCCAGGATCAGGGAATGGAGGGCGTCGTGCTCGATGGCCGATCGCAGTGGCGTGCCGGGACCGAAGATTTCGGCCTGTCCCACGAATTCTTCGAGGGTCCGGGGCCGCATGCGGAACGCCAGTGGGGCGTCGGTTGTTTTCACCTGTCGATGCTAGCACGCTTATTAGTGTCTTCGGCGCAAAAATCACGATGAAGAATTCCCTTGCGTCACACATAAATTGCGATGTCTTAGCATTAGGTTGAGCATACGATGATTGCAACTTCCCCCTCCCACTCCTTCTATGAACACCCTCGTTAAGCCGTTGTCCTACATCCTCGGAGTCGTGCTGCTCGCCGTGGGCATCCTTGGTTTCTTCACGGGCAGTCCGCTCATCGTCTTCCAGGTCGACTCGCTGCACAACATCATCCACATCCTTAGCGGTGTCGTTGGTCTGTACTGCGCGAGCGCCGGTTACGCCATGGCACGCGGTTACCTCATGGTCTTCGGTCTCGTCTATGGCCTCGTGGCTGTTGTTGGTTTCATTCAGGGTACGACTGTCCTGGGTCTGATTGGCGTGAACCTCGAGGACAACCTCCTGCACGCCGCTATCGCTGCCGTCTGTCTGATCGTTGGCTTTGGCAGCAAGAAGGCCTGAGGTTTCTTTTCTTTGGAAGACAAAGCGGGGCCCAGAGCTGGCCCCGCTTTTTTGATGTGATGAAGGGAAAGGGGGCGTTCCCTGCGCCTTGAAGCAGTGGCTGCGCTATACTGGGCGTCGTGAAGACCGATTTCCTGACGGCCAGGGTGCGTTCATTCTTGAACGTTCCGTTCGTGCGCGATGTTGCCAAGATGCAGCTCGGCGTGCTTGTGACGTTCGCGTGCAGCTTCGCGGCTTCGGTGCTGTATGTCCGCTTACTGGGAATCGACCAGTACGGTCGATACGCCGTCGTCGGAGCCTTCGCTGGACTCTTCAGTTTCATCACAAATTTGGGTCAGCAGCAGACGACGCTGACGTTCTTCTCAGAAGCATATGGTGCCAAGGATACGCGCGGGATGGCTACGGCTTTGCGCTACTACGCGATGATGACGGGATTGATGTGGATCCTTCAGGTCGTGCTGCTGTTCTTGTACCCGCTGTTGGCACAAATGATCTACGGCGATCCTAGTGTCGGTCGATTGGCCCAGCTGATCGCTATCGCTTCCATCATCGATCCGGTTTACAACTTCCTGCTGTTGGCACTCCAGACCGTTCGTCGTATCGCGCTCATGACCGTACTTCAAAATATCCAGACGGTCGTTCAGCTGGTGGTGGCAGTGGCGCTCTTGGCGATGGGATTTGGTATTGCTGGCATCCTCTGGAGCTCGATCGTTGGCTCAGTGGTGCTGGGAATAGTCGCGCTCTTCTACTACCCGCAATTACAACGTCAGTATAGCCTCCCAGGCCTCTCTGAGGCCATGGCGGCCGGTAACGATCAGCGTTTGTGGCGTTACTTCCTCGATGGATTTTGGATCGCCGTGGATAAGAATCTGAGCAAGCAGTATCCCGGCCTTTTCATCTTTGTCCTTAGTCTGACGTCTCCGGTGAGCGTTGTGGGACTCGTGAGACTTGCGTTCCGCTTGGCCGAGCTGCCCGCGACATTCGGGTTGGGTAGTGTGTCCACACTCGCTAGCTCCGTCATTCCACAATTGAGTCGCACGACGCAATGGCGACAGAGTGTTCGTAAGTTGGTGACGCACAGCATTGCACTTCACTTCGGCCTGAGTCTGGCGGCGGCGATCGTCATTCCCCCACTCATCCCTTTGGTCTACGGCGAGGCTTCTCGAGTGGCCGCGGTGCCGTTCTTAGTCATATTGGCCATTCATCTAACTTTTGCGTTGTACGTGCTGATTACACCCATCCTGCGTCTGAAGTTCAAAGTTTGGATGGGAGTTGTCGTCAATGCCCTCGCGCTGGCTGCGGCCGTCGGAGTGTTCTTCTCTGCCCGTCTGATTATGCGCGATACTTTCGCTCTCTACTCGGCCCTCGCGGTCTGTCACCTAATAAGTCTGGCGCTAGTCTTCCCGGTGTGGCGCATGACACAAGAAATGGCGTCGCCCCATGACAGGGCTCGGGACATGTGAGAAACTCTTCTTCGTGGTGATTTTCCAGCCTGATCGGCATTTATTGCAGCGGTTCATGTCGGAGCACGCTGCGCCCTTACAGGGCGATGTATTGGATATCGGCAGCGGTGTCGGCCGTTACGCCGGTTGCTTCCGGCATGCATCCAGCTACCGGCGCCTCGATATCGATCCCGCATGTCAGCCCGACATTCTTGGGTCAGTTGACGCGATTCCTCTGCCCGATCATTGCGTCGATGTCATTCTCTGTAGTCAGGTCCTGGGTGATGTTTGGGGGCTGGAGCGAGCAGTGGCGGAAATGCATCGTGTGCTTCGACCGGGAGGCACACTCTTGCTGACGGAATCGCTCTTCGTTGAACTGCATGATGAACCGCACGACTATTGGCGACTGACGGAACATGCTTGGCGGCGTCTCCTCTCTTCATACTCTGACGTGACCATCGTGCCACGCGGAGGATTTTTCTCCATGATCGCTCAGCAACGTATCCGCCGTGCGATTGAGCGGTGGAAAGCGTATGAGCGTCCGCTCGCAAGGTACTGTGTGCATCTCTACGCCTTGCTCCTCGGGCACTACTCCCTCTGGCGAGACCGTTGGGACAACGTCTCGCTCTCACGCCGATTCCCGATTGGCTATGGAGTGATTGCCCGCAAGCGTGCGTGACTTAGTGGAAGAGGTTTAAGAGGAATCCGAACGCCGGTGACGACGGGAGCGAGGCGGAGGCAGGCAGCGGTTCGATATGCAGGTTAGGAGCGCTCCTCATGGCGGCGACGATTTCCGGATCGTAGCCAAAGGCGTCAGTGATGCCGTAGCGCGCGAAGACGGCGGCGAGTTTGCCGTCGCGTTGCAGTTGGGCGACAGTGTCACTGCGCAGGAGGACGACCGTTCGGTCACTCAAGTACGCCACTTCCTCCATGCGCGTGGGGTGCAGGTCCAGTGCGATCACGCGATCGGCCGGCAAGGCGGCGACACTGGCGGCGATCGCCAGGGTTTCGCGACTGTCGGATTTGACGGTCAAGCGGGCGAGCTCGATGCGCGTGGTTTGCGCCAGTTGGATGCAGAGCAGGGTGACGATCCCGATGACGAGCAGTTTTTTGTTGCGCGCCGTCGTGCCGAGTTTGTCTCCCACCCACTCGATGCCAAGCGCTCCGGCGAGCGCGAGCATCCAGCCAATGTCCATGAGATGGTCGCGGTCGTAGTGCAGGACAAAACGGACAATGAAATAGCTCGTGATCGTCAGGCCGATGAAGTCGTAGGCAAGCGAACGGTTCTTTTTCCAGAGGATGGCGAGGCCAGGAATGAGGAAAAGCCAAACGACGAGTCCACCGGTCGTGTTCTGCTGAAAGAATGGCGGAATGCTCATGACCGTGAGCCACACGCCGTTGCCGAGACTCAGCAGCGGGTCACTCGGCACCAGGTGGTAATTGAGCAGCAGTTTTTGAGTGGCAGCGCGTTCCACGAAGGACAGGTGGGGGTAGTCGGCGAGGAGCTGCTGATCGAAGCGGTCGCGATCGAAGTAGTATGTGTATGGATCTGGGTAGAGATGGAGATACGACTCTTCACTGAGGTTCTTCGCTCCAGGCCAGATACGAGCCAGATTCTGATTGACCGGATAACCGAGACGCTGGATATCACCGAGGTATGGCAGGAAATAGATGGCGACGGAGCAGAGTAGAAAGATGCCAGTGAGACCGATGGCAGCGAAGGGCGTGCGTCGTAGTCGCCACAATGCAGCTAGAACGATCCAGGGCACGAAGACGAGGAAGACATCCTTGGTGGCGATGGTGAGGCCGAAGAGGAGGCCGGCGACGATTGCCCCCCAGATCCGGGAGCGCGGAGTGATCCACACCCAAGCTGCGGCGCTGGAGAAGAGGAAGAGGAACGACAACGTATAACGCGAGAGTGAAATGGCCTGCAGCCAGTAGACCGGCAAGAACGCGAAGAGGAGAACGGTGATCCAGGCGGTACGTGGGCGAGTGATCTTGGTGACGGCCAGCCAGAGTGGGATCAGACAGAGCGAGAACACGGCCGCGTTCAGTACGGTCCAGCTGGTGACGTCTGTCCAGGCGATCCAGTGACCGGCAAGCGCCATGATGATCGTCGAGAGGCGTCCGTCGATGGCGGAGGGCACGCCGGCATGGAGTAAGGCGGCAGTGGAGAGGATACGGCCGATGGAGTCGGCGGTGGAAAAGAGGCCGGTAACGGCGAAGTTACGGACGGAGAGTAGGTCGGGCAGGGCACTCGGCCAGCCGACGGCCAGTACGGGCAGGCTCCAGACGGCGGTGACGGCCGCGCAGGCAGCAAGAAGCAGAAGAAGATGGCCCCACAGCGGTATTCCTGACCGCGAGGAACCTTCTTTTTGACCGCGAGATGTGCGGCTGGCGCTCTTGTGTAATGGCATTGTCAGAAGCATAGTAGCTGGGCATGCGATTCACAATTGTCATTCCGGCTTATAATGAAGGCGAGGGCCTTGGTGATGTACTCCGTCGTTTGACCACCCACCTTCGCGAAAAGGCGGTCGATGCCACTGTGATCGTGGTCGATGACGGTTCGAAGGACGATACGGCGGCTGTGGCCGAGGCCGTGACGGGCGTGCGCGTCATCCGTCACCCGTACAACAAGGGCTACGGAGCCGCTCTGAAGACCGGCGTCCGCGCTGCGGACACCGAATGGTGCATCACGTACGACGCCGATGGCCAACACACGCCCGATCTAATCGATACGCTCATCCCCCACTGCGTCGTTCCGAACGACATGGTGGTCGGTAAGCGCGAGGGCTATAAGGGTCCTCTCATCCGTCAGCCCGGCAAGCGCGTGCTCGCGTGGGTGGCCAACTACCTCACGGAGCGCGACATCCCCGATCTGAACTCCGGGCTGCGCGCCTTCCGTCGCGAGGTCTTCCTGCGCTACGTACATCTGTTCCCCAACGGCTTCTCGCTCTCGACCACATCCACAGTCTGTTTCTTCAAGGAGGGGCTCAACGTCGTCTACGTGCCCATCCGCATCCAGAAGCGCGCGGGTGCAACGAGCACGGTGAAGGCTCGCGACGCCGCCCGCACGTTCATGCTCATTGTCCGTCTGATTATGCTCTTCTCGCCGCTGCGGATCTTTTTGCCTGTCAGCGGTTTCTTCCTTTTGCTCACCGTCGCCGATCTGGTGTATGAGTTCTCTGTGACTGGCAACATAACGAACAAGAGTTCCGTGGCTCTCGTAACTCTGACCAGTCTCACGTTCTTCTTCGGACTCCTGGCCGACCAGGTTGCGGCCGTTCGTCGCGAGATCGGTTTGCGCTCCGCGTAACTGCATGAACAGTTTCGAGTCACTCCGGCCATCGCGTCCCAGTGTTGGCGCTTGGCTGCTTCGAGGTATCGGCGTCGTACTCTTCCTATACATCCTGACGCGTGTTGATATTCGGATGGTCGGGGAAGCCCTACGTGCGGCCGATCCCTTGCCGCTCGTCCTGACACTCTGTCTGTTCATTCCGATCTACATGTTGAAAGCGTGGCGCTGGCATCGCCTCATCGGTGCTGCGGGTGTGCGACAGACGTATGAGCGTTCGTTCCATACCTACAGTGCCGCCCTGTTTCTTGGTGTCGTTACGCCGGGCAACATCGGTGAAACGATCAAAATCGCCTACCTCACGAAAGCCGGCGTGCCGCTAGCCAAAGCCAGCGTCCTCATGCTCGTTGATCGGCTCTACGATGTGGTCTGGATCGGGCTCTTTGCGACGCCGTCCCTCCTCTTTCTCCTGCCGGAGGAGACCAAGATCCTATCCATCGTCCTCGTCAGCGTGCTCCTCATCGTGCTACTGGCGCTCGTCGCTTCGCGGCGGCGGGTGACCGAAGCGGCCCTACGAGGATTCAGCCATCTGTCGTCACCCTCGGCGCACGCCATCACGCTCGCCAACTGGGCGGTGTACTACCTACAACTGCTGACGCTGGCTTCGGCCTTTCACATTGGTGTGCCGCTACTCCCCTTCCTCGGCATCATGACTGTCGCTGGCGTGCTCAACCTGCTTGCGGTGGCGCCGGCTGGACTAGGGACGCGCGATGCCGCCTTGCTGTTCTTCTTCCAGGCGTATCATGTCCCCGCCGCGCAGACCGTCGCCTTCTCGTTCTCGATTTTCGCTCTGACGCTCTTCGCCTCACTACTCGGTTGCTGGGGCTGGTTCCGTGCTCCCCTCTCCTCCTCACGCTGACGTGCGCCAAAATGCCTTCACCATCGGCCAGGTGCGCGCGTTCTGGGACGGCATTGCCGAGGAGTATGACCGCATCAATCGCGGTTTCGGCTGGACCCACACCGAACGCTTCGACACGATGTCGTCGTTTCTGCCGCCGTTTGCCGCCGGGGCTGCCATTCTGAACGTCTGGTCGCGGACAGGCAGTGCCGTTCCGTATCTGCGTAAGGCCTGCCCGACGGCGACGATCACCAACCTGGAAGCCTCGCCGCGACTGATCGCCCTGGCCCAGAAGCATTTTCCCCAGGAGTCGTTTGCCGTCACCGATCTCCATGATTTTCCCCTGCCAAATGACAGTCAGGACGTCGTCGTCTCGCTTGAGACGCTGGAGCACGTTCCCGATCCGCTGCACTTCCTCCTCGAGTGTCAGCGCGTCCTCAAGGTAGGCGGGCGACTAATTCTTTCGACGCCGCCGGCGTGGGCGGAGCTACCGCTTCGTCTCTACGAACGGTTTTTTGAGAATCACGGCGAGGGTCCTCATCGTTTTCGGACAGTGGCCGAGATTCTGCGGACCATGGAGCATTGCGGCCTGACCGTCATCGAACACCGCGGAACCGTTCTCTGTCCCGTAGGACCGCCCCCGCTGAAGAAAGGCGTGGAGTGGCTGCAGACGCATCTGTTGCGCTACATCGGTACGAACCGCCTCGGCATTCGCCACTTCTTCGTGGCCGAAAAACAAGCGCCGAGCGATCCGGTATGGGCGAAGATTCGCGAGGAAATCGTCCGGCCAGGACTCTCGATGCACTCAGGGACGGAAGTCGGACTCTCGCGTGGAACACTGACGTACCAAGACATCGACGGCGACTGTGTGCCTGTGCCGACGGGTTACGGTCCCGTGCCGGAGATCTGCTATCTCTCTTCACCCGAAGTGCGTCCCGACTATCCGAGCATGAACGAAGCGGTCTTTGGATCGCGCCTACCCCGCAGCACGCTCCTTGGCCACTACCGTCGCCTGGCAATCGCGCACGCTGTCGATCCGCAGGTGCGTAGTGGCGCGGCCAGCGGCGGTCTGCTGACAGCGACGCTGCTTCACCTGCTAGAGAGTGGTGCCATCACCGGCGCCGTCGTTCTGACAATGGACCCTGAGTATCCTTGGCGCGCCAAGCCGATGATTGCCCGGACGCGAGCGGAAATTCTGGCCAGCGCCCAAAGCAAGTACGTCGTCTCGCCGGTGAACACGATTCTTGAGACGCTTGAACATGAGACAGGGCCGCTGGCGTACGTCGGTCTGCCGCATCAGGTGTTCGCCATCCGTCGTTTACAGGCTTTGAAGCACCCCTCCGTCCGTGCGATCCGCTACGTTTTGGGGCCATTCTTTGGCAATGAGCTCTCAGGCCAGGCCGTGGACAGTTTCCTGCGGAAGTTCGGCGCCACCAAAGATCAGATCGCGTCGCTGGCATACCGAGCCGGTGAGTGGCCTGGGTACATGCAGGTGGTGTTGAAGGACGGCCGGACGCTGCGCATGCCGAAGTTCCACGCCAACTACTTGATTCCGTTCCACATCACGCAGAATTCCCTCCTAAGCCACGATCTGACCAACGAATTTACCGACGTATCGGGCGGAGACGCCTGGGCGCCGGTCTACGAAGAGCGCGGCAAGGGATTTTCGCTAGCCATCGCGCGTACCGAGGTTGGTGAAGACCTTCTGCGCCGGATGGAAGGGGCAGGAATGCTGTCGCTGACCGACGTCACCGAAGCTGACGTGCTCGCCATGCAGAGCCATGGTCTGGATTTTAAGAAGCGTGGGACGTTCCTGCGCTTGCAGCAGCGCGAGGCTCGCGATCTGCGGACATACCGCTACGGATTGACGCTGACCGGCGTCTCTCTTGGTCGCCGCGCCTTCGAGTGGCTTCTGGGACTGACCTTCGCCGTCTGTCACTGGCCGCTTTCCCAATGGGTGGCTGATGCGATCCCTGACCGCATCATTGGTGCCGTCTTTGTCTGGCTGCGGACGCGCTGGAAAGCCGCCACCAAGGGCGTAAAGCGCGCAGGCTGGGGGCAAACCGAGCTTCGATTGACTGAGGTGTGATGGTCGGGACGGCGGGACTCGAACTCGCGGCCTCCTGGTCCCAAACCAGGCGCTCTACCAACTGAGCTACGTCCCGATGAAGTGAAAAGAAAGGGTTGATCGTGGGGGCGCCTGGGCGCTTTTTCGCTGCGCTCGGCAGGCCTCGCGCGGGCAACTGAGCTACGTCCCAGACGGGGTGATTGTATACGAACAAAGATCACCAGGGCTAGACGCTGTATGCTGGCCACGATGCTCTGTACTGTCATCAACGCCTCGACGAGCCGGGAAATCGGCGATGGGCTGACGTACGACTGCGGCGATCTGCCGGTGCAGTTGGGCTCTTTGGTGCGGGTTCCCTTTCGGCGCGCGACGGTAGAAGGTGTCGTGATCGCGCTTGATCCGCCTGCTCCGCCAGGCATCGCGCTGAAGCGTGTGGCGGAGATCCTCTCCCCCCTCCCCTTGCTCTCGAGCACTCAGATTGGCTTGGCACGCTGGATGGCGCGCGAGTATCGCTGCGGTCTGCGGCAGGCGCTGCAGGTTTTTCTACCGCCGGAACCGTGGGTGCAGGTGTTGCCGAAGGTCCGGGTGTCGTACGCACTCGAACCGTCGGGGGTGACGGCCGATCTAAGGCGTGCTCCAGCGCAGGCGAAAGCGCTGCAGTTCATCGCGGAACATGAACGCGTGTCGATCGAGGAGTTGGGTCGAAACGGCATCATGCCCGCGATTCTACGTGCCCTCAACGCCAAAGGATTCATTCGTGAGGAACGCCAGACGGATGCGGCCATCACGTCGTCGCAGCCGGACATCCGAACGGTTCCTACCCTCACGGCTGCACAGGGTGCGGCACTGGAGAGCATTCAGGCCGCAGGCAAGCCGTCGGTGCTTTTCGGTGTCACTGGTAGTGGTAAGACGGAAGTGTATGCCTGCGCGGCCGCCGACGTCATCCGGGCAGGCAAGCAGGTCATCGTGCTCGTGCCCGAAATCCTCCTCACCGAGCACCTGCTGGGACGCTTCCGGACGCTGCTACCAGAGTCACAATTGGCCGTCGTCCACAGTCGACTGACGCCCGCTGCCCGACGCGAGACGTGGCGGAGAATCTGGAGTGGTGAAGTGCGTCTCGTCGTCGGTTCGCGGTCGGCGTTATTCGCACCGGTGCGGGAGCTGGGATTAGTGGTGATGGACGAGGAACACGAGTGGACCTACAAAAACGAGCAGACACCGCGCTATCACGCGCGCGAGACGGCCGAGGAACTCTGCCGCCTGGCGGGAGCCGGATTCATCATGGGATCGGCCACGCCGTCACTTGAGGCCTGGTCGCGGACCGAGAGCGGCCGCTATCACCTGGCTCGCCTGCCCGATCGATTCGATTCGCTGCCGCTCCCCGAGGTGCGCATCATTGACTTAGCCCAGGCGGATTTTGGCGAACTGTTCCCCTTTACGGCTCTACTGGTTGATGAGATGAAGGCGACGTTGGCCGCAGGTGAACAGGCGATCTTGTTCCTGAACCGGCGGGGCATGGCCTCGGCCGTTCTCTGTCTGCAGTGTCGACGCCGCCTCGTCTCGGCGTCGTCGGGACTGCCATTTACGATGCATCATGATGGCGGTGGGGCGCCGTACCTGCTCGATCACGTCTCGGGACTACAGGCGCCGCTGCCGGCCCAGTGTCCGTCGTGCGGTTCGACTCGTTTGCATCCCATCGGCGCCGGCACACAGCGGCTGGAGACAATCGTGCAGAAGATCCTACCCAAGGCTCGCCTCCTCCGCGCAGATCGCGATACACTGAAGAATCCCGAAGACATCCGCACTCTCCTGCGGACGATGGAATCCGGCGGAGCCGACATCCTCATCGGCACGCAGTCGGTCGTGAAGGGTCTCGACCTACCAGGCGTGACGCTGGCGGCGGTGCTGGTGGCCGATGTTGGTCTGTCGCTACCGACCTTCCGCGCCGGTGAGCGCGTCTTTCAGCTTCTCACTCAGTTGGCCGGACGCAGCGGTCGCCGCAAACCCGGACGCGTCGTCATCCAGACCTTCCGGCCCGAGGCCATGGAGGTCATGCTCGCGGCCAAGCACGACGCCGAGGCCTATCTCCAACAGGAGATGGCCGTGCGTCGCGATCTCTCGTACCCGCCGTTCACGCGAATGGTTCGCCTGCTCGTTGCGGGTCCGTCGGCCGATAAACGCGCGAAGCAGCTGAAGATCGCGATTGATGTCGCTTTGCGTGACCTGAATCAGGTGGGCATCGCGACGGCCGCGCCGACGTTCTATGGCAATGGCCGCGATTGGCACGTTCTCCTTCGTACCGCGGATCCCACTCCCCTACTCGACCGACTGGATCTGCAGGATGTGTCTGTGGACGTCGATCCGATCGACTGTCTGTGACGGTTTATGGCTTCGGGCAGCAGGTTTCTTGCCTCTTGGCCATTTGTGCCAAACGCCATTTCCTGCTATAATAATGAGAAACAAACATTTTTCATGGCTACACCCGCGTCGCCGGCTTCTGACCACGATATCCGTGAGGACATGAGTCTCGACGGTGAGGAGATTGCTGATTTACATGAAGACCGTGAGCATCCCGAGGAACTTCTTCTTGAGCGGATTCACAATTTGCAGAGCGGTTTCTCGCGGCGGATGTTTCAAATGGTCAGCTTGGGGTACTACAACGCCGAGCAGTCGGCGGTGAAGAGTCTCGTCACTGAGCATGTCACCGAGCGCCAGAAATCGCGGCGTCTCCATGCTGCCCAGGCAACCACCGGACCACTGGCGGCATTGGCCGGCATTGCCGGCAAGGCCAATCGGAAATTTTCCGCCCTACGCGAAAAAAACCAGACATTCCAGCGTCTTCAGACGCGACTCGAAGAGCGACTCCGCGCCGAGACGCCGACCGGCGGCAACATGTTCGTACGTTTGTGGCGTCGGTTCCGCGGTCCATCGGCCGCAGCGAAGAAAATTCAGGCCACGCTTGTGACCGTCCAGGAAGCTAAGCGTTCGGTGGAAGAGAAGGTGAATCAGGATCCTCGTCAGCAGATGCGCCGTGAATTTGAAGCCAGTGATCTAGAGCTCCGGACGCTTCTGTTGCGTCATGCGCCCGGCCTCAGTCCAGAATTCGATTCTTTGATTCATAGCTTGGCCTCTGGCTCGGCAAAGCCACTGGAAGCGGCACTCGTGCGCCAGCATGTCGGTGATGCCGAGCGGCGTCAGATCTTAGCCGTGGCAAATCGATTGCGTGGTGAGTATTCCGGTCCGTTCTGGCGAGCACTCGGTGCGCTCGGCACTGTCTTCACTCTCGGTAAACACAAGGGTGTTCGAGCGGTGGCTGCCGGTGCTAAGAATACGCGCAGTGCGGAACTAGCTGCCTTCTACATCGAGAAGGATGAAGAGCGTAATCTCTACGAACACCTGTCGATCCCCGCGCAGATGCGCGGCCTGCCGTCTTTGTCTCCTGGAACAATTTTGACCGTTGATGGCCAACGCATGATTTTCGAGAAGATGCAGGAGCAGCGCGGTCGTCGTTCCGCACGTCTACTGTCGCTGGATCGCCCCGGCGAGGCATTCTTGCTCGATGTGACGAATCCTGACCGGCCGATCTTCCGCCGGGCTGTACCGGGTTCAGTTGAAACTGAATATCGAACGACTCGCATCGCGACGAGTCGCCTGCCGGCCTTTGTCCCGCTGGCACCACGCCGGCCTCGGACGTCGCCGGTCGAAGCGACCGTGACCGGATTCGTGGAGGCTGTCCGCGGTGGTGGGGCTCCCGCCATTGAAGCGGCTCTGCGTGCGCTTAACACCCAGTTGGAAACGGAATTACTTGGTGCCAGTGATGACGTTGCTACTGAACGCCGCACGCGCCTCATTGACGATGTGAACACACGCCTGACCGCTCAGGGGCTTGCCACACGAGTGCAGTTTGCTGCAGACCGTATTGCCATCGTGCCGCCACCGCGAGTAGTGCCTGAGCGCGAGCGTCGTCGCATCGAACTAGAGAACCGTGTGCCCGATAGTCTGACGGCTCTGACGACCGCCGCCCGTACTGACGTCGCCGGACGTACGGCGGCGATGACGGCTGCCCTTGCACCGTTCCAGGAACTCATCGGACTCTTTGATCGTCCCGACGATGCCGTCGCCCTGGCGGCGCGTATGCATAGTGCACTCATCGATGCCCTCGGCGAACCTCTGCCGGTCGACATTCGCCTCGATGGTACGACTCTGACGATCGTTACGCCGTCGCCTGCGACGCCAGTATTGCCCGAGCGCGAGCGTCGTCGCGCGGAACTGGAGGGGCGACTCCCCGAATTGGTGAATGGGTTGATCTCTGCGGCCCAGGAGAGCGACGCCGTCCGCATTGCGGCCGTGACGGCCGCCCTCGTTCCCCTGCAGGAACTAGTCGAACTCTATGACCGTCCCGATCAAGTGGCGACACTCGTCACGCGCTTGCATACGAGTCTTGTGACAACGCTCGGTGATCCCCTACCGGTTGAGATCGTTCTGAATGCCGGTCGCCTGCAGACGATCTTTACTGCGACGGCAGCCCCCGATCCGGTGCGACTGGAGGAGCAGGCGCGCGAAACCATGGCCAATCACTTACAGGCTGAACTCGCAGGATTGCGGGAACTTGCTGCCGAGCATCGTCGTGATGAGAATAAGGCTTCTGGCCCGTGGTGGGATGCGAACCGTAGTCGCTATGTGCGCTTCCGCGCCGAGACCATTCGTGTCCTCGACGAAGAGATGCGTCGTTCGACCGACATAGCGTATCGTCAGGTTCTCGCGATTCTCACGCGCGATGTGGAAGAGACTATTCAGGCCAGCGGCGATTTCCCCGGTGGTCATCCGGCCATCGATGCGCTGGCTCAGAACATTGAGTCCGTGGTGCGGAGTTTCCAGCCTGCGCCAGGAGTTTCCTAAGCGACGTGCCGCAAGTGGTAGAGGGCAATGCCGGCAGCGACGGCAACGTTCAATGATTCCTTGAGTCCTTGCATGGGGATTTTCACGGTGCGGTGGCACTTGGCGATGAGGGCCGGGTCAACGCCGGTGAGTTCGTGACCGACGACGACACAGGTCTTTGGCCCAATGGCGATGCCGGGCAGTGGCACGGCCTCTGGTGTCAGTTCCAAGGCGAGCAACTCCCAACCATCAGCACGTAAACGATCGGCTGCCGTCAGTGCATCCGGGCTGTGATCCCATGGTACCCAGGCATCAGCGCCGAGCGATGTCTTTGTGATCTCTTTCCGCGGTGGTGTGCCGGTGTACCCGGTGAGGTGCACGAATTCGACGCCGAGCGCGTCGGCCGTGCGGAACATCGAGCCGACATTCCAGAGCGAGCGGATGTTCTGGAGGAGAAGGCGAAGACGGGGCGAGGGAGGGGCCATGTCAGACCTTCATCAATTCCTCGCTCTTCTTGTCCTTCATCTCGTCAATGGCCTCGTTCGCTTTATCGACTTCCTTCTGCAGGTCTTCGATGAGCGTCTCCTTCACGTCTTCGTCCTTCTCAAGCTTGATGGCGTCATGGGCGGCCTGACGGGCTTTGCGCACTGAGATGCGGGCATCTTCGGCCAACTGCGACACGACTTTGCCAAGCTGTTCGCGGCGCTCCTGCGTGAGTGCGGGCAAGGAAAGACGAATGACGTGGCCGTCGCTCGTGGGACTGGCGCCGATGTCGGCCTGCGAAATCGCCTTTTCGACGCTCTGGATGATGGATGGGTCCCAGGGTTGGATGGTGATGGTACGGGCGTCCTGTACGCCGATCCCGGCGACGTTCTTCAGCGGCTGACGCTGACCGTAGGCGTCGACGGAAATATGCTCGACCAGCGCTGTGTTAGCGCGGCCGGTCTGCAGCTTGCTCAATTCTTGCTGGAAATGCTGGAACGTCTTGGCGACGTCCTGGAGGAATGTGGCGATGCGGGGGTCTGGGCTCATACCTGCAGTGTACGCGGCGGGCTGGAATCCGACAACGGCCTCAACGGGCCGACACCAGCGTACCGACACTCTTGCCCTGGCAGGCCTGCAGCAGGGCCTTCTCGCTGCTGACGTTGAAGACGCGGATCGGCAGCTTTTGTTCGCGGCAGAGACTGAAAGCGGCTTGATCCATGACGGCGAGATTCTTTTCGATCGCCTCTTGGTACGTCAGGTGTTTGAGGAGCTTTGCCTTGGGGTTCTTGCGGGGGTCGCTGTCGTAGATGCCGTCGACGTTCGTCGCCTTGAGGACAACGTCGCAGTGCAGTTCGAGCGCGCGCAGGGCGGCGGCAGAGTCGGTGGTGAAGTAGGGATTCCCCGTGCCGCCGGCGCAGATGACGATACGTTTCTTCTGCAGATGGCGGATGGCACGGCGGCGGATGAATGGCTCGGCGAGCTGGGGAACATCAACGGCGGACATGACGCGCGTCTGCGAGCCGAGGGCTTCGAGCGAGGCTTGGAGCGCAACGCTGTTCATGATCGTGGCGAGCATGCCCATGGCGTCGCTGGCTGTGCGCTCGATGCCGGAGGCCTTCGTGTCGCGATAGCGCCAGATATTGCCGCCGCCGACGACGATCACCAGGTCGAAGCCGGCTTTGTGCACGGCGTGGATCCGGCGGGCGACGGTGTGCAGCGTGGGGTGATCGATCCCCTGCCCCGCTCCGGCCTTCGAGAGGGATTCGCCGGAGAGCTTGAGCATCACGCGTTTATAAGCCATGTCAGGCGGGGGTGACGGGTGGAGTGGGGGGTGACTGATCGGACGGGGCGGCGGGCGGGGTCTCTGGGGAGGGTGGAGCAGCCGTCTTCATATCCTTCCCCGCTTGGCTCATGATCGAATTCCAGAGCTTGGCGATGATGGCGACGGTGTTCTGCCAGTCGACGCGCAGCTGCTTCCAATCCATACGGGCGATGGCGGCGACGAGTGGCAGATCGTTCTGCTTGCCCTGGGCGGCGTTCACGAAGCCGGCCGCACAGGCGAGGAGGACGAGGAGCTCAAGGACTTGGCGCACGACCGGGATGAACGCAAAGACGAGGCTGAGGATGAACAGCGTCACGCCCTGGCGCGCGTGGAAGCGCACGAACGGTGAATCACGCTTCGCCCAGTACACGACGAGCGAGAGGATCCAGAAGTACGAGAGGGCAGCAAGGTCCTTGTTCTTGGCAATATCGTCGGCCGGGCTGATCGGCGGCGCAGTAGGCGGAGTCGGTTCGGGCGTGGGGGGCGTTTGGGAGTCCATCGCCGGGAGTATAGCAGTCGCGTGACGGTGTGAATGGTGCCCCGGGCAGGGTGATATTCAAACCCGGTTTACCACTATACTTGACTAATAATTAATTTATTATATCATTTCAAAGTGATCATTTTCACCACTGGTAAGGATCAAAACACGAGGTAAGCGTTCTCGGCATGACGACGTGCCAAGCAGGCTTGCCTCGGGATGTTCCCAGGTGCATTCGCAGCTCCGCTGCGAAAGACCGCGGCTCTCTTACTACAGGAGAGACCATGACCGACTGCGTCTTCGATGTTGCCTCTACCCTTGGTGTTGGCACCCCGTCCGCAGATCCCCTTCCCGCTGCCGAACCGGGCATCATCCTCCTCCGCGTTTCCGCCGGGCTGTCCCTGCGAGCATTGCGCCGAAGCAAGGAGGTTAGCAGGTGGGAGTGGATTAGGCAGACCTGCAAGACCTTTCCTTGGCACAGGAAGGCTCTGACTGCAGGCATGTACCGCCTGCGCCTGCCCGTCATCGGTTCCAACCGAAAGTCGCTGACCGAGCAGCTCGCCATGCTTCCTAGCGGCGAAGAACTGGCGCCGGTCACCCTTGTTGCGGCAGCGCTTGCCTGCATGCGTCTCAAGCGCATCCCTTGCCCCCTGAATGAGGGTTGTTGGGTGCGCTGTGCCGAGTGCTGGAGCGAAGGCTGGCCCTTCTCTGTGGGCTGGCTCTCCGGTGAGATCTGGTTCGACGACGCGTACTCCGAATACTACGGCGGCGACGACGTGTGGGTGTCGTCCTTCAAAATGTACTGATCCTTGCCGTGTACATCCCTTCGCCCCAGTGCAACGCACTGGGGTTTTTTGGTGCCCCGGGCAGGAATCGAACCGGCGACCAACAGCTTAGAAGGCTGCTGCTCTATCCACTGAGCTACCGGGGCAGATGATGAGAAGGATGAGGCAATGATGCCCGACGAGCAGTGGTTCTTTTTGATTAGCGCCTGCGCTGACGCGCAGTCGACCCACTGAGCGAGCGGGGCACGTGATGGGAAAGTCTTGAACAAAAGAACAACCAGACCGTCGGGCGGTCTGCTGGAGTATACAGCGTGCATTTCCCTTAGGGCACGCTGTTCAACGGCGTCTCAGCAGGGTCCAGCCGATGCGACTGATAATCGTCAGGGCCACGACGGCCAGGCTACTGCCGACGGCAGTCCTCATCTGATCGTTGCTGATTTCGAAGCCGCAGACGGCACTGCAACCGTCGCCGGCGATGGTATTGCCATCGTCACACCACTCTTCGCCGGCAACAATGCTGTCGCCACAGACTGTCACGCAGATCGTACCGTTGCGACAGGCGTATCCCTGCTCAATGCTGCAAGTTGCATCGCAGCCGTCATTCTCGTCGATATTTCCGTCATCGCATTCTTCGTCCATTTGTTTCACGCCGTCACCGCAGAATTCCTCAATGCAACTGGATGTGCAGCCGTCGTTACTGACCGTATTGCCATCATCGCATTCTTCGGGTGGTTGAATGATGCCGTCACCACAAGCTGGACGCTGACAGGCGTTCGTGCATTCATCATCATCTACGGAATTGCTATCGTCACAGGTTTCGCCCTTGTCGCGCACGCTGTCACCGCAGTGTGCTAGTTCACAGTCCAAGCGGCATGCGTTGGGCAGCGTATCGCTGTTCTTCACGCCGTCGTCGCAGGCTTCTTTCCCCTGCACGATGCCATCTCCACAAGTCGGTTTCTTGCAGCTATTCGTGCAAAGGTCGTTGTCGATGGTATTGCCGTCATCACACGGTTCATCCTCTTGTTTTACACCGTCTCCGCAGATGGGAAGTACACAGCTGTTGCGACAGGCGTCAGTGTCGTTTTGATTGCCATCATCACACTGCTCAACGCCCTCGACAATTCCATCGCCGCAGCGGGGCAGATGGCAGGTGGAAGTGCATCCATCATTATTCACGGAATTTCCGTCGTCGCACTGTTCATCCGTATCGACAACAGCGTCGCCGCATTTGGGCATAGTGCAAGTCGTACGGCAGGCATTCGGTGTGATATTGCTGTTCAGTGCGCCATCGTCACACTCTTCGGGGCGTTCAGGGACTTCGTTCCCGCAGATGGGGTCCTGCTTCGTTTCGAAGCTGCATTTCTGTGAACAGCCGTCGCCGCGGATGGTATTCCCGTCATCGCACTGCTCGGCACCCTCAAGAACGTGATTACCACAGACGGGTACTGACCCGGGCTTCTTCACGGATGTCGGCAGTGGCGGGTGCGACGATGAGCTTGAAGAGGCTAACGATGAGACTGACGCGGATGATGCTGATGTGAGGGTGGAGCTGTTAGAGGAAGAGGCCTTCGTGGACGAGGTGCCACTTGCTGCGGAGGAAGCAGTTGAGACTGACGAAGCAGTTGAGACTGACGAAGCAGATGCGCTGCTGCTATTGCTTGATGCATTCGTCGGGGGCGCAGAGCTGGAGGCCGATGATGTCACCACCGCGCCGGAGGCGCTGCTCGACTTCGTTGGTAGGGGGATTTTTGAGGCGGATGAGGACGATGCGACTGTTACCGATGAGACGGTGGCAGACGAGGAAGTTGCCGTGCTTGAAACTGGCTGACTGCTTGCGTTGCAGGCCGGCAGGAAGACGCGCTTGCATCCTCCTGTGCAGACGTTGTTCTCGTCGCACGTTGGAATGGAACAACCGATGCCGCAAATGGGTTCAACGTATCCATTGGTGGTGTGGACGGGTTCGCACTCTTCGCCGAGTGTGATGCTAATGACGCCGTCTCCACAACTGAGGAGCTTGCACTGCTTGCTGCAGGCTGTGGTTCCATTTCGGAAGCCGTTGTCACACTCCTCACCGGCATCAACTTTGGCGTTGCCGCAGTACGGCTGTGGGGTAATACTGGTTACTTGTGCTTGAAGTGAGTTTGTAGACGGGCTACTTGGCGTCAGGACGGGCCAGGTCACGACAGCGGTCATCACCAGAATGGCTCCGGTGAGTAAAAAAGCATGAGGCCGATGCACGAGCGACAGAGAGTTCAAGGGATCAGAACAGTATAGCAGAAAACCGCTCCCTATGGAACGTCGGGATGGCAGGGAATTTAGCTTTCTCTGGCCGTATACGCTTATTGAGAGGCGATTGGAGGCGGAAGGGAGTTGTCTGGAACTATTAGAGGGTCGATGTATGTTGGCTTCTTGGGCGTGAGCATGATGCTTATTCGCGAATCTTTGGAGAGATTTTCCAGTGACTGAGCTTCTGCAATTTGCATGTTT
Source organism: uncultured Candidatus Peribacteria bacterium (assembly GCA_964635215.1). GTDB lineage: Bacteria > Patescibacteriota > Gracilibacteria > Peribacterales > Peribacteraceae > JAGOUB01. The sequence goes on along the minus strand of CAZWNJ010000002.1, from coordinate 56,249 downwards.
AAGACTTCGCGCTCGAGGTGGAGCTGATTGCGTTCGCGCTCGAGCGTACGCAGGCGGTAGCCCTCCGTTGCATTTGCGTTTTCATGAAAGAGAATGATGAGCGCGAGTAGGAGGATGAGTGAGCCAATGGAAAGCATGAGGAGCATCGTGCTCTGTTGCATCATCCGGCCGAGCGAGGACCTGCGGATGTTCTTGACTGATTCGGGAGATGGAGTGTTCATGCTGGAGAGCGTTTGAGGACGCGGAGGAGGGCGCTGCGAGAGCGTGGATTGGCAGCGATTTCGCGCTCGGATGGACGGATGGGGCGAGGTGTGACGAGTGTAAATGCGGCCACTCCCCTCTTGCCGGTCAGTTCATCGCGCGGCGGTTCAGCCAAGAGGCGGAACGCGTGCTTCACCAGACGGTCCTCGAGCGAATGGAAGCTAATGATGCCAGCTCGGCCACCCGGGCGCAGCAGAATGGGAATCGCTTTCAGAAGATTGTCGAGGGCAGTGAGTTCGTCATTCACCCAGATGCGTAGCGCCTGGAAGACTTGCGGCAAAAGCGACGGTGCACGGCGCTTGCCCCATTCTTCCACGGCGGCCCGTAGCGCTTGCGTCGTCGTCGGCTTCTGTCTGAGGAGAATGCCGGCCAACTTCCCGGCGTAGCGAAGTTCGCCGTACTTCTGGAAGATCAGTGTCAGCTCATCCTCACTGGCGGACGCGATGCGTTCGGCGGCGGTCACGCCGCGTGTGCGATCGAAGCGTAGGTCAAGGGGGCCGTCGAAGCGGAACGAAAATCCGCGGCTGGGATCGTCGACGTGAAGCGAGTTGAGTCCCAGGTCAGCCAGGATGACGTCGAAGGTGCCAAGTTCTAGCGCAAGAACGTTCGTGAAGTTTTCGTGTAAGAGCCTCGTCGGTACCATACCGTTTGCGAGGCGCTCACGTGCGATCTCCAGGTTCGCTGTGTCGGCGTCGAGGCCGATGAACTCCCCTTTCCCGTGCAGGCGCTCGATCAGTGCAGCGGCGTGGCCGCCGAGGCCGAGGGTGAGATCGAACACTCGTTCGCCGGGTTGTGGAGACAGGGACGCCACCGTCTCCTCCAAGAGGACGGGGATGTGCTGGCGATGTTCCGTGTTGTTCGTCACGACCGAAGTCTACGCCAGGTCCTCCTTACGCGGCGAGCGTGCGCTCGTAACCTTCGAACGTGAAGGTGTCGTTGGCTTCCGTGCCAATGTCGTCGTAGACCCTGGCGTTGTTCTTTAGAGCACGAATGGCTTTGATATCACGTTTTACCTCCTGGTAGCCATCGGGCTTCTTGGCAAGTTTTCCACCGTGTTTGGAGGCGATCACGATGGAGGCGGCGCCGATCGGTCGAGCGAATTGGTCCTCGATAATCTTGAGGATATTGTTCGTTAAGCTGGGGCCGGATTCCTGGGAGTAAATGCCGTTAAGCATCACAATTGGGCGACCAGTTGCGGGATCGATGCCTGTGCGCCCGAAGACGAAACCCGAGATGATGCGTGAGCCCTCCTCGCGGATATCCATGATGAACGAGAGCGGGTCAGCATGAAGCTTGGCGATCCAGTCGGCAGCGCTCGGGCCGTTGGCGTTGTAGTTGCTGCTATTGAAGCAACACTGGCGACTGTCGGCGAAACGTGTGGCCCGGACGAAGTCACGCCCCTTGTCGAGGAAGGTAAGTTCGAGACGCTTGTTTTTCGTGGCGCCCTGCACCGGTCCGGTTTCCAAGGTGGTGAGCGTGTCGCGTAGGTGGCTTTCCCATTCCAATAGTACGGCCGAGTCCTTTAGGCGGGGCAGACGTTCGGTGATATAGGCGTGGAGGAGACCGCTGATGTTCAGACGCTCAATTTCCTCTAGGCGGACTTTGGCGGCGACACCTGCCTCTCCGCCTGCGCGAGCTTTTTGTTTATATGAAGAAACTAAGTCTTTCTTGCAGGCATCGGCAAGTTTCCGCAACGTGCGGATGTCCTGCTTCTCCCCCATCTTGAGGAATTGCAGGATGCGTTGGGTCTTCTCCTTCTGCACGTCCTTGCCTTCGGACTTGGCAATGGCATCGTCGATGCCGAGCGGCAACTCTCCTTCTAGCTCGGAGCTCCAGCCGAGGGCCTTGAGTTCACGTCCCCAGATTTCCTGAAGACGCTGGTTCGCCAATTCGAATTCGGACCCGAGGTCGATCGCCGCATCGAACGCGAATGAGCGACGGTCCTTGTCCTTCAGTGGCATTCGCCCTTCTCGTAGGGTGTTCGAAATTTCTGCCCGCCGGTCCAGTGCGACGTTCCCCTTCTCCATGGCTTGGCTGAATTCAGCCATTTTCTCCTCATCAACTTCTTCGCGCTGCATCTTGTCGACGACCAATGAGAATTGCTCGTAGGAATACCGATTGATCAGGGTGTAGCGGTATTCCCCTCCCTTCACGAGATAGAAAACGCGGCGGATACGGTCATCCTTCAGACGCTCCTTCAATTCCTTCAGCGGCAGACGCGAGAATTCGTCACGTAGCGATTGGAGTTCGTGCACGCGGTCGGAGAGCGTCGCACCTTCGAGGATGCCCGGCTTCTCCAGTGCCGTGTAGGCTGGTACATCCGGCACGAGACCGAGGTCGCTGATCATCGCCACGAGGATGTCATCGACGGCTTCCTCACCGTGTTCCTTGATACGCTCGGGAAGAATTTTGCCTAGCTCAGGATCCCAGTGATGAGAGGCGATGAGTTTTTCGGCCAGGTAACGACGACGGCGACGCGGGACGTCACGATTGGCGAAGAGATCGGTCGCCATCGTTCGGCCCTTGGGATTTTCGATGTCGATGAGTGTTTTTAAGTATCGTAAGCACAATTTCTCGTCTGTGGAATCTTTCAGCTTCTGCAGCAGAATGTTCGAGGCCTGTTCGTAGTCGAAGTGCGAGAGGCAACGCGAAAGCGTGCGCTCGAAGTTCGGATCATCGGATGAGGCGAATGCCAGGTCCACGAGCTCGCGCTGGTAATCAGCCGGCCGCTTGTTGAAGAGTGACCCGAGGACAGCGCTGCGCCTGATCCCGTCGCTCGGTGCGGCCTTCAACACCTCTGGCAACTCGGTCGTTGGTGTCGCCCAGCCGACGACCATGGCCGTGCGATCTTTGCCGAGAGCGACGAGCTTAGCCGCTTCTTCGCCAGAGGTCCTGACCTCGGCACCGTGGTATTTGAAGATCGTCGCCCGGACGAGGGCGGCATGGCTCTTCAGCTCTGAGCGGATATAGGTGCCGTTATGGTCGTTCGTCGCGCGCAGTGATTCCTCCACTTGCCGCGTCAATGTCTGCACGGCAGCGCGGGCGGCTTCGGGGTCGGTCTCGGCGAGCACTAACGTCAGCTGTTGCTTGATGGTCTGTGGCAGATCCTTCCGAGGAATAAGACTTTTGGCGTATGTCGAATCACGCCGAGCGATGATGATCATGAGTTCCTGAGCTTTCTTCTCGTAGCTTTCGCCGCTGTCCGTCGAATTCTCGTTGTACTTTCCGGCACGCTTTTTTTCCTCGCAGATTCTGAGACACTCTTCCGCCGCCGCCTTTGCCTCTTCGTATTCACCGAGGATTATCGCGACTTCACCCTTGGTTTTTGCGCCAAACTGTACGGCGTATGTACGTGCCTTGTCTTTTAGCGCGGGATCGTTCAGTGCGAAGGCCACCTCAGCCGCGTCGTTGGGGCGCCAAGACGAGAGATACTTCTCTGCCGCCCGTCTCATGGCATCGTGATCCTTAAGTGCGATGGCAATTTTTCCGGCGTACCCACCACCACCGTATTGGGCCGCAAGGTCCTTCTCCATCAGTGTCTTGTAAAATGTGGGATCGCTGTCCGCTAGTACTGCGCACGTTCCGGCCACGAAGGCCTCCGTTTCGCGAGGTATGTGTTTGGCTTCCAAGGCGCGCGTCACTAGTTCTTTCGCATAGAGCGGCTCGAATTTTGCGAGTGCCGTGCCTAGTTCCAATACGTCATTCTTGGAGGGGAACAGCTTATCTGTTACCCATTTTTCACCGTACGCCTTTAGCCCTGTCGTATCGCCAATTTCTGCTGCTAAGAAGGCAGTTTGTGTATCACTGTCGTGCGGTCCTTTTAGGGCGAGGATTTCCTTGGTGAAGGCGGGGTCACAGAGGGTGTTGGTAATCTGTACGGCTTCGTACCATTTCTTTTTCTGCGCAAATTCTTTGGCCATACTTTTTGCGCTCTCGGGATCCCGTTTTGCAATGGCGCACGTTAATTTGGCTGCTAGCCAGTTCTGTTCAGGATGTTCCTCTATCGTCCGACGCGTAGCCAAGTAATCGTCGAATGTCCTGAGGAGGAGTTGTTCCTTCGCTTGCAGAGCGGGATCGATCTCGACTTTTTTCCCGGCATTCTGCAACACAGCACGGGCCTTCTCGGCGACATCTTCACGCAGTTCCCAGACGCCGTCGGTGCCTTCGACCCAGTCTTCGGGGTTTTCCCCGAAGATTTGTTGTTCGTGTGTGGGCATAGAAATCTCTCTATTCTAGCAGAAAACACGCTCTCGACATAGGTTTGTCACCAATGGGATTGTCTGGCGGAGAGGGAGGGATTCGAACCCTCGATACGGTTTTACCCGTATACCACATTAGCAGTGTGGTGCTTTCGGCCACTCAGCCACCTCTCCGTGGGGCTTGCCCAGTCTAGCAAATGTTTCCCCGAAGAGAACACGATCTCAGCAATTCCCCTCTTCGGCCCGGACTTGCCGTGCATAGCGGCACCAGGTGCAGGCGGCGGATGGTGGCGGGGGTTGTTGGAGAGACACACATTCCCGTGCAGCGATGAGTGCGTCCGGAATCCAGGAAGGGTCGGGTCGGTATGGGGCAATGGAGAGTGAGAACCGCAGGGCGCCGTTCAGGCCATCGCCGCGCGCGTCGGCGTTCGCGATAAGCCAGTAACTTTCGGCTGCCATCGGCAGGTCATTATGCTGGAGCAGCCAGTGGTACACGTCGAGCTGGCGGTGGTAGCCGTGGTGACGATCATCGGTGTAGGTGACGGGAGTAGCACTACTTGTGGCCTTGTAGTCCACGACGGATAGGCGGCCGTCGGCGTGGCGCCACAGGTCGTCGATGGCGCCGTAGAGTTCGATGTTCGAGGGAATGTGGTGTGCGCTCACGCCGCGGCGGAAGTCGCGCCATTGTTCCAACTCGGGATGGGTGTGTGGAACGGCGTCGACACCGAAGGTGATCATGACCGGGTGCGGTTCGCCGCGCAGGCGGTAGTCATTAAACTCTTTCTTTAAAAGCGTATCGACTGCCAGGTGCAATCTCAGTGGCCCCGAATCGATCCGCGACAAGCCCCGAGCGATGCTCAAGTAGAAGCAACGCTGGCACTCCAAGAAGAGCGCGAGTTTGGTACGACTGAGCCGAAGAGCGGACGACGGGTCTAAGTCACCGGTCATGCTCCGAGCATAGTGACAACATTTTTCGCGCGCCAAGGAAATACCGTTCCGTAGCACTCATCCGTACCATGCTGGCCATGGATTACGCTCACCCTCTTCATCACAGCAAGCAGCAGGCCACTCAGAGCCTCGCCCTCGTCGGCGTTCTGCTTGTACTCTTCGGCATCTACGTCGCCTTCGCCTTCGCGGCGAGCTACTACGAGAAGAGTGTCTCCCTCGTCTCGCAAATTCCTCTCAAGCAGCAGACGCTCTCGCAGCAGGCTAAAGCTGCCGTGCGCACGCCGCCCAGTCGTAATCCATCCCCGACTGCCGCAGCCGCCATTGCTGCTGCTCAAGATGCCCAGTACCAACTGGAGCTGAAGCAGTACAACTTGAACGGCCAAATCTCCATCCTCGTCTTTTCCTTCGCGATGTATAAGCTCGCACTTCTCATTGCCTGCAGCTTGATGCTGATCGGCGGTCTGGCTATCTGGAAGTCTTACCACAGCTGGTGGACCTTCACGAAGTCGGTCGGTAGCAGTGCGACGAATCGTGTCGTCGCCAAGCGGCCGGTCGCCGTCGTCCGGCGCAAGGCGTAAGACCTTCTCTTAGAGCGCTGATTCCCGCGAGACGATCGCCTGCAGGTTGGCGAGCATCGTCTGCATCTCTTTCTGCCAAAGTTGGAGGCGTTGCTTCTTCAGGTTGGTACTAAGCGCGAGCGAGTGCTGGAGTTCAGCGATGCGGCCTTCGGCTTGTGTTTTCATATTCCAGAGCGACGCTGTCGTCGGCGAGACGGCAGCCCAGAATGACGAACTCAGCTGAGCCTCGGCTGCGGCTAGTGCATCCATAATCTGCTGGCGAAGGGCTAATGCTATCTCGCGGTTCTTCAGGGCGTGCTCGCGCTGGGCGGCTTCCACTTCTGGGCTGACACGTTGCACATCCCACACCAATCCAGCCCGCTCGAGCAGGCGGATGACGGTGCCCGAGAGGTCGAATTGCCACCAGCGCATGCCGTGGAAAGCGTTCTGCGGGAAGGCATGATGGTTGTTGTGCCAGCCTTCGCCGAGCGCCAGCAGTCCAACGATCCACTCGTTTCGACTTTCGTCGGTTGTCTCGAACGATCTCTTCCCGAAGGTGTGGCAGACCGAGTTCACGCTCCACGTCACGTGCGTATTGAGGAAGATACGGACGGCGCCGCCCCACAGTAGTCCCGTCCAGCCGCCGATGGCCAGCGGTACTAGGAGGGCGATGAGCATCCAGACGAGGGCGTAGCGCTCGACGAATAAAGCTGTCTTGTCCGTCAGGAGCTCAGGAGCGTAGACCTTGGCGGAGGCGAAGTTGCTGGGGCGCAGCAGCCAGCCCATGTGGGCGTGCCAGAAGCCGTGCAGCGGGCTATGCGGATCGCCGTCCTCGTCGCTGTGCGCGTGGTGCTTGATGTGGGTGGCGGTCCAGACGAGCGGCGTGCCTTCAAAAGCCATGACGCCCAGAATGAGGAAGAGCCCGCGCAGCCACTCCGGGGCCTTAAAGCCTTGGTGTGTCAGCATGCGGTGAAAGCCGATCGTGACGCCGAGTGCGCAGAGTGTGTAGAGCACACCAAGCAGGGCTAGATCGGTCCAGAAGACGTAGCGCTGCCAGAGGAGAACCATGGCGGCGAGAGTGCCGAGAAGCGGGACAATGACGAGCGTCAGGACGGCGACGCGTTGTTGGGTGACAGTTCTCATGCCTGCCAGAATGTCGCTGGTTGAGATTCTGCGCAAGGCGTCTGTCACCTTACACGATAGGTGGGCATGTATTTTGCAAGTTCAAAGAGCAGGAGTCCGAGCGATCCTAGAACTGTCATCTCGCCGAGCTCAGAGAGTGTTAGCGGCACGAGCTCGAAGGCGGTGCTTACTGGCGTATAGAGCAGGACTAGCTGCAGGGCGAAGGGAATAGCGACAGCGCCGAGTAGGGCGCGGTTGCTGAAGAGGCCGATTCTGAGGAGGGGTGAGGCGCTGCGGACCGTAAACACAAAGAAGAGCTGATAGATGATGGAAAAGGTAAAGAGCTTGCTGTGGATGAGCACCAAGGGATCGCCTTCACGTAGCAAGATAAAGTAGAGCGTGAGACCAATGATGAACGGAACAACGGCCGAACAGACGAGCAGTAGCGTCCGGCCGTCGAAGAGTCCCTCGTTTAGGCGGCGTGGGGGACGAGACATGATGTCTTGCTCTTCAGGTTCTAGGCTGAGAGCCAGGGCCGGCAGTCCGTCAGTCATGAGATTGATCCACAAAATGTGGATCGGCAGGTAGGGCACGGGGAGCCCGATGACGATGCATACGAAGAAGAAGAGCACCTCGAAGGAGTTTGTCTGCATCAGGAAGAGTACGAATTTACGGATGTTGTCGTAGATATGGCGACCCTCCCGGATAGCGCTGATGAGACTGCGGAAATGATCGTCGGTCAGGACGATGCTGCTCGCCTCGCGGGCGATCTGTGTGCCTGAGAGTCCCATGGCTACGCCCACGTGGGCGCCTTTCAGTGCGGGCGCGTCGTTCACGCCGTCTCCGGACATGGCTACCACTTCCCCCTGCGCCTGGAGAGCGTGGAGGATGCGAAGCTTGTGTGACGGGGAGACACGGGCAAAGACGGATACCGTCCGCAGTTTCTTCTGCAGGGTACGGTCGTCGGTGTCGTCGATGTCTTTTCCTTCCATGGCGTCTCCCGTGATTCCCACGGTACTCGCGACGGCTTGAGCCGTCGCCAAGTGATCGCCGGTGATCATGATCGTGCGGATGCCGGCAGCTTTTGCTTCGGCAATGGATTCGGTTACACCGGCGCGCGGCGGATCTTCCATGGCGACGAGTCCGAGGCAGTGGATTTTTTGACCGTTGGCGACGGCGGCGGCGAGGACTCGGAGCCCCTGACGCGAGTAGGCGGCGGCTCGATCTTGGATTGCCGTTTGGTCGGTTTTGTCATGACAGAGCGAGAGAATCTTTTCGACGGCGCCCTTGAGGAAGACGACTTGGCCATGACGCGTGCGCATGTACTTTTCCTCGGACGTGAAGGGGACCTCCTCTTCGTCGATGGGCAGACGCTGAATGCCCTGCTTGTCGGCTGCACGCAGGAGACCAAGCTCCGTCGGATCGCCGAGGGCGGGCAGAACGGCACGGTTGCAGGAGGCCATGGCCTGCAGGAGTAGACGTTCGGTTTCGGCTTTGCCATCCGGCGTCCAGATGCCGGTGACGGTCATGCGGTTCTCGGTGATGGTGCCAGTTTTATCACTGCAAACGACCGTGACGCTGCCGAGGGTCTCGAGCGATTCCAAGCGGCGAACCAGGACGAACTTGTGGACCATGCGGCGCACTCCGAGCGTCAGGCAGACTGTTACGACGGCAGGCAAACCCTCGGGGACGGCCGAGACGGCCAGGCCGGCGCCGATGAGCAGCATTTGGGCCAGAGGCGTACCGCGGGCGAGGCCAATAGCGACGATGACAGCACAGAGCGAGAGGATGAGCTTACCAAGCTGGACCGAAAGGTGGTTTAGGCGTGTTTGGAGCGGTGTTGGCGGCGGCACCGTGCCTTGGACGAGTTTGGCGATGTGGCCGATTTCGGTGTGCGTGCCGGTGGCGACGATGACAGCCTCGCCCCAGCCCGCCGTCACGAGCGTGCCGGAGAAGAGCATGTTCGTTTGGTCGGCGAGCATGGAGGCTTTCTTCAGGGCTTCACTCCCCTTCTCGGCCGGCAGCGATTCGCCGGTGAGATTCGATTCGTCCACGGCCAGGTGCGAGGCGACGAGCACGCGTGCATCGGCCGGCACACGATCACCGGCCTCAACGACGATGATGTCGCCCGGGACGAGTTCGCGGGATGGGATGAGTGTTTCGGTGCCTCCGCGACGAACACGCGCTTGCGGGGCGCCGAGCTTCTGTAGGAGCGAAACGGAGCGGTCGGCCTTGTACTCCTGTACGAAGCCGAGGAGCGTGTTCAGGAGGACGATGGCGGCGATGACAATAGCCTCAATCGCGTGTCCAATTTCAAAGGCCTGATGGTCAATGAGCGGCTCGACCAGCGAAAGGACGAGCGCGGCGCCGAGGATGATGACGAAGATATTCTGAAACTGCGCAAAAAAGAGCTTCAGCAGCGACCGGCGCTTTTCGGGCAGTTCGTTGTAGCCATGTCGTTGTCGGCGATCCAACACCTGATCGAGTGTCAGTCCGTGTTCGCTGGTATTGAGGGCCGCCAGAACATCCGCGGCGTGCTGCAGGGCGTACATGCCTCTTCATAGTACACGACTCTCCCCGCCTCACGTCACCCGTGCTACGCTCGGGGTCATGTCGCCTCGCTCTGTCATCGGTGTCGATCTAGGTGGGACCAAACTCGCCGTCGTGCGCTACGACGCAGAGACCTGGGAGCCGCAGGAGGCGACGAGTGTGCCGACGGACGCGGCCCGGGGCTTCCCGGCGGTCTTCGAGAGTCTGATCACTCTGGTCGGCCAGTTTCAGAAGCCTGATACGGTTGGTATCGGCGTTGGCGTGCCCGGCCTGGTGCGGCAGTCCGACGGACATCTCCTCAATGCTCCCAACCTGCCCGGTGCCGTGGATGTGCCATTGCTCGATATGCTTCGCAGCCGCCTGTCGCTTCCGGTTGAGCTCGAGAATGACGCCCGCGCCTTTACTTTGGCCGAGGCCCTGCTTGGTGCCGGCAAAGGGCACCGCGTCGTCATTGGTCTGACGCTTGGTACAGGTGTCGGCGGCGGCATCGCCCTCGACGGACAGATCCTCCACGGCGAGCATGGTTTTGCCGGTGAGATTGGTCACATGCTCCTACAGCCGGGGCAGCCGCCCTTTGAAACGGACGATCGCCGCGGCGAAGTTGAACAGTTCCTCTCGGGCACGGCCCTGCGCAAGCGCGGAGCCAGTGCCGACGCTCCCCCACCCACGCTCGCGCGCGAAGCGGCCTGGCTTTGCCTCAATCTCACGTATTTGCTCAATCCCTCGGTGATTGTTGTCGGCGGCGGTGCAGCTGGAGCGATGACAGACCGCATCGCCGAGATTCAGCGTGAACTATCGGCGCTCGTGCTGCCGAATATTCCCCTGCCTCAGATCGTGCGCGCGTCACTGCCGGATCCGGGCGCGCTGGGGGTGGCGCTCCTCGGCTTCGCGAAATCTCAGGAGTCCCTCTGATTTACCACTGCGTGTGGAATGAGCCTTGTTTGTCCGTGCGTTCGTAGGTGTGGGCGCCAAAGAAGTCGCGCTGGGCCTGCACGAGGTTCTGCGGTAGCCAGGGAGAGCGGTAGCCATCAAAGTACGACAGTGAGGCTGAGAACGCAGGCAGCGGAATACCTCGCTCGGCGCCGATGGCCACCGTCTGGCGCCAGTGCTTCTGCGGTTCGCCGAGGCAGAGGTCGCGAAGGGCGCGAATCGCCTTATCCTTTCCGGCGAAAGCATCTTGGAAGAGCGGCAGAAGTTGGCTGCGGATGATGCAGCCACCGCGCCAGATACGGCAGATTTCGCTGATATCCAAATTCCACTTTTCTTCTTCGCTAGCGAGTGTCAGTAGTTGCAGTCCCTGGGCGTACGTCTGGGCGACGGAAGCGATGAAGGCATCGCGGACGGCGGCCACCAGATCGTCACCGGCGAGACGGAGCGGTAAGAGATCGAGCGTGAGGACGCCAGACCGGGCACCACGAAATTCTTTCGCAGACGAAACGATGCGGGCGTCGACGCCGGCTGTGATCGTGGGGATGGAGGCGCCGTAGAGGAAGCCCGATTCGACAGTCCACTTGCCCGTCCCCTTCTGAGCGGCCTTATCGAGGATGAGGTCGACTAAGTCGCCGCCGGTCTCGGGGTCTTTGGTTTGGAAGATCTTGACGGTGATCTCGAGTAGGTACGAACCAAGTGGCTCGGTGGCGTTCCACTCGGCGAACGTCTCGGCCAAACGTTTGTTACTCAGTCCACCCTCGACCTTGAGAATGTGGTAGCACTCAGCAATAAGCTGCATGATGCCGTACTCGATACCGTTATGGACCATCTTGACGAAATGACCGGCTCCACCGGGTCCCATGAAGCTGGCGCAGGTACCACTGGCACCGTCGCTGGCGGCCATCTTGAGGAGGAGGGGTGACAGGACGTCGTACGCCTCTTTATCTGCGCCCGGCATCATACTTGGGCCTTTGAGGGCGCCTTCTTCGCCGCCGCTCACACCCATGCCGACGAAATGCAGGCCTTTCTCCTTCAGTGCTTTGAAGCGGCGTTCGGTATCGCGGTAGTGGCTGTTGCCGGCATCGATGATGATGTCGCCCGGCGATACAAGAGGCAGCAGCTCGGCAATGACGTCGTCGACAGGCTGGCCGGCTTTGACCATGAGCAAGATCGGCCGCGGACGTTGCAAGGCGCCGACGAACTCAGGGAGTGTCTTGGTACCCAGAAAGGTTCCTTCTTCGCCGTGGCTGGCAAGAAATTCGTCGGTTTTGGCCGTAGTCCGGTTGAAGACGGCAACACGCGCGCCGTTGCGGGCAGCATTACGTGCGAGGTTCGCGCCCATGGTGGCCAGGCCGATGACGCCGAGCTGGAGGTCAGACATGACGGAGGGGGGAAATCACTTCGCCTTCTTCTGGACCGACTCCCAGTCGGCCTGAAACTTCTTGAGGCCACTGTCCGTGAGTGGGTGCCCCGGGAGTTTCTTAAAGACGTCGTAGGGAATCGTACAGATGTGAGCGCCGAGTTGTGAGGCGTCGGCGATGTGGCGCGGATGACGCGTTGAGGCGACGAGCACTTCGGTCTTGAAACCGTAGTTGCTCCAAGCCGTCATGATCTCGGCGATGAGTTCCATGCCGTCTTCGCCGCCGTCATCGAGTCGTCCGATGAATGGACTGACGATTGTGGCACCGGCCTTGGCAGCGAGAATGGCCTGGTTCACTGAGAAGATAAGAGTCGTATTCGTCTTGATCTTGCGGGCGGACAGGGCCTTGAGCGCCTTGAGTCCTTCGGTTGTCATCGGCACTTTGACGACGACGTTCTTGTGCCAGGCGGCGTACTCTCGGCCCTGTTTCACCATGCCGTCCGCGTCCGTCGCCGTTACTTGGGCGCTGACGCACGGGACGTGCTTACACATTTCGAGGATGGTCTTCTTGAAGTCCTTCCCCTCTTTGGCCACGAGGGAGGGATTGGTTGTGACGCCGTCGAGGACGCCCCAAGCGGCGATCTCCTTCACCTGATCGACATTGGCCGTATCGAGGAAAAGCTTCATAGAGGAGGAGGGGGAGAATTATTCGACGATGATTGTACCAGTGTCTCCCGCGTGCAAATGGTTGTGGTAGCCGAAGGTGCCGAGCGTGCGGAAGATCACGGAATATGACTGGCCTTTCACGACCGATGAGTCGGCATTGATCTCGGGATGGTCGGTGTGAACGGGGTGAGGATTGCTGGCAACTTGGAGCATCAGGCTGCTGTTGTTCTCGAAGCGCACTTCGGTGCCCGGACTGACGTGGAGTTCTGATGGCGTGAAGCCATTGGCGCCGTAGGTCACGACCATGACTGTGGCTGAGGGGCTGCCGACTGAGGGAGCTGAGGGGGCGGGGGTGCCATAATTCTCGCGGGCACGCATGATGAGTTTCACGGCTTCGGCGCGGTTGATGCGGTCACCAGGGCGGAAAGTACCGGTGGCGTGGCCATAGGCGTCAGTGTCGCCGCTAATGACACCGTCGCCGTAGAGCTTGCTGATGGCCATGGCGTGGGCGTCGCTGGACGGGACGTCTGTGAAAGGCAGCTCGCCGTTCGGCTGGAGCGTCAGACGGAAAGCGTCAGTGACGATCTGGGCGATTTCACCGCGCGTGGCGGCTACGTCAAAGTCCTTTAGGCGATTCACGAAGAAGCTAAAACGCTCGGTCTGCGCGACACCGACGTACGGTCCGTACCAGACGTTATGCCACTGGTCGCCAACCGTGTACTTGCTGACGTCGTAGCCCGAGGCTTCTACAGCCATTTTCAGAGCTTGTGCGACCGTGACATTGTCGCCGGGGCCGAATTTGCCCGTGAGGCGGCCGTTGCTGTCTCGGTACCCCGCCACGATGTCGAGCGTGACGGCCTGCTCGACGTACCCGACATACCAGGCACTCGGCGGGACGTCGCTGAATGTCGTTTTAGTCATGACGGGCGCGGCCGCCGATGCGATCATGGGAATGCCGATGGTGAGAAGAGTGAGGAGGCGTTTCATGGCGTTGATTCTATGCCTGTTTGCAAGTCTGAAATCTGAAGCGATCTAGACTCCTTTCGTCTATAGTCGCATGGTGCAACAGCTTCGCTTCATCATCGGCGTGGGACTGGTGTGGATTTTGACAGCCTGCAGTGGCCAGCCTGAAGTTGTCTTCTCTCCTCCATCGGCTACTTCCGGAGTGACTTTGTCCCAGGCTCGGTCGCTTTCTTCATCATCATCAGAGATTCCCGTTCCTGAACTGAAATCGTCTTCGAGTGTCGCGTCAGTACCTGCACTCCCCCCGCCGACGTCCTCAGCAGTGGCTTCGTCCTCCTCCTTTCCCGTCAGTGTGCGTATTGATGTGCCGTTCATGCCCCAAGCGCCGCTCGGCCAGTGGGATCCTCTGCATGAAGAAGCGTGTGAGGAGACATCGATGTTGCTGGTGCAATCGTACTTCCAAGGTCAGGCGGCGGTGACACCTGAAGAGACTGAGGATCGCATCCATTTGCTCGTGGCCTGGGAGCAGTCCCAGGGTTACGGCGACGACGTCTCGATTGCACAGATGAAAGTGATTGCTGAAGAATATCTCGGCCTGAAAGCTCGTGTGCTGACTGACGTCACGCCCGTCGATCTAGAGCGCGAGCTGGCCGCCGGACATCCGATAGTCGCGCCCTTCGCGGGTAGAGATCTACATAATCCGTATTTCAGCGGCGAGGGTCCGTGGTACCACGTGCTCGTTGTCATCGGTTATGACGGCGAACATTTCATCACGAATGACGTCGGGACACGTCGTGGGAAGCACTACGTCTATGACCGTGACGTGTTGTACTCGGCCCTGCATGACTGGAACGGGGTAAAGGAGAAGACAAATGAGGGTCGGAAAAACGTGCTTGTCATCGACGGACTGGCGGGCTTGAAGGGGCGGAGCTAGTCTTCGTTCATGAGTGCCAAACGCCTTGCCCAATTCGCCACGACGACGGACGACGCTGTCCCCCACTCCCTGCGCCGTATCGCGGCTGTTTCGGAGACAGTCGATCCAGTCTGGATTGGTCCGAGGGAGGCCAAACCTTTGGCAAAGGATGCCCAAATTGCCTACGATCTTGCGCATAACATTCTCTGTCATTTAATCATTCAGGCACCGACAAAGCATGCGTCAGGCCATCCCGGCGGACCGCTGTCAGCTTTCACATTCGCGTACCTGCTCTCGGCAAGGCGTGATGCAAGTGTCGATCAGCCACTGCGCTTGAGTGCCGGTCATTTATCTCTGCTTTCCTACGGTCTGCAGTGGTTCTTTGGTCGCAGCGGTACGGACGCACGCCTGAAGGACCCACAAGCGATTATCGATACGTTCCGCATTCCCGCAGGATTGCCAGGCCACATTGAGGCGGGCATTGGCGATATTCCCTTTGGGACAGGTCCGCTCGGCAAAGGTCTTTCACATGCCGTTGGAACGGCTTTCGGCTTGAAGCATCAGAAGCGGGCGGGTATCACCGATGTCCTCGTGGCTGATGGTGATGCACAGGAAGGGCAAGTGATGGAAGCGATTCGTCTCGCGAGCCATCTCAAGCTCGATAACCTCGTGGCTCATTTTGATATCAATGATATTCAACTCTCCGACATGCCGTCGCGGACGGTGGCTGCGGACTTAGCGGGTATCGCTGCTGCGGCTGGCTGGCGGGTCATCGAAGTACAGAACGGCAACGATCCTGCGCAGGTGGCAGCCGCCCTTGATGTCGCTGATTCTTCTCTCGGCCAAGGTCGGCCGATTGCCGTTTGTTATTACACGACAATGGGCTACGGCGTTCCGTATATGGAGGAGGGCAGCAACACTGGCAAGGAAAACTTCCACGGCTCTCCCCTGAAGAAGGATGTTGCCGAGAAGCTTCTGAAGGACCTACCGGCGCTTCCTGACTTGGTAGCGAAGTACGAACCCTTCCGTGCGGCCGAGCAGAAGCGCTTCGCATCTACGCCGCGTGTTGAGACGGACCTTCTGCTTCCGTGGAAGCTGGCCGGCGGATACAAGCGCACGGTGACGGCCGAGAAGGGAGCGGCCCGCAAGGACTTTGGTGAGACGCACCTGAAGGCGCTTATGGCAGTTGACCCGCGGATCGTCGTGCTTCACGCCGACCTGGCTGCGTCTGGCGGATTCGACAAGGTTGGAAAGGAATTTCCGGGTCGTGTCATCAACGTCGGTGTCGCCGAGGCGAATATGTACATGATGGCGGCGGGCATGCGTCAGGTTGGCCTGTTGCCTGTGACGTACACTTTTGCCGCCTTTGGCACCAATGAGGCACGTGCCAGCGCCCGTCTCATCGATGTGAATTGCGGTCACACGCGTTGTGGCGTGTTGCACGATTGCACTCACGCTGGACTGAGCGTGGGCGAGGACGGCGAGACGCATCAAGAACGCCATTACCTCAATGTCCCCTTTGATCACACGCAGATCTGGATGCCGGCCGATAGTAACCAAGCGGCCGCCATGGCCGAGAAGGCACTCGAAATCGTGGCCGAAGGTCATCAGAGCGTGTACGTCTTCGCGGGTCGGGGTTCGCATGCCCAGCTTCTGAATCCTGATGGGCAGCCGATCTATGGTGTGGACTATGTTTTTGACGGCAGCGCGGACATCGTCCGTGGCAAGGGTGGTCTCCACGATCGACTGACGATTTTGGCGACCGGCGAGAGCGTGCATACAGCCGTGGCCGTGGCCGATGTACTTTCTTCACGAGATGACAACGCCATCAGCGTGCGTGTTCTGAATGTTGGCTGCATCCGTCCTCTCGATGCTTCCGCCGTTGCTGCTGCAGCTCTTGAAACTCAGCATCTTCTGGTGATCGAAGATCACTCAAGCGAAGGCGGTCTTGCTACCCAAGTTGCCGATCTCATCGCCGATATGCAGTTGCCCTGCACGCTCCGGCGTCTCGGTGTGAATCACTACTTCCCCTCAGGTCCGGCAGAGGATCTGAAGTTTCTGGCCGGGCTCGATCATGACAGCCTGCTCGACGCCGTTGAGGACGAAGTACGCGCGGAATCCTGGGGTGGAGAGGATGCGCTGACAGCCTGTGTTTTCGCGTTTCCCGAACGTGTGAAGCTCAGCCGATTCCGTGCCAAGCTCCAGACCATCGTCGAGCGCCTGCGCGAAGAGAAGGGCTACCTTGAGTCACTACGCGAGGCTGCTGCCAAGCGCACCGCTACGCAGGAGCAACTGCCGAAGACGGCCGTTCTACAGAAGCGTCTTGAAGACGTGGCGTTCTGACACTCCAGTGACGCCGTTTCTTCCGCTATACTGAGAGCGGAGGGATGGCTGAGTGGTCGATAGCGCCTGACTTGAAATCAGGTAGACCCGCAAGGGTCTCGTGGGTTCGAATCCCACTCCCTCCGCCACTGCAGTAGGCGTTTCTCGCGATAGCGCATCGTCAGTCAAATCGATCCTCTTCTGTTCGTCGGGGTGGGGCCATACACTTCGGACATATGTCAGACATTGCACAAGGTAAAAGGTCTTCGTTTTTCACTGCCTGCCGACACCTTCTTGTCATTGCGGCTTTCACGGGACTATCGCTCGTGCATCTTCGTCCGATTTGGAAGCTCTGGAGCGGGATTGTTGGCAGTAGTGATGATGCCTGGATGAATGCCTTTCATGTCTGGTGGATGCGGCAAGCATTCGTCGAATGGCTCTGGCCCTGGCATACGCCGTATTTGCATGCGCCCATTGGCGCCGACATGTACTGGCATACGCTGGCGATCATCAAGAGCGCTTGGGGCATTGTCCTCTTGCCTTGGCTCACCCCTGCGGCCGCGTACAACCTTATCATTCTCGGTACGTTCATCGCGACTGGCTATGCCAGTTGGTTACTCTGTCGCTCTCTAACGACGCAAGTGACATCTTCGCGCCTTGTCGCTGATCTGGCTGGATTTGCGGGAGCGTGCGTTTTTGCCTTCTCGCCGTACCAACTCTCGCAGGCGCTCGGTCATCTCAATCTCATCTCTCTAGAGGGTATCCCGATTTTCATCCTGGCCTACATCCAATATCTGCGGACGAATGAAAATCGCTACGCCCTTCTGCTTGTCGGCTCGATGCTCTACGTCAGCCTCTGTGACTACTACTACCTCGTCTATCTTCTCACTTTTCTTCTGTTTGATTTTTGTCGCATGGCCATCGTCCATGGTGGATCGCCGTTCCGATTAGCCGTTCTGCAGGACCGTCAGATTCAGGGAAATCTGAGAGCGGTCATCTATTCCCTCGCGGGCGCGCTTCCGGTTCTGCTGCTTCTTCTGGCTCACGCTTTTCCAGCGCCGTTGACCATGTACCACGGTAACAGCGATCACTTCTTGGATCTCTTAGCGCCGTTCTTCCCCTACCGACTATCGATGTACTACGGGTCACTGCCCGCAGTCGTCCGTTCCGCCATGGAGGCGGGTATGCCGTTCTACCCGGAAGAATCGGGATACTATCTTGGTTTGGGTGTGATGGTTGTGGCACTCGTCGCCGTTGTGAAGAATTTCCCTTGGGCACGTCGTCTGGCGGCAATCGGCGGCGTTTTCCTCCTGCTCTCATTCGGCAACTTCCTCTCCGTAGGCGGACAAACCTCATTGCGAATATGGGTGGCGTGTCTGGCTGTCGCTGCGTTTATGCTGGCGGCGCTGCCACAACGGCGGTGGAAATTCGATCTCGTCATTGTTCTTCTAGCGATCGCGGCGATCGATTTCATCTATCCCTTCAGCATCGAAACCATCGTCGCGAAGATTCAGCTCCCGATGCCGTATCTGATTTTTAAGAACGTTGTGCCGTTCTTCAATCGAGGCGGCTATCCGATGCGCTTCATTCTTTTGACGTACCTCAGTCTTTCGATTTGCTTCGCACTGGCAGCTGCCTGGCTGATTGCGCGTGTGCGACGTCGTTGGCAGCAGGCGTTGATTGCTTTGGCCCTCATTCTTCTACCGAATTTGGAGTACCTCAGCCTTCCGGTTCCCATCATTCCCACCCCGACACGTCCGACACAGATTATGGAAACTATTGCGAAGGAACCGGCGACGGTGAATGTTTTGACCGATAATGTGATTCTGTCGCAGTGGGAGGTGACTGTGCACCAGCATCCGGTCACGATGGCTCGCTTGGCACGATTACCGGCCGAGGAAGCTCAGTATTTCAGTGCCCCTCTCTACCAACTCATCGACAATCGCCTGAAGCCGTCAGATCTGACGCCAGTGCAGATTCAGCAGCTCAGGACGTTCATTCGCGCTAATCAGTTCAAATATTTCATCAGTCACCAGAAGTCCCAGTGGTCCGATTCGATTGGTATGAACGTTCTCGGCGGGAAGAAGCTCTATCAGGACCAGTCCTTCTCGGTGTATCAGATGTACGATGTGAAGTAGGACACGATGTCTTACAGCCAATGTGCCCAGAGGTCGGCACTGACGACGATTGCCGCTAAAACGCCGGCAGCCACGTCATCGAGAATGACGGCGAGCGGGGTGTTACGGGCATCGATGGCTTTGATGCCGAAAGGTTTGAGAATATCAAAGAGGCGGAAGGCGGCCAGGGCGACGATAGCGGCGGTTGGGCGCCACGTGCCGGTGACGATGAGCGGCGTCATGGCGACGGTCATGCCGATCACTTCGTCGCTGACGACCAGTGATACATCGATTTTTTTGACTCCGGCCGTTCGCAGCGCACGGAGACTGTTGAGCGAGAGCGCCCAGATACACGCCGTCACAGCAATGGCGGCAAAAAGACTCGGCTGGGAGATGGTGATAACCATGGCGGTGGCTACGCTCGCCCACGTGCCTGGTGCGTAGGGCAATAGACCAAAGCCTCCGGCCGTGAGGAGTAATTGGTGCCCCAGGCTGAGGCTGGGCGGGAAGTGGTGATGTTTTCCGGTCATGATCGATGGCGGACATGGCGATCAAGAATGGAGGCTGCGGCGCCTCCTACGCCGAAGACGAGCGCTATGACCATGATGAAAACGGCGAACGACGGCAACATTGCCTGCCAGCCAATCGGCAGTCCGCTGAGATGGGCGACGAGGATGAGTGCGAGTGAAAACATTTGCAGAGCCGTCTTCCATTTGCTGAGTGGGTGGGCGGGGACGCTGAGCCCCTGGCTGGCGGCGAAACTGCGGTATCCATCGTACACCAGATCGCGCGTCAGCATCGCGATGAAGATCCACGCCGGATAGGAGTGCAGCCAGGTGAAGAAGGCGAAATACCCATAGACCAACACCTTATCGGCAAGCGGATCGAGAAACGTTCCGAGGGCCGAGAAGCGGCCCTTGCGTCGGGCAAGATGACCGTCGAGCCAGTCGGTGACTGCCGCCACGAGGAAGACGCCGAGTGCCAGCGGGAAGCTGAGTTCCGGCGGCAGGAAAAGCAGCGCGGACGAGCCGAGCAGGGCCAATCCGACGCGTGCGGATGTGATGGTATTCGGCAGATCCACACTCCTACAGTAACAAAACGTCCCTCGTCCTCAAATTATTGCGCGGCCATTCTCGCTTTCTTTTGCATTCGATGACGAAGCCAGGCTACGACGGCCGGCACCACCGAGACGACGACAATCACGAGGATGACGAGAGAGAAGTTATGTTGCACCGCCGGGATCCGACCGAAGAAATAGCCGCCGAACAGAAAGAGACAGACCCAGAGAAATCCGCCCACGACGTTGTAGATGAGAAACCATGTGTAATCCATTTTGCCGACTCCGGCCACGAACGGGGCACAGGTACGGACAATGGGCAAGAAACGGGCAAGGATGATGGCCTTGCCGCCGTGCTTTTCAAAAAACTTATGCGTTTGTTGCAAATGCTCCTTGTTCAGCCAGCGTGATTTTTCCCGGAAGACCCGGGGGCCAAGGAACCCCCCGATAGCGTAATTGAGTGAATCACCCAAGACTGAGGCGACCCAGAGGATGGCCACGAGCTGCCAAATGTTCAGCAGGCCCTTTCCTGCTAGTGCTCCGGCGGCGAAGAGGAGTGAATCGCCGGGCAGGAGAGGCGCAATAACGAGGCCCGTCTCACCGAGAATGATGAGGAAAACGATGAGGTACGTGTAACTGCCGACTTGATGGATGAGTGTCGTCAGGTGCCCGTCCAAATGAATGAAGTACGAGGCGATTTCGGCGAGGGTTTGCATGCCGGGCCAGTGTAGGTCATTCGGAGGCTTTCACAAATTCCTCTTTGAATCGCCGGGTGCGGTCGCTAGCATAAGAGTGTTTCTCTTCCTTTGTTTTTATGCGCAAAATCCTCCTTCTTGCCCTGACTGTCGCTTTGGCCGCTTGCAGCCCTGTTACGGGCACGATGGACGACGCCGAAAATTCCAGTAGCGCTTCGACTGCCCGCCTTGCCACCTACACCGGTACCGTCCAACCGGCCGGCATCAGCATCTACATGGAAGGGACACATCGCCTTGAGCTTAGTACCGGTCGTTTCGTGTTGCTCGAGAGTAAAACCGTCAATCTGAACCGATACATTGGTCAGAAGGTGGAACTGACCGGTATGGCCCGTCCCACAACCAAGGAGGGCGGCATGATTATCGTCTCCGTCTCGCAGATCTCTCTACCTTCTGAGCAGGCGACGGCGACGGGAAGTTCCCTTTCCTCCGAGAGCAGTTCCACTTCCTCCGCGGTGAGTTCCAGCTCCAGCTCCAGCAGCTCTAGTCTGTCGTCCGCCAGTTCTTCTTCCGTTTCCAGCGTGAGCAGCAGCTCGGTGTCGAGCGAGAAACCCGCGTCTAGCTCCCAGCCGGCTTCATCGTCGGTCGCGAGCGTGAAGTCGTCGTCCTCAACGCCGCCAGCGCCTGCCAGCTCCTCGGTTGCCGCCTCGTCTTCGAGTCAGGACGATCAGGCTGCATTGCTCGCGGATCGCGCGAAGCGCATGGCGAAGCAAGATCTCTCTGATGCCCAGTGGACGCAGGAATACTGCTCGCAGGGTTACGGCTTCTGCGCTCCAGTCCATAAGAATTGGTGGTACAAGTCGTTCCTCGGCGGCACGGACATCATCCGCGTCGAACTCGGACCCGATGAGATCGATGCACCGAACAACGGTCCGATCGTGATCTCGCTTCAATCCGGTGGCGTGGCCTCGCGCCAGGCGGCGGACGGTGACGTTCGCACTCAAGGCGATCTCGTTTACGGCTTCCGCGAGTGGAGTGCCAATCGTCACTTCGAAGTCTGGGCTCCGGCTTCACTGGAAACGGCCGTCCGCTACATCATCCAGCACATCGCCGCCCGCTGACGCTTACCGATGGACATCAGCAAGCCTCAGCCCCCGGCCGTGGTCCCGATCGTTTCGGCCCTCAAGGACGCCGGGCCCACGTCTGAGCCGTCCTATCATCCCCTGTCCGAGACCATTGCCATCTACTTGGGGTGGCTGCTCTTCTGGTGTGGTGCGCTCTATGTTGTTGGCGGGTATCAGGCGATGAAGAAACTGCCGGTCTCTTTCCCGATCGTCGATCAGCTCATCACGTCGCCGTTCGTACTGATCGTGTCGCTCGGCGCGTTTCTTTACCTCATGCTGTCGGCGATCCACCGCCTATTGAAGGGCGGTGCACTGCTTGGGCTGAGCTTCTTCGTCATCGGCCTGGTGGCCGTGTGGCTGTACGGCGTGAATATCCGCTGAGTCGTCAGGAGAGACCCAGCTGGCGACGAATCTCTTCGGCTTCGGAGTTATCCTGCTGCTGGACGGCCTGCTGGACCGAGACGCCCTGGAGATCGCGCCAGTCTTCAGCGTGCTTCATCTCGAGCTTCTGGAGCTGGATCAAGTGCTTGGGCGAGAGTTCGCTGAACTTATTGCGTTCCTCCTCGAGGATCTTCTGCAATTCGTCGACTTGGAACTGGCTTAAGCGCGGTACGGCTTGGACGATGCGCCACTTCTCGTCACGCGTGAGCGAGATCGATCCGCGCAGGAGCTGGAGGAAGCGTGATTCGTCGAAGGACGTCTGCGGATGCTCGGGGATGGCGATGTTGTCATTCGTCAGGACGTCACAAATGCTGCCGAAGCGGTAGTTGCCCACGGCGCCGAGAACGCGCAAATCCTCGTCATCGTAGCCCATCTCTTTGGTGGCGACGGTGCCCACGGGAGGCGGCGGTGGACCCGCGTCCGGCGGGATGGCGTCATCGCCGGTGCCGTCGTCTCCCTGGCTGGCGGGTGGAGGAGGCGGAGGCGTGGTGAAAACCTGGGTCGGATCCAGGCCGCCGGTCGGGACGGGGTCGCCCGGGCGCGGAGGCGGGGGCGGGGTCGGTTGGCCGGACTGGTCGGACATCGGTTGTCCGCTCTGGCTTGCTGGATCCATGGGTTCGTAGGGGGAACAGTCCTACTCTACCTGACAAGCGATTCTCTTCAAGGCAAGACTGGCGTTTCTGGGCTCATGTGGAGGTAGCGTTCGGCCGCTTTGCGGGCTTGGATGATGAGGGCTGGGTTCAGCAGTGTGCCGACGCGGATTTCGGGCAGGCCGCTCTGGCGGATGCCGAAGAGTTCGCCCGGTCCACGCAGTTGCAGGTCCACTTCGGCTAGTTTGAAGCCCGAGTCGTGAATCTCCATCGCTTTCAGTCGGTCGCTGCGGGCGCCGCTGTCCGAGGTTGGGCAGAGGAAGCAGTAGCTCTGGTGCTCGGCACGTCCGACGCGGCCGCGGAACTGGTGCAGCTGCGACAGGCCGAAGCGTTCGGCGCCTTCGATGACGATGATGGAGGCGTTCGGGACGTCGACACCCACTTCGATGACCGAAGTCGAGACGAGGATGTCGCCCTCCTTGGCACGGAAGCGCTGCATGATGACATCTTTCTCTTTCGGCGAGAGTTTGCCGTGCAGCATCATCACGCGTCGGTGCGGGAAGGCGGCCGTCAGGCGTGCGACTTCGGCCTCGACGTTCTTGATCTCCTGCATTTCACTCGCTTCCGATTCGCCGATGAGCGGACAGATGACGAAGGCCTGACGTCCTTCCTCAATCTGGCGGTCGATGAAGCGTTCAAGTGTCAGTCGATCCGAGGGTGAGATGACGCGTGTTTTGATGACTTTGCGGTCCTTTGGCTTGGTCAGCAGGACGGACAGGTCGTGATGGCCGAAGGCCGTCAGAGCGAGCGTGCGTGGAATGGGCGTGGCCGTCATCGTCAGGACGTGCGGACTCCCCTTCTGGACGAGTCGCTCGCGCTGGGCGACGCCGAAGCGGTGCTGCTCGTCCACCACGACGAACAAGAGATTTTTAAATTGAACAGTGTCTTCGATGAGCGCATGCGTGCCGATCACCAGGTCGGTTGTGCCCGCGGCTACCGATCTCCGCACGGCGTTGGCCTCACTGCCTGGTAAGGAGCCTGTGAGCAGGGCGATCGTCGGCAGGCGGAAGAACTCCGCCGGGCGCTTTTCGGCAAAATGCTTCTGGAACGTCAGCAGGGTCCGGCTGATGCCTTCGGCGTGCTGTCGGGCCAGGACTTCGGTCGGCACCATGAGCGCGCACTGCCCGCCGTGGCGCAGCACGTGCGCGATGACGGCCGCGGCCACGAGCGTCTTCCCCGAGCCGACGTCACCCTCAAGTAGGCGGCTCATGGGGACGTCTTGCTCCATATCCTTCAGGATTTCGTAGATCGCACGGCGTTGGTCGTCGGTCGGTGTGAACTTCAGCGATCCGAAGAAGAGGCGGATGAGTTCGGCGTCCATCGGCATCCTCAGGCGTTCCTGGCGGTACCCCTGCCATTCCTTCTTCTTGAGCAGGGCTTCTTGCTGCAGTGCAAAAGCTTCCTCGAACATCAGACGAGCGTTGGCTTTGCTGACGTCCTCGGGGCTGGTTGGAAAGTGCAACCATTCCACCAGCTGGGCCCGGGTCGGTAAGTTTTCTTCCTCCACGATGCTGGCCGGCAACGTCTCAGGCAGGCTGGGGATGGCATCACGGACGAGGACCATCTTCTCGCGCAGCCACTTCGTATTGATGATGTCATGTTGGGGATAGACCGGGACTAATCGTCCGGCGTGCACGAGTTCGCCACCACTGCGGTCAATGGTCGGGTTCTGCATCTTCAGTCCCCCACCCGCTTCGGCCAATTTGCCGGTGATCGTCAGCTCGTCCCCCTGTTTCAGTTGGCGTTGGATATGGTGCTGGTTAAACCACTGCAATTCGATCGTCGTGCCCTCGGTGTCCGTAAAAGGGGCTTTGAGAATGGTGATGCGCGAGCGCGTGCGGATGATGGCGGGCTTGCCAACCGTGCCACGGAGAACGATTTTTTCGCCGAGCGACGCACCGGCCGCGGTCTGCACTTGCGTCAGGTCCTCGTGAGTCCGCGGAAAGTACAGGAGCAGTTGCTCCACGGTTTCGATGCCCATCCCGGCCAGGGCCTCTAAGTGTGGTCGGGTGGTGCGCAGGACGGCCGAGAGCGGGGTCGACAATTGCACATCTGCAGTATAGGCCGGATAGTTGCTTCTGTGGTAGAATGGGCGGTGATGACGGATTTTGCCCACGCCCTGCGGACACATACGGACCTCTCGATTGAGGCTCAAATTAAAGCGGGACAGCCGCTGGACGGCGATATGCCAGCGTCTCATATCCGCTATCTGCAGCTTCTCTGTGAACGTCTGGACGCTCAGGCCTTTTCACTGGATGTACCAAGCTCCTTCGTCATCGTCTCCCAGTACGATGCAGCACCGGAGGCGGTGCGTGGAAAGATCGATCTTGTTCTGCCGACTGTCGCCCACCAAACGCAACGTATTATCTCGTTCTTCCGTGATCCCCGCGTTCCCAATGCCTGTCCGCAGCTGCGGACGATGATCGATCATCTTTGGGATATCCTCCGACGCCTTGGTCCTTCCGCCAGTATGCTTACTCTTCCTCCCCTCCCCGCCGATGCCCAAAACTCCTGAAGTCCTGAAAGCCGCCGTCACCGATGCTGCCAACGAGAAGCTCGACGTGACTACAGCCATGCATGAGCGAATTGCTACGCTTGCCAAAGACGTTGCCACCACTGCTCCGGCTTCGGCCGAGCCGCTGCCGAGCGATGTCCCCCTGACGGTCTCGACGCGCTCGCTTCTTGCTCAGAATCGCACCCCCGCTCAGATCGCTGCCGCGACTCTGGAGCATGGCTACCCGCAGGCAGCCTAAAATCTCTGTTCTAATCAATCTTAAGAGTGGTTATTGACAAATATATAAATTATTTAATAATACCTATGTTCGTTGTACACCACCGTATGGTGGGGAGGAATCCGTCTTCACTTCCTGAAGCCGGATCATTCCCTACCAACTCGAATCAAGGAGATTCTATGACGAAGACTTCCGACGCAGCCACCACCCCGATCGATCTCGCGAAGAGGATGTGGACGAACGGCGTGAAGTTCATGAAAGAGCCGATCACATGGTGGATGTACGACGGCAATGAAGTCCGGCAGCTTGACGATTTCCTCGCGGCGAACAATCTCACTCGCGCTGACATTGGCGTGACCGACGAGGAGGTCAACAGGATTCTCGTGCGCCGCCATATGCTTGCCGCCGAAGTGGCGTGGCGACTGTGCTTCAAGAACGAGTCCTCGTGGTCGGTGTCCGCGCGCATCGCCCAGATGGAGATCAACCTGAAGGCTGCGGGCAAAACGCGTCTGGACCTCGGATTGCTGCAGAACGATAGCGATTGGCTCACGCAGCACCCAGATCTGGAGATCGCCATGATGAACGCCGGCCGCCTGAAGTGGGTCCCCCGGCGGTGGGATCCTCAGTTGCAGAAGTATGTTATCTACGAGTTTGCTGGCGACGGAACGCTCGTCCCCAGCAACTGACAAACGCAACGAACGAAAACCTTCTCTCGCCGCACCCTCAGGGGTGCGGCTTTTTTATGCCTGCAACCGGATGACCCGCTCATCGCGGCGCCACCAGGTACGCTGGCGCTTGGCGTACTGGCGGGTGACGGTGTTGATCTGGGCGATGACGGATGGATCGGTCTTCACCTCGGCGACATTCTTTCCCTTTTTCAGACGGAAGAGGATTTCGCGGTAGCCGTGGCTGACGAAACCGGGGTCTTTCACGTCGTAGCCTTTCTGGCGCAGGCTCTCCACTTCTTCAACCCACCCGGCATCGAGCAATACGAGCGTACGGGCGACGATGCGCGCGTCGAGCACCTCGACCGGCAGGTCCAGGAAGAAGAGCGCGAGGGTGTAGGGGCTCGGCGATTTCGTTCGTACTTCAGAGGCGGGTTTGCCGGTGAGTCGGCAGATCTCCACGGCGCGAATGAGGTAGACGGCATTCCGTCGTTCGACGGAGGCGCCCGATTCGGGGTCGAGGTGCATCAGTTCCTTCTGAAGGGTCACGCCCTCATCCTGGTCATAGATCTTCTGCAGCTTGGCGCGGAGGGTAGGGTCGGAGGGCAGCGGCTTGAGTCCGTCGATGACGCTCGAGAGATAGAGCATTGAGCCGCCGACGAGCATCGGGAGCACACCGCGCGCGTGGCAGTCGGCAATCGCAGCCGTGGCGGCCTCTTGGTACCAGGCGATGGTGGCTGGCTCCTTTGGGTCGAGAACGGAGAAGAGATGGTGGGGCACGCCGCTCATCTCTGCTTCTGTAATCTTGGCCGTGCCGATATCCATCAGTTTGTAGCACTGGCGGGAATCGGCGTTGATGATTTCGGCCGTGATCCCCTCCCCCTTCAGGGCCAGAGCGAGCTCGATCGAGAGGCCGGTCTTGCCACTGCCTGTCGGGCCCGTCACAACGACGAGCGGCTTCGGCTCGTGGACGATCTCCAGGGTACGGGCCAGGGCTGTGCCAAGCATGCTAGACATCAGGTCTATTCTAGGGACTTTTTTGGTTTGTCAGAACATATTTCGGCTGGTCCTGCACTGAACGGAACCGTCAAACAATAGTAGAATAGAAGAAACACTTCATTCCCCCTCCGCATGATCCAGTCCCTCTATTCCGGCTATAACGTGGCGGCCAGCAAGCTGCCGCAGAACTTTCTGATCCCGACCGTCATTGAGAAGACGCAGTTCGGTGAGCGCGTCTACGACATCTACTCGCGCCTCCTTGAGGAGCGCATCGTCTTCCTCGGCACACCGATCAATGACGACGTCGCCAACTCGATCATCGCCCAGCTCCTCTTCCTCGAGAAGCAGGATCCGAAGAAGGACATCACCTTCTACGTGAACTCCCCCGGCGGACAGGTGAGCTCGACGCTCGCCATGTACGACACGATGCAGCACGTGAAGCCCGATGTTTCCACCGTTTGTCTCGGCATGGCCGCCTCCGGCGGCGCCGTCATCCTCATGGGTGGCGCCAAGGGCAAGCGCTTCGCTCTCGAGCACAGCGAGATCATGATCCACCAGCCGCTCGGCGGCGCCGAGGGCCAGGCCACGGACATTGCGATCCACGCCAACCACATCCTGAAGATGAAAGATCTCCTCAATAAGCTCATCGCCAAGCATACGGGTAAGAAGTTCGAGACCGTCGCCAACGACACCGAGCGCGATAACTTCATGAGCTCGCAGCAGGCGCTCGACTACGGCCTCATCGATAAGATCATCAAGTCGGAACACTCCGGCATCACGTCGAAGTGAGAGCGTGCATATCGAAATAAAAAGAAGGCCCGCGAGTCGGGCCTTCTTTCGTGGGAGGTGAAGTGGAGGATTATTTCTTCGTAACTTTCGAGTTGCTGGTTTTCGTTGCCACAGGGGCCTTGGCTGGCAGCGGGGCTGGCTTCTTGGCAGCCTCGTTCACGACGGCCATGCGTTGCATCGCGGGCGAGTGCGAGAGGACGACGATGAGAAGGAAGATCGCCATCCAGATGAAGGCGTTGTTTGCGGCGGCCATCATGTCCGTGACGTCAATGGACGTCATGACGGACTTGAGGAGCATGCCCGGGGCGATGGAACCGATGCCGATGCCGATGAGCCAGATGGCCAGGTCCATGCCGATATTCAGCGCGAAGAGTCCGCCACCGACGATGTAGAGCGTCGGCAGAATGTAGGACCAGATCATGCCGAAGATCGTCAGGGCGCCGAGCCCGTCACTCACGACGAGCGAGAAGGAGCGGAACTGCATGTAGTGAATCAGCCCGAGACAGACGAGCGAGAGTCCGAAGCTGACGCGCGCAATGGCGGCGGCCGTGGCACGCGCATTTGCGGAGGAGGATGGTGTTTCCATAGTGACGGGAGGGGAACACCCGCATTCTGCGCATCCTGGAGCGGATCTTCAAGCTACTACTACACTGACGACCTTTGCCCGCAAGATGAAACGAGGCATTGGATGCGATGCGTCGGTGCCGTATCGTGGGTCCGTGTTCACGCTTGTACGCGACACACCCATCGGCCGACGCGGCACTATTCTCACTCCGCACGGAGAGCTTCCAACTCCCCTCTTCTTCCCTGTAGGCACCAGCGGCGCGATGCGCGGACTGACGCATGAGCAGCTGCTCGAACTCGGCGCGGAGTGTCTGCTCTGCAATACGTACCACCTGCACGTGCAGCCCGGCGAAGCGATCGTAGCGTCAGCGGGCGGACTGCATGACTTCATCAACTGGCGGCGTCCGATCCTCACCGACTCCGGTGGTTTCCAAGTCTTCTCGCTGAAGTCCATCCGCAAGATCACGGACGAGGGTGTGGCGTTTCGTTCCCACCGCAGTGGCGCACCAGTGTTTCTTGGACCAGTGGAGGCGACGACAATTCAGCACCAGCTCGGCAGCGATATCATCATGGTTTTCGACGAGTGCCCGCCGTCGACGGCACCGCGCAAAGCCCAGATCGCGGCTGTGGATCGCACGCTCCGTTGGGCGAAGACCTGCCGCGAGACACACCTGAGGCTGTGCGAGGAGCGCGGACTCTCGAGAGAGAAGCGTCCGCTGCAATTCGGCATCGTCCAAGGCGGACTCGAGCGCGATCTGCGCGAGAAGTGCGCCGAAGAACTGCGGGCGATCGGCTTTGATGGCTACGCCGTCGGTGGTCTCGCCGTTGGTGAAACAGAAGCGGAGATGTACGGCGTACTCGATGTCGTCTGTCCCAAGTTGCCCGTCGATCAGCCGCGCTACCTCATGGGAGTCGGACGTGTGCATCAGCATCGCGCCTGCATCGCCCGTGGCATCGACATGTTCGATTGTGTTTTGCCGATGCGCGAAGCACGCCACGGCAATATTCATTTGTCCGACGGTGGAGTGCTTCGCATTCGGCGTACCGAGTACCAGATGGATTTCTCTCCGATCGATCCCGACTCCCCCACCCTGATTGGTCGCAACTACTCTCGTGCCTATCTGGCCCATCTCTTCCGCGCTGGTGAGCGTTTGGCCGAGACGATCGCCTGTACGCAGAACATGGCTGTCACGCTGGAGGCCATGCGCAAGCTCCGTCACGAGATCGACGAGAGTCGCTGAAAGACCCTCACTCTCTTAAGGGATTCGGATTGAAACGATAGTTACTTACCGCCGCCAATCTTCGTGATCTTAATCTCGGTGAAGTCCTGGCGGTGACCCTTCGTGCGCGAGTAGCGCTTGCGGCGCTTGAACTTCACGACGCGGATCTTGTCGCCGCGGCCGTGGCTGACGACTTCGGCCTCCACCGACGCGCCGGCCACCGTGGGTGAACCGAACGTGACAGCCTCGCCGTTGACGAGGAGGAGGACCTGATCGAACGTCACCGTCTTGCCCGGCTCGGCATCGAGCAGCGGCACCTTGAGGGTGTCCCCCTGGGCGACTTTTTCCTGGAAACCGGCGATGGAGACGATGGCGAACATCAGTAGGTGCGCAGGAGTGTAGTCAAAGCACCGGTCCAGTGCAACATGATATTGACGGAAGATTTTCCATGGGTCTTGATCGCTCCTTTCTTAATCCCCTCTTAAGACCCACGCGATATGGTGGGCGCGTGCCACCGAAAGTAGAGATTCTGTCCTAAAGCGGTGGTTCACGACCCTTGATACCGACTAGGCATGTGAAGGGGGACTCTGGGAGGCGTTCCCCTTCGGAGCACGTCCTACAGAATGCGCCGGTTCATCTCCTTATTAGGGGCTGAAGCCGGCGCATTTAATAATGAGGAGAAATGGACATAAATATTGGAATACTGTATAACTATAATAGTGATGAATCCCGTCTGCATTCGCGTGCAGACTGTCCTTTCAACCCATCGAGGTACGACATGGCCTTCATTGACCTGCCCTACGGGCGCATCGGCGTGTTCGCCGACGTTCATGACAATCTGATCCTGCTCCGCAAGATGCTCGCGATCTGCGCCGAGCGGGATCTCGACACGCTCCTCTTTGCGGGCGACTTCTGTTCGCCCATCGCGGCCATGGAGATGCTGAAGTTCCGTGGCGTCATTCACGCCGTCTTCGGCAATGGTGACGGTGACCGCCTGAAGATCTACCAGCTTGCCGACCAGAAGCCCGGGTTCCTGATGCTCCACGGGGAGTACGCCGAGTTCGAGATGGTAGGCCTTGAGAACGCCCGACGTCAGATCGCCATGACCCACTACCCGTTCTACGCTCAGGCGCTCGCGCGTACCGGCTACGATCTCACGATCTACGGCCATAGCCACGAGCGGAAGCTGGATGCCTACGGTGACGGCCTCTGTCTCAACCCCGGCGAGGTCATGAACTGGAAGGAAAAAGCGTGCTTCGCGATCTACGATCCCGAAAAGAACGCCGTAGAATTCGTCGAACTGACCTAAGGTCGTGACGTGCCTCGATACCTCATTCCGCCCTCCCCTCGTCGGGAGGGCTTTTTTCTTTTGCCTAGGCTTTTTTATTGGATATAGGAAGTATTGACTAATTAATTATATAATTGTATAAATATATATATGGCCCAGACGGCACCCGATTCCAAATTCCGGCACCCTTGACTGGAAACGACTCCTTCTCTATCTAACGCCAATCCTTCCTCCCATTTCTACCCTTCTTATGACAAAAGAACCTCTCGTCCTCGGCTTCATGGGTCCCCCCGGCACCGGTAAGACCGTGGCCATGGAGATCGTCGAACATGAGCCGAACCGCCAGGCCGTCGGCCAGACGCTTGGTCTCGGTCGTGCCCTGAACGTCGGCGTGGCCCGCAAGTCTACGTCGCGTCCCAGTCGCGGCGCTGATGACCGCCTGAAGGAATCTGGCGTAGCCGTCGAAGAATTCGACAAGCCCGAGATGATCGGCGTCTACACGCTTTCGAACAACGGCGCCAAGTACGCCTATCGTGCTTCCGCTCTCCAGGCGGACGGTGTTGATGTGCTGATTGCCGAGCCGAGCCTGCACCACATCGAAGACGTGAAGAACTACCTTGGCGGTCGTCTCTTCACGATCTTCCTGGCTGCCTCCCGTGCTTATCGTCTCGCCCGCCTTTCCGGCCGCGGCACAGAAGATCCGGTCGAGGTCCGAAAGCGCGTCCTTGAGGGTGACGCTCAGATCATCATCGCGTCCATGCTCGGAGCCGAGATGTCGCAGGGTGCCGATGCCCTGACAGATGCGACCATGCTCGAGATCTTCAAGAAGATCCACGCGACGACCGACGACGCGACGGTCACCGAGCTTGCCCAGTACCTCTCGGCCTACGCCGGCGGCGACGCCGATGCGGCCAAGAAGTACGGCGATTCCACGGCTAAGCTCTTTGCCGAGGACATCCGCCATGTCCACGGCGGCAAGAAGGCTATCGAGCACGTCATCACGCTCGATGATTCATACCTCTCCAAAGACCCCAAGAACGAGGGTAAGTACCGCGAAGAAATCCTCGCCCAGCTCGTTCACGGTCTGAAGAACGTCGCCTAACTCCCCCCCCTTCGTATCTACTTCTCTTCTTTTATGTCCCCTCTCAATCACCCCGAGTCCAACGATGACGGCATCGTCATCGAGACTCCCATCGTCGGTTTCATGGGCCCGCCCGGCAACGGCAAGTCCGTCGCCATCAACACCGTCGAGTTTGAAGGTAACCGCGAGCAACTCGGCCAGACGCTCGGCTTCGACCGTGCCCTACAGGTCGGCGTGGCTCGCAAGTCCACGTCCCGCGCCGGTCGCGGGGCCGACGATCGTTTTAAGAAATCCGGACTGCCGGAGGAAGCCTTCGACGATCCGAATATGATCGGCGTCTACCGCCTGTCGAACAATAACTCGCTCTACGGCTACCACACGGATGATCTCCGTGCGGCCGAGGGCACGGACTTGCTCATCGCCGAGCCGAGCCTGCACCACATTGCTGAGTTGAAGCAGCGTATTCGCGGAAATTTCCACGTTGTCTTCTTCGCTTCCGATCGTACCTACCGCAATGCGCGTCTGAACGGACGTGGTACAGAAGACGCCGTGGAGGTGAAGAAGCGCATCCTCGAGGGTGACGCCCAGATGATCATGGCTTCGCTGCTCGGTGCCGACATGGCCCGTGGTGTCGAGGACCTGACGGATGCGGATATGGTGGCGCTCTTCAATGCCGTTCGTAACGCTCAGGATGATGGTGAGCTCGCCCGCGCTACGGCCGAGCTCGATGCCTACCTGGCGACGTACGTGGGCGGTGACGCGGCGGCGGCCAAGAAGTACTCCGCCTCGACGGCCAAGTTGTACACGGAGGATGTCCGCCACGTGGCTCCCGGGATGACTCGGTCCATCGATCATGTCATTACCTTCGACGATTCGTACATCACGAAGGATCCGATGCGCGAAGGGAAATTCCGCAAGGAAATCCTGGAACAGGTCGTGGGTATCCTGAGCTGATACCGCCACTCTGAGTATCAAAAAGAGCCGTCCGCAGAGGGCGGCTTTTTTGTGGTGAGACTCTTCCTGGCCTTAAAACGGCTTTGCCCTTGCAAAATCTGCACTTTCAGGAAGAATAGGCCCGCACATTTTTCCTCTTTTCTCATGCTCCGTCTCACCAAGACTATCTGCACCCTCGGTCCGGCTTCGAACAACGAAGAGGGCATCCGCAAGCTCGCCGAGCGTGGCATGAGCATCGCCCGCATGAACTTCTCACACGGCACGCAGGAGACGCACAGCGCCGTCGTCGAGACCATCCGCAAGGTCAATAAGGAGGGCGGCTTCAACGTCGGCCTGCTCCTCGACACCAAGGGTG
The DNA here is from genome assembly GCA_964635215.1 of uncultured Candidatus Peribacteria bacterium. Lineage (GTDB taxonomy): Bacteria > Patescibacteriota > Gracilibacteria > Peribacterales > Peribacteraceae > JAGOUB01. The sequence continues at coordinate 22,730 of CAZWNJ010000002.1, read as the reverse complement.
CCGAGATTCGCACGGGCGACCGCCCCGAGCCGCTGCAGGTGAATGCCGGCGACATGGTGGTGTTCTCGCACACCAAGGACACCGATCAGTATCCCGTCATCAAGGTGAACTATCCCGAGTTCTGGCAAGACGCCAAGGACGCCCGCTTCATCCTCATCGACAGCGGCGAGCTCATGATGGACATCGTCAGCATCGAGGAGGACCGCGTCGTGGCTAAGTCACAGGGTGCCTACGCCATCGGCTCGCGCCGTCACATCAACCTGCCGGGCGCCGACGTCACGCTCCCCTCTCTGGCTGAGAAGGATTGGTCCGACATCGAACTCGGCTGCAAGCTGAAGCTCGACTACATCGCCATGTCCTTCATTCGCAACGCCACGGAGGTCGTCGAGGTGCGCGAATTCGTGAAGAAGCACGGCCACCCCGACATCCTCCTCATCTCCAAGATCGAGAACGGCGTGGGCGTCGAGAACATCGACGAGATCATCGAGGCCTCAGACGGCATCATGATCGCCCGCGGCGACCTTGGCGCTGAGATTCCGCTTGAGACGCTCCCTTGGATCCAGGACGACATGGCCGCCCGCTGCCGCAAGGCCGGCAAGCCCGTCATTATGGCTACGCAGATGCTTGAGAGCATGATCAAGAATCCGATGCCGACTCGCGCTGAAGTCACTGACGTCGCACATGCCGCCTACATCGGCGTCGACAGCTCGATGCTCTCGGGCGAGACGGCCGCCGGCAAGTATCCCTTCGCCGCGCTCGAGATGATGATTCGCATCCTCAAGGAGACTGAGAAGCATCTGCCCGTCGGGCCGGTGAAGCCGCTCGGCTCGTCCCCGGTCGAGAAGATGGCGGCCGACGCTGTGACGAAGGCTCATGCCGAGAGTGCTGCGGCCATCGTCGTTTACGCCCAGGACAGCGAGTTGATCCGCGCGATCAGCCGACTGCGTCCGGCCGTCCCGGTGTTCGTGGCCACAGACAATGCCGATCTCCTGCGTCGTAACCAGCTCTTCTTCGCCCTTCATCCCCTGAAGATCGATTCGGCCGGTGTCGACGCTCTGGCTCTTCTGAAGAAGAAGGAGGTGCTCGCCTCCGGCGACAAGGTCGTCGTGGTGAAGTCTGCTGTCGAGGTTTCTACCGTCGCTTAATTCTCCTTTCATCTCCCTTTTCCCCACTCTTTCATGCCGAAGATTCAATCGGTTAAGGCTCGTCAGATTCTCGACTCCCGCGGCAACCCCACGGTCGAAGTCGACATGTGGCTCGACGACGGCTCATTCGGCCGCGCGGCCGTTCCGTCCGGTGCTTCTACGGGTTCGCATGAGGCTCTCGAGCTCCGCGATGGCGACAAGAGCAACTACCTCGGTAAGTCCGTTCTGAAGGCCGTGTCCAATGTGAACGACATCATCGCCAAGGCGGTGATCGGTCAGGACGTCACCGATCAGCGCGCTCTCGACAAGATGCTCATCGATCTCGATGGCACCCCGAACAAGAACAAGCTCGGCGCCAACGCCGTGCTCGGCGTTTCGATGGCTGCCTGCCGCGCCCGCGCCGTTTCCGAGAAGCTCCCGCTCTACGCCTCGCTCGCTAAGCAGTTCGGCGTCCAGAACCCGGTCAAGCTTCCGGTTCCGCTCATGAACGTCATCAACGGTGGTGCTCACGCGGACAGCGGTCTCTCCTTCCAGGAGTGCATGATTGTCCCGGTCGGCTTCTCGAATTTCACGGATGCGCTTCGCGCCGGTGCCGAGACCTTCCACGCTCTCAAGTCGATCCTGAAGGAAGGCGGCCACGTTACGGCCGTCGGTGACGAAGGCGGTTTCGCTCCTCACCTTACGGACAGCGACGATGCCTTTGGAACGCTCATGAAGGCGATCGAGAAGGCTGGTTACAAGGGCAAGATGGCCCTTGCCATCGATGCCGCTGCCTCCGAGTTCTACAAGGACGGCAAGTACCACATCGACGGCCAAGTCCTGAGCTCTGAGGAGCTCGTGGCTAAGTACGAGGCCCTCTGTGCCAAGTATCCGATCGTCAGCATCGAAGACAGCCACTCTGAGGATGATTGGGCCGGCTTCTCGCTCATGGTGAGCAAGCTCGGCGGCAAGGTGCAGATCGTCGGCGACGACCTGCTCGTCACGAACGTCACGCGCGTGAAGCAGGCCATCGAGCAGAAGGCCGCCAACTCCGTGCTCATCAAGCTCAACCAAATCGGTTCCGTCTCCGAGACGGTCGACACGATCCAGCTCGCCCAGAAGTCCGGTTGGACGGCCATCGCCAGCCACCGCTCGGGTGAGACGGAGGACGTCTTCCTCTCCAACCTCGCCGTCGGTCTCGCCTGCGGCCAGATCAAGACCGGTTCGCTCTCGCGCACCGACCGCGTCGCCAAGTACAACGAACTCCTCCGCATCGAGGAGGAACTCGGCGCCAAGGCCGTCTACCAGAGCCCGTTCAAGGCGTAATCCCGTTCCGACTCCGACAAAAAGCCGAGCTCCGTCTCGGCTTTTTTGTTCGTCAAATTCTCGCCTCCACGACTTGTTTTTGGCTCCCGTCTGGGCCTAGGCTGAGGTCATGTCCGACACATCCCCGCAGCGCTTCTCTTACGAGTCCATGGGGACGACATGGTCGGTATCCTTGTGGGATGAGGTATCCGAGGCGGACTTCATTCGTCTTCAGAATCGTATCAAGGATGATTCGGCCGTTTTCGATAATCTGTATTCGCGTTTCAACAAGCAGTCGCTTGTCTGGTCGCTGACCGAGATGCGCGGCGTCGTCACAGTGCCCCGCGATCTCGTCGAGATGCTTCGGCTCTACGAGCGCTTGCACGACCTGTCGGGCGGGCGTTTTTCTCCGCTCATCGGCTTCACGCTGAGCGACATGGGGTACGACGAGCAATACTCGCTGAAGCCCAAGGCGCATATCCGGCCCGTCCCGCGCTTTCATGAGACGTTGCACATTGTGGATGACGAGCACATTGAGCTGAGGGAATCTGTTCTGATCGACCTGGGGGCGCTTGGCAAAGGCTACTTCGTCGATCGCATCGCTGTGGTCCTCCGCGAGCACGGGTATAAACGTTTCCTTGTCGACGGCAGCGGCGACGTCGTTCACCAGGGCAGCGGCGCGCGCCTGCGCGTCGGTCTGGAGCACCCCGGCGACACCTCCAAGGTCATTGGCGTTGTCGAGATGGGCGATGGGGCGATGTGCAGCTCGGCGGGGAACCGACGCAAGTGGGGCCACTATCACCATACGATCAATCCCCTGACGCTCACCTCGCCCGAGGACGTCCTCGCTACGTGGGTGATGGCCGACAGTGCCGCAGTGGCCGACGGTTTGGCGACGTGTTTCTTCCTCGACGATCCGGAGAAGTACCGCAAAGACTTTTCGTTCGAATACTGCCTTCTTAATAAAGAGTTCCGCGTCCGGCGGTCGCCGGGATTTGTCGCGGAACTCTTCTGAGTAGCGTGTGTTACGCAGTCATTTAGGCTGACGCCTCGGTCTTGATCTTGGCGACGGCGTCCATGAAGCCCATCGGGGTCAGGGAGGAGCCATTCACGATACCGAGCGACAGGCTGTCGATCGACTTGCCGACGACCTGTTCCTTGTAGCCCTCGCCGAAGGCGGCCTGGAACTTCTGGCTCTTGCCCATCGTGGCCGTGCCCTCATACGTAGCGTCCGTGATGACACCGCTCTTGAGCGTGAGCGATACTTTCACCTCTTCGGATCCGGCCGGTGACATGTAATCGCCCGTGGCGGCATACGTACCGTCGGCGTAGGTTTTCTTCGTGACATCGGCGGTCGGCGTCGGAACAACAGCGGCACCGGAAGCGGCCGGGGCTGGCTGCCCGGCAGGCGGAGCCATCTGTGTTGGTACTGAAGTCGACGAGGAGGACATGGCAGCGCCCTCGTTTTCATTGTCTTCATAGGTTTGTGCACAGCCGGTGAGCAGAATCGTCAAAGCGGCTAACACCAACGCGGGCGGGAGAAACTTCATGAATTCGGACTGTTTAGCGTGGACGGACATGGTGGAATGGGAGAAGAGAGACAAAAAACCGGCGGAACAATACATGAATCAGATTAAAAATAGGTTAAGGGTGCGGTTGACGAGGCTTTGATCACGGTATTTGGCTTATAGTAGGAATGTCCCACTAGCGGATTGCACTGCTGCTGGATTGGTTTACGATCAACGCGTCATGATCCCTTCTACTTCTGCGGCATCAGCGGGCCCGGAGACAGCTCGTACGGCAGAGTTCACGTATCTGCCGTCCGGTTCGTACTACTTCGATTCCGCCTGTCAAACGATGCGTCCGCAGAGCGTGATCGATGCTGAGACGCGCTACTACCTGCAGACGAATGCCTGCGGTGGTCGTGTGAAATACCCCTGGGGCGTGGCCGTCGATCGTGATGTTGGAGAGGCGCGCGCCGCACTATTGCGTCTCGTCGGCAAATCTCCGAAGGACTACGCTGTCTCGTTCACGTTGAATACGACGACCGCCATCAACCTCGTCTTGCACCAGCTTCCCGTCGCCGATTTTGGGTCGATCGTCACTTCTGATATCGAGCACAATTCCGTCTTCTTACCGTCCATCACCTGGGCGAAGAACGCTGGGAAGAAGCGGACGGTTCTCGCTCGCGCCGAGGATGGCAGCCTCCCGTTCCAGGAATCGGATCTCGACGGTGCCGTGGTCTTGGTCAATTCCACCTCGAACATCGACGGTCGTTCGCTCCGGAATGTCCGCGAACTGGCCGACGCTGTCCACCGCCGCTCGGGGCTCTTGCTTCTTGATGGTGCCCAGACGTTCGGCCACGATTCGGAGCTTCTTCGTACCGTCGAATTTGATGCCGCCTTCGGCTCGGCACACAAGATGTACGGTCCCAGCCTCGGCTTCGTAATCATTCGCAAAGACCTTCTTCGTCGCCTCTCGATCAGTCTGCTGGGAGGTGGAACCGTTCAGGATGTCCGTCACGATGACTTTGACCTCATCTCCTCTGATGATGAACTGCATGCTCGTCTGGAAATCGGTCTCCAGAACTGGGGTGGCATCCTGGGACTCAAAGCGGCCGTAGAGTTCATGGAGCTCCAGCAGAAGAACGGCGGCACAGAGCGTGAGCGAGCCCTCGGCGAGCAGCTTTTCTCCGGACTCAAGACGATGCCGCGTGTCCAGCTCTTCAACAAGGAAGCCTCAAGTGTTCTGAGTTTCTCGGTCGACGGACTCGATGCACACCGTCTCGCGCTCTACTTAGGCGAGCAGGGCATCATGTGTCGCAGTGGGACGTTCTGCTGCCATTTCTATTTGCTGCGCGTCAAACACTCCCCTCCCCTCCTCCGCGCTTCTCTCGGACTCCACAATACACCGCACGACATCGACCACTTCTTACACGTTCTCCAACAGATTCTCTCCGTCCTCTGACGTATGTTCTGTATTGCCGCCTTTCTCGTCTTCGCCGTCCTGGCGATCTTCTCGGCCTCCTATCGGCCGCTCGTCAAACAAGCCTGGCATTGCGTCCTGCGCCGCGTCACGCTCAAACCGTGCGACATCAACTTTGCCGAGGAGGTGAAGGGGCGTCTCATCGGCAAACTTGTCCTGACGCATCCGCACGTGGCTCGCTTCCTCAACCGCTGGATCGACTGGCTGGCGTTCGTCTTCGTCGTCTTAAGCGTCTGGAGCACGGTGTATCTGCTCAATGCCGGTTTGAACCTGTGGGTCTACGACACCTGCAACCCCTCGAGCGTCGAATCGTGCTCGCTCTCGGGCGAGGCCTGCGGTATCGACCAGTCTTCCATCAGCCTCGTCGACGCCTGGAACACCGGCAATCTCGGGCAGTGGGCGCTCGGACCCGTCACGCGCTTTGCCGACACCGTCTCGCGCATTCCCGATCGTCTGAAGCATTGGGAGCCGTCGGACTACATCCCCACGACCGCCACGACGTATCTTCCGGAAGACCCCAAGAAGCCGGAGGCACTGGAAGTGCTCGACCCCGATTGTCTCTATTGCCGCAAGCTCTTTGGCAACATGAAGGACGCTGGCTTTGAGCGGACGCACAACCTGTCCTATCTCCTCTATCCGATTCCCGACCAGAAGAAACCCTCAGGTTTCAAATTCACGCACTCGCTACTCATTGCGACCTACGTGGAAGCGACGAAGCATATGCAACTCGAGAGCAATCCGAGTGGCGTCGCTCCAGACTGGCAGCTTCTGGAGAAAGTCTTCAGCAAGCGTGCAGACGGCACCGACTGGCAGTCCATTTTCAATTTAAGTCCGTCAGCGGCCGACGTCAGCGCCCAGTTGGAGATGTTCCTAGGAGAGATCGGCTTTACGCCATCTCAAATCGCCGCCATCCGCCGCAACACCACGAGTGCGGAGGTGCAGGCATCATTGCTGGAACAGAAGAAGATCGTTGAAGAGAAGCTGCGGACCTTGAAGATTCCGACGTTGCTCTTCGGGGGGCGGCGTTACGACCGCGTTGTCGACATCGAGAATCTACGATAAGCGACAGTGCCAGATGTTTTCATGGACAGAAATTCGTGAAAAAGGCAGTATTCAAGCACTTTCCTACCTCTACCTATGCCTCGCGCTAGTCAGTCCCTTCTCGCACTCTCTTTTGTCGGAGTCATATCTTCGCTTCTATTCATGGGTATGGAGGTAAGAGCAGCCGGTGTGGGGCAAGATCGAGCGACTCCCGCTGAGTACATCATTGTCTTAAAAGACGATGCTGACTCCGATGCGGTCGCGAGTGATATGGGGCGGTCTCATGGCTTAGGAATTGGCAATGTGTACTCTCACGCTCTTAAGGGCTTTTCGGCCACGATTCCGGCTGGTCGACTGAACGCCGTTCGCGGTGATCCGCGCGTCGCTTTCGTCTCTGAGGATCGTGAGGTGCATACCTTCGCCCAGACGTTGCCGACAGGTATTGATCGAGTTAATGCGGATTTGAACCTGACGAATAAGGGCACGGGTATCGGCGTGGCCGTCATTGATACGGGCATCGATCTGACTCACCCCGATTTGGCCGCCAACATCGTGGCGAATACGAGCTGCGTCCGAGGCAAGAAGAACGGCAACGACGATAACGGTCATGGCACGCACGTCGCCGGCACCATCGCTGCCATTCAGAATTCGTCCGGCGTCGTGGGCATTGCTCCCGAGGCGAAGCTTGTGGCTGTGAAGGTCTTGAATGCTCAGGGTTCGGGCACATGGTCGTCCATCATCTGCGGCATTGACTGGGTGACGGCCAATGCCTCGAAGTACAACATCAAGGTGGCCAACATGAGTCTTGGCGGAGGCGGTTCGAGTGACAACAACTGCGGCAATACGAACGGCGATGCTCTCCACAAGGCCATCTGTAAGTCCCGCGACGCCGGCATCACGTACGTCGTCGCTGCCGGCAACGACGGTAACAACGCTAGCAACTTCGTGCCAGCCGCCTACGACGACGCGGTCATCACGGTTTCCGCCTTGGCGGACAGCGACGGCAAGTCCGGCGGCCTCGGCGCGGCCACGGGCAACGGCGCGGATGATACGTTCGCTGGTTTCAGCAACTATGGATCGATTGTCGACATCGGTGCTCCGGGCGTGAACATCTACTCCACCTGGAAGGGCGGCAGCTACAACACGATCAGCGGCACGAGCATGGCGACGCCCCACGTTACGGGGGCGGCGGCGCTCTACGTGAAGTCGCATCCCGGTTCGTCCTGGACACAAATTCGCGACGGCTTGAAGGCCGCTGGCGAAGCCCTGAATGCTGGCCACACTGATCCGTCGGGACTTCACCCCGAGCCGGTCTTGCTCGCAGGCGGACTGTAACCTCTTCGGGCGATCACTTAGGTGCCACCGACTTCCGCTTCAGTAGGCCGTTCAGTGTGCCCATGAGAAAGTACATCGCTGCGTTGAGGATAAAAATCTCCACGTACGCGCCTGGGAAGACATCGCAGCGATTGAGGTAGACGTCGAAGCCGTTTAAGAGGCAGTCACCGAGTGAACTGATGAATGCCGAGGGAAAGGCAAAAATAATCAGAGCGTAGATGACGTACAGCGAGCCTGTGAGGTTCGTCACAACGATGCCGAGTGACAGAGAAATCGTCACGATGATGGTGTATACCCACGTCCACAGCAGTCCAGGGAGCATCAAGTGGACTAGTGGGGGGAGTGAACCTCTCTTCTCTCTAGAGCGCAGCACGGGCGAAAGTACTAAGAAGAAAAGAATGAGCGCGATGAATGTGAGGGAGTTAAGCATCGTCGAGAGTGTAGCAAGGGCGCTTGTGTTAGAGCAGTCGGATGCGATTGCGTCCCTCTTCGGTCGGGTAGTCCTTGGTCACGCAGGCCATGCAGAGATCGTGCATTTCCATGCGTAGCGCGTTTGTGACGCCGTCGGGCGTCAGGTACTTGATGGAGTCCACGTCGAGGTCGTCGGCGATCGCATCGAGGACGTCTTGAGGCAATTGCCCGTCGACGAGTTTGCCGTCACAGTAGCGACGAACGAGGAGCTCGTTCGTGGTGGCAAAATCAATGCCGTAGAAGCACGGTGAGACGATGGGCGGCGACGCCAAGCGCAGGTGGATGCTCTTGGGCTTACCTTTCTTGCGTAGCCGTTTAATGAGTTCTTTCATCGTTACCCCGCGCACCAGACTGTCGTCAATGAGGACGATGTCACGGTCGCGGACGAGGTGTTTGTCGATTAAATACTTCATCTTCGCCTTTTCCTTACGGTCGACGTTTGTGATGAACGTCCGGCCGACCTCTGGATTCTTCAAGATCGCGTCGACACGGCGCATGCGGCGCTGGTAGGCGTACCCGTCGGCGGCACCCTTTGCCGAGTCTGGCACGGGGACAACGAGCGCATCCTCTGGCACTTCGGCGTCCATCATCGCTAGCTCCTTCCCAAAACGGTAGCGCGTGGCGCTGACACCACGGTCGTCGAGGCGTGATTCACGGTCGGCGAAGTATGCCCATTCAAAGTAGCAGTGGGCGCGCTGCGGTTTGTGCAGTTGCTCGTGCACAATCCCCTCTTCGGGCGTCACCACGAGCAATTCGCCGGGTTGAACGTCGTGGGCCTTGGCGTTCTGCCAGACGGCGGTGATGGCTTTGTTCTCGGAGGCAATGCCGATGCGGCCATCATGTTCGGCGTACGCCAGCGGCCGGAAGCCGTGGTGGTCGCGGTAGGCGTAGATGCCGGTCTTGTGCATCAAGACGATGTTGTAGGCGCCGTCGAGGACGTCTTTAAGTGACGCGAACGCCTGGACCAGTTCCTCGCGCGTCCCCTTCCCGATCTGCGCGATGAGCAGCTGACGGATGAGCTCAGTATCGACGTCACAGTCAAACGTCGCGCCGTCCCCGACCATCTCGCGGCGACGCTCGCGGTAGTTCACGATGTTGCCGTTGAACGCGAACGCGAAGCGATGATTCTCATCGTCGCTTACGACGCTCGATGGTTGAGCTAAGTGTTCGCCATCACCACCTGAAGTGGAATAGCGCGTGTGACCGAGAGCGGCATAGCCCGTGAGCGAGGCACTCCCCTTGTAGGGTGCGAGGACGTTTTTGACGAGTCCGTTTCTCTTCAGCACGCGCTGAACGACTTCGGTCGTACCGTTGCGGCGTTCCTCAATCCGTTGCCATGCCAACCCCGCGCCGAGTTCACCTCGGTGTTGGACACCGTCTGTGATGCGGATGGCGTCGGGAACGACATTACGACCCTGACGGTCGAGGACCGCTACAACGCCGCATTTGTGTCCAATATCGTCCATAAAAAGGAGGAGATCATAGCGGATACCCGCCATTCTCTGTCCAGTTGGCTTAGAGTGGCTGGGCAGCACGGTCGTGAACTTTAACTTTGAATCCCTGACAACGTTCTTGAGGGTAGGGTTTCAGGGAACCGAGGGCAAGACGGTCGGGGCTGAATGTTACAAATGTGACAGTAGAACGGGGCTTGCTGAAGCGGAAATTGACGAATATTAGAAATATGGCAGTGAGAGATTTTCTGCTACAATTTCGAATGCATGATCAAAGCAATTTTCTTCGACTTTGACGGCGCTCTAACAACCGACGTTATTGGTGGAGATTTTCCAGACACATGATATCGATTCGTCCATATTCGGCCGGTGATCAATCAGCTATCGAAGAGTTGATGAAGGAGCTGCAAAAACATCTTTCGGATATAGACCCATTGAAGAGAGTCCGAAACATCGAAGACTTCGACGCTTCCAATTACATCGATCGTCTGCTTGAAAAAGTCGAAAGCACCGATGGGAAAATTTTCATAGCTGAAGAGGACGGAAGGCCGTTGGGCTTCGTAGCCGGAATCATTTCGGGTGGGGATTCAGATGACTCGCTCGATCATTATCCTGCGACGGAAGGAAATGTCGTCGAGCTTGTCGTTTCTCAGAAACACCGAGGGCAAGGCACTGGACGCATGCTCATGGAAAAGATGGAAGAGTTCCTCAAGGAAAACGGATGCGAATACGTTCGTGTCGGATGTTTTGCGGGGAATACGGGTACGCACGCTTTTTATGAGAAATGCGGTTATGGGGACCGCTATATTGAGCTGTTGAAGCGTCTTTCATAATCTATTTTACATATTGACTGATCTGTCAATTATGTATTATATTGCATTTGCTCTTTCACTCTAGGATCCCAGGAAAGGGGGTGAGTAATTTGTCCAAGAAGAGCAAGCCCGGAGACGGCAGTCACGGCAAGGGCACCAAGGGCATGAAACATGAAGAGTTCGAAACCATGTTCCAGGCCCCGGCCAAGAACGAGAAGGACGAGAAGCCGGTCGACGAACCGACCAGCAACGAATCCGAATCGTAACGGCAGCCTCAACCGTTGAGACGTCTCCACGGACCCCGTCATGGGGGAGAAATCTCCCATGACGGCTTTATTGCATCACTTGTATGATTATGCGTCCCGGCATCTGCGGCATTGTTTCCTTCGACGGATCGATAATCGATGCCGAACGCTTTCAGAGGATGCAGGAAAAGCTGACAGGTAACTCTGTAAACAAAATCACCATCGGAGAATGGTATGCATTGGCACAAGCAGGATATGAGTCATCGGGATATGAAGATAACTGCTTGCTGAAGCTTGACGATTCTATTATCTGCTTTGAAGGCAGAATTGATAATCGCATTGCGCTGGCACAGGAGCTTGGGATAAACGTTGACGTCGCTACTTATTCAGAAGTGATTAGTGCAGCCTTTAAGGAATGGGGGCCTCACTTTTATCAAAAGATTCACGGTGCATTCACTGTTTGTATCGTGGTTGCTCACGAAAACAAAGTATTCTTAGCCAACGATCACATGGGATTGCGGCCCATGTATCTTTCTGAAGTCGGTAAAAGTCAGCTTGCATTTGCATCCGACGTCTCCCAGTTGCTTGCGCAAAACAATGCAGTGCCGCAATTAAAAAGAGGGAAGGTATTGGAAATGTTTTCACCATTGTACGTTGATGATGAAGGCTGGTCGGACCCTGAATCGACACTACTGGAGGGGTACACTCTTCTGCCTCACGGTACATCTTTGGAAATTGATCGAGATGGCAGGCAAATCTCGACACAGTATTGGCATCCTCCAACTCGGCTGCGACGCGATCTGAAGGATGTCAGGGCATATGCCGAGGAATTCAGAGGAATTTACCTGTGCGTGATGAAAGACTTCCTGGATTCTAAGTATTCCATTGGTGCAGATTTGTCTGGTGGTATCGATTCCGGATGTAATGTCGCAGTGGCAGCAGACATGATCAAAAAAGGAGAAATCGACCCACGAGATTTTCACACATTCACCGCAATCTTTGGTGATGGTAGCCCTACAGAGAAAATCAAAATCGATTCTGTATTAAAGAGGTGGCCATTTATTCAACAGCATTATATCCAAGGCGACGATTTGTGTAATTACCTTGAATCAGGTCAGTACAAGGATCTACGCGCCACGGCGAACTGTTCACGCATGAATATTCCTGAATCTTATGTTGCCATATGTCAGCTGGCTGCACGCTTGGGATGCCGATCCGTACTTACCGGAGAGGCTGCAGATTGGTATTTGGAAGGCACGGATGCGATTTGGGATTCACTGATTAAGTCAGGCAATGTTCGTGAATTTATAAGATCTGCGAATGTTCTTCGCAGTCGATCCCGTACGACGAAAACCTTCGTAAAGTATCTTTACATGTACGCGCTGCGCCCCCTACTGCCGGGCAAACTAGGAAGGGAACAGTACTTGCGAGAGTATTACGCAGGTACGATCGACGCAGATGTGCCGGATCTATTTACCGAATCATTTACCAAAGAGCTACAGGAACTCATGAAGGAACAAGTAGCAATGCTCCGGAAGAAAAAGAGGTTGTCTACATGGAACCAGCAGCTCGAGCATGACCTTATGTTCCCGCCAAACCACGGTTGGCAAGGCATAGCCGTTGATACGGAACTGAAGTTGCCGTACCTCGATAAGAGATTGCTGGAATTTGGCCTAACCGTTCCCCCTGAATTTAAATTCAGGCTAGATCATGATCGCGTGTCTCACTACGGCTCCCGTAAATGCCTACAGCGGTACGGCTTAGAAGATATCGTGCCGCATGAGATCATTCAGTCGCAGCATAAAGAGACATACAGCACACCAGTTGATAACAGACTCGCTGAATCGCTCCCTGTGGTCTTTGCAGATCCTCGCAAGGCATTGGTGACCGAAATGGACATTACCGACCCAAAAAAATTGAGCGAGGCGATACGCTATGCCCTCAGTTATGAATGCGCTGATCCGGCTGACCCCGTAACAGCCTGGCTCGACACATTGTTGTCACTTGAGCTGTGGTTACGAGCAACTAAGCAGGATTTTGGACTATCATGAACTCGCTCCCCTTCGGCATATCAGCTGATGCAGATTCAAATGCCTGCTTCACAGTTTTTTCTTGTGCCAGCATCCAGAAGAATTTAATCACAAACATCATGGCATCGTTGCCTTCGGGATAGTCTGTAGGAGCAATGTATGCCTTGCATTTGCCCTTCAGGAATTCATCCTTGGCTCCTCCCGTGTCGCACCCAACGCTTAACACCGTCTTGCCCGGAAGATTCACGTTCAATTCAGTAAAAAGCACGCTCTCATCAGTCGGCATGAAAAACTTTCCTTCCTCTCCATGAGACGAAATCACAATAAGATCTTCCGTTTTTTCCTTACCCTGTAGGATATTAAGAAAATCCTTTTTATTGCCAATCCAACGTACGAAAACGGTGAAGCCCAAATATTCAAGAACGCTCCTGAAGGCAACAGTTTCTAATGTAGAAGCTTCATCTGAACAGATGATCGTAACGGTTTTTGGATGGCGTTCACTCATGATGATAGGGATGGTAGACAAACGTAACTAAAGTGTTTGAATATACATTATAACACATGTACTCTGCACCGCTATGGTTCTATCTGAGCTTCAAACAGTTGAAAGTATACTCTCTGCTCATTCTCCTGCAATTAAGGTTCCTGAGCTTCTTAAGGCACAACGAGGAAGAGTGATGAGACAGTCCTACAAAGATGAGCTACTGCCTCACGGCTACGGATTTGAATTTGAGAATGAGCTTCAGAAAGAAGTATTCGAGCAACTCAAGTCTGGCGTCGAAGAAGTAAGAAGTGCGATGTTTGCGCTGTGCAGTCGATTTGGTGTTTTGAGTGGCCCGTTATCATCACCACTGAATATGGGGATGGTATTTAATCGAGCACAGGATGAGACCATTTGGCATGTTGATAGGAGCGATCAAGAAAACGAATACTACACGCTCCTTTCTCCAGCAGACTCAACAGTGGCAAAAACATGGGTTTCTCCGATTCTCCATTTTCTTTCCATTGCAAATGCAACGCTTAAACAATCTGCGTCTTCAGCAATCCTCGATAACATTCGAAGTCATCGGAAAACAACGGGGAGTATCACTGACCGAATCTCTGAAGTTGCAGATTTAATCAACCTGATCCTCAACACAGGGCCGACAGAAGACAAACTGGCGATTGCCTCCAAAATTGCAGAAAAGAGCCTCCTTGTCGGAGGCAAGTATGGTTGGCTTATGTTCAGCGATCCTCTTGTTATCCATAATGGCAACCGTCCCACCGGAGATGATAAACACATCATGACATTTGATCTTGCTCGAAAAAAAGAGGTAGACGAATTTTATTCAGTGTATGACCAACATAGTGACTAGCTCGGGTGCCTCACGCTACACAGATCTTGACTCGGCAAATTAGCACTCTATAATATCGAGTGCTAACAAGTTCCTTCACAGTCCATACTTGTTTCCATGGCGTCAGCCATGCTTTCTTATTTCTTTCCCCCTCTTTCTATGGCAGAGAACAGACAAATTCAACGGCGCGACGAGCAGAGGGATCTCTCTCTTCGCAGCCCCTTCAATCGCTTCTTCGACGAAGCGTTCTGGGATCCGTTCCGCCTCTTCGAGACGTCCTTCATGCCGTCGCTGACGGAGCAGCGGCAATTCGTTCTCCCCGTGGATGTGTCGGAGAACGACAAGGAAGTAGTGATCGAAGCAGACATCCCGGGTTTCGATCCGCAGGACATCAACGTGGACGTGAGCAATAACGTCCTCACGATCAGCGGCAAACAGGAGAATTCTTCTAGCACAAAGGAGAAGAAGTGGCACCGCCGCGAGCGCAGCTACTCCTACGCGGAATTCACCCGCCAGATCCTGCTCCCCGATTATGCCGACGGCTCTAAGGCAGAGTGCAAAGCGAAGAACGGTACCTTGACGGTCACGATCCCCAAGAAGCCGGAAGCAGAACCGAAGCGCCTGAATGTCCGAGTCGAGTCCTGAGCAACCTCCGATGCCGGGACGTGAGAGAACGATTGGTGATCGGATCTCTCATGTCCTTTCGTCGTACTGATTGAATGTCCGTTACAAATGAAATCCGAAATAAAATAACGCTTATAGCAAGGATAATTGCGGAACAAATGACCGTCACTTTCTCAATGTGGAGATGATGGCTTCTCCGTGCGACTGATGGTCGTTCGATTTGACAATCCTCTACCGATTTATTCGACAACTTTTGACAATATTCGACAATTTCCGCTTCTGGAAGCCATAAAACCACTTGTCATATTTTTGCGTCTGACTATCATGACCGTGCCGGAGAGTCATACCCGGCCAAACTGAGCAAGCAATATTTACCACCCGACCGCCGTACACGGCGCGAGGGCATTACCTTCTTACCCTTTTATGAAGTTCTCTTTCTATGAAACGCAAACGCTCATCATCGGCCGGTGTGGGGCAAGAGCCTCGCATCATACTGAGCAATATTTCCGATCTTTCTCCCGCAGATTACAACCCACGAACGTGGGATGAAGCGGCGCTGGAGCGCCTGTGCGAAAGCATCCGCAAATTCGGATTCCTCGATCCAGTCATCGCGAACAGCGCCAAAAACCGCCACGGCATTGTCATCGGCGGCCACATGCGGCTCGCAGCTGCAAAGCAGCTCGGCCACAAAACAGTTCCCGTGGTTTACGTCGATATCCCCGACATCGATTATGAGAAGGAATTGAATCTGCGTCTCAATCGCAACACGGGCGAGTGGGATTTCGAGAAGCTCAAAGCGTTCAAGATGGAATTGCTACTCGACGTGGGTTTCGGTGACACGGATCTTTCCCATATCTGGATGACGTGCTGGAAACGGAAGACGACCAATTCGACGAAGATGCCGAGCTGGAGAAAATCAAAACTCCCAAGACGAAGCCGGGTGATCTGTTCCAGCTTGGACCGCACCGACTTCTTTGCGGCGATGCGATGGATGGTGCTTCGGTGAAGCGGCTCGTCGGCAAGAACAAGATCGATATGGTCTACACCGATGTCCCGTATAACATCGACTTGGACTACAACAAAGGAATCTCCAATTCTAAGCAGTACGGAGGCAAAACGAATGACGCAAAGACTGATGCTGAATATGAGGAGTTTCTCCGGACGCTCATCCAAAATGGCATCGGCGTGTCCGCGCCGGATGCACATTACTTCTTCTGGTGCGATCAGAAGTACGTCGGACTTCTCCAAAGGCTCTACGGTGACTTGGGAATCGGGTATCGCCGAACGTGCTTATGGGTGAAAAACAACGCGAATATGACCCCACAGACAGCCTTCTCGAAAGCGTATGAACCCTGTGTCTACGGCGTGCGAGGGTCACCGTTTCTCTCGGATCGCGTGCAGAATCTGAACGAAGTGATGAACAAGGAAGTGGGCAGCGGCAACCGCACAATTGACGATATCGTGGATCTTCTCGATTTGTGGCTCTGCAAGCGTCTCCATGGCAGCGAGTACGAACATCCGACCCAAAAACCCGTCACGCTCCACGAGAAATCACTGCGCCGCTGCACGAAGCCCGGCGACTGCATTTTGGATCTGACCGCTGGAAGCGGATCGACGCTCATCGCGTGCGACCAGCTCAAGCGGAAGGCGTTCCTCATGGAAATTGAACCCGTGTTCTGCGATCTCATCATCCGGCGCTACGAAGCCGCGACGGGTAACAAAGCTTTTCTCCTGAAATCATGAGCAAGCGCACGATTACCACAGGCGACAGCTTCCAACTCGGAGAGCACCGCCTCGCATGCGGCGATTGCCGCGATACAGAGCTGATCAACATACTCCTGGGGAAAGACCACATCGATCTCCTGCTCACGGATCCACCCTATGGCGTGTCGTATGTCGAAGGGAAACGCAGTTTTGCCGGACAGCAGCATCACGAGGTGATTGCCAACGATCACGAGCAAAGTGACGAGGAGTATCACGCATTTACCAAAGACTGGCTTATGGCCGCAGTGCCGTATATGGCAAAGAAAAACAGCATTTACATCTTCAACAGCGACAAAATGATTTTCCCGTTGCGATCCGGCATGGAGGCCGCGGGCTGCAAGTTCGCGCAGATGCTCATCTGGCTCAAGACCCACGCTGTCATGGGTCGTCTCGACTATCTTCCGCAACACGAAATCCTTTTGTATGGCTGGTGCGGGACGCACGCGTTCCGGAAATCCAAGGACAAAAGCATCCTGATCTATCCAAAGCCAAGCAAAAGCACACTGCACCCAACGATGAAGCCCGTGGGACTCCTCCGGAGACTCATTCTGAACAGCTCCAAAATTGATGATGTCGTTTACGACCCGTTCGGTGGTTCCGGTTCGACACTCATTGCAGCAGAGGACACGAAACGCCGCTGCATGATAATCGAGATGGACCCGAACTATTGCCGCGTGATCATCGACCGCTTCGAGAAGCACACGGGCATCAAGGCTGTGGCTCTTTCCTCTCCCCGCCATGTCCGATGAACCGCAATCATCGACGGCGGAGCGCATAGCGCGCGACAAGGCTGCGCTCATCGAACAATTGCGGAAGACTCCGGTCATCCAAATCGCCTGCGAAAAAGCCGGCGTGAGTCGCATGACGTTTTACCGTTGGAGAAAAGACGATAGCGCGTTTGCGGAAGCCGCCGACGAGGCGCTGGCCGAAGGAAAGTCCCTCGTGAACGACCTTGCCGAATCGCAGCTCCTCTCAGCACTCAAGAGCGGCGATCCCTGGAGCATCCAGTACTGGCTCCGGCATCACCATGCCGAATATTCCAACAAGCTTGAAATCACAGCAAAAACCGGTTCCGAAACACTCTCACCCGAACAACAGGAACAACTGAATCGCGCCCTCGCTCTCGCGGGGGTGCTGCCACAGACCCCGCCGGAGGATTCCGGTTCTCCTCTTGTATCTCCTTCCCCCTCTGATAATGGAAACCCCAAACAATGATCTTTTTTCGTTATTCAAGGATGCGAAAACGCGCAGGCCTCTCGTGCGAGCGTCCCACCAATATTTCTTTCTCGCCTACTTCGGGCATTACATGCAATGTCCGGCGGCTCCGTTTCATCAAGAACTGTTCACACTCACGCAGCAGCTACCGCCACTTTCGGTCATTCTCGCGTTCCGGGGATCGGCGAAGTCCACGATCATGACATTGTCACTCCCGATCTGGTCGGTCGTCGGCGTCCCGCAGAAGAAATTCATCCTGATCATTGCAAGAACACAGG
The DNA here is from genome assembly GCA_964635215.1 of uncultured Candidatus Peribacteria bacterium. Classification (GTDB taxonomy): domain Bacteria; phylum Patescibacteriota; class Gracilibacteria; order Peribacterales; family Peribacteraceae; genus JAGOUB01. Next base: position 4,716 of record CAZWNJ010000002.1, on the reverse strand, counting down.
AACAGGCGCGGCAGTTTATGCGCAACATCCGCGAAGAATTGGAGCGCAATGATCTTCTGCGAAACGACCTTGGGCCGTTCCGCATGGAGGAGGATGAATGGCGTAACCTCGTCCTCGTCATCCCCAAATACGGAGCCAAAATCATGGCTGTCTCTGTGGAGCAAAGCGTGCGCGGACTACGGCATGGGCCGCATCGTCCCGACCTTATAGTCTGCGACGATATGGAAGACATGCAGTCGGTAAAAACGAAAGAAGGACGCGATTCGGTGTACGACTTCCTCAAGCGCGACCTCCTGCCCGCAGGAAGTGCAGTGACGCAGACCGTCATCGTCGGGAACATGCTCCACGATGACTGTGTACTGATGCGTCTCGTCCGCGAAATCGACAACGGCAAACTTCAAGGCGTGTACAGGATGTATCCACTGATCGATGATGCAGGAAATTGTTTATGGCCGGGTAGATATCCCACAAAAGATCACATTGAGTCCGAGAAGCGTCGTATCGGTAATGAATTGGTCTGGTTTCAGGAATATTTGCTCAAAATCGTCTCGTCGGCCATTCGTGTTGTGCGAAAGGAATGGCTACGACCCTATGACGAACTGCCATCACAGGAACCCGTTGCCGTTGCGGTCGCAATCGATCTGGCCTTCTCCGAAAAGAGCAGCGCGGACTACACGGCAATGATTATCGGCAAAGCCTACTGGATCAACGATCAATTACGGATCTATATCCTCCCACATCCGTTCCATGCTCGTGTAACGCCACTGGAGGCGTTGCAAGCTGCAAGAACTGGCGCTCGCGCGAATAGGGCGGGTGGTGATGAGGCGACGCTGATCGTGGAGAACGTGCATCAGGAACTGTTTATCAGTCTGTTGCAGGAAAACGGTCTCTATGTGAAAGAATTTCGCCCCTTCCAAGACAAACGCACACGGCTGATGCAAGTAACGCCATTTCTTGAATCCGGGCAGGTGTTCTTCCCAAGAACGGGCTGCGAGGACCTCATCAATGAACTTCTCAACTTTGGCATGGAGCGGCACGATGACTTGGCGGATGCATTTGCGATGCTCCTGACGCATTTCATCGATGAGTATGCACATGAGCCGCAGAGCACTTACTTAATCAGAGGCGGACCGACTACAGGTGATTACAGCAGACGAAAATGGATGTCGCTGTTCCACTAGGCCTTTGTCAGACTCGCCAAGTGTCGGAATATCTCCACCATCGCAAACGTATCGAGCTTGCAGTATGCGAGCATATGCTCGAAAGTTTCCAGTCTATCCTTTTCGTTACGACCATCGGTCAGGGCGCGGTACCACGTCAGCGATGCGGTACCGCCTTCCTGAATCACAAGATCTTTGTAGGAGAGCGACGGAACAAGGACAGGCAGCACTTTTTTGATCGAACAGCTGCCCCGGAAATCCGGGTGGACATAGTGCTGCTGCCGGAAAATTTCCATGAGGTCGAACACCCTGCCGTTGACCGACTGAAGAAAGACCGCGTACTCCGGCAAGAGAGTTGCCATTTCTTCGTTTCTGCCGATCTCAAATCCCTTATTCCACACAACGACAGTACCGTTTCCGGGAAGTTGTGAGCGGAGCGTGTGAAGAATTTCCGGTACGGGATCTTGCAACGATCGCACGAGACATTCCGAGTGCTGCAACGATCCGTCATCGGAGAGGATGTGAAGCGAATACTGAAAAACCATCTGCTGATACGGCTTGTATCCGTCGAAGAGTGGAACCGCTGGAAAAAACGTCTCGTAGTCGAGGAACGCTATCGGATAGGTAGCGGTATTGATGATGCTCTGGATGCTCTTTGTATCAATAATGGGTTTTCCCGTACGGGCGACCTCCAGTTGAAGCTGCTGTGCTTTGGTGAGCTTAAAGTCATGCGGAAGATCGAGAAGATTACGTATGCCCTTTCTGTACAGCTCGCGTGCCTGCTTCACTTTAATCCGGCTTAACTGGAATACCGAATACTCCGGAAGATCGGAATAACAGTACTGATGACAGGGACAATCTTTTGGCGAACAGGTACACCCATCGCATGACGGCATGTCCGCGCAGTCGATGACTTGCTTGGCGGCGGTAATCTCTGCAAGCACGTCAGCTTCCAAGGCATATACCTGATCGGTGATGTCCTCAACGATGAGGAACGCTTGAGGATCGATGTCGCCACGCCGCACATAATCTGGATTCACATGGATGAGGTGTAGCCGACCCATCGCGTATCCGGCTTTCTTGAAAACGATCATCTGGAAACACACATCGCGATAATGGGTATCTTCTACGTCGGTCGTACTTTTCACTTCGTAGAGATTCCATTCTTGAGTATCGGGGTCTTGCTGGAGAACGTCGGCCATGGCGAGCAAGTCGTCCGCGACGGCTGTCGCTTGAAAGATTGTCCGTTCACCATCTTCAATCAGTTCCCGAGTCTGCTGCTCTGACTTCTCCGTATGTCCTTTCACCATCACCGCATCCGGAAACAGGCTTCGGGCATAGCCTTCAACCATGTTGCCCTGCTCGAAGATCCACTTTGTCTGAGGATCAATATGGGAACCGACTTCGTGCTGCCGATGCCGATGCCACCACAGGTGGATGGGGCATTCGAGATAGCGCAGATAATCGGATTTAGTGAGCATTTAGCGGCTAGAATACAGGATCAAGAAATCTCCGTCTCCTGAATTTCACGAGCCATCTGCTCAAATACGCCCAGTAAGGCATCGATATCCGAGGAAGAGAGCTGATCAAGACGGACTTCATAGTAGGTCGCATCCAGCCGATCTCTCTTCAGAGCCGGAACCGCTTTGACGAGCAGATCGGCGTACTTCTTCCGAACGTCCGGACTGTTCTTCCAGAATTCCGAAACGAGATTCCAGCGGCCATTGGTATTGGCGAAGAAGATCGTCTTCCGAACACCGTTCTTCGATTCAACTTTCAGCTTAAATGAGTTCGTCCCGTATTCCATGCCATCAGGTCCATACTTCGTGGCAAAGTCGTAGATGTGCCGCATTTTCGCAGTAGTATCTTCATCTGCATTCTGTCCGAGTTCGGCAAAGAAGGATTCCTCGTCCCATACCCGCGCTTCGGAGCGCGGTTTGGAAACGGAAATGTCTTTCTTCACTTCCGCGCCGAATAACTTCGGGATCATGATTTCGTATGTTTCAAACTTGTAGTATTCGATCTCCGCGACATAGAGATTGAATTTACTGTATTGATTGAGAAAAAGAATCAGATCTTTAAGTTGGGCGTGAAGAGTGTCCATCAGAACAACGAACTTGAATGTTCCGCTGTCGAGATTGCCGCGAAAGTTTTCGATCTGCTTCTGTACATCTTCTTCCGCATGTCCGAAAAATTCCTGCAACTTCTGCTGAAGGCTCATGTTCCATTTCTTTTGCGACTGCCGATCCAGTTCTGCGAGGAAAGATGAAAAATCACTATAGTGCATCCAGAGGGAAGCGCCGTAGTCGAGGACTTGGGCGACGACATGACGCTTGTCCGCATTACGGTAGAGCTTTGTTTCGATGAGATAGAGTTCACCGTCTTTGTCGATCCCGACGGCATCGATGGGGCCGCTTTGCGTGGGGAATTCCCGGGCGACGATCAGGAGACGGATGTCTTCCTTGATGTCGTAGAGAGGAATGGATTCTGGATTTTCGTAGATGTACTGCTGCAATTCGTCTTCGCTCGCGAAGACCGAACGGTCAATACGCTTGGCGTGCTTGCCGTTCTTGGAAATGATGAGAGCCATAAGGAGTGGGGAAAGATGCGTACCCTCCTAGCGGAGCCGGAGGGGGCCGCGAAGTCCTTATGGCTGGCTTTAATGCAAAACTGGCACAAAGGGACGTTCACCGCGGGCCAGGCATCGGTGTTCAGGTTTCCCATCGACCAACGCTTCCGGGCGAACGCCCCTTTCTACGTTGGAGATGGGTCGGGTCATGAAAGACCCGTAAATGACGAACAATGATGCCTGGCACGGCTATTGTACCTATTTACGGGGTTTTCGGAAGCGTTTGTCTGAGCTGGACTTCATGGTATTCCGGCGCATGGGGACTGGATGGGCAAGACGGTCGCAGGCATTGATAGAGACATGCCAACGGCGACTCTCACATCATCGGCAAGAACAATCGGAAGAACCGCGCCTCCGGATAACGAGTATCGGGTGGAACCGATGATCATGCCCATCCGCTATTGCCTCTATGCTCGAAAATCATCCGAGGATGACGAACGACAGGCGATGTCTATCGATTCGCAGGTGAAGGAAATGCTGGCGCTCGCCAAGAGGGATGGCATGGAAATCGCGGAGATCCGACGCGAAAGTCATTCGGCGAAGGCATCGGGGCATCGACCTGTCTACAACACGATCATCGAAGACATCAAAAAGGGTATGTTCACGGGAATCCTCACATGGGCACCGGACCGTCTGAGCAGAAATGCAGGCGACTTGGGATCGCTCGTCGATCTTATGGATCGTGGACTGCTCAAAGAAATCAGGTGCCACTCGCAAAAGTTCACGAATAATCCGAATGAGAAATTTCTTCTCATGATTCTCTGCTCGCAGGCGAAGCTGGAGAACGACAATCGAGGTATCAATGTGAAGCGCGGCCAGAAAGCCAGAGCCGAGCAGGGCTATCGTCCGTGTCTTCCTTCCCTTGGTTATTTGACCGAGAGAAGGGCTGGCGAAACGCGAAGCCGGATCATTGTTGATCCGGTGCGA
>CAZWNJ010000001.1:108943-425888 GCA_964635215.1 uncultured Candidatus Peribacteria bacterium | reverse complement strand
AGGTACTTGCGACCCATGAAGCTCTTCTCCTGCCAGACTCCGTACGCCTGGCAGACCGTCGTGTCGGTGTCGGCCAAAAGCGGGAACTCCAGCTTGTACCGTTTGGCGAACTTCGCGTGACTGGTCGTGTCATCCTTGCTGATGCCGAATACTTGGCAGTTGAAGCGCTTGAGCGCGCTCAAGCGGCTCTGTAGTCCACAGGCCTCGGTGGTGCAGCCGGGCGTGGCGTCTTTCGGGTAGAAGTAGACCAGGACCCACTGGCCGCGGTAATCCTTGAGGGTACGAGTCGCGCCAACCTGATCTTGGAGCGAGAAATCCGGAGCACTGGAACCAGTGGTGAGCATAGACGAATCGTAGCAGGTCGCCTCGGTAAGCCCAGAAAAACGCTACAATTCCCCCATGAACCGTCTCCCGATCCTGCAGCTCAAGCCCGGCCGCGATGCCTCGATCCGTAGTCGCCACCACGCCATCATGCCCGCCACGATCGGTGCCATCGCCGAGGTGGAGGACGGCGGCATTGTGGAAGTGCAGAGCGCCACGGGCGAGTTCCTGGCCTACGCCTTCTATAACCCCAAGGCGAACATTGCCGGCCGAGCGTTCGCCTTCACTCCGGGCGACCCCCTCAAGCAACTCAAGGCGACAATCACCCAGGCCATCGCCATGCGCGACGTCCTCAGGACCGACAAGGGCACCGACTGCTGGCGCCTCGTGAACGCCGAGGGCGACGCCGTCCCGGGACTGATCGTTGATCAGTACGGCGATATTCTGGCCGTGCAGTTCACGACGCTCGGCATGGACCGTCAGCGCGAGTGGGTGCTCGACCTACTCATGGAAACGCTGAAACCTGCCGGGATTTTCGAGAAGTCCGCCGGCCCCGGCCGCGAGAAAGAAGGTCTAGAACCGCGCGAGGGCTGGGTCCGCGGCAAAGGCCAAGGCACGGTGACCGTGAAGGAGCGAGGACTTCGCTACCTGATCGATCTTGAAGGCGGCCAGAAGACCGGGTTCTTTTTGGATCAGCGCGAGATGCGCACCCTCGTCCGCACGCTCAGCGCCGGCCGCACCGTCCTCGATGTCTGCAGCTACGTCGGCGGCTTTTCACTCAACGCCCTAAGCGGCGGCGCGCTCGCCGCCATGGCCGTGGACTACGACAAAAACGCCATCGCCCGCGCCCAGGAACACATGCGCATCAACGGCTTCGCCGAGCAATTTGAGGCCTGCGCCGAAGACGCTTTCGACTTCCTGCGCCGCACTGCCCGCCCGGCGCGCTTCGACTTCGTCGTGCTCGATCCCCCGGCCTTCGCCAAGCGCAGCCAAGACCTGGAACCGGCGAAGAAGGCCTACGCCGATTTGAACCGCCTCGCCCTGCAGATCCTGCCCAAGGGCGGACTGCTGCTCACGTGCTCCTGCAGCTACCAGATGACGCCCGACCTCTTCCAGGCCACCGTCTTCAGCGCCGCCCGGCAGGCCAAGCGCTCGGTCAAAATCCTCTCGCGTCACCGCCAAGCGCTCGATCACCCCGTGAACCTGTTTCACCCTGAGGGTGACTACTTAAAGAGCCTGCTGCTCTGGGTGGACTAGGACGTTTTTCGTTCACTCTCAGCCAAGATACTCCACCCGTTAATGCCTTCTTAATCCCAAAGGTGTACCGTATTGAGGCGATATGAACATTCTCCTGATTGAGGACCAGCCGAAGCTCGCCGCCAATATCCAGGCGTTCCTTGAGGCCGAAACCTACTCGGTCACCACCGCTGGTGACGGACCGAGCGGACTCGAGCACGCACTCACCGGCAACTTCGACTTGATCATCCTCGACATCAACCTGCCCGGCATGGACGGCTTCAGCGTCTGCGAGGAACTCCGCCGCGCGGGCAAGCAGGTGTCCATCCTCATGCTCACCGCGCGCGACAGTCGCAAGGACGTCGTCCACGGCCTGGATCTAGGCGCCGATGACTACCTGACGAAGCCCTTCGATTTAACCGAGCTCCTGGCACGCATCCGCGCCCTGCTTCGCCGCAGCGCCAGCAGCCGCAGCACGGTGATCACCGTCGGTGACGTGACCATCGACACGAACGCCCGTGAAGTCCGCAAGGACGGCGAGCGGATCGACCTCTCACCCAAGGAGTATGCCCTGCTGGAATTTCTCGCCCGTAACCGCGGCGACGTCCAGGACCGCCCCACACTTCTTGAGCATGTCTGGGGCGACCGCGACGACCTCATGTTCTCACAGACCGTCGATGTCCACATCGCCTACCTGCGGCGCAAACTTGGCAAAGACATCGTCAGCACCGTCCCCGGCAAGGGCTACGTCATCACCCAGCCCGAGGCATGATCTTCCAACGAATTGAACGCTCGCTGGCTCTGCAACTGACGGTCTTCGTCTTCATGCTGCTCATCGCCAACGGCACGCTCTTCCTGGCGGCCGACATCTCCAACGCCCGTCGCGAATTGAACCTGCGCCTGCTCCAGGAATCTCAACTCGTCCAACGCGCTCTGCCCGACGACCTGCGCGAATCTATCCAGGTGCTGCCGATCTGGCTGCGTGAACGCGTCCGCATCATCGATAACCAAGGCAACACCATCTACCAGGGCGCCTTCTTCGACGGCATCCCCTTCTCGTACTCCAGCGATGACGGCGTGGCGACCGTTATGATTCAGGATGACGCGTACGACCTGCTCACCACTCCGATCGTCGAGTCGGAGGAATTTCTCGGGTACATGCAGATCATGCGTCCTGAGCAGGACATCGAGCGCGGCCTGCCGCTGCGCGCTTTCATGTACCTGGTCCTGAGCGTCGGCATTTCGAGCGTCACGTACCTCGTCGGCCGCTACTTCGCCCGTCAGAGTCTTAAGCCGGCAGTCGAGTCCATGGAACGACTGGAACAGTTCACCCAAGACGCCAGCCACGAACTGCGCACGCCGCTGACGGTCCTCGGTTCGTCCCTCGATCTGGCTCTGCGCACGAAGCACTATGAGGATGGGATCCTCTCGGCCAAGCAGGATTTGAAGCAGATCGTACAGCTCGTCGAGAAGCTCCTAGAGCTCGCGCGACTCGACCGTTTTGCCGTGAAGCCAGCGCCCATCGACCTCTCGAGTCTCGTCCAGGAACAGAGCGAGAAGTTCCAATCGGTCGCCGCCGACGCCGGCCTGACGCTCAGCGCCGAAATCGCTCCGCGTGTCACGGCTGAAGGCGACGGCGCCCTCATCCGCCAAGTCCTGACCAACCTCGTGAGCAACGCCATCCGCTTCACCCGCCCGGGTGGTACGGTCACCGTCCGTCTTTCCCCCGGCACGCTCACGGTGTCGGATACGGGCATTGGCATCGCCCAGGACGCGCTCACGAAGATCTTTGAACGCTTCTATCAGTCCGAGAACTCGCGTTCACAGGGTGGGTACGGCCTAGGGCTCGCCCTCGTCAAACGCATCATTGATCTCCACCGCTGGACGATCGGCGTTAAAAGCGTGCTCAACAAAGGTACGGCCTTCACAGTCACATTCCCCGTCTCGTCACGGAAAGACACGAAGACCGCCTAGTAGCAAATCACGCGGCCGCCTGTTCCATCGCTGTCATCTGCACGTCTTCGTCGAGGGATGCCAACACGCGCGGCGCGATTTCATCGAAGAGCGCAAAGGCTTCGGCGTAACGCTCGGCCCGGTCCGCCGCTTCCTCGTCCGTCTCGTCGGCATACAAAGCGGCAAGTGTCGGTGCCGCAGCACTCGTCAGTTCGGGTTCGATCTGCGCCATGATCACGTCGTAGAGCCAGGCGACTTTGTCTTGGCCGCGAATGGGTGGAAGGGCGACGGTCATGCGGCGCGGGGGGTAGTGGTGGAAATACCGCGGTTGCGGCCGCTGCGATAGGCAGTGGGAACCATGCCGGGATTCGCGCGGAACATCTGAGCGACGGTCTCGCTCGCCAGGACGTGCGCCTGTCCGTACGGCAGGCCGCGCTGTAGATACTGAAGCAGCACAGCATCGTAGTACGAGACACCGCGGTTGGGCCCCATCGACATGACGGACGTCGGCGTGTCGGGCTGGCTCTGCGAGACCACGGTCACGCGCGGTACGAGGTCAGTCACCGTCGGGTCGCGGAAGTCGGCGGCATGGAAGCCGCCACCGAAGCAGGCGTTGACGTTGATGAAGAAGCGCATCTCGCGGAACTCGCGCGTCAGGGCCGTGACTTCGTTCGGCTCCAGGTAGAGGCGCGTACCATTTGGCTGCTGGAAGACCATCCGTCCGTCGCGACTCCCGTGCGGCATGAGGTTGATGTAGACGTAACGAACGCCGCGGTCTGAGAGCCCCCGAATCTGCTCGCGCAGCATCTGCGCCGCCGGACGCGTGCCCGGCTGCACGGATCGTTCCGAGAGGACGAATTGGTAGCCGTTGTCGCGCATGAGCTGCGGGAAGGTGCGCAGCTGGTCGACTTCCCATTGGTCCACGGGATCATGAAGCGACAGGTAGCCAATCGGCTCGTTGCGGGGGAAATCAAAGCTGGAAATACCAGCCGGATCGCGCTCGCGATTGTTCAAGATGCGGCTCTCCGACGGCTGCAGCATGCGCCCGCCACGAACGTCTATCATCAGATTCGTTCGATCGTTGAGCTGGCGAAGCCACGCGCGGTCTGTCTCACCGGGTTGCTCCAGATTTCCCGGCGCCACGCGTGGACGAGGGCCCGAGCGCGGAGAGGTACGGGGACCGCGACCCGGACCACGAGGTGTAGTGTCCGGCATCACATCAGGGGCAACGGGCTGCTCGCCACGCGGGCGAATGCGACCGGGACGGCGACCAGTGGGCGGTGCTTCGCCGCTCTCGCTCGTGGTAGGCGGCCGACGCGGACCACGACGCGGGATGCGGCCGGTAACGGCGGCACCGTCTGGACCGTACTGCTCGAGCGGCACGCCCATGTCAGCGATCGGAGACGTGCCATCTGGAGTCGGCATCAAGCGGCCGGGGCGGCCCGGTCGGTTCATACGGCCAGGGCGACCAGGGCCGGCGTAACGGCGACCGCGAGGCACTCCCCCCTCCGGCAGGCCGCCTTCAGGGGCGGTCATGTCCGGCACTTCACCCTCCGGCAGGTCAGTGGGAAGAGTGGCATCGAGACCGGTCGTCTGACCGGGCGACATGCGCCCACCCGGCCCACGAGGTGGGCCGAAACGACGGCGAGACCCCATCGGACCCCCTCTCGGCATCTGCATATACGCCTGGGTCATCGGTCCGGCGCGGTTAAGCGCATAGGCCGTTGCAGCAACATTCAAGCGCTGGCGCATCTGTTGCAAACGCATCTGTCGCATCAGAAGCAGTGATTCGGGAGATGTACCCGCCCGACCCTCCAAACGTCGCCCTAAGGCTTCGCCGGAACGCGCCTGATTCTTCACGGTATCAATCAACTCATTCACCCGTTGAACGCGCTGTTCGGCCGCCTCGCGAGCGTCAAACGATGGCGGCGGTACTTCTGGGTTCGGACGTTGCACATCGCCGGCCTGCTCCTGGACGAAGAGCAGTCGGCGTTCACCCCAGAGAGAACGTGGGCAGAAACGAATTGGCATGTGGGTGTTTGCGCCTATTCAGGCGTCTCCCCAGTATAGCAGTTTTGACAGATTTGGACCATAGGTAGGGCTGCCTGGAGCCAAAACACCTAAAAAACGGCCCGCTCAGCGGGCCGCTTAGGAACGGACGATGAGAATGACGCTCACTGTGTGACGGCCGAACTCGACCAGCCGCGCATCATGCCACCGTTCATCATGCCACGAACCGGTAGTGAAGCCGATCCGCCGGTCAGACCGCAACCCGTGGCCCGACGAGCCAACAAGATGTGCATTTGCTCCTCACCTTCCGGACCCATCATCTGTTTCATCATGGCATTCATTTGCAGGTGAGCACTGCCCAGCTTCAGACCCATGACATACTCGCCGATCAATTCGAATTGACTGTCTTCAATATCAGCACAAGCGAGTTCTCCCGCTTGTAGCTTGTCATAGAGAGCCTTCCCTTCGGCTTCCTCCTGTGCCTGGGAACTATCATCTCCCGGAGTCTGATCCACCGCCGTGTTCTGCCACTGCATCATCGGCATAAAGCCGTAGCCGCCACCGCTGAACATTCCGCTCTGACGTAGCATCATTCCCGCCGCGGGTGCGACGAAGAGCATCGAGAGAAAGCCTACGATGACACCGATTGCGACAAGTCCCCAGCCCCAGCGCCACAAATCGTGTTCAGCCAGATACTTGAATGCCCAAATGAGAATGAAAGCGACACCGACGAAGAGCGCGATCATCGCCAGGGCGTGGAGCCCGAAGAAGACCGTCAGTCCGGAAGCAAAGGATGTCATCATACGAGGTAGGGGTAGGGGGTACCTAGAATCATAACCGTCAACAAATCAATGTCAACAGTGTAAGTATGTTGATTAGACAAATTCGCAACGCCGTCGAGAATCGCCCCTCTTCTGCTTATAGAGGCCTGTCGCATGCGTGCGACCTACTACCACAGGGGGATGAGCCTATTTTGGCCATAATGAGATAGCACCAAACAAATGGTCTTTGTTGACATATCTATTGGGATAGCTGCCTGGGTCATGACCTATGCGGACCTCAAAAGGCTCTCTTTCATTACGAAGATCAATAATAATTGTCCGAGGATAGCCAGAGGGGCGGGTACGAACATTGAGAGTCATCCCATGAGCACTCACACGCTCAATCGGAACCTCAATCTCGGTCAACCCAGAGGCCATAAGCTGTCTGGCGAACTCCGCACCATCGCCAATCACGCTATCAAGATTGGGGCGGACTCTTTCTCGCGAGCCTTTTGTGCCTGTATCAGCAATCTGTTGGTCAATATCTGCTAATTTAGCCTCATCCTTTTCTCTACTAGTATTCTCTGCTGCTTGAAGGCTCGCCATTGCATTTGAGCGAGAAACTGCATCAATCACCGTAGTGCTTGAATCCTTTTCTTTGCCTGCATCACCTACAAGTTGTTCTGGAGGTGTTGGTATTTCAGACATATATGTTTGTTGGTATGTATGAGGTAAATTATATCATTGATTTAAATAAATGTAAATTGTGTGGCAGCCTCACGGGGAATCGAACCCCGATTTCCTGGATGAGAACCAAGTGTCCTAGCCGTTAGACGATGAGGCCATAGGGAGAAAGAACGCCGGCGAAGTATAGCGACCGCGAGAAATGCCGCCAAGCGCCAGAAACCGGCTTTTTTCGGCCTGCTGGGCGGGCTATCATCCTCTCCCATGGTCAATCGCCACGAGATCATCGCTGGCCAGAACGCCCTCCTCGCCCCCTACGCCATCCGGCATGACGTCGACCTGCCCCGCGAGCGCCCCGCGCCGGATCGATCCGACGAACTGCGCACGCCCTTCTTCATCGACTGGGCACGCATCATCCATAGCCGCGCCTACCGCGCCCTCAACGACAAATGCCAGGTCCACTCCGCCGCCAGTCCCGGTCGCCGCACGACGCGCGGCACGCATACACGCGAAGTCGAGCTTCACAGTCGCAGCCTCGCCCGCAGCCTGGGGTTGAACGAAGACCTGATGGCCACGATCGCCGCCGGTCACGATCTGGGACATCCTCCGTTTGGACATAAGGGCGAAATCGCGCTGAACGCCTGGCTGAAACCAGACGGCCTGCACTTTGAACACAACGAACAGACGCTGCGCACCGTCCGCCTTCTTGAAGAGGCCCGGCGGGAGACAAATGGCCTGGAACGACCGGGCCTGAACCTCACGCAGGAAGCGCTCGTCGGTCTCGATAAGCATCAGACTGTCTTCCCGGCCGAACAGCGCGTCCCCAGCCTCGAGCCGCTTGTGGTGGACCAGGCCGACCGCCTCTCGTACCTCCCCCGCGACCTCGATGACGCTCTGCGCCTGAGGATCATCTCGTTCAACGACGCCCTGCGGTTGCCGCTCGTCGGCGAGGTCTTCGCGAAAAGCCGCGACCGCCGCCGCCTCTGCCCGGACCTCATCCATCTGTTACTCTGCGATCTCCACGACGAAACCACGCGCCGGATCACCACGCACCGCATCGAGACACGCGAAGATCTGCGCTTCGTGACCGAGCCGATCGCCACGCTCTCGCCGGAGCGCGAAACCCAGGTGCGAGAACTCCGACGCTTCCTCGGCGACCAGATGTACCGCGCCCCGGAAGAAGACGGCTACGACGCCTCGATCGACGCGATCATCACGCGTCTCGGCGCCTACCTAACCGACCATCCGACGAAGCGTGTGCAGCGACTGCTCGAGACGTCGAAACGCTTCGAGCCCGACGTGCCAGACGACCAGCGCCTGCCACTCGCCGTGAAGGACACCATCGCCATCATGACCGACCTCCAGGCCCTCGACGCCGTCCAGGAGGGACCGGGCATCCCACTCCATCACGTCCGGAATGTGCTGCGGATCTACGGCCGCCGCAAGCGCTAAACGTCCATGCGCATCAGTGGTGATAGCCGCTGCCTTTGGCGATTTCCTGGGCCCGGTAGAGCTGTTCCAAGAGGAGAACGCGACAGAGTTCGTGGGGCAGCGTCAGGTCCGAGAGTCGAAGCACACGCCGGGCCGCCGCCCGGACGTCATCGCTCAGACCGTACGCACCGCCAAGGAGCAGGACGATGCGATCACCTCGATCAGCTGCACCCGTCAGAAGCGTACTGAGACGCAGACTGTCGGCCGCCTCGCCGCGCTCGTCGAGCGCCCAAATTTCGCCGCCGCATTTCAAGGCCGCCTTCAAAAGACGTTCGGATTCATCGAGTTTCTGTCGCAGTGGTTCGCGCTCTTTACTAGCTCCAATCTCCACGATCTCCACTCCGCGCAAGCGTCGCAGGTAATCGGCACAGGCATCTTTGGCCCAGCCGGTCTTGAGCGCGCCGACGGCAAGGACGGTCAGCGGCATGGCAACGTCAGGCCCGCTGGAGCGACGCCACCATTTCGATGTGGGCCGTATGCGGGAACATGTCGACGGGCTGCACGGCCCTCAGGTCATAGCCACCCTTCATGAGCGTCCCAAGGTCACGAGCGAACGTCGAGACGTTGCACGAGACATAGATGATCTGTCTCGGCTTGTGCGCCAGGATGGCCTGAAGGGCATCGGGGTGGAGGCCTGCGCGTGGCGGATCGACAACGACCACGTCGAACGCGTATTTGCCGCCCGGCGTCAGCTGCTGCTGCAGAACCTGCTCGGCGCGACCCTTGTAGAAGCTGATGTTCCCGATGCGGTTCTTGCCGGCGCTCCGGAGGGCATCCTCAATCGCAGAGGGGTGACTCTCAATGCCAACGACGCGCTGACAGTAACGGGCCAGGTACTGGCCGATCGTGCCCATGCCGCAGTACGCATCGAGAACGGTGTCTTTAAGCGTCAAATCAGCCATCTGCGAGATCGCCTGGTAGAGCTTCTCCGTGCCCAGCGTGTTGGTCTGGAAGAACGAGAAGGGCGAAATATCGAACGACAGATCGAAGATTCGCTCGGCGATGGTTTCGCCGCCGATGAGAGGATGGATTTTTGGCATCTCGGGCTTGTCGTTCAAGCCTGTATTTTCAATGACGAGTAGCGACTTCAATCCTGGGCGGCCAGCGAAGCGCATGAACTGCTGGAAGAGCGCTTCGAGCTCTTTCTTCTTCGCGTTCACTGTGAAGGCAATCATGTGTTCGCCCGTGTGCACGCCGCGGCGTAGGAGGAGAGTGCGAAGTAAGCCGCGGTGGGTCTTGGGGTTGTAGACCGGCAGGCGCGACTCCGTGAGGAAACGGCGGACGTCCATGAGGAGCGTGCTCACCTGCTCGTCGTAGAGATGACACTCGGAAATCGGCAGAATCGTGGACCACTCGCCCGATTGATGAAAGCCAACGGACGGATTTTCATCGAAGTAGATCCGGCGGCCGTTCTTCTCCTCGTGACGCATCGTCTCATAGCCAAACGTCATCTCGAGCTTGTTGCGGTAGTGGAAGACCTGCGGACTCGGAATGATCTTCAGGACTCGGCCAGGCAGTGTCGCGCGCAGCGACTCATCGACGGGCGTGAGGTGCCCGAGCGTCTCCTTCACGATGTCTTCCTTGTACGTAACCTGCTTGTTGTAGGGCAGATTTTGCCAGGTGCATCCGCCGCAGGGGCCAAAGTGCGGGCATTTAGCAGGCACTTCGTCCTTCGATTTCTTCAGAACCTTATCGAGACGCGCCTCAGCGAATCCATCACGCTTCTTCGTCACCGTCACCTGCACCTGTTGCCCGGGAATTGCCCCCGCCACAAAGACAACGGCGCCGTCTATGTGCGCCAAACCAGCCCCACCATGGGCCACTTTTTCGATCGTGACGGTGTGGGTCTGCCCGGGGGCAAGCGCCGGCACGGAATCGGTGTCAGGGATACTTGACATGACAGATCAAATGTAGTAAAAATGGTCCCTTTTACTTTCTTTCATGCGACTTCGAACCCTCTCTCTCCTCGCAATCGCGTCTTTCCTCCTCCTGGGGGTAAGCCAGCTTTGGCTCGCTTGGAGCGTAGCAGACCGGGGTTTGGACGCAAGGCATCCTGTCGCTGTGAAAGCCGATGCTCACGCCGCCCCGTCCCTCATCGGCAGTGTCGTTGATCCCAACACCCTGATCCCTGCCCCGCTGAATCACAGCGATATCCCCGCCGACTACCGTGACCTCTGGAGCGACACACTGAAGTCGCTGCCACCGGACTGCCAGTCGACGCTGTCCGACGTCTACGTGCAGTTCAACCGCCCCGCCCAGCGTGGCATGAGCGGCGACCACTCGATCATCCTCTACGCCGGCTTCGACCTAACGCAGCCGGAGAAGCGCGATGAGGCCCGCGCACTCTTTGTCCACGAGTACGGCCACGTGACCGACCTCGGCTGTCTGACTGGTGTCAGTCCGCAGATGAGCGCCTTCCGCGACGGCGAGATGCCGATCCCGAGTGACGACCCAAGCGTCGTGTTTTACTCGATCTCCTGGCTCGACTCCCAGACACGCCGCCCTGACAGTCAGAGTGACGACTTCGTCTCGGGCTACGCCGCCTCGGATCCCTTCGAAGATTTCGCCGAGACGTACGCTTACTTCGCGCTGCAAGAACCAGCCTTCGCCGCCCGCGCCCAGCAGAACCCCGTCATCGCCCTCAAATACCACTGGATGAAGCAGTACGTGTTCCCCAGCGGAGCTCCTAACGCCCTTGGCCTCAGCCGCTTCGACGGCGCGGTACCGTGGGATGTGACGATGCTGCCCTACGCCTGGACCGGCGGATTGGTGGCAATCAACTTATAAGCCAAGACCGCGCTGCGACCTCACATCGGGCCGGTTGTCCTTTTTGAGCCGCCCGAGTTCTCCGCTATCCTGTTTCTCCCATGCGTCGCATCTTCATTCTCGCACTCTGGCTACTCGCCGATCTCCTGGCCTTCATCGCCGCCTACGCACTTGCGTACGTTCTGCGTGTCGGCCCGATTCTCTCCACTGATTTCCCGCTCGAGCCCTACCTGCGCATCGTCGTCCTCGTGGCGCCGCTCTGGCTACTCGTCCTGGTAAGCACACGCTCGTTCCAGCTCTTCACCGATCAGCGCAGCCCGCGCGCCATTGCCTTCCTCGCTTACGCCGCTCTCGTGGGTACGGCCCTCTTTGCCCTCGCGTACTACTTCAGTTATGGACTCTTCTTCAGTCGCACACTCCTTGGCATCGCCCTCGCCCTCACGTTTGTAATGTCGCTCACGGTGCACTGGCTCTTTGATGTCTCCCAGCGCTCGTTCCTGCGCCGCGATCCCCCAACCTTCCCGACGCTCATTATCGGCGTGACGCGCGAGTCGACCGCTCTCATCCAGCACTTAAACGGCGTCCGCAGCCCCTTGCGCCCCGTCGCCATTCTCGACGGCCGCGGCACGAAAGAAAAAGAAATCGACGGCGTGCCGGTTCTCGGCCGTTTGAACCTTCTTGAAGAGACAATCACCCGCATGGGCATTACGCACCTCATCCAGTGCAGCGACCTCGAACAGTCCCTGAATCTCCTCTCTGCCTGCCGCAGTCGCGGGATCTCGTACCTACTTCTCCCCTCGGTCCTCGGCATTATCGGCGACGCCGAGCGCGTGGAGATGCTCGAGGGTCATCCCGTCACCATCGTCGAACCAAACAGCCAGGCCTGGTGGCACGAGTTCTTCTGATCAATACCCATGCACGCCTTCATCCTTGCCGGAGGCTTCGCTACTCGGCTCTGGCCGCTCACCGAGCGGCGGGCCAAGCCGCTCCTGCCTGTCGTCGGCAAGCCACTCCTCTCGCACATCGTCGAAAGTCTGCCGCCCGGCATGACTATCACAGCCAGCACGAACGCCGAATTCGCCACGAGCATGGCCGAGTGGCGCTCCACCCTCTCACGCCCGATCGAACTCATCGTCGAACGCACGCGTAGCGACCGCGAGAAGCTCGGAGCACTGGGGGCGCTCGCCCAGTGGATGCGCGACAGCCAGGTGAACGAGGATGTGCTCCTGCTCGCTGGGGACAACTACCTCGGCTTCAGGATGTCCGACTTCCTCGCCCGCTACACGCCGGGCGTGCCACTGCTCGCCGTGCGCGAGATCGGCGACCGCGCCGCCGCCACAAAATTCGGCACCGTCGTCCTCAAGCCCGGCACGCGCAGCATGGCCCTCTATGAGGAAAAGCCGCGCGAAGCCAAATCCAGCCTCGTCAGCACTACCTGCGCTATCTTCCCGCCGAGCGTCTTTCCGATCATTCTTGAGTACGCCGAAGGTCATCCAGACAATAACGGCGGCGTCTGGGAACAGTTCCTCGCCCGGAGTATCCCCTGCGAGGCATTCCCTTTCACCGAACCCTGGTTCGATATCGGCTCCTTCGAAGCCTATCTCGCCGCCACCATGACCCTTGTCGGCAACGCCGTCCAAAAAGACTCATCCGCTGTCTTAGAGCAGGTGGCGACGACCGGCAGCGTCGTCATTGGCGCTCGCTCCACCGTCCGCCGCAGCACTCTCTCCAATACCGTCCTCTTCGAGGACTGCTTGATTGAGGATTGCGTCCTTGATCGTTGTATCCTCGACCGGGGCTGCCATTTAAAGGGCGTGGATCTATCGGGAAAGATGCTTCGTGCCGGTACAACGTTGACACGAGCCTGACCCGGTGACGAATTGCGAGTCCCCGCCAAGGGGCGTACACTCCCCGCGCTATGCGTTTCACCCCCCTTGCCCTGTCCGCCCTGACCGCCCTCACTCTGGCTGCTTGCAGCTCTGGTGAGCCAGTCGCCGTGCGGTATGACATCAATTATCGCGATCTACCGATCAACAAAGTCGACGTTATCCTGGATTCCGTCCAGCACGTCATCCAGGGCCGTCTGGCTAGCCTGAATACCACCCCGGCTGACCTCAAGGTCGTCGCGAGCGGATCGGGCGCCATTGCGACCCTCTCCATCCCGGCCGATGCCGCCGACGAACTGACCCGTCAGCTGACGTCGCCCTACACCCTGCGCTTCCTGCGCCAGTCCGGCTCGGGTGAGACCGTCACACAGTCAGTCGCCAAGTACGGCAACTTCAGCGATAGCGGCCTGACCGAAGAGCACGTACTCTGGGTCGAAGCCGGTACCGATAAGGACGGCCTCGGCACGGTTTCCATTGCTCTCAACGACGCTGGTCACACCTTGCTCAAGACCCTCTCTGCCAGCGACGCTGGCCGCCAGTACGGTCTCTTCGCTAAGGGTCGCCTCATCAGCCTCTTCACAATGCAAGCTTCCTTCGGTGGTGATATCTCGCTGGAGAAGATCCCCTCGCCCGACCTGGCGGCCATCTTCGCCGATGACGTGAACGTCGGTCTCCACGTGAACTTCGTCCGCGCCTCAACCTCCTCCACTAACTGATCCCCTTCGCCCCATGTCGCAGTCATCCCGCCCTTCCTATCTCTGGCCCGCCGTCACCACCGTCGCCGGCATCGTGATCCTCGTGATCGCCATGCCCAACACCTGGAAGGGCTGGGCTCCGTCCTTCCTCAGTGCGCCGAACTTCCACCTCGGTTTGGACTTGGCTGGCGGCACACAGCTTGATTTCCGCATCTCTGAGGAAGAGATCGCTCAGGAGCGTCAGGCCGTCGAAGCCGAATTGAAGGCTGCTCAGAACCGCAATGCCGACGCCAACACAATTGGCAGCCTGCGCCTGCAGCTCAGCACGATCGACAACCAGGAGAAGAATCTCGTCGAAGCCATCCGCACTGTTCTCGAGAAGCGCGTGAACTCTCTCGGTGTCAGCGAAACGACCATCACTCCGTCGTACATCGGCGGTGAGAAACACCTGCTCGTCGATTGTCCTCAGGACGTCGTAGACGTGCAGAAGTGCATCGACACCGTCGGTAAGACGATCAAGCTTGAATTCAAAGAGGAACAGACGGAGGCCACGGCCGAGTACGAACAAGGTGTCCGCGATCGCGCCAATCAGCTCTTTGCCCGCATTACCGGTAGCGGCGAGAAGTTGCGAACCGTCGGCGAGGACGTTGGCTCCGACCTCGGAGTCTCGTACCAAGACTCCCGCAACTACTTCCGCGACCAGCTCCCCGAGGGTCTGGATATCCTCTGGAACCGCAAGCCTGAACAGGGCCCGCTGAAGCTTGAAGGTGCCATCACCATCCCCGCCAGTCAGGGCAAGCCAGCCACAACCATCCCCGGCATCTTCATCGCCGAGACCACTGGTCCGCGCACCGCCACCGGCCGCGTGATCACCGAAGCTCCCGCCGCCTTCGCTCAGTTGAAGTCCGAGGACCCAACGCTCGGCGTCGAGGCGCATGAACCGGCGCTCCTACCTGCCAACACTGATTCAGCCCTCACCACCGCCATCCGCGCCACCGCTCCCGGCTCCCTCACCACGGTCCAACTGGCCAATGGTAAGGCTGGCGTGGTCTTCGTCCGTGCCTTCCAGGCCGGCGCCGAGCGCGTCGATGTCAGCCATATCCTCGTCGCCTTCTCGGGCGCCCTCAAGGCCGATGCCGCCGTCACCCGCACGAAGGAAGAAGCCCTGGCTCGCGCCAAGGAACTGAAGACCAAACTCGTCGCCGGTGCCTCGTTTGAAGAGCTAGCCCGCGCCGAATCCGATGGCCCCTCCAAGCAGAACAGCGGTAGCCTCGGTGAAATCGGCCACGGCGACGTCGCCCCGTCCTTCGAGGCCGTCGCGTTCTCGGCCGTACCGGGTGTCGTCAGCGATCCGATCGAGACCGCCTTCGGCTACCACCTCATCCGCGTAAACAAGGCCCCGACCCACGCCGCCGATTCAGCCGGCTACGACCTGCTCACGGTCAGCGGCTCGGGCGGCATGCTCAAGGCTCAGACCCTGCTCGATAAGCTCCAGACCGCCAAGGTCATGCGCACCGAGGAGGCCGTCCCCGCCCGCATCCTCTTCCTCTCGCTCAAGCCGACTGGCTGGAAGGACACGCCGCTCGACGGCAAGCACTTCCGCTCCGCCGCCGTTACGACCGATCCCACGACCGGCCTGCCCGTCGTGCAGATCATGTTCGATGACGAAGGCGCCAAGCTCTTCGCCGACCTGACGAAGAACAACCTCAAGAAGCGCATCGCCATCTTCGTCGGCGGCGAGCTCGTCACTGCACCCACCGTCCAGACCGAAATCACGAGCGGCGTGGCCATCATCACCGGCAGCGCCACCTTCAAGGAAGCCCGCGACCTCGCCCAGGATCTGAACACGGGATCCATCCCGGCCCCGATTTACTTGAGCGGCCAGCGCACCGTCGAACCGACGCTCGGCGCCCAGGCCCTCGCTGCCTCGCTCGCTGCCTCGCTCATCGGCATCGCCATCACGGCCGTTTACTTAATCCTCATCTACCGCCTCCTCGGCGTGATCGCGAACATCGCCCTCGTCATCTACGCCGTGCTCTTCATCGCCCTGATGAAGCTGCCGCTCCTGCTCGTCACGAGCAGCTACGTCGTCCTCTCGCTCGCGGGCGTGGCCGGCATGATCCTGTCCATCGGTATGTCCGTGGACTTGAACGTGCTGATCTTCGAACGCATGAAAGAAGAACTACGGAAAGGAAAGAGCTTTAAGACCGCCGCGCAAATCGGCTTCGAGCGCGCCTGGCCGAGCATCCGCGACAGCAACATTTCGACACTCATTACCTGCGCCATTCTCTTCATGGTGGGCACGTCGATCGTCCGCGGCTTCGCCGTCACCCTGGCCCTCGGTATCGTCGTCTCCCTCCTGACGGGCGTCACGATCACCCGTTGGCTCATGCAGCAGCTAGCCAAGACGAAGCTCTCGGAGAATCCCCGTCTGTTCGGCGTCAAGGTTCAGCGCTGATCACGCCGCTAGGCTCACTTCAGCCCCAGAAGAAGCGCCGGTGTCCTGCCCCTCGTGGGCTGGCGCCGGCCGCTTCTGTTTGTAGGCCGAGACGATGACGTAGCGCACCGTGGCGATGTCGCCGGTACGGGCGGCCGTGCGCATGAGCTCGGGGCCGTCGACGGTGCCGCCTTGGTAGGTCGTGCCGTGGACGTAGTCGGCGATGTCCTGCACCGGCCAGAGGTAGTCGACGACGTAGTCCCAGGAGGTGTTCTCGAAGCCGGCCGCGAGCATGGCGTCCGATTCGAAGAAGGCCGTCGCCGGGATGCTAAGCAGGCGGTCGGCCTGCGGGTCGCCGACGCTGAGGGCGACGTCGCGGATCTGGCGGGCTTGCTTGTCGAGATGCTGGACCTCGTGATCATTGATCTCCCGGGCGGTGGCTGCATCACTCTCCGCTTGGGCAAATTCGGGGGCGACGAAGATTTCGTTGCCGGCCTGTAGCCCTGCTGAGTCGATGTTGCCGACCTTCATGCGGGCGTCGAAGCGGCCGCGGCGGAGTCGGCCCATGGTCGCTGCCTCGCGCGTCGCGGCCTGTTCCACCTCCTGGAGGGCATCGGCCGATCCGTGTTCGGCCAGAAGCCTAGAGGCAGCGGTGCGGATCGTCTGCTGGTGGACCTGCTCGATCGCTGCGACTCGTTGCCGCTCGGTGGCGGATTGGATGAGAGCCTCCCGCTCGGTCTCGCGGGCCAGTCGCCGCCCCAGGGCGGCCGTATCGATCCTCTCCGGGCCGGTGGTGTGGAGGGTGTTGTTCATGCGAGGTGAGGGCGCGGCGCAGCCAAAAATCCGCCGCTTGGGGTGGAGTACTGTCGTGGGCTGTGGGTGGTGTTCCTCTGGGGCCCAATTGTGCGGAGAGTGATCTCCATTGGGGAGACACAGTATCTCCCCGAAAAACATTCCTGGCAAGGAAAAGGTGAGATTTCCCACAAGACCGTCGGACGGCCGTTACACCAGCTTTTCCAGCAGGTGCGAGACGTCCGTCACCGCCACTTCCTCGGCGGGCGTCGTTTTGCGCCCCTGACGGGGGGTCAGACGTTCGATGAAGTTCGGTACGTCCTCGCGGCGGTAGAGCACGCCCGTGGCGATAGCGTCCTCCGTCTCGATCGCCAACTTCCGGGCGGCAGCCAGATTGCCGGCGTCGTGGCCGAAAGTAGAGACGTCGCGGCATTTTCCAAGCAGCCAGTCATGCGTGGCGAAGTGGTTGAACGTCGGACAGGCCTGCAGGACGTCGACGAAGGCGAATCCACGGTGATCCAGCGCCTGCCCGAGGATCGAAGCCAGCTGCGGGATATCGCCCGAGAACCCACGGGCGACGAATGTCGGCTCCAGCGAGAAGACAAAATCCATGAGCGGCAGCGTGTGCTCCGGGATGCCGTTGGGCGAGGAGTTCATCGGCTGCCCCTCGGGCGTCAGCGAGC
The DNA here is from genome assembly GCA_964635215.1 of uncultured Candidatus Peribacteria bacterium. GTDB lineage: Bacteria > Patescibacteriota > Gracilibacteria > Peribacterales > Peribacteraceae > JAGOUB01. The sequence continues at coordinate 408,173 of CAZWNJ010000001.1, read as the reverse complement.
TGGCTTGGCCGGTCGTCAGGCCGTAGTTGGCATTGTTGTGCAGGACGAAGACGATCGGATAGTGACTGCGGATGGCGTGGACGAAGTGGCCGATGCCCTCCGAGAACGACGCCCCATCGCCGCCGAAAGCGAGGACCGGGAGTCTCGGGTTGGCCAGCTTGGCACCGACGGCGAAAGGAATGACGCGGCCGTGCAGGCCGTGGAAGCGATAGCCGTTTAACTTGTCCGAGGTGTTGCCGTGGCAACCGACGTCGTAGCAGAGCAGCGCCTGCCAGGGCTGAATATTGCGTTGCACGAGGGCGCGTTTCACCGCCGACCAGATGCCGTAGTCGCCGCAACCTTCGCACCACGTGCAACGCGTGTCGCAGTGGTACTGCGCCATCGTCGCTTTGTCCTGGGGGCTGCCGGAGATGGAGAGCGGGATCGACATGTCAGCGCTTGGAGGAACGGGACGCGGCTAGGCGGCGACCGGGCGCGGCGCGCTTGGGGGCAGAGAGGAGCGGCTGCAGGCGGGCCAGCAGTTCGTCGCGGAAGAACGGGCGCCCGTCGTATTTCAGAATCTTGTCGGTGATGATGAGTCCGCACTCGCGCGCGATGAGCTGGCCGAGCTGGCCGTCGTGATTGCCCTCGATGAGCACCACTCGTTTGGCGTTCTTCGCCAGCTTGAGCAAACGTTCAGTCTTGAGCGGCCAGAGGTACGTGACATGCAGGTAGCCGATGTTCTTGCCAGCCGCCTCCAGGCAATCGAGGACGACGGGCTTCGTGGATCCCCAGCCGATAAGGAGCACGTCGAGCGCCGGCTCACCGGCGGCCGGCTCGCGTTTGCCGTCGAGGAAGAGATCGGGCTCGGGGAGCGACTGCTTGAGCGCCGGGAGTTTGCGCTGGCGCTTCTCCATTTGGGCGATAGCGTTGGCCGCCGACTCGTCCACCGTTCCGTCAGGCCCGTGCTCGTCGGCCTGCGCGCAGTACGTCTGGGCCGGACTGCCCGGCAGCCAGCGCACCGAGACGCCGTCGGCCGCAGTCGGATCAAAGCGATCGGTCGCCTTCAGTGTCGCTAACCCCTGAGTGTCAGTCACGAGACGACCACGCTGGAAGGGTGTTTTCGACTGTTCGAAGGCCGGTTCGGTATAGAGAGCCTCGGCGATCTGCTTATCCGTCAGGACGACGACGGGCGTCTGCCAGGCCTCGGCCAAGTTGAAAGCTGCCGGCATGAGCCGGAAGGCATCCTCGGCGTCACTGACAGCCAATACACAACGCGCAAATTCGCCGTGGCCAGCATGGATCGCCAACCACAGATCACCCTGGGCGGTCCACGTCGGCAGACCCGTGGCCGGACCAGGGCGCTGAGCCAGGACGAAGACCGTGGGATTTTCGATCAGACCGTTGAGCGACACCGTTTCACTCATGAGGTCGAAGCCACCACCGGCGGTGGCCGTGAGAGCGCGGGCACCGGCGTGCATCGCGCCAGAGACGATCTGCGCCGCGGTGATCTCGTCCTCCGCCTGCTTGATCACCATGCCCGTCTCGTTCTGGATGCTCGCGATGTACGTCAGGAGCGGACTACTCGGCGTCATGGGATAGCCGGCATAGAGTCGCACGCCCGCGTGCACAGCTCCGAGCCCCATTGCCTGACTGCCCGTCACAAGCAGGTGTCGCTGCCAGGAGGGATCGGCTGCCGGCAAACGCAACGACGGCGCGTCCTCGTGATCCGCCGCGAAGGCGAACCCGGCTGCAATACAGGCGAGATTGGCTTCCAGAAGATCTTTCTTGTGTCCGAATTGTTCGCGCACGAGTGCCTCCAGTTCGCCCTCAACGCGCCCAAGAAGCGCCCACACCACAGCTGTAATGAGGACGTTGCCAAGGATCGACTTGGCCTTCAACTTCGTCAGCATCGCCTCCACCGGCAAGTGAATGACCGTGATCCGGCGGCGCGTAAGATCGGCCAAGGACGCGGCGTCAAAGACCCAGTCAGACGTCTGATGGATGACCACGCCGCCGTCATTCACTTCGCCAAGGTTGCGCTCCAGTCCGTGATGATTGAAGCACACAAGCAGATCGACCGTCGTCGCACTGCTCTGAACGAGGTCCGGTGAGACATCGAGCTGGAAGCTGCTGTGCCCACCCTTAATGAGTGAGTTGTATTCGCGGTAGCCGAAGACGCAGTATCCGCCACGCTTGAGGCCCTTGGCGCACATCTCGCCGACGGAGTTCACCCCCTGCCCCTGCGCGCCAGTGACTTTGATCACGAGTGTTTTCATAGTCAGGCGATGGTCATGGTACGCAGCGCGCCCTGCAGCTGATCGAGCCAGGCCTTCAGGAGATCATCGAGGCGGTCATATGGTTCATTCACAATTTTCAGGGCCGGCACGATCAGTGCGCCCCCATGGCTCGTGATGTACTGCTCCAGAAGCACGGCCGCATTGGCCGTGTAGCGGTAGCGCTGATCGCCGAGGCCGATGACCAAGCATGGTTTGCCCTGAAGATCCAAGTCGGCTGCGCGCTCACGCAGAAGCGCGTGCATGTGAGGATTGAGCTGGCCTTCGGCGCCGCCGGTGTTCCACGTACCACATGCCAGCAGCAATAGATCGTCAGCCAGCAGATCGGTCGTCGTTGCTCGCTCCGCCCGCACCATCGTCACCGTCACTGGCACGCTGCCCTGAGCCAGGCGCTCAGCGAGCCCTGTCAGGACATACTCCGTGTGTCCGGCCGTCGATGCGTACACGAAGCGAATCTTCATCGGCATGACGGTACGAGAGTGTACCACGCCACTGGGTCAAACCAGAACGTTGCAAACACCTCAGGCACGCTTCTTCATCAAAGCATCGGGGCGGCAAATCCACGGCAGCACCCAGCGCAGATAGATAAGCAAAAGAGCGAATACCAATAGCGCCCCGATTCCCTCGTGGAAGAGCTCGGTAGCCGTCGCCGATGACTGTGCACCGACGATCATGATGCCAGCTACGCGCACGACATTCACAAAGTAGAGCAGAACGATGGCGACAACGAAGGCAATAATCGTACGGTCCGCGCGAATCCGCTGGCTCCGACCGGCGATAAGCAGAGCAGCTGCAAAGAGCATCACGAAGAGAAAAATCGCGTCATACCCAATACAGAGCGAGCCCATTGTCGCCGTGAAGTGCCCGTACGTCATCGTCAGCTCATTACCACTCACCGGCTCGTGGTACGGCAGTAGCTGCAGCAGCCCGCGCGTGAAGTAGGCCAACGGCCGGCCGAGCACGCCAGCGTAGTAGTACTGACACAACCGGAGTCCCGAGTACACCAGTAGGATCACCGCGCTGCCACTGAGGGCGGGTAGTAGCCGACGGATATCCGACCAGGCGAAGAACATCGACGCGGAAACCAAGGACGGCAGAACGAACGCCAAACGTAAGCCCGTCCCCACCGCAAACATGCCAAGCTTCGGGTGAGCCAGATTGAACGCGGCGAGCACAGCCAACGGACCGTCGGGCAGGTGAAAGACGGCGTACGAGAGGCCGAGGATAATCAAGTAGGTGATCAAGCCGATCATGACCTGGCGCCGAGTCGGCGCGGCAGCAGCGAACCGCGGCCAAAGGCGACGACAGACGAACCAGAAGAGGAGGACGTAGAAGGCGACCTGGTACCACTCGGGCAGCGCGTACCAACCGGCGTAGCCGCTCAATCGCATCTTCATGAAATACCAGATGGACGCAGCGTTGACGATGGCCGGTGAGACCGCGGCGAGGCTGAAAAATGCCAGGAGTCGCAATGACTGAGCACTCAACAGGGATCGCCAGCGAAAGGGGGGAAGGGGCATAAAGGAACGACCGGCATCATAGAGGGCTTCGCGGCCACCCGAATGTGGCAAAAAAGCCAAAAATACGGTACAATAGTAGAGTTCGGCACGCCGCCCAAACAGACATGCAACATCCCCTCCTCTCTCCGTCTTCCATTGCGGTGATCGGCGCCTCCCCCGTCGTCGGAAAGGTTGGTCATGATGTGCTGAAAAATCTCCTCACGCAGGGATACAAAGGCGCGGTGTATCCGATCAATCCGAAGTACCCCGAGATCCTCAGTGCCAAGGCCTACCCCACCATCGGTGCCCTTCCCGCCCCCGTTGATCTGGCCATCATTATCACGCCCGCGCCGACAGTCGTCGGTTTACTGGAGGAATGCGGCCAAGCTGGCGTGAAGCACGTCGTCGTCATCAGCGCCGGCTTCCGCGAGCTGAACACCGCCGAAGGCCTCGCTCGTGAGGAAGCGGTCCGCGCCACCGCGGCCAAGCACGGCCTCACCCTCCTCGGCGTCAACTGCCTGGGTCTACTGCGCCCATCGATCGGACTCAACGCCTCCTTCGCTAAAGATCTTCCCCCGGCCGGTCCAGTGGCTCTCCTCAGCCAATCCGGCGCCCTCGCCGTCGCCATCATGGACCGCGCGCCACTGTTGCAACTGGGGTTCTCAAGCGTACTGAGCCTCGGCAATAAGACCGCCCGCGATGAGTGCGATTATTTGGAGATGCTCGAGTCGGACCCCGAGACAAAAGTCATCGGCCTCTACCTCGAGAGCATTCCGCACGGTGAGCGCTTCCGTCAGATCTGTGCCCGCCTCGTGCAGAGTAAGCCCATCGTCCTCCTGAAAGCCGGCACCTCACAGACCGGCCAACGCGCCATCTCGTCCCACACCGGCGCCCTCGCCGGTTCCGACGCGGCTGTGAAGGCGCTGTGCATCCAAACCGGCATCCGCCGGGCCGAGACGGTGGCCGACTTCACCGATCTCCTGCGGGTGCTGTCGAGCGAGCCGCCGCTCGTCACGAAGCGCATTGCCGTCGTCACGAACGCCGGTGGCCCCGGTATCCTCGCCACCGACGCTGCCGAACGCGCCGGATTGGCTCTGCCAAGCCTCGAATCCAGCACCATCACTACCCTCCGCACCGCCTTACCGGAAGCCGCCAGCACCAAAAACCCGGTCGACGTCCTCGGTGACGCCGATGCCGAGCGCTACCGCCTGGCCCTCGCCGCCGTGCAAGCCGACCCGAACGTCGACGGCATCGCCGTCCTCCTGACGCCGCAGGTGATGACGCCCGTGCGCGACGTGGCCGCCGTCATCGCCGCCGCCAAACGCACCTCGCGCCTCATCCCCATCGTCACCAGCTTCGTCGGTGGCGGCTCCGTCCAAAACGGCCAGCAGATTCTGGCCGAAGCCGGCATCCCCGACTTCGAATCCCCCGAACGCGCCATCAAGGCGCTCGCCGCCCTAGCGGAGCTGCCCGCCCCCGGCCACACCGTCGCCACGGCCTCACCACTCGCCTCGCACGCCCGTCACCTTCTGCCTGAAAAGGGACTCCTCAGCGAGGAACGCACGAGCGAGCTCCTCTCGATCTACTCGCTCCCCGCCCCCCGCGGCCAAGTGGCCAAGACCCGCGAGGATGCCATCCGCATTGCAGCCTCTGTCGGCCTGCCGGTAATCGCCAAGATCAGCTCACCCGATTTGCCCCACAAGACCGACGTCGGCGGCGTGCGCGCCAACCTCAAGACCGAAGCGGACGTGGGCCAGGCCTTCGACGAGATCATGGCCCGCGTGAAGGAGCACGCCCCCGCCGCCCGCATCCGCGGCGTGCTCATCCAGCAGTTCCTGCCCGTGGGCAACGAGTTCATCGTCGGCGGCTTGCGCGACCCGTCGTTCGGACCGATGGTCATGGTCGGCCTCGGCGGCATCTACGCCGAGCTCTTCCGTGATACGAGCTTCCGCCTCTGCCCCATCGCCGAAGCCGATGCTTACGCCATGCTCGAGGAACTGACCGCCTGGAAACTCCTGCTCGGTATGCGTGGCAAACCGCAGTCCGACATCGACGCCCTCGCCAAAACCGTCCGCGCCGTCGCCCAACTCATGATCGACTGCCCGACTGTTACCGAACTCGACCTGAACCCCGTGCTCGTCTCCGAGACAGGTGTCACTGTCGCCGACGCGAAAGTGATGATCGGTACCTCTCCCCATCCCTAAGCCTATGCCCATCGAACGCACCGCTCCTGTACCACCCGAAGGCGATCTGCCTGCGCCACGACCGCGCCCCAGGGATGCCACCTCCCGCCGCGTGAATGGCGCACGCCGCGCCTGGCAGGGCATCGACCCGCGCCGTCGCGAACAGTTCTACCAGCAATGGCTGGACCAGAACCAAGGGCGATCACAAGGACGCCGTCGTCAGCGCCTCCCTGGTCAGCGTCGGCGCATCCCGCAGCCACCACCTGAACTCATGCCCTCCCCCGTACCCACACCCCAGCCTGAGCGACGTGAGAGCATGAATACCAATCCGACATTCAGCATGCCCGGACGCATGGATCAGTTGCCGCCCATCCTCCAGGCCAAACGTCTCTGGGAGAGCTTAAGCTACGAACAGCAGAACTACGTTGAGCGTTGGGTACAGCCGCGATTTGGCAGTCTCCTCGACACGCTGCAGGACGAACGCAGCGGTGTCACCATGGTGAACATCTTCAATACCGAAATCATCCCCCGCTTGCGCGACCAGAACATGCTTCGCGGCTGGCAACGGCCGCAGTAAGGCGCGAACGAGAGATGCTGGCACGTGCTTGTCGGCAGCGTGGATGCCCACTAGGCTGCGACCATGAAGCTCAAGACCCTGTTTCAACATGCCGTCGAGATCGGCATCAAAGCCGACCCGCGCGGCCAAAAGCGCATCGACTATCTTTTGAAGAAACAGAAGGAGAAGCAGAAGAAACTCGAGGGCAAGGAGAAGGAGTTCTTCGACGAAGAGCGCACCTGGAACCCCTTCCCGGACTCCCGCATCCTGGCCGGCACCGGCGATGAAGACGTCACGCACCTGATGGTCGGCATCGACATCGAAACCCCCGAGATCCTCCTGGCCGACCGCCTGCGTGAGAAGGGCACGCGGATCGACGCCATCCTGGTTCACCACCCCGAAGGCCGCGCCCTGATGGATTTGGACAAGATGATGCCGATGCAGGCCGACCTGCTCGCCGGCTACGGCGTGCCGATCAACCAAGCCGAAGGCGAGCTCGGCCCGCGCATGGATCGCATCCGCCGCAGCATCCACGCCGACAATCTCTTCCGCACCGGCCGCACGGCCGAACTGCTCGATCTGCCGCTCGTCGGCTGCCACACCATCACCGACAACCTCGCCTGGCAGTTCATGGAGAAGACCATCGCCAAGAAGCACTTCGAAGATCTGCAGGAGATCTGCACCGCCATCACGCACATCGAGGAATACCACCACTACGCCAAACAGGGCAATGGCCCGATCGTCGTGAATGGCTCGTCGTCGGGACGCCCCGGCCGCATCGTCGTGAGCGAATTCACAGGCGGTACCAACGGCCCGGAGGAGCAGGTCGCCCAACAGGCGCGCGCCGGCGTCGGCACGATCTTGACGATGCACGCCACCGAGAAGGCCTTGGAGGAAGCCCGCAAGCAGAAGGTGAACGTCATCCAGTGCAGCCACATGGCCTCCGACGCCCTCGGCGTGAACCTCCTGCTCGACGAGCTCACGAAACTAGAGAAGAAACTCACCACCATCGACGTCTCTGGCTTCATCCGCATCAAGCGCCGCTGACTGCCATGCCGACAATCACCGATCTCCTCCGTTCGGCCTGGACGTTCTACCGCAAGCACTCGGCGTTGAACGACATCGTGCTCTGGACGATCATCGTCCCGACGTTCGCCATCGCCACGCTCTCGCGTTTGGGCAGCCTGGACAGCGACCCGTACTGGGCCGGCTACAGCGCCCCCGACACCGTCCGCGCCCTCTGCACCGTCCTCGTCGTCGTCCTCAACGTCGTCATCGCCTGGGGCACGATTGCTGTCATCCTCGTAGGCCGACAGATCGTGAAGCCGGCCGATCACGGCGGTTCCTGGCGTCAAATCCTGAGGCGCGGTTCGCCGCTCCTTGTCCCCGTCATCCTCACCGACGTCCTGCGCGGCTGCTTCATTTTCCTGTGGCTGCTCCTGCTCGTCGTGCCGGGCATCATCTACCTCTTCCGCACGGCCTTCGCACAGATCATCATCGTCTGCGAGGGGCTGCAGTACCGCTCGGCGCTCCGCCGCAGCCAGGACCTCGTGCGCGGACGCACTGGCACCGTTGCCTGGACGATCGTCCTCCTCTCTCTCGTGGTCTTCGTCCCTGTAGGCTTCGTCGTCGGCTTCATCGAGGCAGCCATCGCCGCGCTCGATCCGCGTCTCCTCATGATCAGCGATGCCCTGCAATCCGCGGTCACCGGCATCGCCGGAGCCATCGTCCTTCTGGCCATGATCGAGCTCTACGCCTTTCTTGTAAAAACGCCGGCGATCAAGAAAGTTGCCAAGCGGACGGGAAAATAAAAAACCCCCGGCCAGCGGCCGGGGGAAAGGGGTTTGCGGGTCAGCTCTCGAGATACTCCTCTAACGGATCCATCATCCAGTGCGGCATGTAGGGATCGTCTTCAACGAGAATCGTGCTGCCATCGGAGAAGACCGCGAGCCAGTCCGTTTGACCGGACGACGAATGCTGCTTCTCGATGTGATCGATCCGGAGCCCCTGTACGATCTTCCGGCGGTACCGCCGGTAAGGGCTCTCACTGCCGGGCAGCTCGCGCCGTGGACGCATGCGGAGGAGGATGTAGGCCGTGAACCCCACGGCCGTCATGATGCTGCCGATGCAGGCCCCGAAGGCCGCAATCCACACCGGGTGTTCTGGGGACATACCGACACTCTTGGCTGGAGGATAGAAAGGGCGATACAAACCATGTGTATTGTGACATTTATAATTTATTTGTCAATTCATGACCGGGAAGATAAAAAGAACCCCAGCCGTACGGCTGGGGTCGGGGTGGCGCGATTCCTGGTGTTGGAATCGCTCAGTTGTCGGGGGTCGCCCACACCGGGCAGGTGTGCTCGTCCAACACTTCGATAACGCTGCCGTCACTGTACGTGACGTGCCAGTCCACACCGTCGGACCAGCCCTTACGTTCGACCTTCGTGATCTTCAGGCCGCGCTTCGTCTTGTTGTGATGCTGACGGTAGTAACTCGCCTTCTTGGCGCTCTTCATCCAGAGCAGAAAGGCAATGGCGAGCATCAGCACGCAGCCGCCAAAGAACAGGATCTGACCCCACGGCAGGGGGTCGGGTTCGGGGTTCATACGTCCTCCTCGAGAAACCGGGCGACAGTGTGAGTGAGCAATGACTTCTTTTTTTATTATAAAATCATTATTATTTATGTCAATATTAGCGATGCGCCGACAAAAAAGGGGCCTCGCGGCCCCTCTTGGTAGCAAGGGATGAGATTACTTCGTGACCTTCACCTTCTCGACGATCTGGTCGAAGACCTTCGGCTCGTGGATGGCGAGCTCCGAGAGGACCTTACGGTCCAGCTCGATCTTGTGCGTCTTGAGACCCTTGATGAAGACGGCGTACGTCGTGCCGCGAGCGCGGACGGCGGCGGTCAGACGGGTGATCCAGAGGCTGCGGAAATTGCGCTTCTTCTTGCGGCGATCGCGGAAGGCGTGCTGGCCAGCCTTAATCACAGCCTCACGGGCCTTGCGGTAGGTTTCGCTGCGGACGCCCTGATAACCCTTCGCCAATTTGCGAATCTTCTTGTGACGGCGGTGACGGTGGATACCACGTTTGACACGCATGGCTCAGAGGTGAGGGACGAGGGCAGCCATCCGGCGCTGATCGGTCGGATGGACGAGGAGAGTGCGAGAGAGGCGCTTCTGGCGCTTGTTCTTCTGCATCAGGAGGTGGCCACGACTGTTGCGCTTAACGGCCAATTTGCCTGATCCAGTGCGTCGAAGACGCTTCTTGGCGCCGCTGTGGGACTTCTGCTTAGGCATGGGGCACGGAGTGTAAGGGGAAAGACAAGTGAATGCAACAAGGTTTTTTCCGGTCTTGGCCGCCGGTTCAACTGCGAGCTTTCGGGCGGACCACGGCCATGAACTGGTTGCCTTGGGCGCGAACATCCTGCTCCACGTCGGCGATGTCGGCCATCTGCTGCAACACACCTTTGAGTTTCTGCACGGCAAACTGCTTATTCGTCAGCTCGCGGCCGCGGAGGCGGACGACGAACTTCACCATATGCCCCTCGCCGAAGAACTCCTTGGCGCGGTCGATGAGGCGATCAAGATCGTGCTGCTCGGTGCGGAAGCCAAAGCGCAGCATCTTCACTTCCGTCTGCTTGCTGTGGGCTTTCTGGCGTTTCTCCTTCTTCTGCTGGGCGTACATGAAGTGACCGACATCCTCGATCTTCACGATCGGCGGGTTGGCGTTGCCGGAGACCTCGATCAAATCGAGCTCCTGGGCGCGGGCGAGGGCAATCGCCTCTTCGAGAGGCATTTTCTTGGCGCCCTCCTCGGTCACGAGCAGCACCTCGGCTGAGGAGATCTGATCATTGATGCGAGGACGCTTCTCGATCTTCTGGGGACGGACAAACCGGCTGGAACGCTGGCGCAGAGGAAAACGGGGGAAAGACGCCCTCAAGAGTAAGCCAAAAGGCTCGAAGACTCAAGAAGAAGCCCCCGGATCTTCCGTCCGCGAGTACGCGGACAGGTGCAGCGTCAAATCTTCCGTCTCATCATCGACAGGGGCAATCATCGTGCTATCAACCGTCATGAAGCGCAGCGGCCAGAGTCCCTGGTCTTGCAACGCCTGGCCGAACGTGCCGCCAAGCAGGTAGCGCACCTGCGGCAGCCGCGAATCCTTGATGACATTCTCGAGTGACTGCACGAAGACCGTAGACCCAAAGGATTTCAGGAGTTCATCGCGGGCTGCCTGAGCACCTCGCGCATACGTCAGGAGGGGTAGACGCAGAAACTCCTCAAGAGCCGGCAAGCCGGCAGCGTTCTCGCGTTCTGTCAGAGTCAGCAGCTGTTCGCGTTCACTACTCGTCAGGGCATCACCGACCGTGAGGTAACCCGAGAGTTCAAAGAAGAGGAGAACAGATTCGACACCGGCCTTACTGGCTCGGAAGCGAACATCAACCGGCGAGACGAGCAGTCCACGGTCGTCATTGGTCGGTACAGCGTCCCCTACCGTCACCGGCGACATATCGCGGATGATGCCGTCGGCACTCAGACGGTCACGGAGCAGGTCGAAGAGCGTGATGATGCGCGCCAGATCGGCCGCCGCCGGCAGGACAGCCTGACGGACCACCTCTTCCTGACTGTCGCCTTTCAGCGTGGCTTGAGCTTGGGAGGCTTCCATCTGCTGACGCAAGAGGTCGAGACGCTGCTGCAGGGCCGTCACGCGCTTCGCCGTGGGCACGCTGACTTCGCGCACCGCATCAATCGCCCGAACATGTGTGAGCACAAGTCCCGAAGCCATCGTCAGACACAGGCAGGCAGCGAGGCACTTCGTCATCGGTTCGGTCCAGAGCCGCTGAATAGAGAGTGAGAGCGTCATGGATTAGCGACGGAGGGTGATATGAATCTCAAACGGCGAGCGGAACCCCTGCGGGGATTCCTCACGCGTGAAGACTGGTGGCACGAATGATTCGATGAGCGGCTCGGCACTCAATCCATCCACGAAACTTGCGAGTACTGTCATACTCCGCGTGCCGACGTTCCTCACGTCGCCGGCCAGCGTGAGTGTGGCACCCGAAGCGTCATAGACGAAGCGATCAATGCGTACCGCTCCTGACGATGTGCCGCTGGCGGCAGCAGCAATATCGGCAATGCGGTGATGAAGCACCAGTGGCGAGATCATCGTCTGCTTCTGCACCTGCAATGACTGAAAGAGCGGATCACGCGTGGGCAGAAGTTCGGCACGACGCGCGTCTTCAGCCTGATCAACGGCCGCACTGAGATCTGCCTCCTTCGTTTGTAGCTCGTCGGCATCCAGTAGAGATCCTGCGAGCGGCACGCGCGTAAAGTGCGGCAGGAGGAACTGCTGCGACAAGAGCAGCAGCCCCAGTAGGCTCAGGCTAAAAAGCAGAAACATCGCACTAAAGGACAAGTGCGGCTCAGCAGTGGGGGTGGCAGGGGTATTTTGTGTCATGAGTGTTTCCAGACATTGTAGCAGGAAGCGCTTTTCCGGACCATTGTGGAAGATGGAAGAATCTTGGATAACTATACTTAAAAATAGGGCCGGTTTGGTCTTTGCCTGCGATGGGGGCGCGCCGCCGGGGGTGAAGGAGTCCTACCCAATGTAGACGCCAGGATCTTTACTTGAGCACCGCTTGGCAGAACCATGGCGGGGCACTCGGCGCGCCAGCGCTTTTGGGCACTTTTGTCGCGCCTGACAAAAGTGCCATCCTCTCATCATTCTCTGTTACACTAACGACACATACCCCCTAACCCGTGGAAGAGCTCATTTCCAAACTCACCGAGCTGATGTCCGCCCTGAACACGGGAAAGGACTCTCTTTGAGGCCAGAAAAGTGCCCGAACGCATCGCCGAATTAGATGCGAAAGCCGCCGATCCCGCCATCTACGCCGATCAGAAGGCCGCGAAAGTTCTCTTCGCCGAGCTTCGTGGTTTAAAGAAGCAATGGGAACCGCTCCTCGCCCTGATCAGCGAGGCTGACACCGTCCTTGAGCTGGCGAAGACGAGTGACATCGGTGACCTGCCCGCCATCCAAGCCGAAGCTGACAAACTCTTCGCCGCCTGGAAGACACTCGAGACGCAGCTCTACCTCGCGGGCGAGTTCGACCAGAGCGATTGCTACCTGACGATCAGCGCCGGTGCCGGCGGCACCGAGGCCCAGGACTGGGCAGCCATCCTCGTCCGCATGTACATGCGCTACTGCGAACGTCAGGGCTTCAAGATGACGATGCTCGACAAGACTGACGGTCAGGAAGCCGGCATCAAGACTGGCACGTTCCTCATTGAAGGCACGCCGGCCTACGGCTACTTGAAGTGTGAGAAGGGCACGCACCGCCTCGTTCGCATCTCCCCTTTCGGGGCCAAGGGCCTCCGCCAAACAAGCTTCGCGCTCGTCGAAGCGTTACCCGTGATCGAGGGCGCTACCGAAATCCAGATCGATCCCAAAGACCTGCGCGTCGACACGTTCCGCAGCGGTGGCGCCGGCGGCCAGCACGTGAACAAGACCGAGTCCGCGATCCGCATCACCCACCTGCCGACGAACACCGTCGTCAGCTGCCAGACCGAGCGTAACCAGCTGCAGAACCGAGAACGTGCGATGCAAATGCTCCAGAGCAAACTCCTCGCCCTCAAGCGTGCTGAGGAGGAGGCCACGAAGACCGAATTGAAAGGCGCACGCGAGTCAGCGGATTTCGGGCAGCAGATTCGCAGCTACGTCCTCCATCCGTACCAGATGGTGAAGGATCTGCGCACCGACGTCGAAACTTCACAGACGCAAGATGTCCTTGATGGTGATATCCAGGCATTCATCGACGCCGAGCTCAAGCGCGCCGCCCGCGAAGGGAAGTACCAACATTAAGCAATCCACAACGACCGTGCACTACCCCGACCGAGCCCTGAGTCGGGCGCAAGCCGTTCCTTGTGAAGAAACGTGAAAACTGCTATACTATCGAGATTATGAATCCAAATATCCTCATCCTCACCGCAGAAGAACAGCAACTTCTCGGGAAAGTCCCCGCCGCCGTCACAGCTGGTTTTGATGTCCAGCCGGAGGAACTGGAGACCTACGAAACCGATGAAGAGTTGGAGATCCGATGGCAGATCTCCGCCCTGAAAGATCATCCCGCTCTGCGACCGCTCGGCGCCTTCTATAAAGATGGCAAGATGTCTGAAGGATTTTCGTTCGACGGCGTGCCGCCGGAACTCATTCCCGAATTCTGCTTCACGATCGGAGCCCGCGGCGTCACCCTCCTGGTCGCCGCCATGATTCTGGATCTGAAGACGAAGGACGATACCGCTCTCCTCTCGAACCTGACACAAATCCGAAACCAGCTCCTGCTGAATAACCAGTCCATTTCCAGCTCCCCTTCCACTGCGTTATGAGCACCTCCGCCGAAACCCTCCCCTCATTCCAGCGCCCAGAAGATCTCGAGCGCTACGCCAGGCAGTACGGCATCGACCGCGACCGTCTGCGCGCCGCTCGCACCTCAGTGAGCGAGCGTCAGCGAATCATCGAAGACTTGCAGCGCTCGGGGCTCAACGGCCAGTCCGAACGGGTAGGTCGCCATTTGCAGACCTATCAGCAGGAATTCGACCGTAAGGAAACCTGGCTCGCGAAGATCCCGCTCATCGGCAAGCCTCTCGACTGGACCTGGCGCCAATTCTGGAAGCGTCCGGTCATGTACTCGCTCATCGGCGTGGGCCTCTTTGCCGGCGGACTCGCTCTCTATTACTCCGCTCTCGGCCGTTGGCTCCTTGAACACCTGCCGAACTACTCCGGCGCTGTGAACCGCGTCGGCCGCGAAGCTGCCATCCCCGCCACGGCCGACATGGCCCTGAACGGCCAAGGCGTTGGGGCCGTCACAGGTGCCACCTCGCCCGAGACGCTCATGCCTCCAACTCCGCCGATGTACAGCCCGGATGCCCCGCCCGTCGTCGTCGATAGTGGCCCGCCATTGCCGCCTCCGCCCATCAGTCCGGACGTACTCCTCAGTCCGCGTCCGACTCCGCCGCTCGTCACTCCACCGCCAGTCGACACGCCTCCCGTCGTTACGCCGCCCCCCGCTCCGCGGGTCATCACCCCGCCGCCCCCACCGCGCGGCCGGGCTGGACGCGAAGCCTTCTAATCTCGGACTCCATACACAAACACACCCATGCCCCCAGAACGCCCTGCTGAAGCAGAACGGCCAGCCGTCACCCCAGAAACCGCCGAAACCCGTGAGTGGACCGCCTTCCGTGCGGAACTTTCGGGCTTCGAGCGCAGTCTCGGCGCCCGCGCCCCGTTGCCGGACAACCCGACCGACCTGCAGCTCGATGCCTTAGCCGAGGGCACGCGCCGACAGGTCGTCTTCACGAGCTTCCACGAACTCAATCGCGGCAACGAGATCGTCTATAGGCGCGCCGCCATCCAGCACGCCGCCGACCTCGAGGCCCCCGCCCGCCGCAACCGCTTCAACCGCGAGTCCTACATCGTCTCCAGCCAGGCCGCGCTCTACTGCGAAAGCCTGTCGGAAGTGACGCAGTTCATCGCGAACTCGATGCGCAACTACGAGCGCTGCCAGGACGTCATCGCCACGCTCCCCGCCCCCGTCCGCACGACGCTTGAAGGCAAGCGCCGCCAGTCGGGACTCGTCATGCGTGCCCTCCGGACATCCTGCGACGAGCGCGTCGCCTTCGCGAACGCCCGCCAGGTCATTGCCCTCATTGCCGAGGAACAGGCCGGTGCAAACCGCGGGCCGGAAGTCGCCCGCCTGACCGTCATGCGTGACGCCGCGCTCGCGCAGCTGTCGGCTGAAAGTCGTACCGCCATCAATAGTGGCAACGTCGCCACAATGCGCACGCGCGCCAATGTTCTTGAGCGCGATATCATCGAGATCGCTGCCGGTCGCAAGCGCATCGAGGGTGTCGACGAGGGTTACCTGCCGACGTACCTCTATCTCGACGTCCTCCAGGCCCGCTACACCCAGATCCAAGAGCAGGAGAAGGCCCTCATCCTCCGCCGCGGTCACATGGAGGAAGGCGGTCCGCGCGCGCTCGAAATTCTGAACATCGAACGTCGCTCAGTCATGAGTCAGATGATCGCCTACACGAACGACTGTGTGGGCTACCAGCTACACATGGCCCGCCTGACGTCGATGCAGAACCTGTTTGGTTCGCGCATTAACGTCGAAGGCGCCCTCCAGAGCGCCGGACCAACGAATGCCGAGACGCGCCGCGATATCAACCGCGCCGCCATGGCCATGCGCGACTTCCATCTCGATCGCGTCACCGCCGTCACCACCCGCGCTAACGTCGAATTTGCCGGCGCCGAAGGCGGCATGGAGGCCATCCGTGACCGCATCATCCGCCGCGCCATCACCGCCGCCAATGTCTCGAGCTGGTTCGCCCGCATCCTCACCCTCGGCGGCTTCGTCGATGTCGGCAACCGCGTCCAGAACTTCGTCGCTGGTCCGATCTGCGAAGCCCTCGGCTGGCCGAAGAATGCTGACGGCACTTTCAAAGTTGACCTCACCCCGGCTGAAGCCGAAGCCATCGCCACGCGCTTGGGTCGTCTCCAGGAACACGTCCAGAACTTCAACCGCACGAATAACGGCAACGAAATCCGCGACACTGTCGCCGCTATTAAACTGCTCAATCCGGCAGATGCCGTGAGTGACACGCGCATCGGCCAAGTGAAGGAACCCCTTCCCGAGGGCGTCGTCACGGCCGCGCAGGTGCCGGCGAAGCTCGTCGAGCTCCAGCGTACCTACGGCAACCGCGAGGACGCCGTCGCCACGCTCCATGCCATCCTCTTGAAACAACTCGGCGTGCAGTGGGGCGCCTTGAACGCCGACGGACGCAGTGGCACGGGCTTCATCGGCAAGTACGCCGCGATGCTCACGGAGATTGAGCGCATGATCGACGTCCAACTCGACGTCGCCGGCGCGTGCTTCCAGATGTCGAAGAACATGAGTGAGCTCATGATGTACGCCTTCACGACGGCCGGCTTCGTGGGCCTCGCTCCGATCGTCCTCGGCGCCGGTGCGGGTACGCTCATCCTTGGCGCCGGACGCCGTGTGATTAGCGGCACGATCCGCGCCGCTCAATGGATGCGTCGCGCCCCGCCGGCTCCGCCCGTCGAGGGCGCCGCCCGCGCCACGCCGTTCCAGCGCGCCACCTGGGTGGGCGCCACAGCGTACGAAGCGTATCGCTTGTACAACGGCTACCAGGACATCCAACGCGAGCACGAACACCTGAACGACGCCAAGGGCGCCATCGCCGCCCAGCTCGTCCTGGCCGGCTTTACCAAAGTGGCCGATCAGGACGTCTACACGCACCCCTGCGGCTCGCGCATCCGCTTGAGCGAACTCAATATGGGCCTCGACGCCCAGCGCCACGCCGCCTACATGCGCACCGGCGTCTCCGCCCTCGGTCTCGGCGCCATGCTCATGGCTCCGCGCCTAATGATGGGACCAGCCGGCTGGGTGCTCATCGGCGTCCAGATCACGGTCGAAGCCGGCATCACGGCCTGGGAGAACCAGCAGGCTCGCCGTCTGATCGCCAACCCGAATACGCCGCCGTGGCTGCTCATCGCCCTCGGTACGCAACGCCTCGTGAATCGCAGCGAGTACGATATGCTCGTAAACTCGAGTAGTTGGAACTTCATCTTCACGTCCAATGAAGCCGAGAAGCAGGCCGTCCGCGACAAGATGTATTTCACGATCTTCGGCCATGAACTCGGCGCCGCCTCTCCGGCCCTCCTGCGTGAGATCACCGCGGGCACGCGCAACATCGAACAGATCGATGCCATTTTCAGCGGCGACTTCAAGACGCTACTCCTGCCGTACCTCTATGTCCGTCTCTTCCAGAAGGCGAAGTCCCGCAACAGTGGTGCCACCTGGGCAAGCGTGAAGGAAGGTCGCGTCGACCGCGGCTGGGTTGTCATCCCGCCGGACATCACGAACCTCGACATCCGCGAAGCCATGCGCGAGATCGGAGTCCTCTACGTCCAACACCTGCGTGAGAAGCGTTTCATCGACCTGCTCGCTCGCCGCACACGCCAGGAGGCCGATGCCGCTGCCGCTCCGGCCGACGTCGAGAAGCGCCGCCTGCTTGCCGATACGAACCACATGATCCTCCTCATGGGTGAGGAGAAAGTCCTTGGTCAGCCGCTCAAGACGCTCACAGCTGACCAGATCCGCGCCAACGGCGACAAGACCCGCGCCCAGAAGATCATGGAAACGATCTTCGCCCAAGTGGACGGCAACCCCGGCGCCGCCAACTTCCGCCTCAATGCCGCCGCCGTCGCCGGCATCAGCGGATTGCCCGCCGATGTCGCGCGCGATGGTCTCGACCTCAGCACGAACGATACGATGCTCCGCCTCGGTGCCGACGACCCCGCCCAATTGGTGAACCTGCGCCGCATCGCGCCACTGACGACCGACGAGCCTGCCGGTCGTGTCTTCCCGGCGTGGAACGACTGGGGTGGTAACGCCCGCCGTCTGCTTGATCTCCCGCGCGGCGTCGATGAAGCCGCGGTCGTGCACGGTGCTCGCACCGCCGCCAACAATGTTGGCCGCGACGCCGGCATTGGCGAAGTCGCCGGTGACGCCAGTTTCGACGCTGCTCGCGATCACATCAGCAACGCCTGTATCCGTCTCTTCCAGGGCAATGGCCGCCGCTTCACACGCGACGACCGCCTGGCCTTGGACCTCTACGGCCGCGACGGCCACGTGCCGATGGTCTTCACGAATCTCGACGCCCGCTTCGAAGGAAACGTCCGCCGCCAGCGCTCGCTCATGACGAATGCGCGCATGCCGGACGGCGGCGACCGCGCGTTCGATCTACGGAACGTCCGCGCCGTCTTCATCGAGAGTAAGACCCTCACGAGCGGCCACGACGCCGTCCTCTTCACCTTCGTCTACGGCGACATCCAGGCCACCGGCGCGCGCGAGACGCGCGTCTACGTCCTGCAGCGTGGAGCAGCCACGAGCGCCACAGGCCGTAGCGACAACCAAGTGACCGGCCGCACGATCGCCTACAACGAAGGCGGATTCCGTGAACAGGCTGGTGCAGCGGTCATTTTGAACCAGACCGCCCGCGGCATTCAGGACGACGATCTGCGCATCCAGCGCGCCCTGCACGACGCCCGCGTCGCCGAAGAGCGCGAGCGTCCAATCCGCGAGGCTCGCGAAGCCGCCGAACGCCTACGTGCCGCGCGCGAAGCGACTGAGCGCGCAGAGCGGCGCCGTCTCGCCATGGAACGTGTACGCGCCAATCCCAACACTTTCGTCTCCGTCGAGAATGAAGACGGTCGCGGCAGTCGCTTCGTGATGCGATTCCAGGACGCCGGACAGGACAAGATCGTCTCCATCGCACCCTACAGTCGGTTTGATGGCGCTGGTGTGGGAGCCTTGCCCTCCGGCCAAATGCTGGACCCTGAGCACAGCGCCAGCATCCTCGTCGACGGTGCTGAGGTGCGCATCCCGTGGAACTTCATGAATAACAATGCCGTCAGCTGGAGTCAGGCTCGTCTCTTCTTGCGTGTGCTCACGACCCCCCACCCGGGCGAAACGAACATGCCGTTCGAACGCGTGATGTCGATGATCCCGCACTACGACCGCCTGCGTTACGACGTCCGTACCAACCTCCGCGACCTCTACACCCGCGCCGCCGACAAGCAGGGCTTCCTGTTCTACCTCATCATGCTCGCCGGCCACCGTGGTGGTTTCACGGGCGACACCGTCATCAACCCGCTCATCGGCGATAACGATAACGTGATCGTTCGCTTGTTCAGAAACAACATGAACATGTTCGACACCGCCGGCCGAGCTGGCGACATGGATCGTCTCTCGCGCGGTCTACCGCTGATGGAAGGCGCCGCCAACGAGTACGGTATCTGGTGGAAGAGGCGCGATCCCAATGCCACCCCGATCGGCTACCGCTTCGTCTTCGGCCAGGGTTGGCAGTGGACGCCACACGAGAGCGGCACGCGCACCTGGATGAACGTCGACACCGAGACTGTCACCGCCGGCCGCTGGCGCGGCCAGTCGCCCACGCGCGCGAACTTGGAATTCATCCGCGGTCTCCCGCGCTGAGAATCCACATCGGAAAGACACCCTCTCCCACGCCAAAATGGCGGTGGGAGAGGGATTCGAACCCTCGAGACCCTTTAGGGGCCTACGCGATTTCGAGTCGCGCGCCTTCGACCACTCGGCCATCCCACCGCCGCGCATTGTAGCGCCGCGCCGGGGAAGAGAAACCCCCTTCCGTCAATTGCTTCTCCACCCCCCGGGACTTCGCAAAGTCGCAAATTGGCCCTTGCGGCCCGGTCTCTGGGCTGGAACAATCAGGCCCGCTCTTACTTCTTTATTTCCTACTTCCCTCTTTTATGAGTTACGTAGTTGCTTCCAAGGTAAAGGAAATGGTCAACGGCAAGGACATGATGGCCGCCGGCGACCTCGCCGACGCCCTCAGCAAGCATGTCGAAATGTGGCTGTCCCTTGGCGTCAAGGCTGCCCAGGCTAACGACCGCAAGACGGTCCGCGGTTCCGACATCCTCGCCTTCGCCCCGGGCAAGGCTCAGCTCGTCGTGGCCTCGAAGGTCAAGGAGTACGTCAACGGCAAGGACATGATGGCCGCCGGCGACCTCCCCGAGCACGTCAGCGGTTTGGCTGAGTGGCTCCTCGGCAAGGCTATGGAGCGCGCCAAGCAGAACGACCGCAAGACGGTCCGCGAGTGCGACCTCTGATTCCGTTTCGTACTGAATCTCTCAAAAGGCCCCGAAAGGGGCCTTTTGCGTGGTCGCAAGAACAATGGCCGGCCGCTACACTGCACCGGTGCGATTGGTCGTCGTCGGCACCGGCTACGTAGGACTCGTCTGCGCCGCGGCGTTCGCCGAGACCGGTCATGATGTCATCGGCGTCGACATCGACGCCACGAAGATCGACCGCCTAGTCAGAGGCGAAATGCCGATCTTTGAACCAGGGTTGGAGGACTTGGCGAGACACGCCCTCGCGACTGGAACTCTGCATTTCACGACCGATCTGACCGAGGCACTGGTCGGCGCCGACGCGGTCTTCTGCGCCGTCGCCACGCCGACGGACAGCGCGAACAAAGCTGACCTCCGCGCCGTCTTTGCCGTCGCCGAAGCGGTGGCAAAAGCCGCCACGGCGGATATCGTTTTTGTAAACAAATCCACCGTCCCCGTCGGCACTGGGCGCGCCTGCGAAGAACGAATCACGGCCATTCTGCATACGCGTCGCACCACGATTCGGATTCCTGTCGTCAGCAATCCCGAGTTCCTCCAGGAAGGTTCGGCAGTAAAAAACGCCCTCGAGCCACATCGTATCGTCGTCGGTGTCAACGACGGTCCGGGAGCGGACATCGCCCGCGAGCGACTCGCTCGGCTCTACGGATCACTCGTGGCGACCGGCGTCCCGTACGTACTCATCAATCGTGAGAGTGCTGAAGTCACAAAATATGCCAGCAACGCTTTCCTCGCCACGAAGATCAGCTTCATCAACATGATGAGCGAGCTCTGCGAAGCGACCGGCGCCGACGTCATCGACGTCGCGACCGCCATGGGCCAGGACCCCCGCATCGGCCCGGCCTTCCTGCAGGCTGGCATCGGCTACGGCGGCAGCTGTTTCCCCAAGGACGTGAAGGCCCTCGTCGGCACAGCTGAGCAGTACCGTTTGAACTTCGCACTGGTATCGGCCACGCAGGAAATCAACGACTACCAGCGTCACCGCTTCTTCCGGACAATCCTGGCTGCACTCCCCGCCCGTTCTACGGTCGCCGTCTGGGGCCTCTCGTTCAAGCCGGGCACCGACGATGTCCGCGAAGCTGCCAGCCTGGAGTGCATTCCGCTCCTGCTTGAGGCCGGCCACCGTGTCCGTGCCTATGACCCCGTCGCCGCCAAGAACGCCGCCGCCCAACTGCCCGCCACCGTCACGTTCGCCACGAGTGCCATCGACTCCGCCACCCAGGCCGACGCCGTCATCCTCCTGACCGACTGGCCAGAATTTCGGGATACCGACCTGCATCAACTGAAAGCCGTCATGGCTGGAACGCTGCTCTTCGACGGCCGCAACGCCTTCGACGCCCCCACTGCTCGGGCTGCCGGTTTCGTCTACCGTGGTATCGGCCGCTGACGGGCATCACTCGTGGTACACTCCCGGCATGAAGATCTTCCTGACCGGCGCCGCCGGCTTCATTGGGTACCACACGAGCGTTCGCCTGCTCGAACGCGGCGATGAGGTGGTTGGTTATGACAACGTTAGCCCGTACTACGACCCGAGCCTCAAGCGCGCCCGACTGGAGAAGTTGAAGAAGTATCCAAACTTCACCTTCGTCGAAGCCGACATTCTCGATCGCCCCACACTCGCCGCCGCCATGAAGGGCGCCGACCGCGTCATCCACCTCGCCGCCATCGCCGGCGTGCGCTACTCCATGGAACACCCGGATGAGTACATCGACATCAACATCCGCGGCTTCTTCCATGTGATCGAGGAGGTGAAGAATCAGAAGATTCCCGGCCTCATCTACGCCAGCTCAAGCTCAATCTACGGTGGCAATACGAGCTTCCCCTCCAAGGAGGAGGACAAGACCGAGAACCAGCTCTCGCTCTACGGCCAGAACAAGAAGGACAATGAACTCATGGCCCGCACGTACTGGAACCTCTTCAAGGTAAAGTCGACGGGACTGCGATTCTTCACCGTCTACGGCCCGCTCGGCCGTCCGGACATGGCGCTCTTCCTCTTCACAGACGCTATCCTGAAGGACCAGCCGATCAAAGTGTTCGGCGAAGGCAAGATGCAGCGCGACTTCACGTATGTCGACGACATCGTCTCGGGCATCGTCGCCTCGGTGGACAAGAATTACGACTGCGAACTCTTCAACCTCGGCTGCGGCCGCACCGAGGAGCTGATGGATTACATCGGCGCCGTCGAGAAAGCCGTCGGCAAGACGGCAACGAAAGAAATGCTCCCCATGCAACCGGGTGACACCACGCGCAGCGCCGCCGACCTGACGAAGGCCAGGGCCATGCTCGGCTTCGATCCCAAGACGCCAATCAGCATCGGAGTCCCCAAGTTCGTGGCTTGGTACAGGGAATACTACGGCATCTGACAAGGACAAAAATCTTGAGGAAGATTTTGACTAAAATATTTTAATATTATATAATATACATGTCAGAAGCGGGGAGGTCCCGCATTCTGACACGAACGTTCACAGCGTCGAGGGTTCAGTCCATGGTCCGCTGCATCGCTATCGCAATCGGTCTGCTCGTCGGTGCACAAGTCCTTTGCTGTCTGAGTCTCTTCGCGACCAGCTGCTGTCTGACCAATCATGACACCGCTCTCTTCACCGCCCCCGCGGTGATGATGGTCGTCATGTTTTCGGTCGCAGCCGGCACGAAGCAGCTCAGCGGGAAGGGATTAGTGACTATGCTCATCCTGCTCGCTAGTGCCTTTCCGGGTCTTATCGTCAGCCTGAAGATTGTTGGCTGGCTGATTGGAAACCCGAGACTGGCCCCCGCCATCTTCGGCCCCGAGCTGGGGGCAATGGCGGTCGTGGCGGCGGCGGCGATTGTGGCGCTGGCGGTGATTCACCGCCCGCAGACACACTAAGCCCCCGATGCCCCGCGTTCACATCCCGTTCACCTTCATGGTGAGCGGGATTTCTTTATGCCAAAGCCAACGTCGGCTTCTTCCCCTGCTGCCACTCCACGATCGATGCAGACGTCTTGCGATAGAGCTCACGCACGCTGTCGTCGGTGTAGAAGGCGATGTGCGGCGTCACGATCACACGTGGGTGATCGATGAGACCATGCTCCTGACTGAGATCGTGTTCGTCGGGCAGGACGTCCAATGCCGCACACGAGACACGGCCGTCATTCAGCGACGTTACCAACGCCGCGATATCAATCAGTCCACCGCGCGCCGTGTTCACGAGCACGAGCCCAGGTCTACAAGCCGCGAGCGTCTTGGCATTGACGATGTTCTTCGTATCGGCCGTCAGCGGCAAGTGGAGCGAAACGACGTCACTCTTCTGCCAAACATCCTCCCAGGTGCTGTACTCGATGCCTGGTGCATGGAAGACATCGTAAGCCAAGACGTTCATGCCGAATCCCTGCGCGATCTGCATCGCGCAGCGACCGATCCTCCCCGTTCCAACGACGCCGATTGTCTTACCCTTGAGCGCCAGACCTTTGAGGCCGCGCCAGGAGAAATCACCCGTCTTCACGCGCGCGTGCCCCTCGGAGACATGGCGTACGGCTGAGAGAAGAAGGGCGAAGGCGTGTTCGGCAATGACGTGCGATCCATAATCCGGTACAGAGCAGACCGTGATCCCGCGTGCCGCGCAGGCCTTGAGATCAATATGATCCGTACCGGCCGACCGCGTGCAGAGGAGCCGCAGCTTGGGCAATGCCTTCAGATACTCGTCCGTGACCGGTGTCGTCACGAAGACAACGAGGACTTCCATTTCCGCCAGAGAAGCTGGTGCTGCGTCAGCTTCGGCAATGATGGCATCAGAGAATTGTGCCGTCACGAAGGCTTTTTCATCCGGGGCCACATCGAGAAAAGCGATCTTAGTCATAAGATGAACAGAAAATACAGCAAGTCTTCTGAGAAGACGAGAATTGCCCGTTGCCGCGGTACACTCTGCGCATGCCGATTCGCCGTCGTCGTCGCGCTTTGGGACACCCGACCGAACAGGAGCATCTGGCTGCTGCGGTGGAACGCAATATCAAGGCGCTCGTGGAGATCCGCCGCCAAATGGATCGACGACGAACAATCCAGGATCGCCTAGCCGATATCATCACCGATTTTTCCGGATCGACGTGGTTCCTTTTCTTGCACATCGTCTGGTTCGGCACATGGATCGCCGTAAACATGAATGTTCTCGCTCCCTATGGGATTCTCCCGTTCGACCCCTTCCCCTTCGGTCTGCTCACGATGATCGTCTCACTCGAAGCAATCTTCCTCTCGACGTTCGTCCTCATCAGTCAGCAGCGGCTCTCGGACATTCAGGACGATCGCGCCGATCTCGACCTGCAAGTAAATCTCCTCGCCGAGTACGAAATCACAAAGATCCTGGGCATCGTCGACGCCATTGCCCACAAGCTTGGACTCCATCAGGGCAAAGATCCGGAACTCGACGAACTGAAAGTGGAAATCCGTCCCGAACAAGTCCTGAGGAAGATGGAGGAGCGCCGCCACCGATTGGGCATCGACTGACGCCAAAGGCGGCTATACTGGCATCGTTATGAAGATTCTTGCTCTCGAGACCAACGAGTCGAAGTTGAAAGCCCAGCTTATCAGTCCGATGGAGCAGCTCCTGCTCTGCGTCCACTATTCCGGATTCCTCTTCGGCGTTCGGCTGTTCAAAGACATTCTCGGCACCCTCGTCATCATCGCCATCGGCATCGCCATCACCATGTTCACCGACATATCGCTCTGGTTCATGATCCCGATCCTCATCGTTCTGTGGGTGATCTTCGTTGGCAGCAAACTCCTCCGCGCCTGGATCGACTGGAAGCATGACGTCCTCTTCGTGACCACCGACAAAATCATCATTGTGGACCAATCATCGATTTGGCGGATCGCCATTCGGCAAATGAACATCGAGAACGTCGCTACGGTCACGGCCGAATCACAGTTCGCCGATGTCTTCCCGTTCGGCGCACTCTGCTTCGACCTGAAGGAAGGCACTGGTGAGAAGTTGCGCCTGCCCTACGTGCCGAAGGCGCGAATTGTCGCTTCTCAAATCGCGAACATCGTCATGGATTTCCAGGGACGCCGGGCCGTCAAAGCCACGAACATCGACCCGGATCGGATGTGAACGCCTCAAAGCCCAACCGACATCAACGGTAGGATCTGCACTGTGCCGTTGGCGCGATCCTTCACTTCGGCGCCGCCGGCAGCCAGCGACTTCTCTGAGACAAGCACGCGCTTGGGGATACCGAGCAATTCCGCATCGGCCAGGCGTGAACCGGTGGACTGTCCGAGACGATCGTCGAAGAGGCAACGCACACCGCGGGCCATGAGCGTGTGATACAACTCGAAGGCGCGGGTGTAGCCCTCATCGATTGTCTCTTTAGCAATCGGCACGATGATGATATCGGCCGGTGCGACGGCAGCCGGCCAGACGAGCCCGTGCTCATCCGAGAACGCCTCGGCGATGATGCCCATCAGGCGTGAGATACCGATGCCGTAGCAGCCCATGACCGCCGTCTGGCGTTCACCCTTGGCGTTCGTGTACTGCAGCCCAAACGGCTCGCTGAAGCGCGTGCCGAGCTGGAAGATATTGCCCGCCTCGGACGCCTTGTCCTCGCGGAACTCCGAGCCGCCCGTGACGGGGCAGACGGTCTTGCCCTCCTCGAAAATCTCCTTGTTGATCGCGATGCGCTTGCCCTTGGCCTCCGCCGCCACGCTGATATACACGGTGTCCTCGCCGCTCGGCAGCACGACTTGGTACTCGTGCGAGTACTTCGAGAACGATCCGCCCGAGGCGTACGTGAGGTACGTCTTGGCCCCGAGGCCGAGGCGATCGAAGATCTTGTCGTAAGCGCCTTGCACCTTCTCGTAGAACCGCTCCAGACAAGCCTGATCGGCGTGGAACGAGTACAAGTCCTTCATGAGGAACTCACGACCGCGCAGAATGCCGGACTTGGCGCGAGGCTCGTTGCGGAACTTCGTCTGGATCTGATAGCACGCGAACGGCAGATCCTTGTGTGAGGCCACAAAAGACTTGGCCAGCGGTGACACCACCTCCTCATGCGTCGGATTGAGAGCGATCTCACTGTCACTGCCGCAGACGCTCTTGAAGAGCACATCAAGCGTGTCCCAGCGCCCCGTCTGCATCCATGTTTCCTTCGGCGCAAGCGCCGACAGCAGCACCTCCTGACCGCCGATGAAATCCATCTCCTCACGCACCACCTGCTCGACGCGCCTGAGGACCCGCAGTCCCAGCGGCAGATACGAGTAGACGCCGGCCATCGTCTTGTGGATGTACCCGGCGCGAGTCAGGAGATCGGCATTGATGCTCTGAGCATCGGCCGAGGACTCCTTGGCGGTCTTCGTGAAGAGAGTGGAGAGGAGCATAGGATCGCGAAATGCCCCTCCAGTATGCCAGATCCCGGCTGAGAAAAGCGTGGTTTCGCTTTACTTCGAGAGGGCGATGCCGATGGCCGTCACCAGCGCACCAAAACCGATGCCGCCGAGGACCTCCACGAAGGAGTGGCCCAAGCGCTCCTTGAGGTGCTCCCAGTGCTGCAAACGATTTAAAATCTGCGCCTGTTGCCCAAGCTGACGACGCACCGAGACGGCGTCGTACCAGACGATGCAGGCCAGGACGAAGGCGATGGCAAAGTCGGTGGAATCGACGCCCTGACGCTTGCCCACAATGAGCAGGAGCGACGTCACGAACGCCGAGTGTGAGCTGGGGAAACCGCCGGGATGGAAGATTCGCTCCTCCCAATTCCCCTCGCGCACGTAATGCACAAAGAGCTTACAGATCTCCGTCAGTACGAGCACGACGAGCGGGATCAGGAAGATGTACGTCGACAGCAAGAGGTGCATGACCGTCATGGTAGCAGATCAACGCTCAGGCGGGCGGCGTCGCCTCCCAGTTGAGTGTGACCGAATCCGGTGTGCGAGTCGCGACGCTGCGGGGATTGCTGAAGCCGGCAAGCGTCAGGGGCGCGCCGACCGCAGCGCTCTGCATAGCTGTATTGAAGACTGCCTGGGTCACATAGATCGTCTTCGTGCCCATGCGCACGACGTATTCGCCATTCGTGTCGACGTGGATGTCATCCACGAGCGACCGGATGGACTCCGTCACGGCGCGCGTCGTCGGGTTGATCGTCTGACGTGTGATCATGACTGTGTTGCCGACCTTCGCGAAACGCAGCAGACGATTGTCCGCCAGCGCGAAGGGCAGCGTCACCGTCGTCAGGTCGACGTTGCGCAGGCCCAATCTCGCATCAGTAAGCGGAATACGACCCTGCGTCTGGTAGCGGTTAGTCAGTTCGGCCCCACCCGTGACACGGCGCTGCGGATCATCGAGCGACGCCTCATCGGCCGCCGAGCGGGCGTTCACGTAGCGCATCGCGAGCCAGCCTGTGCCGAGCGTTCCGGCGGTGATCAGGACGGCCTTAAGTCCAGTCCAGAGGTGACGAATACCCCAGGGCAAATCTTTGCCCGAGGACCAGATTTTCTTCACGGCATAGCCAAGAGCAGCAGCGCCGCTGAGAGCGACTCCCCAGTCTAAGACGCGATTCATCGTTCCAAGGTTCGACTGTGTGTCGACGAGGCGCGTACCGAAACGCGACAGACCCTGGACGCCCTCACTGGCAAAGTTGGAGACGGTGTTCGAGTAGGCATTCGTGTGCGTCTGCGAGACGATGGCGTCGTGCAAGGCAGTGAGTTCGAGCTGCGTGTTACTGCGCTGCGGCTGACGGTCGCGCAGCTGACCCACCTGCGCAGCGAGCGCCAGGAGTGAGTCGTGTGCCTGGCCGGTAGCCAGATCGCGCGCGGCCGCCGGGTGCGGAATGTCCTCAACCGTAAAGCCGTCGTCACGCGCGGAGAGCGCGTTGATCTGCGTCACGAGCTCCGCGTACGTGCGGGGCTGCGCCGTGGGCGGCGGCAGGACTTCGGGAGGGGTAGGAGTAGCCATAGCAGAGGGAGGGTTACGCGGCGACGCGCAGGGTGCGCGACACCGTGGTCGGAGGTGTGCCCACGACGACCGTCACGGTCGCAATTGGGGCGGCGAGGTTGCTACGTTGGACGCGGATGCCGGTCGGCGTGCGCGTGATCGTTAATTGACCGAGGCGAGCCGGCGCGGCGGCCGTCAGAGGCGCGCCGTTCACGGTCACCGGCACGGTCGGAGGCGTGATGAGATACGTCTGATTGAAGCCACGAGCCACGTTCAGTCCTGCTGGCGGGATATTGATGGATGTCGGACCGGCTGGCGGCACGATGCCGGTCGTCTCGCGGGCAATCTGCACCAACTGAACCGCTGTCACAGCACCGCGATAGCGGACACGGGCGCGCTGGGCGATGGACTGTAAGAAGACGTTGCCATCAGTACCAGCGCCAATCGCATTCTGCTGGAGCGTCTTGAGGATCTGGAACTGGCCGTCATCACCGTTCACGCGATTGAGCGTCAGGCCGACGACTTGGAGCTGGGCGAGGAGAGGCTGGAGGATGTCGACGGAGCCAGCCATCGTATTGAGACTCTGGCTCATCTGCGTCTCAAGCGTCGAGGTGACGGTGCTACCGCCGAAGACGTTGCGCAAAACACCGAAGAGAGCGGTCGTGCCCAGCGCCGTCATCACCGGTGCAGCGGTTGGATTCTGCTGGAATCTCGCCTTGATCCAGCTGCCGGCACGGCCGGCATAGAACGCCAGACGAGCAACCATATTATCGAAGCGCTGTGTGAAGGTGGTTGGCGTCGGATGTGGCGGGACGAAGACGTTCGGATTGACAGCAACAGGCGGCGTCACGGGCGGCTGATCCACTGGCTCAGGTTCAGGAGGAAGCGGTGGCTCGGTCGTCGTATCCGACGGCAGAGCGGGCTCATCGATCAAGAGGACCGCCAATTCACCGTGCTCGCGCGCGGCGGCGTCGAGGTCGGCCTGGATCGGGCCACGGT
Organism: uncultured Candidatus Peribacteria bacterium; assembly: GCA_964635215.1. Classification (GTDB taxonomy): domain Bacteria; phylum Patescibacteriota; class Gracilibacteria; order Peribacterales; family Peribacteraceae; genus JAGOUB01. The sequence goes on along the minus strand of CAZWNJ010000001.1, from coordinate 379,017 downwards.
CGGCCGGCTCCAGCTGATCGACCTGTGTGCGCAGCGCCGTCAGGCGACCGCGGATCTCGCGAGCCAGGCGCAGGCGTTCGGCGCGGTCCGTTTCATCACGAGCCTGGGTAATGTCATGACGCAGAGCAGTGATGTTGCAGCTGACGTCTTCTCGCGTGGGCCGATAGGGAGGAGTGACTTCAGTCATGGATTAGTTGGGAGCTTTGACTTTAAGAATCTTCGTCTCACCGGCGAACTTCAGGCGATGGTCGCCAACTGGCGCTGCTGCGGTGACTTCGACGGTCACCTTGTCTTCGGTGCCGGTACGTGTGAACTTCAGACCGCGAATCGTGACTGTCCCTTCAGTGCTGGCGGCGAGCTTGCCAGGCTGGCCGTCGATCGTGAGCTCATCCGTAAAGCGAACGGGCACGGTGCGTTTGTCGCCAGCGCGAAGTTCCTCGTTCTCGGCCAGAGTGCGAATTTCAGGGGCGGGAGCCGGGGCGGGGGCGGGGGCAGGTACTGGAGCGGGAGCCGGCGGAGCACCGAGGAGACGATTGACGATCGTACGGCTGCGTTCGACCACACTGCCCAGGGACGGCGACTGTTCGGTTGCAAATGACGCGCCCAATTCAGCGAAGAAACGTCCGAGCGTAACGGCATTGGTGCCGTTTTGGCGCAGACGGGCAACCTCCTGGGAGAGCTGAGTGAGCTGCGGTCGCTGTTCAGGATTTTCAGCCGAGACCCAGACTCGCCCCTCGATACCGGGGACCGATCGAGCGTCGCGGTGATTGTTGAAAACACGATTCAACTGCGCGGCCATCGCCTCCGGTGAGCGCGAAAGCATGCCCATAAGCGCCTTGATCGGCTCCGGGAAGATCGGCATCTGACTGAGATTCTCCAGCTGCACCGACCCGTAGCGACCAACGGCCTTGTTCACTTCACCAAGCAGGCGCGAAAACATCTCCGTCGCCCGGTTAATCCCTTCGCCAAGGTTATTGAGCTGCAGGCGGGAGTTCCGCAGTACGTCCGGTCGTGACGTCAGCAGATCGGGGCCATTGAGCCGGTCGATCGGATTGGGATTTCCTGAGACGAGATTCATAGGGGGTTTGTGTGATTTTCTAAGCATTATACCACAAGATCACGGTTTTCTGCAATGAGCAGTATGGAGCACCAAACAGCCGGGCCGGGCAGTGGTACACTGTCGTATTGCATCCTTCCCCCTCCTCACATGAACGTTCAGCACTTCGAGAAAGGGATCGTCTACACGGCCGATGAACTACTCATCCTCGCCCGCAAACTCGGTAAGTTGGCCACGTACTGCGAGCGCCTGAAGGACGAAGCCTCATCCATCCGCGTCGAAGCCGAGGAACGACCAACCGCCAAGGTGCGTGATCAAGTGAAAGTCATGATCAACGTTGCCCTCCCCAACGCTGTACTCCGTGCGGAATCGCGTCGCGGCAAAGTTCTTGAAGCCGTCGATCGCTGCATCGAGAAACTGGAACCCCAGATCAAGCGCTACAAAGAGAAGCATACCGGCCGTGACGCCGCCCACCGCACCGCCCGTCGTAGCGCCAAGGCACGCGACTAAAAAACCCCCTTCCAGCATGCGCCAGAAGGGGGCGAGAGAACCGGGTCCCGTCCATCCCGGCTCCCATCGCCAACTACGATACGGGAAATCGACCGTCGATCAATGATGAAAAACCCCGGTGCCGCAAGCGGCACCGGGGGACGGTCTAGAGAGAATCGGCTTCACCGTCGCCCCAAGGGAAACGCCTATCTCTCGACCGTCTGGTCATTTCCCTGCGTCGAACGCAGGGTCGCGGTGATTCTAGGACGGGAAATACGAGTGTCAAGCAACAGATCCTTTAAATTGGCAAGAAACTGTCTGAGCAACGCCAAAACGTTGAAGAAAGCCGGATTTTCCCGCATAGTGACGCCGTGCGCATCGACGTCCTCACTCTCTTTCCGACGATGTTCCAGGGGCCTCTGACCGAGAGCATCCTCAAGCGTGCCCAGCAGGACGGTCGCCTGACACTTGGCCTCCACGACATCCGCAACGAAGCCACCGGCCCGCATCGCCAGGTCGACGACCGGCCCTACGGCGGTGGCGCCGGCATGCTCATGATGTGCGAGCCTGTGGTCCAGGCCATCGAACGCGTGACGGCCAGCGGCGAAGCGAAGATCCGGCCCCACCGTATATTCCTCACTCCCGGGGGTAAGCGCCTGACGCAGACGACGGTCGAGCGCCTGGCAAAGAAGCCGTGGCTCATCTTGCTCTGCGGTCACTACGAAGGCATCGACCAGCGCGTCATCGACGGCGGCTTCATTGATGAAGAAATTTCCATCGGTGACTACGTCCTCACCGGCGGCGAGCTGCCGGCCATGGTCTTGATCGACGCCGTCGCACGCCACGTCCCCGGTGTCCTGGGCCGTGAGGAGTCGGCCGCCGAGGAGAGCTTCGCCAAGTCGCTCAAGCGCAAACGCGAATATCCGCACTACACCCGCCCGGAGGTCTTCCGTGGTCTGCGCGTGCCCGACGTTCTCCTGTCGGGGAATCACAAGAAGATTGAGGAGTGGCGACGGCAACACCTCCGATGATCCCCTCTGCGCCCACAACGCTGGACGATCTGCGCAGCCGCCTACACGCGGAGCGCACCTTGTCACTCACTGTCCGCTGCCAGCCGGGAGCGAAGGCCGCAGGCCTGCGCAGTATCCTCGCCGACGGCAGCTTGAAATTCGGCGTCCGGGCCAAAGCCGAGGACGGCCGGGCGAACGACGAACTGCTCGACCTTCTCACCGAGTCTTTTCCCGGCTCTCACGCCAGTCTGCTTGCCGGCCAAACCTCACGCCGCAAGCTCGTGAAACTCACCCTGCTATGACCGATCGTGTCCTCGTCCTCGACATCCCACTCTCGGTCCTCACACCGGACCAGGCTGTCGCACGTCTGCACTCACTGCTGGCTAGCCCCGGCCAGCACCACGTCATGACGCCGAATAACGAGATGCTCGTGTACGCAACCTCGCACCCCGCATTCACCGCCATCCTCCGGCGCACGACGCTGAACCTGCCCGACAGCACCGGCGTCGTCTGGGCCATGCGGCGAGCCGGCGCCGACATCAAGACGCGCGTCACGGGCGTCGACACCGTCATGCGCCTCTGTCGGGAACTCTCGGCCGACGAACCTGTGTTTCTGCTCGGTGGACGCGACGGCGTCGCCGCGACGGCCGCGGCAGTGTTACAAACACAAAACCCGTCTCTCAGGATTGTCGGCACCGCCGAAGGCAGTCCCACCCCGACCGACGCCCCCGGCCTCATCGCCCAGATCAATCAAAGTGGCGCACGACTCCTTCTCGTCGCCTACGGTGCTCCTCAACAGGATGAATGGATCGCACGCCACCTGCAGCTGATGCCAAATGTGCGCGTGGCAATGGGAATCGGTGGCACATTCGACTTCATTGCCGGACGCATTCAACGTGCACCGAAGTGGCTGCAGTCGCTCGGCCTCGAGTGGCTGTGGCGCCTACTAAAACAACCGTCACGTTGGCGGCGCATCATCGCTGCCTTAGTCCTCTTCCCGCTCGCTGTACTGCGCGAACGCCGTTAGGAGTGCATCGCACCCGCAGCCGACGGGCGCAGGCGTTCATAGGACGACACACGCCACTCCGTTTCTCCTTCCGGCTTCACCATGTGCACGAGCAGCGGACCCTCCTTGCTCTCGGCGTAGTAATCACGAGTCGTCTGCATGTCGCGGATCAGTTCGGTGTCACCCAGCTGTAAGTCGGGCAGGAGCATGTAGATACCAACGTCGGGCTTGCTGACGAGCGCCGCCTGCAGGTTCACCATCGCCTTTCCAAGCGCGGCTGCGGCCGCAATGATCAGGATGCACGTGAAAAGCCCGAGCACGATGCTCGTCCGCGGTTCCGGTTCACTGAAGTTGTAGTGATGCATTCCTCCCATTGTAGCAAAAACCACACCCGCCTTCCAGTAGGAGGCGAAGCCTCGGGCTGCTAGTCTCCGCGCATGCGTCGCCTGTGCCTCATCATCATCGACGGATTCGGCGTGGCTCCCCCCGGACCCGGAAATGCCCGTACGTTGGCAGATATGCCTACGATCCAGCGTCTAGAAAAGGAGGTGCCCAATGTCATTATGGCCGCTTCCGGTAATGCTGTCGGCCTCCCCGAAGGCCAACAGGGCGCGAGCGAGCCTGGCCACCTCACCATCGGCGCCGGACGCGTCGTCTGGCAGCCGCTCGAGGAGATCGACCGCTCCATCCGCCTGGGGGAGTTTGAAAAAAATCCCGTCCTCTCCGCCGCCTGTGACCGCGCCAAGGAAAAGGGGGTACCACTCCACCTGATCGGCCTCTACTCCGTCGGTGGCGTGCACAGCAGCGCCCAGCACTTCCACGCCATGCTCCGCCTGGCCAAGAGTCGCGGCGTCGGCACGGTCTACCTGCATCTCTTCGGTGATGGCCGCGATGTCGGTGAGCAGCAATTCTGCACTGATTTCCAACTCCTCAAGGAGGAGATTGACGAAATCAAACTTGGGATCGTCGCCTCGCTCGTCGGCCGCTACTTCGGTATGGACCGCGACAAGCAGTACGCCGATCGTACGAAGGTTGCCTACGATCTGATCGTGGGTGGACAAGGGACGGATGCCCCCGACCTCGAATCCAGCGTGAAGGCCTGGTATGTGGCGGCACCAGAGAACCAGAAGACCGACTACTACCTACGCCCGCTCAAGACGGCCTCATTCCACGCGATTCAACCCGACGACGTCGCGGTCTGTGTGAACTTCCGCAGCGACCGCATGATCCAGATTGTCCGGGCCCTCGAAGCGAAAGACTTCGCCGAGTTCCCGCGCCCGGTCCGCATCGCCGACGTCGTCTGTATGGGTCCGTACTCGGACCACCTGCCGATCGCTTTCCCGCCGGCCAATGTCCGTAACACCCTCGGCGAAGTCGTAAGCAAGGCTGGCCTCAAACAGCTGCGCGTCGCCGAGACCGACAAATTCGCGCACGTCACATTCTTCTTCAACGCCCAGGAGCAGGAACCATATCCCGGCGAAGAACGTGTGCTTGTTGAATCACCCAAAGTCCCGAATTTCGCCGAGACTCCGGAGATGAGCGCCTCGCCGCTGACAGACAAAGTGATTGAGAACGTCACAAAAGAACAGTACGACCTCATTGTCATGAACTACGCCAACCCCGACCTCGTCGGGCACGGCGGCAAGATCGAGTCGGTCGTCAGAGGCTGCGAAGCCGTCGACCGTAACCTCGCCCGTCTTCTGCCTGTTCTCGAGGCTCACGGCTACGACTGGATCATCACCGCCGACCATGGCAATGCCGAAGAGATGTACTACCCCAACACGACGACAATCTGCCCAAGCCACACCACAAGCCCCGTGCAGACATTCGTGCACTCGGCGAAAGTCACCTCGTCCGACCAGTTGAAAGATAAAACTGGTCTCAAGGATATCGCACCACTGTGTCTGGAACTTATGGGTCTGCCCGTTCCACCAGAGATGCACTGACCCCTACCGTCATGCCTGACTCTGCCCACCCCCTTCCCGAGTCCATCGCCGAGATCCCCGACGGCCAACGCCGCTGGGCCCGCGCGAACAAAAAGTCGTTTAAGGAGGCCTACGAAATCGGGGCTGAGAACACCCGTCTGCACATCGCCGTCGCGCGCTCTGCCGGCGTGAAGCGCTTCGCCATCTGGGGCGGCTCCGTCGAGAATCTTCTCCATCGCCCGGCTGATGAACTCGTCATTCTGCACGCCATCTACGAGCGTTTTCTGCAGGACGTCCGCGATCGTTGGATGGATGAAGACGAGAACCGCGATCTACGCTTCGTGCACATGGGCCGCCCCGATCTCTTGAGCAAGAAGGAGAGTGCCCTCATCACAGAAATCGCCGACATCACGCGACCGCGCACCGGTATGGTCGTCGCCCTGTGCCTCGGCTACGGCGGTAAAGACGAAGAAGAACGGGCTCGACAGGCCTGGCAGCAAAGCGGCAGCCAGGGGCGCTACGAGGACTACTTGGATCTGCCGCGACAAGGCATACCCTACGCACCGTTTGACCTCATCATCCGCACTGGCGAGGGCGGCGACTGCATCCTCCACGACAACGAATTCTTGAGCGCCTACCGCGGCGAAACGCGGCTGCGCTTCCACCCCGAATTCTACCCGGATTTCACGCCCGAGATGCTGCGCGCCGATATCGATCTCTTCCGCCAGTCCGAGCAGCGCCGCGGCGCCTAACGTGCTACGGTAAGACTCCGCATGACGACAGTCTCCCCCGCGCTCGGCCGGTCCTCGCTCCAAACCTGGCGCGAGACTTTGACGGTGGCACTCGTCGCACTCCTGCCGTTGCACGCTCTTCTCGTTACCGTTCTGACGAAATTCATCGCCGGACCGGGGCACCCACCGCTGCCCTGGCTCGCCCTATGGAAAGAAACACTCCTTGTCGCCATCCTCGTGATCGCCGCCATCGAACTTCTGCGCAGCTGGAAGCGCGATCGTTCCCTGCCGAAGGCCGATCTCCTCGACGCCGCCATCGTCGCGCTTTTCGCCCTAGCAATGCTCACATCTGCGCTCGCCGCCACGCCGCTCGCGAAGATGCTCCTCGGCCTACGCTACGACCTGTTTGCCCCACTCAGTTTCATCCTCCTCCGCCGAGTGCCTTGGTCGGCGTCCGCCGAGGGTCGACTGCTCAAAGTCTTGCTTCTCGTGGCCATCGTCGTCGCCGCCTTTGCCTTGATCGGCCTCATCTTGCCGCTACCGATCTTCGACTGGCTCGGCTACAGCACAAATTTCCACTCACTGTATCTCCCCGATTCTCCACTGCAGCCCTTTAGCCAGATTGGCGAGACAACCATTCGTCGCGCCCAGTCCACGATGAGCGGACCAAACCAGCTTGGCATTTGGCTCTCCATCCCGCTCGCCGTCCTTCTCGCCAAAGCCTCTCACCGCCGCTCATTGCCTGTGCGTGCAGTCGCCGTGGGCGTCGTCCTTCTGGCCGCGCTCATCGCCACGTTCTCACGCAGCGCCTGGATCGCCGTGGCCGCCTGTTTCCTCGTCACCGGCGCCATTCACTTCGATCCAAAGGCCGTCCGCCGCTGGCTTGCCCCCAGCCTCGGCCTTGTCGCCATGCTCGCCGTCGTCGCCGTCTTGCTCGCCCCCAAAGCGTTCGTGCGCCTCTCTTCGACACGCGGCCACTTCCTCCAACCACTCGCCGCCATTCAGAAAATGATCGATAAACCCTTGGGCGAAGGTCTCGCCAGCGCTGGACCGGCGAGCAGCCGCTTTGCCGATGCCTGTGTCATTCTTCGCCCACAGGACGATCCCTCCTGGGCCAAAGCCCAACCGGAGCTCTGCGTCTTCCTCGGACCGACACAGGTCCAACCGAGCAATCGTATCTGTCACTGCCCCTTCCACCCTGAAAACTGGTATCTACAGCTCGGTGTCGAGCTGGGCTGGGCGGGCTTTCTGCTCTGGGTTGGCGTGACGTCGCTCGTACTCTGGAACCTTCTGCCACTACTGAAATCGCGAGAACCTCTCGGCGCAACCGCGGCCTTCGCACAGCTATCACTGGCTATCAGCAGCCTCTTCCTTCACGCCTGGGAGGATACAGCCGTCGCCCTGACGATCTGGATTCTCACTGCCATCGCCCTTCGTTCTCAGGAAGCCGAAGAATAACGGGCGAATTCGTTGGCGGTCGCACGCACAACCTCCAGAATGGCGCTATACTTGTCGTCCATCCATGGAGGCCCAGCCCATTGACGACCAGCGACTCAAACTCCTGGTCCGGCGCGCGCAAGACGGCGATACCGCCGCCTTCGGCGAAGTCTACGACCTGTGCTTTGCATCGGTCTATCGCTACACCGCCTTCCGCCTCCCGAAGGAAGTCGCCGAAGACGTGACTGCCGACATCTTCGTGAAGGCCTGGGAGAAGCTCCACACCTATCACGTCCAGGACGCCGTTCCGTTCCTCGCCTGGCTCTTTCGTATCGCCCGTCACACCGTCATCGACGTTTACCGCCGCGACCGCCAGTTTGAGGAAGTGCCCGATAACATCGTCGACCCCGACCAATGGAACCGGGCCGACGCCGCCTACGAGCGACGCACGACTGCCCGCACTGTCCGCTCGGCCCTGGAGGCGTTACCCAAGCGATACCGTGACGTCCTGGTGCTGTCATTCGTCGGCGGCCTGCCAGGGAGTGCCGTTGCCCAGTTGCTTCGGACCACCGAAGGGGGCGTCCGTGTCCTGAAGCTCCGAGCCCTGCGGAAGCTCGAAGGTTTATTACCCCCAGATTTGGACCCGAAGGCGTAACAAAACGCTCAAAAGGCCGTTTATAGAAACGACACAGATGCCCCTGACGCCCTTCCTCCGCCGGCTGGCCATGACGCTCGGTTCGCTCCGAGACCGCCGTCCGTGGTCAAAAATTCCGCAGGATGAAGCCAAAGAATCTCCAGCCCTGGCCACGCTCGCCAACTCCTTGGAGCCCGATGCCGCCGCCAAAGCCCGCATCTGGAGCCGCATCCGGCCCGAACTGGAACCGCAGCGCGCTGCCGGCGTCCTCCATCAATTGAGTGAGCTCCTGGAACCCGAGAGCGACTTGCAACAGCGTCTGCGATCGCTCGTGCTCGGCCGCCTCGATCCGGCGCCCGCCCTCAGCATCCAGCGCTGGGGCGTCCTCAAGTGGTCGGTCGCCTTCCTCATCGGTGCCATCGTTCTCAGGAGCAGTCCCCTCCTCTTCCTTGCTCCCCACACCATCGCCGCCACCTCCGTGATGCTCTCCGCCACGCGCGGCACCGTTTCACTCGGCGACGAGGGTCTCCTGCAGCCCATCACGGGCAACGTCACACTTGAAGCGCCCGCCAGTCTGCAGACTGCCGACGGCGAGGCCACACTCGCGTTGCACAGTTATGGTGTCGTGCGTCTGGCCCCGAGCAGCGTCTTCACGCTCGATGATGTCAGTAACCATCCGACCCTGCCTGTCACCGGCAGCCTGACCCAAGGAACAGCCTGGGTCTTTGGTCTCGTACCAAGCAGCCTCGCAGGAATCACCATTGCCACGCCCGCCGGCTTGGTGACAGTGAACGAAGGTAGCGTCAGCATCACCGTCCAGGACGGACGCGTGAGTGTTGACGCTTGGGATCGTTCCGTCGTCGTGACAACCGTGGATCAGCAGGACATCCTCGAGAGTAACCAACGCCTAGTCGTCGGCCCTCACGGCGAGCATTACCTGTCGAAGCTCAACCCTGTCGCTGTCACGGACTGGGCTCAGACCAACCTCACGCGCGACGCCGCGCACCGCCGTGAACTCGCTCAATGGCAGCGCGAAGTCCGTGCCGCCTCCGCGGGCATCCTCCCCACGTCCCCACTCTACGCCGTCAAACGCGCCGCTGAAGCAGTGGATCTCATGTTCACCTTCGGCGCCGAGTCCCGCGCCCAGAAGACGCTGCAGATCGCGGAGACGCGCCTCAATGAGGCCGCCGCCCTCCTGCCCGAGAACGCCTCCGACTCCGTCGCCGCTACCTCGCAAGTTCTCCGCCTGGCCGCCAGCGGTGCGAGCATCGTCGACGCCGTCACCACCGGCTCGGTCAGCAGCGGCACGATCGTGCGTTCGCTCCTCGATGAGTATCAGAGCACCATCCTCGCCCTCGCCCGCGCCTCGGATGCCGGAACGGGTTCGGGCACAAGCGCCGTTGCCGACGAACTGGCCGCCAACAGCATCCAGCTTGCCGCTGCCCTGCCGTCCGACGGCAGCTACGCCCTCAAGCAGGCTGTCCTCGCCACGACTGCCGCTCTGCCCGATGACGGCAGCGGCACACTCATCGTCGCCCAGAACCGCGACGCCGTCCTCGTGGACGCCATCGCCTCGCTCCGCACCACACTCCAAGACAAGCCCGAGACCGACCTGTCGTCGCTCGTCGCTCTCTCGCCGCTCTTGAGTGAACTGCGGTCCAACGTCGCCGACAATTCCCCGGAAGTTCAGCGCGAAGCCACCTCGCTTGAACGCACGATCGCCACTCTCGCCCTGCAGAAGCGCACCGAGGTCGCCCTCGAGAGCGCCTCCCGCCGCGGCCCCACCTCGCGCGTCGCCCCCGAGCACCTCTCGCCCGCAGAACTCGACGAGCTGACGAACGCCATGCTCGCCCGCATCTCGATCTACCGCTTGCCGGTCTCGCGCTTCAACCAGCTCGTGGCCGAGATGAAGTCTGTCGAGGGCTCGCCGAGCGAGGGCCAGATCCTCCGCCGCCTTGACCACGCCCTGACTGACGATCCCGGCCTCACGGCCCGCCTCCACGTCCGCATGCGTCTGCTCAAAGAGGAACATTCGGATGAAAATACGACGTCCTCTGGCAGCGAGGTTGACGAGATCTAAAAGGGTGAGCACACTACACCCACGCTATGTACACGATCACGGACCTCAAGCCCGGCCGCGCTATTACCGTTGACGGTGAGCCCTACCTCGTCGTCAGCTCCCAGTTCGGTCGCAAAAGCCAGAGCAAGGCCAACATGCAGTGCAAATTGAAGCACTTGAAGACCGGCGCCGTTTTGGCCCGAAACTTCCAGGGCTCCGAGAAGATCGAACCCGCCGACGTCGGCTACCGCCGCGTGCAGTTCCTCTTCAAGGCCGGTGACGAGTTCACGTTCATGGATCAGGAGACGTACGACCAATTCATCCTGCGCAAGGATTCCCTGGAGGACATCATCCCCTTCCTCATCGAAGGCGGTGAGGTGGACGCCGTCGTCTACAACGACCTGCCGATTGGTATTCAGCTCAAGGCCACCGTCGAAATGAAAGTCGTCGACACCATCCCCGGTGTAAAGGGCGACACCGCCACCGGCGGCTCCAAGCCCGCCACCCTCGAGAGCGGACTCGTCGTGAACGTGCCCCTCTTCATCAACGTCGGCGAGAAGGTGAAGATCAACACGGAGACACAGGAGTACATGAGCCGAGTGAACGATTAAGGCGGTTTTAGAGGCCGCTCTGGACTTGGGAGGCAGGCCCAGTACTGCTAGTCTTTCCGCGTCCATGACCAAGCCCCTCGAGGTCATCATCGGCCTGGAAGTCCACGCCCAGATCCGCACCAAGACGAAGATGTTCTGCGGTTGTGACAACGACGCCTTCGAGAAGGAGCCCAACACCACCGTCTGTCCGATCTGCATGGGCCACCCCGGCACGCTCCCGGTCCCCAACGCCGAGGCCGTGCGCCTGGCCGTGCGCGCTTCGCTGGCGCTGGAGTGCACGGTCCATCCCGACTGCCACTTCGACCGCAAGCACTACTTCTACCCCGACCTTCCCTCGGGCTTCCAAATTTCGCAGTACGACTTCCCACTCGCGACCGAGGGCAAGGTGGAGTACGACCTCGTCGCCGCCGACGGCTCAGCCGTCGACACGAAGACCTGCCGCATCCACCGCCTGCACCTGGAGAACGACGCCGGCAAATTGACGCACCGCGCCGGCAAGACGCTCTGCGACTTCAACCGCGCCGGCACGCCGCTCATGGAGATCGTCACGAAGCCCGACCTCAGGAGCGCCGCCGAAGCCAGTGCCTTCGCCCAGGAACTCCGCCGCATCCTCATCGCCGTCGGTGCCAGCGAGGCCGACATGTTCAAGGGCATGATGCGCTTCGACGCCTCGATTTCGCTCCGTGAAGTCGGCACCGAGAAATTGAACCCACGCAGTGAGATCAAGAACCTGAACTCCTTCAAGGCCCTTGAGCGAGCGCTGGCCTATGAGGAAGACCGCCTGCGCGCCCTCTGGGACGAGACGGGCGGCCCGCTCTCCGGCGACATCACGGTCGGCTGGATGGACGATGAAGGCGTGACGCGCATGCTACGCGACAAAGAATCCGCCCAGGACTACCGCTACTTCCCCGAGCCGGATATCCCGCCGCTGTCTTTCACGGACGATGCCCTGAAGGCCGCACTGGCCGAGCTGCCGGCCCTGCCGAGAGCGCTCCAGAAGCGCTACGGCGAGATCGGCCTGAATCCGGCCGAACAGCGCCTCGTCCTGGACGATGGCGCGCTGCGTGAGCGCTTCGACGCCGTCTATGCCAAGACCAAGGATGGCCGCCGCGCCTCCAGCCTCGTCCTGACGCAGATGCTCGGCTTCCTCAATGAGCAGCACAAGACCTCGGTTCAGGCCCCGTCGGCCGCCGACCTCGTGGAACTGGCTGTGGCCGTGGACGACGGCACGATCTCGGGCAACACCGCCAAGGAAGTCCTCGCCCTCATGGTCCAGACGGGCAAAGCCCCACGCGCGATCATCAGCGAGCAGGGCATGGGGCAGATCAGCGATGACAGCGCGCTCAAGACGATGGTGGAAGAGGCACTCAAAGCGAACCCCAAGGCTCTGGAAGACTTCAAGGCCGGCAAGGCCGCCGCCCTCGGCGCCATCGTCGGCGCGGTCATGAAAGCCAGCAAGGGCCAGGCGAACCCGGCCAAGGTGCAGGAAATTCTGAAGACGGTCGTCGGCTGACGGTCATCACATCTCCTCGTGCGTATGCGCCGGCTTGGCCGATTTCTTCGTGGAGTAGTCGACGATGAGGACACCGTCCAAGTGGTCGACTTCGTGCTGCACGACGCGTGCCGCCAGGCGCGTCAGACGCAGTTCCTGTTCCTTGCCGTTTAAATCGAGGTAGCGCACGCCGATCGAGGCGTCGCGGGGCACGAGCATGTAGACGTCCGGCAGGCTCAGACAGCCCTCCTCGTCCGAGACGATCTGCCCCGACTTCCAGGTGATCTCGGGGTTGATCATGGGGGTCAGACGGTCGGCGATCATCGCCACGATCACGCGCTGCGACACGCCAACCTGCGGTGCAGCCAGCCCCTGACCGTCGGCAGCAATGCACGTCTCGGCCATATTCTTTAAAAGCTCCTGGATTTCACGGGTCACTTTGGGCACGGCCTTTGCTTTGGCCCGGAGGACTGGTTGTTCGGCGCCGACGACGATGGGAAGCAGGGCCATGGGCGCCACTGTACGCGAAATGCGCGCCCAAACTCAATCGGGAAGCCGGCCGCTTAGCGGCTGGCGCCGACCGGGTCTTTCTTCTCCAGTCCGGCCACTTTGCGCAGCTGCTCGATACTGCCGACCTTGGCGAGCGGCAGCATCGCCGTCAGGGCATCGGCCGTCAGGAGGACGTCGGGCATGGCCCGGTGGCGATCCTTGGGGATCGGTAGTTGCAGACGAACGGCCACCTGATCAAGCGTGTGGCGGAAGGCCGTCGGCCACAGATGTTGCGACAGGCGCATGGTGCAGAAGCACTCCGGCAGTTCGATGTAGCCCCAGCAGAACTCTTTCTCGGTCGCGAGGAAGCCCATATCGAAGCTGGCGTTGTGGGCCACGAGCACCGAGCCTTGGGCAAATTCCAGAAACTGCGGCAGGACGTTCATGATGCCCGGCGCACCCGCGACGTCGCTGTCACTGATGTGCGTGATCTGCCGGATCTCATTGGGGATCTCGCGCTCAGGGTTTACGAAGGTCGAGAACGTCTGCTCCCGCTGCACGTGTCCGTTCTCGACGCGCACGGCACCGATTTCGATGATGCGGTGCCCCCGGCGTGGATCGAGGCCGGTAGTCTCAACGTCGAAGACAGTGAACGTAGGCAGCATGCCTGGCGACTCTACTGATCGTCACGCCCCCAGGCCAGACCGTCTTCTCTGTGACGGAAAGCCAACCGTTCTTTTTGATTATTTAATAATAATTTGCATTTTTAGCAATGATAAGCGCTTGTGACATTGTCGTGAGAGCCTTAGGGTCTGGTCTCAATTCATTCTTTACCCCCTTTTACGATGAAGAATCGCATTGTAGGACTTCTCGCCGTCGCGACTCTCCTGAGCGCCTGCTCCATGACCTCGAACACGACGGTCACGGGCGGTGACTCGAGCAGCAGCCAGGCCGACTCGTCGATGAGCGCCGCGGCAGACACCAACTCCTCGGCCGCCGCCCAGGACGACAGCAGCTCGTCCAACCCGGCCGCCAAGGCCAACATGGTCGGCGTCACGATGCGTGGCGGCGTCATGTACACGCTCTGGAGCGACTCGAGCATCCAGGAACTGACGGAGGACATGGTCCTCAGCAACGGCACGGTTGTGAAGAAGGATGGCACGGTGGTCCTCGTCGGTGGCAAGTCGCAGACGATGATCGACGGTGACCTGGTCACCCGTGAAGGTGCCCTGAAGACCGACGACAGCGCCGCGATGCGCGACGGTCAGCCCAACTGATTTCCTCTCCCGAAAAAAGACGCTGCCCCACGTCGTGGGGCAGCGTTTTCTGATGTGCACGAGGGCGCATCAGACGAAGAACAGTACGGTATAGAACACCGCCGTCGCTAGACACGCGAACCACGTCCAGTCCCAGATCCGCAGGGTCGAGTTGATACGGCGTTGCAATTCATCGCGATCGGGGAAGGCCTGCCGCGACGAAACGCAGAAATACGACATACAACATAGGAAGCGTTCGCGCAGCGGCTCGGGGATCTTCTGATAATCGATGTGCTCATCCAGCTCAAGGACGAGACGCGCGTAGGCGTCGGCGAAGCACTCGCGCCATGTTTCACGTTCCCGGGCACTAATGGCAGCGTACGGATTGTGGGCGACAGCCCCCGTCGCGAGCATAGTGATGAGGCGTTCCCGGTCGGCTTCGAGCACATCCGGACGGTAGGGAGAACGGCCCAGACCGAGGCGGCGTTCCGCCTGTTTCAGCGCGTCGAGGCACAACTGGTACCAGCGGGCCGCCTGGCGCTTACGCCAGACGATGACGAAAAGTCCGAATTCCGTCAGAGCGGTCAAAACGAACGCAGACGTGAGAGTCATGGGACACTCCCTTCGAACGAGACAGCGGTGCGGTAAAAGGACGCATGCGTATGTATACAACAAATCTAAAACAAGGCAACGTCTTCGGCCGGATTTTCCTCAGCCGGACTTAGGCCTCGTTCACCCGCACGATGTCCTGGTGCCCGCGCTTAATATTCCACGCACCAGGCGAGGTGTCGTGATGCATGGCGATGCCCGGCACCGCCGCGGCGATGGCGTCACCCATACGCTGAGCCTGGACGCGCAGCGTGGGATGAACCGTGTCGGAGGAACGTAATTCGGCGATGTAGACGGCGGACGGCAACGAACACGACATGCGCACCGCGACGGTGTAGCCCATGCCGATGTAGTACTGGCGCATGGCCTCAGAACACTCCAGCTTGGCGATGCGTCCCTCCTGCTCCTGCAGAAATTTTTTCGCTTCCTCCTGGAGGGCAGGCGTCAACTGCTCCAGATACCACGGCTCGAACCCGTGGGCCGTCGTCAGTAGCGGCATCTCCTGGACGGCGCTGCGCTGACGCTGCAGGTCGCGATAGGAGCCGAAGTCGAGCGGGAAGGTAAAGACGATGTCGCCGTACTGACGGAACCGTTGGTGGAGTTCGGCCTTCGGCGGACGGGAGGCGAGCAGGTCCTGATGCTTCTTCAATCCCTCCAGATCCAGGCGCACCTGATAGGAGAAGGCCGAGGCTGGCGCCTCGCTGCAGTAGGCGAAGTCCGCCATGGACCGCTCCAGGTAGGCCTCCTCGGCCTCATACTCCTTATGGAGGAAGCTGGACGCGTACTTCTCGCGCAGCGCCGCCACGACCTGAACCGCCGTCTCGCGCACTTCCGGCAGTGGATGATGGCGCATCTCCTTCAGGTGATCGTGCGCCTGGCGCAGGTTCGTATGCCAACTGGCAAAAGTGGTGGCGCCGGCCGGCAGGAAGCCACGGGCAATGTCAAAGGCACGGGCCTTAATCGCCTTCTCGTACGCAACCTCCTTATCTCCGTCCTTCATAGGGAAGCGTTCCTTCAGGGCCGGTACGAGCGCGTCGAGCGCATGCACGTAGAACGCGCGCCACTCGTCTTGAATCTCGGCACCCTCCGGCGATCCAAGCGGATTGAGCATCTCCTGATTGGCCATGTCGAGATAGCGCGTGGAGGCCTCCTGACCCGAGTACAGCGGCCAATCCTGAACCGCCTTGGCCACGAGCATGCTCACGTTCTCGATGAAGAGTGAAATCGACCCACAGTCTCCAATCGACTTGTGGCCATACCCAACGTAGTAGTTAGCCATGAACTTCTCCGCCCCGACCTTCCGAACCTGTTCTAAGTGCTCTACAACGCTCTTGGGACTGCGCGAGTAGAGTGCTTGAAGCATGGCATTCGCCTCTGGGGGGACATCGTCGATGACGAAGACTTCACGCATGGGCGCAGAGTACCACGAAAGTGTCCAGGACAACCGCTCGATGGAAAAACCGTCGCGTATAGGGAATACTTGAGCCGACGAGCATCGGTTCCCTTCCCCCTGACCGCATGATCCTGACCGTCGTCGTCGCCGTCGCAGAAAACGGCATCATCGGCCGGGGCGGCGGTTTGCCGTGGCAGCTCAAGTCCGACATGCGCCACTTCCGCGCCGTGACGCGGGGTAAGCCGATGATCATGGGCCGAAAAACCCACGACGCTATTGGCCGCGTCCTCCCTGGCCGCCTGAACATCATCGTCAGCCGCCACCCGGACCTCCGTATTCCCGGGGCGATCGTCGCGCATTCCATGAATGAAGCCGTGGACGTCGCCATCCAGAACGGCGCTACGGAAGCCTGCGTCATCGGCGGCGCGGAGTTGTATAAGGACGCCCTCCCACTCGCTCAGCGTATGATCCTCACTCGCGTCCACGCCTCGCCATCCGGCGACACATCGCTGCCGCCGCTGAACATGACGCAGTGGCGCGAGATCTCGCGCACGGGCCCGCTCCAGGAAGAAGGAGATGATTACCCCTTCTCGATTATTGAACTGGAGCGTGTGTAGTCTTCGTCATCAGACGAAGCACGATATGCACCGCCTCGACGATCGTCTCGCGCGTGATGGCAATCTCACGATACTGCGGCTCACGCTCAATCAATTCACGAATGGATTCGGCGTAGATCAGCGCAATGCGCCGCTCCATGGCTAGGCGTAGCGGATGCTCGTTCTCAAAAAAATCCATGATGATCGCACTGATACGGTGTTTATGATATCCATCGACCACGTGGTCGTAACGGAAGGTTTCCGGTTCTGCAGGGGGAGGTTGGGATGGTTCCATGGGACGCGGAGACTATCACCCTGCGCCCGCTTGTCTAGAAAAATTTTTTGCTACACTGATCAGGCTCATGTCTGGACACAGTAAATGGCACAACATCCGGGTGAAGAAAACAGCCGAAGACGCCAAGCGCGGCAAGGTCTACACGCGCCATGCGAAATTAATAGAAATGGCTGCCCGTAGCGGTGGAAACCCAGACATGAACCCCGGTCTGCGCACCGCGATCGACAACGCCAAGGCCGACAACGTCCCCAACGCCAACATCGACCGAGCCATTCAGAAGGGCACGGGCGAACTGAAGGGCGCGGCCGCCATCGAGGAAGTCGCCTACGCTGCGTACGGTCCCGGTGGCGTTGCCTGCTTGATCGAGTGTCTGACCGACAACAAGAACCGCACCCTCTCCAATCTTAAGCTCGCCATCGGCAAGTCCGGCGGCACCTGGGCCGAGAGTGGCGCCGTCGCCTGGATGTTTGAGCGCAAGGGCGTTGTGACCGCCACGAAGACCGGCCTCTCGCCCGCCGCTCTGGAAGAACTAGAACTCGAACTCATCGACTTCGGCGCTGAGAACCTGGAACTGGATGGCGCCATTCTGACGGTCACGACCGACCTCTCGTCCTGGACCGGCATCCGCGACTTCCTGAAGAAGCAGGGCTTTGAGATCGTCCAGTCCGGCCTGCGTCTCCTCCCCACTCAGAAGCAAGCCATCACCGATAGTGCCGTAGCGAAGAAACTCCTCGACTTCGTCGAGGCGATCGAGGCGGATGACGACGTCTCGGAAGTCTTCACGAATGCGGAGTTCTCGGAGGGAGTGATCCAGGGATTAGAAGCATAACAAACCGCCCCCCCGGAAGAGGGAGCGGGTGGCCGAACCGAAGTTCGGGCCGGATGCTGTTATGAAAAACTCAGGAGCCAGTTCTCGATGAAGAGCGCGAGTTCGGCGTGCAAACCGAGGGAATCATCGTCGGCTTGCGCGAGCGGACAGATGGCGAGTTGGTACGCACGCGCAGCCTGCACCAGCTCCAGAACCATCGTGTGCTCCCAGTTAGCGTTGAGCAGACAGGTGGCTAAATGCTCACCCGTCAGCCGGGCCACAAAGGCACGAATCTGCCGACCGATCTGCTGGGAGGTCACGACCTCGATCAGCTTGGCGACTGACGGCCGGCCACCGGTGTGCTGCATCGCCTCCAGCGCGCGCATCATCCGCAGACGGACCCCGTTCAAGCTAATGCTCGACTCGTCGCACATCGTCGCGACACGGAGCGGCGACTCGAACCACCGTTTCCAGTCGAACCTGAGCTGGCACTTGAAGAGCGCCTCACGCACCTTCTCCAGAGCGGAAAAATCAGACATCAGACCCTCGACACAATCGACCTCGTTGCAAAAGAACTGGCGACTTGGCTAAAAGCAATTTAGAACGTATTTTTTATTTTGTCAATATTGGACTATCACTCTGACGGAATCACAATCTCCGGCAGGCTGGATGTCTGCGATAACGGCGTGATCAGCGTGATGTTGATCACGTCCTCCGACAGATTCCCGGCGCTGTCCTCGGCCGTCACCCGCAGGTGATGCTTCCCGGGTGAATAGACGTTCAGCGGGATCGTCGCCTCGTAGGGCTCGCGCGGGCGCGACGTGATGAGCTGTTGGTCAAAGTAGAACTTCACGCTCTTCAGTGCGCCTTCGCTCTCCATCGCCTCGGCCTTCACGACCACCGATCCGTCGGTGCTGAACGACGCGTCACTTTCGGGCGAAATGATGCGAACGGCGGGCGCGTCCTTGTCCTGACCGAAGCGGATGGTCACTTCGTCCGTCGCTTCGTTGTAGAAGCGATCGAGAATGCGGACCTTTAACGTATGTTCGCCCGTCAGCGCCATCGATTTGGGCACGCGTGCCGTGTACGTGAACGGCGGCTCTAGTTCGTCCAAGACAGCCTTACCGTCGATGGTGGCGTGAACTTCGCGAACGGACGAACCGGTCTTCGTATCGAGCTTGATGCGGAACGTCGGCGTGGTTGCCGGCTGTGTACCGCCAGGCGAGAGGATGTTCACGGTCGGCTTCTCCAGACGACCAGGGGTCTTACTGGCATCGCACGTCTCGGTGGGTGCCAGTTGGAGGACTGCTCCCGTGCTCGTTGCCCAGTCGGCCACCGACTGCAGCCACTGTGGGAAGCGGTCGGAGAGAACGGACGTCGGAATCAGGAAGCTGCCGGACTGCGCGGCCTCGGGCGGACAGAGCGACGACGCCAGCGTGTGCGTGACGCGGTCGATCTTCGTCGAAACACAGGCGGGATCCGTCGCCATGGGCGCACGCTCAGCCAAAAAGAGCTCGGGGCGGCGCAGGTCGACCGGCGTACAGTCGCTCGGCAATTCGCCCGACAGACCGGAAACGAGCACCGTCACGAGGCCATCGGGCTGCGTAAAGTGGTCGGGGCCTTCAACCTTGGGATTAGCCTGAGTCATGAACTGCTGCCAGATAGGCGCGGCGACGTTCAAGCCATCAGCACTGGGTGAGAGCGGGGTGTAGTCGGCATTCCCCACCCAGACACCCGCCACAAGACGGGGTGTGTAGCCAATCGTCCAGAGATTGCCCGGGCGGCGCTCGAGGCAGTTGCCGTCCCCGTCGGTCTTCAGACATTGATTGCTTGTCCCTGTCTTGGCAGCCGCGGGCGTACCAGGTACCGCCAGGGCCTGCTTCCAGAAATCCGTTGGACGAGCACTCTCGTCGCTCAGGATCGACGTGACTTGGTAGGCAATGCGCGGATCGAGGACTTGTTCCCCCTGTGGGGCCTCGCTGTCCGAATGACAGACCGGACAAGGCAGAATACTGCCATTCTTATCAGTGATGCGGCGGATGGACACCATCGGTAGGGCGACGCCACCGTCAGCAATGGACGCGAAGGCCTGCGTCATTTCGGTGAGCGGTACTTCAGCCGCGCCAATGGCAAGAGCCGGGCCGTAGCCCTTGGCCGGCTTCTTCGCTTCGGCTGTGGGCGCGCCCAGGCTGGCCGCGAGCGACAGGATGGGATCTTCCTCGCCGGCCAGGTAGTACGCCTTGATCGCCGGGATGTTGCGTGAGGCGCCGAGTGCCTGGCGAGCGCTCATCAGTCCCCAGAATTGGCCGTCGAAGTTCTGCGGCCTGTAAGCGCCGAGCGTGATTGGCAGATCGTGAAGAACCGTGCCTGGGCCGTAGCCGTTACGGAAGGCAGCGGCGTAGACGATCGGCTTGAAGCTGGAACCCGGCTGGAGCGGCGCCTTGGCCATGTCCACCTTGCCGTCATGATCCTCGTCGTTGTAATCAGCGTTGCCAACGTAGGCGAGGATCTCGCGTGTCTTCGGGTCGAGCGCCACGAGCGCAGCGTTATGAGCATCGTAGAGCTTGATGTCGGTATCGTGGTGATCGGCCACTGCCTCTTCGGCAATCTGTTGAAGCGACCAATCGAGTGTCGTCTCCACCGTGAGGCCACCCTCGTCCACAAGACGCGAATCCACTGAATCGGCGAGCAGCTGTTCCACCTGCTGCTTCACCCAGAGGACAAAGTGCGGTGCGCGGATATCCTCGCGCGTGGACTGGAACGTCAACGTAGCGAAATCCTTCTGAGCAGCGACCAGTTGTGATTCATCGATGAAACCGAGATCGAGCATGTTCTTCAACACCTGATCGGCACGGCCGCCGACGTACACTAAATGACTGCCCGTACCAACCGCGCGGCCAACAAGCCCGATCGTAATATCGCTGTCTTCAATTTGGTCAGCCTTGGTGATCTCACCAGAGGCGATCTTCTTCAAAACACTGTCTGAGACGGATGTGTAGCGGTGTGGACCGTAAGGGGTGAAGTACGATGGGCGCTGTGGTAAGCCAGCAAGCACGGCTGACTGGGCCAGAGTCAGACCTGACGCCGACAAACCGAAGTAGCGGTGACTGGCCTGCTCGATGCCGTAGGCATTGGCGCCAAACGGAATCCAGTTTAGGTAGAGCTCAAGGACTTTATCCTTGCCATAGCGCCATTCCAGGCGACAACCGAGAAACAACTCCTTCAATTTACGACTGAGAACATTCTCGTGCTGCAAATCGAGCGCGTTGCGAGCGAGCTGACGAGTGATGGTGGAAGCGCCACCGCGACTGCCGAAACTGAGCACGGCACGGCCAAGGGCACGGACGTCGAGACAGTCGCGCGTCTCGAAGCGCTCGTCTTCAATAGAGATGATTGCCTTCTTCATTGCGTCCGGAATTTGATCACCAGGCACGTAGGTACGATCCTGCTCGCTGAAGAGACGATAGAGTTCGACGCCGTGGCGATCGGTGATCACCGTGCTCTGCGCAGCGAAGAGCGTTTGCGTAACGTCGGGGAGTGTCAGCCAAAGGAAGGCGAGGTAGCAAACAAAAAGACCAACTGCCCAGGCGGCAGTTCTGCGAGGATGGCCGCGCACCCAGCGCCAAGCATTTTCCAACCAGGAGATAACATCCTGCACGCGACGCGACCCCCGCTTGTGACGGGGCGACTGAGAGTACAGTGATGAATGGGAGAAATCGGACACGAGGGACGCAGTCTAAACCCAAGCGGGGCTTATTCAGAAGGGATTTTTACGGGATTCTCGCCGAGCTTCTCCAGGCGCTCAACCGTCACAAGGAACTCCCGAGCCCGAAGGTTGTCCGGATCGAGATCTATCACCCGACGAAAGATCGCCTTGGACTTCGAGAAGTTCTTCAATTCCAGGTAGACGACGCCGAGGTCGCAGAGGACGAAGGTGTTATCCGGATCAAGGTTCAACGCTCGTTCCAGCGTCACCACGCCCTGCGGCCGCTGACCCCCCTGGAAGAGTGCCCAGCCGAGCCGACGGAGAATATCGGGATCATTGGCACGCACGCGGTTTGCACGCTGTAGGAAATCGATTGCCTCGGGCCACTCATCCGCATCGGCCCGAATCTGACCGAGAACCGCCAGGCCAGACGCGCTCGCCGGGTCGAGCGTCAGTGCTTGTTCCGCCGCCGCAGCCGCACGCTCCGGACGTTCCAGATGCAGCTCATGTTCCGCCACCTGTTCTAAGGCGGCCACATGGGCCGGATCATCAATAAGTACCTGCTCTAGCAAGACGAGGGCTTCATCGTAGCGACCCTCCTCAGCCGCGCGCGCGGCGGCCTCAAGCCGCTCAGGAATGGACGCCGGCGATGGCGGCGGAATCGTCAAGACTTAGGTCGTGTAGATAATGTAGAAGGCCATACGCAAGATCGCCGCGGCACCGAGAACGATGGCGACACCAATGAGCGAGTAGATAATGAGGTCTTTACCGCGGCTGAGCATTGGATCTTCGCCGCGTGAGATGACAATCATAAGCGCGCCGATGATCACCAATGCGGCGGCCACGATGCCAATCGAACGGGCCATGAAGTTAATGACGTTGACGACAATGGCCGTCAGCGAAAGAGGCGTGCCGAGGTCGACCTGCAGCGTCCGGGCTTCATCCGCCCAGGCAAGGGGCGCTGCCAGGAAGGCAGCGAGTGAGAGCGTCAGCGAACGCAGTGTACGCATACATCCTGATCATAGCAGTCAAGGACGAAGCGCGCTCGGCAAACCAGAGTCGGTGTACACTGGGGACCGATGACCGGCCGGCCCTCCCCCTCCCTCCAGTTCCAGCGTTCGGTCCACCGCGGCCTGCGCACCCTCGCGCGCGAGGGCCGTTTGGGCAGCAGTGTCTTCACCATCGCCGCGCTTCTACTTCTCCTCGAGCTCCTCCTGCTTGGCTTCCTCGGCATCAACGCCGGCGGCTCCGTGTTACGCTCACACTCCACCCTCAAACTCGAGATCCAGCGCACCGCCTCCACAGACGACGTCCAAGGTCTCTACGCCGCCCTCACCGGCCTCAAGGGCGTCAGCGGCGTGCAACTCATTACCAAGGAACAAGCCTATCTTGACGTGCGCAAGCGAGATCCATCGGTAGTGGCATTCATTGATGCCTTTGGTCTCAAGAACCCCTTCCCCGACACCATCATCGCCACACTCGATTCCGTCCCCGCCTACGGCGACCTCCTGCGCCTACTGCAGGACCCGCGCTGGCAGGGCGTCGTGGCCCCGGAGTTCCTCGCTCAGGCCACGAGCCAAGAACAACAACTGACGGAGGTCTTGAGTGTCACGGAAACCAGCAGCCAGGCAACAGCCGTCATTCTCGGTACCAGTGCCGTCGCCCTCCTCCTCGCCCTGGTCTCCCTCCTCCACCGCCGCATCCTCCAACGTTTCGGCGACACCCAGACACAGATCCTTCTCGGCGCCTCGCCCGGCGATGTCTTTGTCCCGCTCTGGACCGAGACGACGATCCTCCTCCTTAGCGGGCTGCTCGTGTGTGCCGCCGTGAGTACCGGTCTGGCCCTCGCCCTACCATCGCTCCTACCTAGCGCCGGCCAGAGCAGCTTCATCCAGACCGTCGTCGCCTCACTGCAACCAATGCTACTGGAGATCGGGCCCTACTTACTGGGTGGAGCCGTGCTCATCCTGCCGCTCATCGGCGCGCTCGCCGCTGCCCTCGGTTTAACAAGTCAACAGAGCTTCAGTTTCCTCAACCGTTCCCACGCCTGATGTGAGCAAGAAGTTCGTCGCTAATGGCGTCGTGCTGCGCGCCTTTGACCTCGGCGAAGCCGACCGGCTCTACGTCATCCTCACCGAGAGTCACGGCCGGATTGCCGCACGCGCCGGAGGCGTACGAAAACCCCTCTCTCGCCTCGGCGGCCACCTCTCGGCCCTAGCCCGAGTGCGTATCGAGTGCACTGAGACAGCGGCCGGCCTGCGCCTCACCTCCGCGCAAGCACACTCCGGGGTCTTCATCTCCGCCGGACGCTCGCCTCTCGACTGGTGTGCGGTCAGTGAGGTTGTGGAACTGCTCCTACGTTTAACCGAAGAACAGACACCACTGCCCGGGCTCTTTCCGGTCGTCATGGACTACCTGGAGAGCGGCGATTGGGAGGCTCACAAGCCCGTCGTCATGGCCCGCCTCCTCCACCTTCTCGGCCATCTACCCGTAGAACCGAGCGATCGGGAAATCGCCAGACTGTCGCTCGACAGCCAGTCCACCCTCCTCGAGAGCTTGGCTGATCCAGATTCGCACCTCCCCACTCCGTCACCCGCAGTCACACAAGAACTCAGCGGCCTGCTTGAACGAATCATCGAGCCACTTCTCGCCCGCCCGCTGCGATCCCGTGCTGTCGGTCTCTCAATCGCCGCCGAACCAGGTTGGCGGCTCGCTGTCTAAGAACAGGCCGGAACCCGTGCTTGGCAAGGCTTCAACGCCGTATTCGGTGTAGTTTGGCCGCGCCTCGTACAGCGAATACACCGACTCGATCTTGCGCTCCTGACCGGGACGATCGATCAGGCGGAACCACAACGCCTTCACGCCTGGGACAGCATTCCCGACCTTGCGCGTTTCGCCGGGTGCAATCTCGGTCGTCGGCTCGTAACGATCGGCTGGCGGGTCGGTGTGATCCCAGGTGAAAGGGCCGAAAATCCGGGCATGGCGGTCGTCCTTCGTGCCGTAATAGAGGAAGTACGCCGTTTCATCCTCCGTGTTGCGATACGTCTGGATGAGTAGTGCCCCCGAACTGTCGTTCTTGAACTTCATATCGACGTTCGGTGGATAGATCGTCGCATCGGTTCCCTGCGGGAAGTAGTGGCTGACGGAGTAACTATGGTTCTTACGCTGCACGATCGGAAAACCATACTCCCAAACCCCACGATAGGCCGTGGAGCTGATTTGGCAGAGGCCGCCGCCGAAGTCTGGCACCGTCTTATCCCCCTTGATGACGAGCTCTTCTAGGTAGCCGGTCTTCCCATTTACCGGGCCGAGCGTCTCGACGAATGAGAATGTCGAGCCCGCCGGAATCAGCTGACCGTTAAATCGCGCTAAGCCGACACCAATATTGTGCATGCGATTCTTGGGCGAGCGGCTGTAGTCGGATTCGCCGATTGTCACGAGTTCCTTGATGCCCTGCTCACGCAGACCCGGATCCGTCACAGTCACCATCGGCGGTGTCACGATCATAGGCAGTGTCACGTGGTCGGCACCCTGCTCAAGAGCCGCAATCGTCAGGTCGACGGCCGCCTCAATGTCGACCTTCTGACCGGGCATCCCTACGCCATCGAAGATAATCGCTCCCGAAGCGTTCTTTGAGATAGTCACGGCTCCAGGTTCGCGATCGAGAGCTTCGGCAATCTGACTCCTGATGACGGATGCGATTTTCTGGCGATCCCACACAGTCTGTGATTCACGCGCAACACCGGTAGGTAAGGCACCCGTGCCAGTGAGGGCAGACGGCGGCAGGTCGATGGGGAAACCCTCGTACGTATAGCGCGTCGCCGTCGTGTGCCAGCTCGAGGACGCAGGAATCGTGAAGAGGAAGTGCCGGTCGTGAAACACGAGCGATGCAGCATCCGCCTTCGGCGCAAAAGCGAGGCAGAGGAGAGCGCCGACGATCAGTGAATGCAGCCGCATGAACGCCTGCATTCTGCCAGGGAATAACTTCAGCGGAAGAGCTGGGGCGGCCGATGACCGTGGCTCGAGGGTAAGGCCGGCCGTGTGGCGTCATCCAGCGCCCGATTCACAAGCGCATCGGCGCGATGATTGTCCTCACGCGGGATGTGGACGAAGTTGATATCGGGGAAACGGGCCTTGAGCGCTCGAATCTCCTCAACGAAGCCTTTCAGGCTCTCGACCCTCACTTGGTACTGGCCGTTGAGCTGACGCACGACCAGCTCAGAATCAAGATGGCAGATGAGGCGGTTCGGATGGTACTGCTCCGCCAGCTTCAAGCCCTCGATGAGGGCGCGATACTCCGCAACGTTATTCGTCTCAACGCCGATCCGGGCACTGTACTCGCGCAGAATCGTACCGCGCGACGGATCCTCAAGGACCGCGGCCACGGCCGCCTGGCCGGGGTTGCCGCGGCTCCCGCCGTCGGTGAAGAGATGCAGCGTACCGCCCACCGAGACCGTCGCCGAAGCAGCCGGCGTCTCGAGTGTGGGCGTTGGTGGTTGAAATTCATCGACCGCCCGCTCAACGGCCTCCACAATGAAACGATCCCGCTCGGCCGGCTTCGGGAAGAGCAAGGCCAGACGCCGTTCAAGGGAGGGAGGAAGACGAACCACTCGCGCTGAGTATAGCGCCGTCCGCAAACGAGCACACCGGCTCAGCTTGCGCTCTCCTCACTTCCACCACCTGTCGCCGGTACCGCCACGGAGCCGTCGAGGACGCCGAGGGCGGCGTCGAGCTGAGGATCCTTGTTAGCAATAATGTCGTCACTCGTGCGCTCCACGACAAGATCAGGCGTAATGCGATCAGCGCCAATGTCGCGCCCCTTAGGGGTCAACCAGCGAGCAGTCGTGATCTTGATGGCGCTACCACCAGGCAGATCAATGACGTCCTGCACCGTGCCCTTGCCGAAGGTCTTCGTGCCAACGATGGTCGCTCGACCTTCATCCTGCAGCGCCCCAGCCAGGATCTCGGCGGCACTGGCTGTGCCCTGATTCACCAACACCACCAGCGGCAAATCCGGCACGATTGGCTCGCCCTTTGTCTCATGACGCTCACTGTCGCCTTCGCGGTGAGCGACGGTCACCACCAGGTGATTCGGCGGCAGGAAGAATGATGCGATCTCACCTGCACCCTCCAAATATCCACCGCCATCGCCCCGCAGATCGACAATAAGACCGGTGACTTTCTGCTGCAGCAATCCGACGAGCGCATCACGGAATTCCACTGTCGACGAATCGCCGAATTGATTGAGGTTGATGACGCCAATGGTGCCCTTGGTGCTCGATTCTACGCTGGGAACATGAATGTCATCGCGCTCAATCGACACCTCCAACAGCCCCGCATGCCCATCGCGTTCAATATCCAACACCACCTTTGTCCCTTTCGGTCCTCGGATTTTTCCGACGACATCGCTGAGTGTCATGCCCTCAGTGCTCGTGCCATCGACCGTCTCGATAACGTCGCCGGGGAGAAGGCCGGCCTCTTCAGCAGGAGAACCGCGGAGCGGGGCGATCACAACAATCTGACCGTCGTGTAGATCCAATTCGGCGCCGATCCCCTGCAGTGCGCCAGTGAGAACGCTACGAAATTCGCGACTTTCGTCTGGCGCCATGAAAACCGTGTACGGATCCTTCAGACTGTCGACGAGTCCGTGAATCGCACCGTAGACCATCGTCTGGGGGACGAGTTTCTCGGGCGAGATGTAGGTCTCTTGAAGAGCCTGCCAGCTTGTCCAAAGAAGCGAGAGGTCAACTGAGTTGGCAATCGCCTCTGCGCCAGTCGCAGTCTCGACACTGGGCAGGGCACCGGCCCGCGGTGGGATGGACTCGCGCCCGAGCTGCCAGCCAACAAACAGGGTGAGAATAGGAATGCCGACGAGAATTAGGGACTTCTTGGCGGGGGAATTCATGGCGAGATGGTAGGATCAGAGTATGCCAGAGCGACGCCGACGGCCAGCATCACGCGCAAAAACCGTCATTACGAGCTCGATGCGCGTGTCCGACATCATTAGCCTGCTACCAGAGGCCGGCCCGCTTCTGGGCGAATATGGTCTGCACTGCTTTCACTGCAGCGCGAACGACAGCGAGTCGCTCGCTGACGGATGCGCTAGCCACGGTTTTGCAGAGACGGAGATTGCCTCACTCGTCGACGATTTGAACCGCCTGCTCACAGAACGACCGCAGCGCCCTGCCACCCTCACCCTGACCAAAGCAGCAGCCGAAGGCTTGCGCGGCGTCATGGAAGGCGAAGGTCGCGCCGGCCAAATCCTCATCGTCGGCCTCGATGTCGAGAGCCGCTTCTGTCTGGAATTCGCCGCCAGGACCCCAGCCCAAGGAAAGATTTTCTCGCATCGCGAGGTGCCGGGCGTGATCCTAGCCGCGCTTCCTGACACGCTCGATCGTATCGGGGGCGCCACGATCGACCTGCGTGACGGCCGCTTCAAACTCGATCTCCCCGAAATGGCGGCCGCACCGGCGTGCAGTTGCAGTGGCGGACGCTGTCAGTGCCGCCGTTAATTGCTGCGACCAAAATCGTCCTGCAAACGCACGATGTCCTGTTCGTCGCTCGGCTGAGCGGCATCGGTGTGTTGCCAGATTTCGGCCACCGCACCCCAGCCACTACCACCAATCAGGCGGTGCCGTTCGCCTTGGGCCAAGCGTACGACGCCGTCAGGTAAGGCGCGGACCGGGCCCTCCTCGTCACTCGGACTCGTGGCCAACGCCGGATCACCGGCTAGTACGCGCCAGAGCTCCGCGCGGCGATGGTGGTACTGCCAGGAGAGACGTTTGCCGGGCGCTACGACCAGGAGTTTCGGACTCAATTTGCCCTCGCCCACCGGCTCGCCCGGAAAGAAGCGCGCGGCGAAGGCCGGAGCCTGGGCTTCGTCGATGACGAAGAACCCGCCCCAAGGGCGGGTTCCATCTTTGGCGACGATCGTAAATCCCTCTTCACCCGCAAACGCCTCGACGGCCGCGAGCGCGCCGTCCTTCTCGGCCTCGCCGAAGGGCGAGAGATTGAGGGACATGGCTCAGTAATCGAACAGCTCCGTCTCGGCGAAGAAGCGCTTGATCTCCTTTTTGGCGGTCTCGGGCGTGTCCGACGCATGGGCGACGTTCAACATCTGCGTGGTGCCGTAGTCGGCGCGAATCGTCCCGGGAGCGGCCTTGCGGCTGTCAGTGACGCCGAGCATGTCGCGCACCTTGGCGACGATATCGTGGCCCTCGAGCACGAGCGCGATCACCGGCTTGGAACCCATGAACTCCTCGACCTCAGGGTAGAAGGGCTTCTCGGCGATGTGCGCGTAGTGTTCCTTCAGGAGACTAGGGTGGAGATGCAGCATCTTGCAGCCGCGGATGGTGAAGCCGGCTTCTTCGAAGCGGGCGAGCACCTTGCCGCAGATGCGGTTCTCGACGGCGTCGGGCTTGAGGAGGATGAGGGTGCGGTCCATGGGGTTTGGGGTGGCGGAAAGTGGCCAGACTATACGGCAAAGTCGAGCCTTTGGCTAGCCGGCGCTGGACAGGGTGCCAGCGGAGCCCGAAAGTGGGAGCGTGTCCGCTCCGAACGAATCACTGCCCGCTTTGCCCGTCCGCCGTACGGTCTGGCAGACGATGGCCGCGCTGGCCGTCTTGGCCCTGCTCGTCTACGGCCAGAGCCTGGGCAACGCCTTCGTCCGCTGGGACGACGGCCTGCTCATTACCGATAACCCCATCGTCCAGCAGATCAGCCCCTGGTCGATCGGCAAAGCCTTCAGCACATACGATCCGGAGCTTTACATTCCCGTCACGTTCTTGAGCTACCAGCTCGATTGGCAGCTCGGCGGTGGCGAGCCCTGGATCTTCCACGTCACAAGCCTCCTGCTCCACACTCTCAGCGCCTGTCTCCTGCTCGTGATCGCGTACCTCTTGAGCCGCCGCTGGTGGGCAGCGGCCCTGGTCGCAGGGATATTCCTGCTGCACCCGCTGAACGCCGAGGCCGTCGCCTGGGCGAGCGGCCGCAAGGATGTCCTCTCCACCTGCTTCTGGCTCGTCTCGCTGCTCTGGTACCTGCAGTACCGCGACGGAGACGATCGAAAATACTGGTGGAGCATCGCCGCCTTCGCACTCGGCCTCATGGCCAAGGCCACTGTCATCTCTCTGCCGATCGCACTCCTTCTCGTCGACTGGGTCCGCCGCCGGCCCGCCGACCGTTCACTCTGGACGGACAAACTTCCCTACCTTGGACTGTCCGTCGTCTTCGGCATTGTCGCCATCTTCGGTAAGGCCGAGATCACACGTTCGTCGACGTTAGCGGAGAAAGTTGCCATGGCCGGCAAGAGCCTCGCCTTTTACGTGCAGCAGCTCCTCTGGCCGCACGATCTCTCGGCGCTCTACCCCTATAAAGCCGCCATCACCCTCGCCTCGCCGGACTTCTTCGTGCCCTGGCTCGTCATCATCGGCCTGACGCTCGTCTGCATTGCCCTACTTTGGAAGAGCCGACTGCCACTGTTCGGCTGGACTCTCTTTCTGCTGGGCACTGCCCCCACGCTCATCAACTTCGCCAAGGGCGGCGATATCTACTTCGCCTCCGACCGCTACGCCTACCTCGGCGAAATCGGTCTCCTCCTTGCTCTCGCTCTCCTCCTCGCCAATCTCGTTCCCGGCGACGAGGATGATCCACTGCCACAGGGACGTTGGCGCCTCGCGCTGCCCGGCCTAGGCATCATCCTCTGCCTCGTCTACGGCGCCTTCGCCTACTCGCAGTCGCTCGTCTGGCACTCCACGAAGAGCCTCTTCACGCAGGTGATCAAGACGTACGGCGACGCCGCCGATGTCGCTCACACGAATATCGGTGTGGAACTCAGTATGGCCGGCGATGACGCCGGTGCCCTACCGGAATTCCAAGCCGCCCTGAAGATCCGCGAGACGGCCAAGCCCTGGGCGGCTATCGGCGACATTGCCCGCCACGAGCGCCGCTTCGCCGACGCCCACGCCGCCTATACGAAGGCGCTCGCCCTGGAACCGAAGAGCCCCGAAACCCACCTGGGCCTCGGCCTGCTCCTCAGTGACGAAGGCCAGCTGGACGCCGCCGAAGCCGAGTATCGCGAGGGCCTCAAGTATCAACCGCAGAGCGTCCGTGGCCTCGTGAACCTAGCCTCGCTCTTGCTCCACAAGGGCCAGCCCGACGAGACAATCGCCCTGCTCAAGAAAGCCGTCACCATCAACCCCAAACTCAGCGAGGCCTACTACAACCTCGGTGTCGCCTACGGTTCGATCAACCAACTGGAGGACGCGCGCGCCGCCTACCGAAGCGCCCTCAGGACCGATCCTGCCGACGTCGCCACTCACTTGAATCTAGCCGCAGTGGAGAACAACCTCGGCAACGTTGAAGAGGCGAAACGACAGCTGAGGATCGTCCTCTCAATCGATCCCAACAACGGGATCGCCCGTAATGCCCTCTCGCAAATCGGTGGCTGAGTGCACGCCCTAGGAAATGAGGGCCTCAAGCTCGGCTTCATTGTCGTTCTTGCCGATGACCGCGAGCCGAAGCTTGCCCGGAGCGAAGAGCTCTTTGGCCAAGGCGTTCATCTGCGAGAGCGTGACGGCGTCGATCTCCTTCATGTACTCCTCGACCGAGCGCACCTTCGGATAGAGCAATTGCTGGCGGCCAAAGAAATGCCCGAGCTCCTCGCTGTCTTCAAAGCTCAGGGTCATACGGCCCTTCAGATAGTCCTTAGCGCGCGTCAGCTCGTCAGCCTGGAAGCCCTCCTTGGCCGCCAGGTCGTACTCATGACGAATGGCAGTGATAGCCTCGTGGAGGCGCGACTGGTCGACGCCCGCGCGTGTGGAGATAGAACCGGCGTCCAGGTAACTGTCGACGTCGGTCGAGATGTAATAACACATGCCGCGCGCCTCACGGATGCGCAGGAACATGCGCGAGCTCATGTTGCCGCCGAGTGCGATCGCCATGAGCTTCTGAGCAAACTGATCCTTGTGGAGCGACGGCACGCCCGGTACGCCGAGCACGAGGTGCGCCTGTTCGGTCGGCTTCTTGCGTAGGAAGAGGCGCTTGGGATTGTAGTCGCTGAACGTCTTGAATTGGCGGCCCTTGGTCCCCTTGAGTCCGCCAAAGTACTTCTCGGCCAAGGCCATGGCCTGCGACTCCGTCACCTTGCCCGCGAAGACGACGACGCAGTTGTCCGGCGTGTAGAGCAGATCCTTGTGCTTCTGGAAGTCGGCCTGCGTGACTCTGAGGATCACTTCCTCGCGGCCGATCGTATCCCAACCAAGCGGGTGATCGCCGAGGAGTAGCTCCTCGAAGTCCCAGCCAGCACGGTACATGGGCGTGTCCTGGTACATGCGCTCCTCTTCGATGATCACACCGCGCTCGCGCTCGATATCCTCAGTGGGAAAGGTCGCCTTCAGGAGCATGTCACCGAGCACATCACAGGCCAGCTCCGCGTGGTCCGCAGCGGCCTTCACGTAGTAGCCGGCGTACTCCTTGCCGGTGAAGGCGTTGAAGTCCGCCCCCACGGCCTCAAGCGCCACCGAGACGTCGCGCGTGGTCGGATACTTCTCGCCACCCTTGAAGAACATGTGCTCGAGGAAGTGGCTGATGCCGCGCTCATCGTGCGTCTCGTAGCGCGAGCCGGCACCGGCGAAGACGATCACCGTGACGGCGGTCGTGCCCTCGACGGGGGCGGTGAGGACGGGCAGGCCGGACTTAAGGCGGTTGAGGGTGTACTTCATGGGATCAGGGGAAGAGGAGCGGGGAGAAGTTCAAGAAGAGGACAGAGAGGAAGAGCAGGCCGGCTATCAGGCCGATGCCGATGCCAAGCCCGCGGGCGGGAGCACCTCCAGCGAGGCTGCGGTGCAGGGCGATCGCTCCCAGGAGCAGGCCCGAACCGGCCAGCGGCAAATCCACGATCCTCAGCCAGAAGGCTGGCCAAGGCGCGAGGATGTCGTTTCGAAGCAGGAGATACGCAAGGAAAGCGCTCAGCCCGAGCGGATAGAAGACGAGCGCCGAGAGGGCGGAGAGGGTGCGTGTCACGACGGGATCCAGTGTAGCGGATTACCGCTCACGCTGAACCGTCAGGCGGGCACGGCCAGTGCTGCGTCGGCGCGCGAGAACCTTGCGACCGTTCTTGGTCTGCATACGGGAGCGAAACCCGTGACGGCGAAGCCGGCGGCGCCACTTCAATTTTCCAAGCATAAGTGCCGGAGCAAAGTACAGATGAGCCGGGGTGACGTCAAGCTATGGTGACATTTCCCTTGCTCATCCCCCGCCGGCGGAAGACGAAGCCCTGCAGGAAGAGGTAATTCACGAACATTAGGATGCCTACGGCCAGGGCCTTGGCCACCACCTCAATCAGGCCCAGGGAGACGAAGAAGAGCGACAAACCGTAGTTCAGGCAGGCCGAGGTGCCGTAGACCATGAGGAACTTCCAGGCCTCGGTTGCGGCCTTGGTGTCGTGACGGCGGAAGGTGAAGTACTTATTCGCCAAAAAGACCGTCAGGAGGGCGCAGGAGCCCGAGAGAAGCAGCGCCCACTCCGGCTGCCAGCCAAGAATGCGCGTTCCCACCAGCAGCAAGCCGAAATCAACCGTCGCTCCAAGCCCTCCGCTGAAGAGAAAGCGCATGAACACAGGCGCGTGCCGCCGAACCCGACCGGAGAAATCACGGATGACCATGTGGCTGAATAGTACGCGGTCCGCACCCTTCGCGCACGGACCGAGCGAGAGTAGAATCTCCCCATGCCTCAAAGTCCCAAGCAAATCTGCATCGTCGGCCTTGGTTACGTCGGCCTACCGCTGGCCGCCGCCATCGCCCGAGCTGGACTCTCTGTCAGCGGCTACGATATTCAGCAGCAGCGCATCGATGAGTTGCAGGCAGGTTTTGACCGAACAAACGAGCTTTCCAAGGACGATCTGCAGAAGGCCTCGCTCCACCTCACCACCGATCCTGCCATCATCGCTGACGCTGATGTCATCATCGTCACGGTCCCCACGCCCATCGACGAGCAGAACCTCCCCGATCTCTCTCCGGTCATCTCAGCGATGCACACGGTAGGCAAGCATCTCAAGAAGGGCGCGATTGTCGTCTTGGAATCAACCGTCTACCCGGGTGTCATGGAGGAAACCTGCGGACCGATCCTCGCCGAGGAATCCGGCCTCGTTTGCGGTCGTGATTTCACCCTCGGTTACTCCCCTGAACGTATCAACCCCGGTGACCGCGAACATACCGTCGACAAGATCATGAAGATCGTCGCCGGCCAGGATGCACAGACGCTCGACGTCCTCGCCGATCTCTACGGCAAGGTCACAAGTGGAGGCGTCCACCGCGCGCCCTCCATTAAGGTGGCCGAAATGGCTAAAGCCATAGAGAACGCCCAGCGTGACTTGAACATCGCCTATATCAATGAGGTCGCCCTCCTCTGCGAACGCCTCGGTATCCGAACAAAGGACGTCCTCGATGCCGCCAGTACGAAGTGGAACTTCCTCAAATTTCAGCCTGGACTCGTCGGTGGTCACTGCATCGGTGTCGATCCCTATTACTTAGTGGAAAAGGCCCGCCAGCTTAATCTTGAAACACACGTCATCAGCGCCGGCCGACTGGTGAACGACAGTATCGCCAGTGTGGTGGCCGAGAGCGTCCAGGGCGCACTTCAGGAAACGGCGACGCCGCGCATCCTCGTCCTGGGCCTGACATTCAAGGAGGACATCCCCGACCTTCGTAATAGCAAATCTTTCGACGTCATCCGCGCACTCCCTTCGGACGTCGAAGTCCACGATCCATCGCAGTCAGTGGAGCAACTGGCGAGTCTCGGCCTCAAAGCCGGCAATCTAGAATCCGGCGCGTACGACGCCGTGCTCTACTTGGTGCCACATCGGCAGTACCGCAATCTTACGACGGCCGACTGGCATCGACTCGTAAAACCGGGTGGCGTGCTTTACGATCTCAAATCGCTGCTCTCGCCCGAGGAAATGTCGGCAGGCGGTCGACGCTACCTTTCACTCTGACGCCATGCGCATCCTTGTCACCGGGAGTGACGGCTTCATCGGCAAGCGCCTCGCAGCGGCCCTGCGTGCGGCTGGGAACGACGTAACCGGCGCAGACGTGCAAAGCGGGAATGACGTCAGCAACGACGCCTTCTGGACATCCGTCGGCGGGGACTTCGACGCCGTCTTCCACGAAGCGGCGTGCACCGATACGACCGTCACAGACCGAGATTTCATGTTCCGCCACAATCTCACCGCCTTTGAGCACCTCCTCGCCTGGGCCGAACGTCACGGCACGGATGTCATCTACGCCTCGTCGGCCGCCACGTACGGCGCCGCCCCCTCACCGCAGCGCGTCGGCACTCATGAAGAGCCGCTGAACGTCTACGGCGAATCGAAGCTGGCCATGGACAGGCTCGTCCGCGAGAAGCTCACAGCCGGCGTCCCCATCAAAATCATTGGTCTGCGGTACTTCAACGTCTACGGCCCTGGCGAAGAGAAGAAGGCGCACATGGCGAGCATGATCCGGCAGCTCGCGCTGCAGATGCACGCCGGCAAGCGGCCGCGGATCTTCCGCGACGGCGAACAAGCCCGCGACCAGATCTTCGTCGACGACGTCGTCCAGGCCAACCTCCTCGCCCTGGCTGCGCCGAAAGACAGAAGCGGCATCTATAACGTCGGCACCGGCACGCCCACCACTTTCAATCGCATTGTCGCTGAACTGAACGCCGCTCTCGGGACGATGTTGGAACCGGAGTACATCGAGAACCCCTACAACTTCTTTCAGCCCCACACCCAAGCCGACATCGCGGAAACAACCGCGGGGCTCGGATTTCAGCCGACGTTCGACATCACCCGCGGCATCGCGGCCTACGCCGCTGAAGGCGCGCTCTGAGAGAGCACGCGACGCAGGGCCTCAACCACGCTCGCAAGCGGCGTCTCACGGATGCAGCGGAGCTCTTCCGCCGTGCCCGCGCGGGGTGTGCGTGAGACGAATACCCACGGCACACACCCCGGCGGCGGGGCCACGTGCGCGACGTGCGGGCCGGGAGGCGGCACCTGTTCAGCAGGATGGATCGGGCCGAGGAGAATGACGAGCGGACAACCAACAGCGTGGGCGATGTACATCGGCCCGGTATCGACCGACACGAACGCCGCCGCTTGAGCGCAGAGCGCGCCGATCTCCGCGAGGCTCAACTGCGTAGCCCCGACGATGCGCGTAGGCACGGACGCGACGCTACGGATGGCATCGACAGCTGTCTGGTCCTGCGTGAGGAGGACGACGCTTAAATCGTGCTCAGTCACGAGCACGTCGCAGAGCGCGGAGAATTTCTCAAGCGGCCACTGCTTGATCGCATTGCCTGCCGTTGGCGCAACGACCACGAAGCGCTTGGGCGACAGCCGCTCCATCCGCATCCCCTGCGCCACCGTCTCGGTCGCCACGGACGGGACGGTAAAGTCGATGCCATAAGGAACGGGCGCGACGCCGAGTGCGGCGACGAGTGCCATGTAGTGCGCGTGAGTACTCGTCCGAATCTGATACGGAATGTTTACAGAATTGATGACTGCCAAGACCCGCACGATGAGGCCGTGATACTGGGACGATGTGTTGATACGCGCCGGGGCGCCGACCCAGAGACCGACCATCGACGCAAAAGAGCCGGGCAGGCAGTTGATCACAGCTCGATAGCGTTGCGCGCGGAGCTCCTTCAGCAGCGCCCAACGGGTGTGCCCGTCAATTGCATAGACGCGTGCAACGGAAGGATTGCCGAGAAGGGCGGCAATGCAGCGCTCCAAGCAGAGGACGTGCACCTCGGTCACGCCCGGATCCTGACTGAGCGCGCGGAGCATTGCCGTCGTGCAGAGGACATCCCCGAGCTTGCCGAGCTGGATAACGAGCACAGGCCCGGGCGTCGAGACCTGTCGCCGCCGGCAGCGCAGCCAGAGAAACGGGAAGCAGACGAGAGTGGCGAGGGCCCAGCGGATGGTGCGCACAATCAGGTGGGAAGACCGCGTTGGCGGAGGATCTCCGTGGTGGAGCCAAGTTCTTTGCGAACTGGAATAAGTATAAGTTCTGCCCCAATCTCCCGAAGCGTCGGCGCCTCAATGCAATCCACTCCGTACGTGGCAGCATTCGTATGGACGTGCGGGCGGAGCTTTGGCAGCCAGGGAATGGGCGTATCGTCTTCAAAGATGAACGCGCGATCGACGTGCGCTGCCACCTTGGCAACACGGACATCCTGCGGTTCGATCGGACGATTCGGACCCTTGTAGCGTTTTACGGACGCATCGCTGTTCACGCCGGCAATGACGACGTCCCCGTACTTGCCCGACTCGGCGAGGAGGAATTCATGCCCCGGATGGAGAAGATCGAAACTGCCATTGGTGGTGACAACACGCTTGCCGGCCGCCCGCATCTCGGCGGCGAAGGCAGCAGCTTCATCCAGGGTGACAACAAGTCCCATCAGCGAGAGAGAAAATCGGCGAGAGCGATCAGGTCGACGACCCGTGCCTCGGGATCCGGGCCATCGTAGCGCTCCCCCGACGGCAGGACGAGGAAGCTCCGAGCAGAAATCGCCTGACCGAAGGCGATGTCACTGTCACGGTTGCCGACCATGACGAGCCCAGTAGACGACAGTCCGTGCCGAGCCACGAGCTCGTCCCACAACCCGGGTGCCGGCTTGCGGCAGTGACAACCATCGTCCGGCCCGTGCGGGCAGTAGACGACGTCTTCAATCGTCACACCTTCCTGTTCCAACCTCTCAACGAGACGCGCGTTACAAGCCTCAACGGTGGCGCGATCGCTGCGCCCGCGCGCAATGGCCGATTGATTGGAAACAACGAAGAAGCGGTAATTGTCGGCCAAGCGCCGCAATCCATCAACGACTCCGGGTAGCAATGAGATGCGATC
Organism: uncultured Candidatus Peribacteria bacterium; assembly: GCA_964635215.1. Classification (GTDB taxonomy): domain Bacteria; phylum Patescibacteriota; class Gracilibacteria; order Peribacterales; family Peribacteraceae; genus JAGOUB01. The sequence goes on along the minus strand of CAZWNJ010000001.1, from coordinate 341,533 downwards.
AGGCGAACAGTCATAGCCTTGATCGGCGATCAACACCCCATCGCGATCGAGAAGCAGAATGTTCATAGTTGAGCGCGCAATTCGCGAAGCGTGACAGTGGCCGTCCCCGGCTTTTCGACCACAATGGCAGCCGCGCGCGAGGCGAGGACAGCACCCTCTAACAATGTCAGGCCGGCAGCCGTAGCCAACGCCATCACACCCGCAACGGTATCGCCGGCACCCGACACATCAACGACGCCTTTTGCCAGCGCTGGAAAGTGCTTCATCTCACCTTTCGTTGGGAAAAGCGCCATGCCGTCGGCCCCCATCGTCACCAGCACCGCGCCACCCGTCGCTCGTTTCAAGCGAAGACCAAGATCCGCCACGGCCACATCGGAACCAGCCAGACGCTGTGCCTCACCAAGGTTCGGCGTCAGGAGTGTGACACCGGACACAGCCTTCAAATACGAGGGGTCACGTGGCTTCGGATCGCAGAGCACGGGCACCCGGCGGCGGCGGGCGAGGGCAATGCAGGAAGCGAGCGTGCGGGGGGACAGCACGCCTTTGGCGTAGTCGGAAATTAGGAGTGCGCCGTGCGCTGGCAGTTCTTTGGCCACCCGAGCCAAGAGCGCCTTCTCGGTTGCGACCGAGATCGAGTCGGTCCGCTCGTAGTCGAGACGGACAAGCTGGTGCCCGAGATTACCGATGACACGCTGCTTCTCAGTCGTGGGACGCCCGCGTTCCTTCACAAGGGCGCCATGGACATGGGCTTTCTTTAGGAGGGCGGCGATCATCGCACCCGAACGGTCGTTACCGATGACACCGATAAGCGTCGTACGGGCACCGAGAGCGGCAACGGCTGTCGCTGCATTCGCTGCGCCGCCAAGCACGTGGCGAGTGCGCTCATGGAGAACGACGGGAATCGGCGCCTCGGGCGAAATACGATGCACGGTGCCCTCCAGGTAGGTATCGAGCATCACGTCGCCAACAACAAGCACCGAGGCATTGACCAGACGATCGAGGATTGAGGACTCCATGGACGACAGAGAAGACATGGACCGAAAGTGTAGCACAACTGGGTATTTGCGGTATTCTCAAGCCATATGCCCAGCAATACCCGCAGCTTTCTCGAGAGGCTGCAAGCTCACATCCACGGCGACACCCTCGACCTGGGCGCCGGCACTGGGAAGTACCGCGAGATCATCAAGAAACAGGCTAAAACCTATACCGCCCTCGACGGCGAACCGGGGCCAAACATCGACATCGTCGGCGATGTCCACGCCCTCCCCTTTCCTGATGCCTCCTTCGACACGGTTATTTCCACGCAGGTGATGGAACACGTGAAAGAACCCTGGCGCATGGTCGAAGAAATTGCGCGAATCCTCCGTCCAGGCGGTGTCTGTCTGCTGACGGCGCCGTTCATGCTCCAGTTTCATGCCGATCCCTGTGACTACTACCGTTACACCACTGAGGGCGCGCGGCACCTCTTTGAGCGTGTGGGTCTACAGGTCATTGAGACAGAGAAAGTTGGTGGCTGGCTGGCCGTCCTCGGCGAGATGGTGCGTTTCAGCTGGGCCAGTCCGTATGCCAAAACGAAACCCGGTTTCCTGCGCCGAAACCTCGTCCGTGTCGTCCACGATGCGCTCTGCGCCCTCGATCGACCGTCACCTGACGCCACGATCTACGCCACCACATCGATCGTCGCCATGAAACCTTCCTCGTTATGATCTTCACCACGTCCTGGGACGACGGCTACACGATGGACCTGGAGCTCGCCGCTCTACTGAAAAAGTACGGCTGCACCGGGACCTTCTACGTCTGTCCCGCCGTCCAACATGAGCAGGCAATGCTGTCGGATCACGACCTCAGGTTGCTTGATCGAGACGGTTTTGAAATCGGTTCACACACGATCGGCCACCCTCGTCTCACCACCGTTTCGGATGAGATAGCGCGACGCGAACTGCACGAGAGCAAGAGTCGGCTGGAAAACATTCTCGGCCACGAGTGCGCAATGTTCTGCTACCCCAAGGGCGCCGAAAACGCTCACATCCGTAAGCTCGTACGAGAGGCTGGCTATCGCGGTGCCCGCACAGTCGAACAACTCCAATTCGACGTCGGAATCGACCCCTTTGGCCTACCGACAACGCTCCATGTCTACCCCTTTCCCTGGCGTCAGAAGTACAGCCGCTGGTGGCACTTCCTCGATCCATTCGGTCCGCTGCGCGTAAAAAATGCCCGACTGCGGGAACTACAAGCGCCGATGCGGGCGAAACGCAGCTGGCTGCAACTCGCAAAGTTCCTCTTCACACATGCCGTCGAGCGTCAGTGGCCGGTCTTTCATCTCTGGGGACACAGCGAGGAGGTGCGCCGCCTCGGCCTCTGGGAGGACTTGAACACCTTCCTCGCGTTCGTCGCGAGCCATCCCGGCCTCGAACACCGCACGAACGGCGCACTAGTCGCCGACGCCTTCCCTGCCGGACGATGAAGATCCTCCTGCTGAATGACGATCCGCTCGATGGCAAAACCAGCGTCGGGATCATTGGCGGTGAACTAGCCGCCGCCTACCGCGAACGCGGTCATAGTGTGCACGTCCTCACATCACACCGCGTCGAACATTCACCCAAGATCATCCGTGAAGAGGCATTCACCAGTCTCCCCGTCTCCTACCCGGCGGTGTTTCGTCATTACCGCTGCCTGTGGTGGCCAGCGCTTTCACGCAGTCTGAGAATGGAATTTGCCCGCATTGCCCCAGACGCCGTCCATGCTCACAACCTCCACCAGTACCTCACGTACGACGCATTACGTTTGGCCCACAGCCAAACCAGACGACCGGTCGTCATCACGATGCACGACGTCATGAGCTTCTCATGCGCACGCCTGACCACTGAGCGATACCTCAACCAGGGCGATGCTCGGCTCTCCCCCGCCGACCACATCCGCGCCGTCGGCATTCAGTGGAATCCCATCCGTAACTCCTGGATCCGATCGACACTGGCGCGTCACACACGCGTCGTCAGCCCAAGTCGCGCCCTGGCGACGGCGCTTGGTCAGAACGGAATCGCTGTCACGGCAGTCATCCCCAACGCCATCTCCGCTGCGGACTGGGGTCGAGACGCAGTGACTGCCCGCAAACGTTGGGGATTAGTCGACCGCAAGATTGTACTCTTCGGCGGCCGCCTCAGTCTGGACAAGGGCAGCTCCGTCCTCCTCCACGCCTTCCGAGCGGTGCGCGCAGCCGTTCCCTCAGCCCTGCTCTTAGCCATTGGAGAAGATCGTAAGTGGGAGAAACTACTGGCCGCCGCTGGCGCCGAGGATCTGCGTGATTCCGTCCGCTGCCTCGGCTGGCTCGATCGCACAGAAATCCGCGATGCCTTCGCTGCTAGTGATGTCGTCACCGTCCCCTCACTCTGTCTCGACGTCTTCCCGTCAGTGAACATGGAGGCAATGGCAGCCGGCAAACCGGTGGTCGGAACATGTTTCGGTGGCACGCCGGAGATCGTAACGGACGGCGAAACTGGCTTCATCGTTGATCCTCGTGATGAACACGCTCTGGCCGAACGTCTCATTCGTCTACTCACGAATGACGCGCTCGCAGTGGCCATGGGCGAGCGCGGCCAGGAACGCATCCGGCATGACTTTACCGTTACCGCCCAGGCCGACCGCTACTTGGAGCTGCTTCGCTGATACCATGGCCACAATGACTCCTGACGGGACAAGGACCGTCTGCACCTTCGGCTACTACAACCCCGACGGTGCACGCGCCTGGGTACTCACCGATGGCCTGCGTCAGGCAGGCTTCAGCGTGACCGCGTGTCTCAGTCTTCAGCCGGGATTATTCAAGAAGCTCATTGATTTAAAGCGGCAGTTCCAAGCCTCAAGCCCGGATGCTGTCATCGTCATGTTCCCGGGGCAGTACATCCTCCCGTTCGCCTGGGCGCTCGCAAGACTACGCGGCATACCGCTCATCCTCGACGCCTTCATTTCGCAGTACGACACACTCGTGAGCGACCGACGCCTAGTGGCGAAGTGGAGTCCGCTTGCGGGCTTTCTCTGGCTCGTCGATTGGCTCTCGTGCCGCCTGGCCGACGCCATCCTGATCGACACCGACGCCCACCGCGACTACTTCGTCTCGGCCTTCGGCGTCGCGCCAACAAAAATTCTCGTCATCCCCGTTGGCGCCCGCTACGACATCTTCAGGCCGGCGACGGCAACGAGGCATGACCACTTCACCGTGCTCTTCCAAGGTACGTTCATTCCACTGCAAGGCATCGATGTCATTCTCGAAGCGGCCGAAATCATCGGCCGACAGGATCCAGACATCGCCTTCCGTCTGATTGGCCGCGGACAGACCCGCCCCGAGATGGAAACACTCGCGAAGACGCTCAATCTGCGGAACGTCACCTTCGTCGACCCCATGCCTATCGCCCCGTTGGCCGACGAAATCCGCCGCGCGCATGTCGGTCTGGGAATCTTCGGCCGCAGCGCGAAGGCCGCCCGTGTCATTCCACACAAGGCCTACGACATCCTCGCCTGCGGTCAGCCGCTCGTCACCGGCCGCTCACCGACCGCCGAAGCCATGATCGGACCGGACGGCGAGGCTGCGCTCCTGACTCCGATGGGCGACGCCCCCGCCCTAGCCGCTGCTATCCTCCGTCTAAAGCGTGAACCCGCCCTCGCCGCACGCCTGGCAGCGAACGGCCGCCGCGTCATCGAAACGCGCTACCAACCGTCCCAGGTCGTCGCGCCGCTCGCGCAGTGGCTCCGTGAGGCCGTGCGCTATACTCCCGGCGCATGAGCTCCTGGATCGACCGCTACTATGGCTATATCCGCCCCTTCCGCTTTCTCTATGCCTGGGCAAAAGACCCGGCAACGAAAGCCAAATCATCAGCGCGCGCGGCCGAATGGAGGGCGCGTGGCTTCAAAGACGCCAAGCTCGATATCTGCGGCGGGCGCTACCCCTACAAGCCCGGCGAATTCCTGAACGTCGACTTCGTCGAGTTCCCAGCCGTGGACCTGGCCTTCGATCTGCGCGGCGAATTCCCGATTCCGAGCAACGTTGTCGCCGAGATCATCTCGATCGCCACCCTCGAACACTTCCGCAAGCCTGACGTCGAGCACATCCTCAAAGAATGTTTTCGCATCCTCAAGCCAGGAGGCACGATCCGCATCGCCACCCCGGACATCGAGGCCATCGCTGCCGGTGTCATCCGCGGCGACGACAGCGACGTGCTGAACCAACAGCTCTTCGGGCGCTTCAAGAGCGACGAGACGAGCGACCTCGACGTCCACCGCTCCATGTACCGCGCCCGCGAGATGATCGCTCTGCTCCACCAGCTCGGCTTTCAACACGGCACCCAGCTGCCTGTCGGCCCGGATATTCCCCACGACCCGCGCTACACCTTCCTCATCGGAGCCGAGAAGCCCCGGGCGTAAGTGCCATTGCCTCCACGAGACGCCGGATCAACCGCCCGAGACTGTGATCTTTCACGACGATCGCCCGCAACTCCTCGCCAAGCGCAAGGCGCGCGTCGTCGCTGAGATCCAACACAGCGAGCGCCTTGGCGGCAAACGTCTCGGGCGTGGCCTGGCACAAGGGTGGTAACACGAGCGTTCCTGCTTGGGACGTAGAAACAACTGGGCATCCCGCCGCCATTGCCTCAAGCAGGGCTTTGTCCAAGCCGCCGGCGCAGGCGTGAAGCGAGAGGACGGACCGCGCCAACAACGCGGGTAGTTCGTGATGGGGCAGAAAACCAATTTCAATCCGATCACTCACCCCACGTTGCTTGGCTAGCGCCAAAATATTTCGCTTCTCTGCCTGATCGGCCACCGTGAAGGCATCGCCGACAATCCGCAGTCTCATCTGCGGCGGCAGAGTCGAAAACGCCTCGATGATCTGCGGGAAGTGCTTCACCGGCGTCAGGCGCCCGACGGCTGTGACGAGGGTCCGGTCAATCGCGCCGTCCGGAGCGAACTGGGCCGTGTCGATGCCGTGTCCCACGATTTGCTGTTTGGCGGACGGCCACGGCAAGCCAGCCGCTGTCGCCGAGAAGATCGCCCGCACCACTGTCTCAGCCGCCTTCAGGACGTGTCCCCCGCGGCGCACTTCGTACCACAGGTACACCGGACGACGCAGGAGCGCCCACGCCGGCCAGCCGAGCACGACCCAAATCGGCGTCATGTGCACGAACACGGTGTCATACGTGTGACGGTGCTCAATGATGAGGCGTTTGAAGCGTGCAATCTGCCGGAAACGACTGGAACCCTGCTCTTTCTTCAGGCTGAAGACGGTGACGTTGCCCGGAAGCGTCGTACGCCCGACCTGCTGCGCAATGACCGTCACATGGTCGGTATGCCGGGCAAACTCCTCCACCCAACGATGAAAGAAGCCGAGCACCGGATGATCAAGATCGAGCGCCTGCGTGATAATGAGAAGTCTCATCGTGAGAGTGACTGGAGGAAATCGGCGTAGACCTTGATCCCGACCGAGAACTCAAAGCGCTCCGCATCGCTGCGGCCGCTCTTGCCGAGCAAGCGCGCGGTGATCGGATCGGCGAGCAGTGCTTGAAGAACGGAAACGAGCGTCATCACCGACCCATCGTGGAAGTGACCGTTCACGCCTTCACGAATAACGTCGGGGGCGATGCCGACGGGCGTGGTCACAACCGGCAGACCGCAGGCCATGGCCTCGAGCAGCACACGCGGACCGCCTTCGCTCGTAGAGTTCATCACGAAGATCTTCGCTGAGCGAAGGGCCGCAGCAATATCATCAATACCAGGTAACCAGCCCGCGAACGTGATGCGTCCCGTGAGACCGAGCTTCTTGGCCAAAGCCTCAGCCCGCTCACGTTCCGGACCCTCGCCAACCACGAGGAGCACCGCTTCCGGCAGCGATGCCAGCGCCTTGATCACCGTGATCAGACCCTTGTTCGGGACCAGACGGCCGACGAAGATAAGGTCGTACGGACCTACCTCCTCGGCGGGGTAGAGCGCCTGCAGGTTCAAGTAGAGCGACGGCACGACCACGATCTTCTCGGCCGGAATTCCGCGTTCCATCAGGTGCGTCTTCACGGAACTGTTCACCACGCGGATGCGGTCGCTGTAACGTGTCACGAACGGCAAGAAACGGTTGAACTGACGAAGGACAGACTCCTTCCAATCGGCAGGCACGGGCTCACCGACCAAATGATGAACCTCGGCGCAGGTCGGAATCTTCGTCACGCGCTTCACGAACCAGGCACCAATGCCATTCAAAAATGGCGGATACTCGTGCACCGTCATCACTGTGTGCTCGTGCGTCCGAACCAGCCGTTTGCCACACAACGCGATCCAGAGCGGCTGCAAGATGAGTGGCCAGGGCGACGGGTGGATCCAGACATTCTCGAATGCCTGAGCTTCGCCGCCGTAAGCTTTGGGGCAGACGACATCGATGCGCTCGGCATGCTGCCGAAGGCCCGAGAGCGTCTGCCAAAAGGCGCCTTTTTTGCCGGCCGCGAGCGTGCGGTCACCACTGATCATGAGAATCTTCATCGGAGTCGGGTGAAGAGGGAGAGATGTTCCTCGGCCACTGCGTGCCAGGACCGCGGGTGAAGTGGTGCGGCGGCCTGCGGCGCCAGGAGCGAGTAACGGCTGATCATCGTCTCGACCGCCAAGGCAATCGCCTCCGGCGTGCGTAGGTGAGCGAGGACCATGCCGTCAGTCAGACGGTCACTCAAGCCGGTCTCACGCGTCAGTAGGACCGGAAGTCCGGACGCACGCGCTTCGAGGGCGGAGTTCGGGCTGATTTCAGTGAGTGATGGGACGACGAGCAAATCGTGATCACGGAAGAGTTCGCGCTTCGCGAGCCCGTGGACGGGACCAAAGACCCGTACACGCTTGCCGAATTCCGGATGCGACTCGAGAACGCGACGAATGTCGGCCTCTGCCGGCCCTTCACCAACGAGCGTGAGTGTACAACCCGGTAGAAAGTGCATCGCCCGAATGAGGGCGGGGAGATTTTTGAAGGGCACGAACCGCCCGAAACTCAACAATCGGAAAGGTGAATGAGCCTGATGAAGGACTGGCGATTCAGTCTCGACGGACAGCGCGTTCTCAATCACCGATGACGGTGGTAAGTGCGCGTAGGTACTGCGGTAGAGACGGCGCTGGAATTCGGTTGAAAAGACGATGTGATCAAAACGATAGAGCACTGCCGAGAGCACGCGGGCACTCGGAGCGCGGGCCGTGAGCCAGGCACGGAGCGAGTGTTGGTAGCCGCGATCGGTAGCGCGCTCCCAAGGAAAGTCCCCGCCCAGACGCAGCACAGTGACCGGTCCACGCAAGCGACTGAAGAGGAGTGGCACGCCAACGCTCACCGCCGAAAACGCCTCCACCACATCAGCGTGGCGCCCAACCTCTCGCAGCACCGTCGCGTAGCGACGCCAACGACCCAATGGCCCGCCGGTCTTCGGCACGCGAATGATTCGATAGAGCGAAGCTCCGTCGTCTGCGAGCGGTGTGCCGTAGGCGATAACCGTCACGTCATGACTCAATCGCACGAGTTCCGCTGCTAGTTTGGCGACGTAGGTCGCCGGCCCGCCGATATCCGGCGGATAGATCCCGGTGGCAAGGACAATCTTCACCCCAGTATGGTAGCGCCAAATGCCGCAAACGTCGCGCGAAGCGACCTGCTACACTCGCCTCGTCCATGGACCTCTCCCTCGTCATCCTGCAGACGAATACTCCTGGCGACACCGAGCAGTGCCTGCGGTCACTGCGGCGCGCCCGGCTGCCCCGGGCCACCGAAATCTTCGTGATTAATAACGGCGGCAACCGCGCCAACCTCAAGATCCCGGCCGATGCCTGGCACGGACTACAGGTCCAGTTCATCGAGACGACAATCGACGGCTACATCTACGGCAATAATCTCGGCTACACGCTCGCCAAGGGCCTCGTCATCGGCACGATGAATCCCGACATCACCGTTGAAGAGGACACGATCGAGAAGCTCATGGCCCACCTCGCCGCCCACCCCGAGGTCGGCATCGTCGCGCCGCGATTGTTCTACCCCAGCGGTCTGGAACAGGATAGCGCCCGCCGCTTCCCGCGGATCTTTGAACTCATGAAGCGCCGTGTCTTCGGCATCCCCCGGCCGCGCGTCAACTTTGGCGAAAAGGAGTACGCCGAGATCGACTGGGTAACAGGCGCCATGTTCTTCATGACGCGCCGCTGCCTCGAGCTCACAGGGGGCCACGACCCGCGCTTCCATCTCTTCATGTCCGACATCGCGCTCTGCCGCGAGGCCTGGCGCCATGGCCTGCGTGTGCGCCAACTGCGCGATTGCCGGGCGACGCACCACGAGGCTCGCCTGTCCGGTGGCAACGTCTGGCGCCTTATTCGCAAGCGCACCGGCCGCATCCACGTCAAAGACAGTTTGAAGTACTTCGCGTTCTACGGCCGAAAATCGCTGCCCGCCCTCTCGCCGTCCGCCCGCACGTCGTCATGACGCCGACCGTCTCTGTCCTCGTCCCGCTCTTCCGCACGAACCCGGCCTACTTGCAGCAGGCCCTGCAGAGCCTGCTTTCGCAGACGTTCGAGGACTGGGAATGCATCCTCGTGCATCAGCCCGCACCGGGCTACCCCAGTCCCAAGAGCGATCAGCTCCCCGACCCACGCTTCACGCTCCTCACCAGTAACGCCACGAATATTGGCAGTAACTGGAACGCCTGTCTCCCCCACGCCAAGGGTGAATTCATCCAGTATCTCTTCCAAGATGATTTCTGGGATGCGACGTACCTGGAGCGCGCCGTCGCCGCCCTGCGCGCTCAGCCGACGGCTGGCTTCGTCTCGGCCCGACGCCGCTACCGCTACGAAGGCGACGTGCCCAATAAGAGCATCTACGAGGAAGTTCTGGCCGCCCAGGCGGCCCTCGCCCCCGGCCTCTACGACGGTCGTCTTTTTTTGACCGAGTGGCTCAAACGCGACCTGCGTCCGAACCTCATCGGCGAGCCGATCTTCGTTCTCCTGCGCCATTCGCTCATGCAAAAAGTCGGCCGCTTCAACGAACGTTTCTTTCAGCTGATCGACAGCGAGTACTGGATCCGCTGCCTGGAGGCCTCGGACTGGGTGCTGCTGCCGGAGACGCTCGGCACCTTCCGCGTCCATGACGAAGGCACAAGCGCCGTGAATGAACGCGAAGGCAAAGGGATTTTCGAACGCATTGCCCTCATCGAGACGCTCTCGCACTCACCGCACGCCTCCGTGCGTAGCGCCGCCCAGGCTTCGCTCAAGCGCGCCCTGCAGCACATGGTGACGCGCTTCGTCGCCCGCCGCCAGAGCGGCAAGGCCGTCAGCACCAAGGGGGGCGGCGCCCTGCGGACACTCGCCCTCCGGCATCCGCTGCTCACACTCGGCGCCCTCTGGACCGCCTCAAAATCATATCTCGGTCGCGCCTGAGCGCGGTGCACGAACGTCCGTACACCAGGGATATTATGGCTTCTTGATGAGCAAATCATACTGCTCAGCATAGCGCTCTGCGATGCCATCCCAATCGTACGCGGCGGCCGCGGCCCGACCGTTCTCTCCTAGGCGCTGACGAAGAGCGGCATCATGACCGAGTTGCTCTAGAGCTTTCGCTGCCGCCGGCACGTCGTCTACGGGAATAAGTAGTCCTGTCTCGCTATCGCTCACGACGTCGGGGATACCGCCAACTCGCGTCGCCAGCACGGCCGTGCCTGCGGCTTGTGCTTCGAGGAAGACGTTGCCCAGCGCCTCGCTGCGCGAGAGCCCGCAGAAGATCTCGGCCTCGGCGAATTCTTTTAGGACGGCATCATGCGACAGACGCCCAAGGAATGTCACACGACCGGCCAGATCAAGTGCCCGCGTCAACTTCTCGAGTCGTGGCCGCTCGCTGCCGTCCCCCGCAATTCTCAGCTGCCACTCGGGCAAGATCCCCTGTACCCGCGCAAAGGCCTCCAGCAGCGTATCGACGCCCTTCATCGGTTCCAGCCGCCCAACAAAGAGCATACGTCCGGGAACCTTAGGAAAACGCGACCCCGCCGCCTGCAACGCCGCCCGAGGAATCCCATTAGGAATGAGGACGGCATCCCCCCTCCCCATTGCCGCTGCGCGTTCCCGGAGCACAGAGGAAATCACCGTCACTCGACTAGCAACTGAGTGCATGAGCGAAACGAGCAGCGTCGTGTTCGTACTCTGGCACGTAAGTAGTCGAGGCACACCCGGCAGTAGGATCTTGCAGAAAATCATCGCCAGGCCGGCGTACGACTCAAGGATGGCGTGAATCACGGCCGGACGCTGCTGCCGCGCGGCCAGTGGCGCTAGGAAGGGAAAGAGCCACTTATCGAAGCGTGATCCGAAACCGACACGCACGACCGTCACGCCGTCGATGACATCGCGTCGCAGAAGGTTCGTACTCAAGCGAGCCGTCACAATGACGATCTCGTAGCGGCCCTTCAAGCGCGCCGCCACTTCTTCCGTACAGGCTTCGGCACCGCTACGAAACGGCCGAAGGAACGCCGAGAGGATGACGACTTTGGGGGTCACAACGCCAGTATGGCGCAAACAGAGCGCCAAGGGGAGCATTAGGCGACTGCCGCAAAGAGCGCCTGATACTTCTTTCCCACCGCCTCCCAGGCGAATTCGCGGTCGATGCGCGCCCGCGCTGCGTCTCCGAGGGAACGGCGCTTGGCCGGATCGCTCACAAGCCGACTGATGTGAGCCCGCAGGGCCTCACGGTCACCGGGTGGAAAGAGAAAACCCGACACGCCGTTTTCGATCAAAAAGCGATTGCCGCCAACATCGCTCACGATGCAGGCGCAACGGCTGGCCATTGCTTCCATGATGGCATTACTCAAGCCTTCACTATAACTCGGCATCACGAAGATGTCGGTCTCTCCGAGCACGGCAGGCACATCATCACGCAAACCGAGGAATTCCACCTGGTCGCCGTACTGCGCCACGAGTGGGTGACCTGGTTTATACCAGCCGGCAATGCGGATGATGAGCTCGGGAAACTCCTTCTTCAAGGGCACGGCCGCCGCCACGAAGTCGTCGACGCCCTTCACTGACTCCAGGCGCCCGACGTACGTCACGACAATATGACCATCATGGCCGCGCGCGGCCGTCGGGCCGAAATTCTCCGGATCAATGCCCTGTGGGATGACGCGCGCCTTTCTGGCAATGCCGAGACGCCGCAAGACGCCCTCAGGCTGAGGAAAGAAGAACACTACCCGCTCCGCAGATAAGAGCACGAGCCAGCCCACCGTCCAGGCACCAGCAGCCATGATGACGCCAACAAGCCGACTCCGCGGCCACCAGGTGATACCCACGAGCGCATCTGTCAGGAGTGTGACGCGATGCCCGAGCAACCGTAGCCACGGCAGGCAGAACGACGTCCAGAAGAGGACTTTATTACAGACGACGAGATCGGGCTTCTCTTCGCGAATGAGCCGACGCACGAGACCACCGAACCCAAAGCAGATCCCGAAGTTCAGCGGATCAGGCAAGAAGAGATCACGACGGCGATGGATCGTCAGCGTCGGCGATACCGCCTCCATTCCCGTCTCGCTGCCCATGCAGGCCACGACGACGCGGTACCCCAGGCGCTGCCACAGCTCCGCCAGCTTGACTGAGCTCACCATCCAACGGTGCGACTCGCGCCAGTACGGGCTGATGAGCAGGATCGTGCGCATGGCGTCAGCGAGTCGAAGCCCTGTCGTCGCCCACCGGCAGGCCGGCGTTATGGAGGGCGATGTCTCGAATGATCTTCGCCTGGCGCTGGGTCAGGTCCTCGATCCAGATGATGAGGAGGAAGACGATGAAGAACAGGATGCCGATCGCCGTCACCAGGATGGCGTTCTCCTGGTTATGGATGCCCGTCACGAGCGTCAGGTACGAGAGGAGCGACGGCACGAGTGCAATCGCGGCGATCGATCCCCAGAAGAGTGTCCAGAGGCAGGCTTCCCACACGCTCTTTTTATTGCGCAGGGCCAAGCTCCAGGCGTAGCTGAGCGCCAACAGCGAGACGGCCGGAACGACGATTTGGTAGGGCGTGAATGTCATAACTTAGCGGAGAAAGGAACGCAGAATGATGCGAATGGCGGTCTTGATACCGTTACTGAACGACTGCCCCTTGGCGAGCGTGTACTCGGAATACACCACCTTCGCCGGGATTTCGACGAAGCGCCACTGATGCTTGGCCGTCTCACGCACGATCTCGGTGCAGAACTCAAAGCCATTCATGCGCAAATTGATCTCGCGCACGACGCGCGGACCAAACGCTTTGAACCCGCACTGACTGTCGGCCACCCAGAGACCCGTCGACAGATACGTAATGAAATTGCCGGCCGCGTTGGCCAAGCGACGGATGAGCGGGATGGAGTTCTTCTGGCCGAAGCGATTGGCGAAGGCGACGTCGGCCTCGTCAGTCTTGAGCGGATCGAGGAGCGAGGGGATATCACTCGCCAGATGCTGACCGTCGGCGTCGAGTGTGATGATGATCGTCGCGTTGAGCCGCCTGGCCGCTTCGATGCCGGTCATGGTGGCGCCACCGGGGCCAAGATTTTGCGAATGACGAACCACGAGCGCGCCTGCGGCTTTGGCCACCGAGGCCGTCATGTCGCTGGAGCCGTCATCAATCACGATGACGCGGTTAACATAGGGCAGGGTTTCTTTCACCACCGCGCCGACGCGGGTGGCTTCATTGAGAGCCGGAATGATGGCAACGACGAACGAGGGTGTCATGGGATGAGGAAGTAGGCGATGCCGGTGCGCTGATCGATGATCGGAGCCTGCAAGGTAGCACCGGTGCTCGTGGCATAGTTGATGAACCGCTGGACCTTCTGGTGCAGGCTGCCGTTTGGATCCTGCTCGATCGTGGCGGTATTCAGATCGAAGATGATGCCATTAAAGCCCAGCGCCTTGAGGCGGGCGGTGATCTTCACCGGATCGTTGTCCTGCGCGAGGCAGCTGAAGAAGTCGAGTTGGTTATCGGCCACGGGCAGGCGCTCGGGATTCCGCGGGATGAAGTACGGGATGAACGTGCCCATGCGGAACGTGTACGGCCGATCGGGCAGCGCTTGGGAACGGGCGACGACGCTCTGACTGATGTCGGTGTAGTGCGGGATCGTCTGCGCCACGATGACGTCGGCACTCATTTTGCCAATCGTGTACTCAAGCGAACCGCCCTGAAGTTCAAACTGCCAGAAGCGGAAGCCGAGCGACCCAATGAGCGACAGGACAATGAGCGCTCCCCACAGTCCGCGGGTCGGACGATCGGGTGCCTCTTGGAATAGCATCTCAACGAAAATGCAGATGCCGATGAACATCCCGAGCCCGTACCACAGCACGCCGTTGGCGAGCACCGACCACTGCAGGATCTGCACGGCCGTGAAGATGGCCAACCAGCGCCAGCGGCGGCCGGCCGGCGTCCAGAAGAGTGGCACCAGTAGGACGAGCGGCAGGAGGAGCAGAAGCGGGCTCGTCGTGACGTAGTATCCGCCGTTATCGAGATTCATCACCGTCCGCCAGGGCAGCAGCAGGTAATGCCCCGGACCGACGTCGTGGCCCCAGTAACGATCGAGCTCTTCAGCCGTACCAGTGTTCGTGCAGGCGGGATTGCTGCGGTCGACGGCAAGATCTGCGGGCAGCGAGCGCACGGTCCGCGTCGTAGACGTCATGCCCGGCTGCAGACTGAGAACGGCCGAGAGGCGGTCCTCCGCCGTAAAGAGCAGACGCGGAGGCCACTGCTGGTTATAGATGTTGTTGTGCACGACCCACGGCACTACCACTACTACCGCACCAAGCAGGAAGAGACCGATCTCGCGCAGTGCCGGCTTCCACGTCCTGGGCCGTAGTGTCGCCGCAAGAATAAAGCAGCCGACGGCAGCCGCCAGAGCCACCACGGCCAGTACCCCCTGCGGGAGCGTCACGGGCATTCCGAGGAAGCGGGTTGCGAACACCGAGGCGTTGAACGTCCCCTGAAGAATGAAAGCCGTGATCATGAGGAAGCCCGCGCCCACTGCAGCCAACGACCCCATCTGCACGCCGGCAATAACGAGCAACAGCGCGAAGAGTGACATGGCCGACGTCACCTTGAAGCCAAAGGCCAAGCCGATGAAGATGCCTGCCAGCAGATACCAACGCCAGTGATCGGCCCGCGCGCCTTCGCTCTCATCCTCGGCGAAGAGCGGCGTGAAGATACCGATGAACGCCAGCACCGCCATGAAGAACACCGCGTTATCGATCTTCATGTCCGCAAACGAAAAGTGTCCGACCATCGGCAGCAAGGCGTAGAAGACGCCCGTCAGGAGGCCGCCGCGCTTCAGGAGTAAGTGAGATGCACCGATGATGGCGGCGATCGCCAGTACGCCAGCCAACCAGTTGAGAAGCATGGCCACACCCGCTGCGAAGGGCGAACCGGCACCGAAAATCATAAAGCCGAGCGCTGTGATGTACTCCCACTGGAACGACGGCATCTTCGGGATGAAGGAACCGTATTCCACGAGCAGGTGCGGTCGATTCAAATAGCTGCCCAGATCGTCCCAGCCGATCGGGAAGGGGCGAATGACCGAGAGGAAGTTCAAGGCAAAGAGGCTGATTAAGATCCAGCCCAGAATGAGTGGCAGTCCGCCCCAGTTGGCGGGCAACGTAAGCGTGGCCGACCGCAGCTCGGCATACAGGCGCAGAGCCTGACGCCAGCAGACGACCGGCACGCCGATGAGCAGGACCCAGCCCGAAGCGGCCGTGATCAATCCGAACACCGCTAAGAACCACAGGATGATTGTAAAAGCCCCAGAACCGAGGCCGAGCGCGAGGAGGAATTCCTGCCAGGTTTTGAGTCCGTGCGGACGGAGCCTAAGCAGCGGTAGCAGAGCCAGACCGAGCAGTACGAAATCAATGAAGACCAGGAGGACGAAGAAGAACGACGGGAGGACAAGCGTGAAGAACGACTGCTGCATGCAGCTCATCTTCATGACGGCAAACGGTGAGCCGTCGGCGCCGGGCGTCAGGCAACCGCGCGCCTGCAGTGACGCGAACGACGTGCGCAGGACTTGCAGCGTGTCGCTGGTGAGCTGTTGAGCATAGGCCGGCGTCGAGGGATCAATGACGCGGTTGAGCGGCAGGCCCTGACCGATATCAACGCTCGAGAGCGTCGTGAAGAGCAGCCACACGGCACCGAGGAAGATCGGCACCAGCGCCCAGACGGGAAGCTTCGGATGCGATGAGCGCTCGCCGATCACCGCGCGACTCCCAAGCCACAGGCCAAGGAGCAGCAAGCTCAGGATGACGTACGGCAAGAAGGCGCTGGCGCGTTCGAAGGTATAGAGGAGCGACGGCAAGAACGCCTGCACGCCCTGACAGAGAAGTCCGCCGCCCGGGCACGACGCCATGATCGCCGCGGCGCTTTCGTCCGGCAGGAGGTGCCCGTAGTGCTGGTCGACGCCCGCGTACGTCACGAAGACGTAGCCGCCCCAGAGGAGCAGAGTGACGAAGAGCGCGGCCGAGAGGATTTTGACGGTGCGAGGTGGGAGCATCGGGTGGCTGGAATACGGGGTTCCAGCGTATCATACAGAGCCCATGGCGTTCGACGCAGCACAGATTCGCCGGCAATTCCCGTTTTTCGACCAACCGAAGGCCCCGGTCTTCCTCGATAGCGCCGCCACGACGCAGAAGCCGAAGGCCGTGCTGGACGCCGTCTCACACTTCTACGCCGAAGAGAACGGCACCGCCTACCGCGGCCTCCACCCCCTCACCGAGGAGGCGACCCGCCGCTTCGAAGACGCCCGCCGGACCGTCGCTGCTTTCATCGGCGCACCCGCGCCCGAAAGCGTCGTCTTCACCAAGAGCGCGACTGAGGGGCTCAACCTCATCGCCCGCAGTCTCGGCGACACCTGGAAGCCGGGCGACATCGTCGTCCTCACGATGCTCGAACATCACAGCAACATCGTCCCCTGGTTACAGCTCCGTGAGCGCCGCGGCATCGAAATTTGCTGGCTCGAATGCGACGCATCCGGACAGCTCGACCTGACCCCGCTCGACGCCGCCTTGGCCACGGGCCGTACGCGCCTGGTCAGTGTCACCGCCCAGAGCAACGTCCTCGGTGTCCGGCCCGACACTAAAGAAATCATTCGCCGCGCGCACCGTGCCGGGGCGCTCGTCTGCGTCGACGCTGCGCAAGCCATCGCCCACGAACGCCTGAACGTCACCGAGCTCGGTGCCGATCTCCTAGTCTTTTCTGCGCACAAACTCTTCGCTCCGGTCGGTCTCGGCGTGCTCTACGGTACGCCCGCTGTTCTGAAGGCAATGCCGCCATTCATCGGCGGCGGCGGCATGGTCCAGGACGTCACCCGTGATACCTTCGTCGCCGCCGATCCCCCGCTCAAATTTGAAGCCGGCACGCTGCCCATCGCCGATGCTGTCGGCCTCGATGCTGCCATTCAGTGGCTACAGCAGTGGTCGCCAACCGACATTACCGTGCACGAAAGTGCCCTCCTCCACCGCGCCGATGCGGCCCTCCGCGCCATCCCCGGATTGACGGTCCTTGGCCCTACCGATCCGGCACTACGTCACGGGTGTCTCAGTTTCATGATCGCCGGTCTACATCCACATGACCTGTCAGAGCTGCTCAGCGCACACGGACTCTGCGTCCGCTCAGGACATCTGTGCGCCAAACCGTTGCATGCGCATCTGGGCATCACCGCCTCAACGCGCCTCTCCGTCTCGCTCTACAACACGCCTTCCGACATCGACACAGCTGTGACTGCCATCGAGAAAGCGGCAAGACACTGGCGATCGTAATCAGCGGCGGAGCCCGATATCGAGGAGTGGGTGCCCGTACGTCGCGGGCTGACGAGTACGCAGCTCGTTGTAGAACGTCTCGCGGATGCGGCCGAGCACAGGCAGCCAACGGTTCGCCGACGCCGAAGACTCTTGCGCAAAATCGGCCATCGCCTGCTCCAGATCGAGCCCCAACCGGCCGGCCTCACTCCAGAGCGGCCACCCCTCAGCCAGATTGAGAACTGCAGCGGAACGCACAGCCAAGATTTGTTGGAAGACGGTGACTGCCGCCCGCAAGGTGTGGAAGGATGACGCCTTCGGCAGGGCGGCGAATTCATCCGTGGGCAAGACTGTTTCCGCCCGTGCGTGCGCGGCCAGTGCCTCGTCAATGAGGGCGAGGGCATTGGCATACTCCTGCTTCAAGCAAGCCGTGGTGATCTCCTCCATGAAAGACGCTAGCCCCTTGTTGAATTGTTCGCGCGGCGGGGGAAGTTCCGCCGTGATCGGCTCGTCACTATCACCGGTTTCCATCTCGGCAAACAGATCCACCTCCTCGGAGGGCGTGGGGAAATCCGAGCTCTCCGGACGACTATCCGATGCATCGGGGAGATTCATGATGTAACTATAAAACATATCGATCATATCGACAATGCTCTAGACTGGGCCCAATGGACCTATACGCCGAGAACATCCTCGACCATTTCCGCCATCCGCGGCATAAAACCACTCTGACGGCTCCGTCCGTCACGCATCGCGAAGTGAATACGAGCTGCGGCGACGATCTGACACTCTCACTGAGGATCGAGAATGACACGATCATAGACGTCGGCTGGGAAGGGCAGGGTTGTGCCATCAGCCAAGCCGGCATGTCGCTTTTGAGTGATTGGCTGATGGGGAAAACCGCCTCTGAGGCCGCCCGCACCTCGGTCACAGACATGCAGAGTCTCCTTGGAATAGATCTTGGCCCTCGTCGTCTTAAATGCGGGATGTTAGCGCTGCACGCCCTGCAGAATGCCCTGCGCGCCAGATCAAACCTAGAACCACAGGCTTGGAGCGATACTCTCGCCGGAGGTCATTGACTGTTATCAAAAAGGGACGTACAACAAGCTTGATGAAGCTCTGGAAGAACGACGGGCTGATCGAACCGCAGATGATTATCGCGGAAGCGCGTCGCGAACCGCTCCGGCCCGTGCGCCTGACCCTTTCCGCCCCGGCTGAGGGCATGATTGAAGCAGCCGAGTACTACAGTAGTCGCCAGGCCGCCGTTGCCATCATCCAGCATGAAGTACGCGCGCCGCTCTATTCGATGTTGGCCGCGATCGCTCCCACCATCAATAGAGGTCTTACCGAGCACCTTCGTGGCTGGGAAGAGCGCAATGTCACGCCCCCTAGTACAGAGCTCAAGCCAGATGTGACCGTCGCTCTTGCCTATCGTAAGTACGTCCAGAGCCGCTTGGGCTACGCCCTGGCGGAAGGACACGATGAGCTGCTGGAAGCCCTGGCTAAAGCGAGCGTGGTCACCGAGACGCTCCGCCGCCAGGTAGCGGCAATTGCACCGTTCCACACCCATCCGACAATCCGCGATCTACTCACCACGAACCTCACCTTGATCATGGATCTCCAGCCTGAGGAAGACGTGCCCCTAGAAAACCCCTTCGACTGAGCTTGTGGTACCCACCCCCGCGTTTGTACACTAACGGCCCGTCCTGGATGCACGGACGGCATTCTTTAGGGAATTCGCATCATCGCACGATCACGCCGTTGTAGCTCAGTGGTAGAGCACGTCCATGGTAAGGACGGGGTCACGGGTTCAATCCCCGTCAACGGCTCCATTTCTCAAGCTCTCAAGCCTTCGCCACCTTCCAAAGCGCATCAAAGGTGCGCCGATGACTCTCGGCCACATCCTTGCTTTCGATCTCGATGACGATCGGCGTCTTACCCCACAGGATGATGCCGACAGTGTGTTCAAAGATATTCGTACTGCTCGGCACGCCGAAATGCTCGGGCAGAAATCGATAGGACACGCCTTTGCCTTTCTTCTCACGTAGGGCCATGCGCTGGCTTTCGTAGGCGATGCCACGCATCGTGGCCTGTTTCTGCAGACGCAGCTTGTCGAGCCTCTCGTACTGATCGCCGACCGCGGCGAAGAATTGGTCTCCAGACACATTGAGCACCCGAAAAGTCCCGCCACGCGGCAGCTCCCCAATTCCCCGCCGCCGCAGTGACACCACCGCCTCATTTCCACGACTGACGCGCACCAGCGCCTCCGAGGACGCTTTCTGCAGAGCAACGAGAGCAGGTAGGTCGGCGCTCAGGATATCCACACGCTCTTCCAGAGCGCGCAGAAGGACGCGCGGGTCTTCCATACGCACGTGCTTGCGGTGCTGCTTCGTCGAGACCTGAGCCGCACCGCGGGCGACGAGCTTTTCAATCAAGCGATGCACGATCTGTGGGTGAAGCTTGGACGCCTCCGTGGCGTCGGCAAAAGACGTTTCGCCCATCGGCAGCAGCAACCGATAGAGGCGCGCTTCATCGGCCGTAAAACCCAGTCCCTCCAACGAATCCGCAGGTGCCATAGCCGTAAGTGTAGCCGAAATGACGCTTCCTGGACGTTAAATTGATTCACAATTTTTTTGTGAAAGTATATTGACAAGTTTCAGGTTTTATATATATTGAGACCACATTTCCCCTCCCAATCAACCCTATGAAAAACGGCGTTGAGAATCACTTCCACATTGCGGCCCAGGCCCACGACCCCGGTCTGGAACAAGCCCTCCTCGCGCTCGGTTTTGAGGACGACCGCCTCGAACATGCCGGCGTAGCCTTCGGCCCGCAGACGGACGCTAAGCTTCAATCGTGCGCGTTGAACGTCATTCATCAGTCCCTCCACGGCGCCACGGTCGAGCGCATCCT
The DNA here is from genome assembly GCA_964635215.1 of uncultured Candidatus Peribacteria bacterium. Taxonomy (GTDB): domain Bacteria; phylum Patescibacteriota; class Gracilibacteria; order Peribacterales; family Peribacteraceae; genus JAGOUB01. Next base: position 320,869 of record CAZWNJ010000001.1, on the reverse strand, counting down.
CGAAGTCCGTAGCCTCCTCGAGCCGGTCTTGAACGACCCCGCCCGCGTGCCCGGTTACTACCACATCGAGCAGGTCCGTGACCGCGAGATTGCGAAGGGCATTCCCCGCCGTATCGTCCCGAAAGCCTTCCCCGTCGCCCCGCTCGTCGCCGAGCGCCGCCCCACGCCGAAGATCTGGGATCTGCACTTGAGCGTCGGTCTGCAGGATATCGAGAAGATCGACCCGATCTTCCTGGAAAACGAGTTCTACTCCATCGACCGCACCGACGGCATCGACCGCTGGCGCGTGTACACGGTGCAAGGCATCAACTCGCTCCTCGAAGGCGAACACCTCTTCGACTCACTCACAAACTGGCTGCGCCAGTCGGGCGTCCGCAACTACTGGGCCGGCTTCGAGCAGACGACGAGCATGCGCACCTTCGGCGATACCAAGGGCCTGCCCGAGATCGTCCCGCCGACCGTGGACAGCGTCACCTTCCGTTGAACGAGACAAAGAATCCAGCCCGAGAGGGCAAATGCTTGAGACGGGCAAGTTGAGCACGAACGTACGGGGGATGCGCATAGAAAAGTGGAGTTACGTACACAAAGAACGAGCGGAGCGTCCACTGCATCCCCCTGGACTAAAACAGCCATATACCCCTTCTTTCAGAAGGTATTGTCTACAAGAATATGTGAATTAGTACAGTACGATCGGAACGGCATCTATGCCCTCCGTTCGCCTCACTGCCATTGGCGCTCTCATGGTCATCGGTCTGACGGCACCAGCTGTCTGCTCAGCGACGAGCACGCCCGACCTGATTGATGCCAGTGACACCGGGACTTACAACTTCGACAACATCACCAACGATTCTTCGCCAACCTTCAACATTCTGTGCACAGAGGGGCAAACCATTACGCTCTACCGCAACGGCGTGAGCACAACGATGTCTGGCATCTGCGACAATTCGGGTTCCATCTCTCTCACCGATATCACCGGCCCCTCTGACAACACGTATGACTACACCGCGTACGACGAATCCTTCCAATCTGCTCCTCTCAGCGTGACCATCGATACAGCCGTCACAAACCCCGGTCAGGGCGACCTCGAGAGTGCTTCGGACAGCGGCGCTTCGGACACCGATAACATCACGAACATCACCACCCTCACCTTCCATTTCGCCTGCGAGACTGGCGCTAGCGTCGAGCTTTACCTCTCCGGCTCACCCACCGGCAATACCACCACCTGTAGCGGCGGCGACGCTTCCATCACCGCTGCCTTTGTGGCTGACACCTATCAAATTCGAGCCATCCAGACTGATATCGTCGGAAACGTCTCTGCTCTCTCCGAGGCCCTCTTCCTCACCGTCGATACCAGCCCGCCTAATTATCCCAATACTCCCCCCGACCTTGTAAGCGGCAGCGATTCGGGGAGCAGTGACACGGACAACCTCACAAATCTCACCTCTCTTTCGTTTAGCGCGAGTTGCAACATTGGAGAATACGTCACCCTCGTCCGAGACGGCATCTCTCTGAGCGAAACCAATACCTGGTGCGGTAACAGCCCCATCACTCTGACGGACACCAGTGCCGCAACCGCTGCCTACGCCATTACCTACACTGACGTCGCAGGCAACACGACCGCTGCCTCGAGCGGACTCAACGTATCGATCGACACCAGTCCCCCGACAAGCCCCAGCGCGCCTGATCTGCAATTCGGCAGTGACACGGGCGACAGTTCCAGCGATAACATCACGAACGACACCACTCCCACCTTCGACCTCAGCTGCGAGACGGATGCAACGGTGACCCTCAAGATCAATGGTGTCACCGACGTCTCCGGCACCTGCATGGCAGGCTTCGTCTCGCTCACCGCCAACACGCTTGGCGACGGCACGTATACGATCACCGCGACCCAGACCGATCTGGCCGGCAACGGCCCTTCATCGGATTCGTCGAGCACGACTGTCACCATCGACACGATTGGCCCGGATGCTCCAGGCACCCCCGACTTGAGTGCCGGGGACGACACCGGCATCTATAATGATGACAACATCACCGGGGATAGCACTCTCAACTTCAGTATCAGTTGCACAACCGGCTTCACCGTCACACTCCTATCAAACGGCTTAACTGCCACAACTGGCACGTGTGCCGATGGAACCGTCAGCCTTGGCTACACGAATGGCTCACCGGGAACGTACAGCATGACCGCCAAGCAAACGGACGTCGCTGGCAACGATTCATCGAGCTCGTTCACGTTGTCTCTGGAATTGAACTTCACCACCTACAGCCCCCCCGGCACGCCGGATCTCTCTTCTGGCGATGATACTGGCAATTTGGATAGCGATAACATTACCAGTGCCAACACTCTGAACTTCTCCACCAGTTGCGCCGATAACGGCGTGATCGTCTGGCTTCTCCGCGACGGCTCTATCATCACGTCTGGGACCTGCTCAGGTGGTTCGGTGACCATCAGCGATAGCGCGGCCTCTGAGGGGTCACACGACTACAGTGCCAAGCAAGGGAATACCGCCAATATTTCCGATGTGTCCGGCACGCTCAGTGTGACCATCGACCGCACGGCGTCATCGGCCCCCGGCGTGCCTGATCTTGCTGGCGGAAGCGACTCTGGCCTTTCCTCTACCGACAATATTACGAGCGCAACCTCGCCCGTCTTTTCCATTAGTTGTAATGACGGCGAACTCGTTTCCCTAATTATTAACGATGGGCAGTCCGTCCCTACCGGGACATGCAGTAGTAGCACTGTCAGCCTGAGTCCAACCGCCCCCCTACTCGACGGCATATATACCGTGGCGTCTCGCCAGAGAGATGTCGCTGGCAACATCTCCGGAGACTCGGCGAATCTCATCGTCACCATCGATACATCCAACCCTAGCGCTCCAGGTGCGCCTGACCTCGCCGCCGCCTCGGATACCGGCAATGATGCCACCGATAATGTCACGGGCGACGACACGCCGACCTTCACGATCAGCTGCGAAACTGACGCTACCGTCACCTTGTATGACGATGTCACCGCTGTCGGGAGCGGTACCTGCACCTCCGGTTCGGTGTCCGTAACGGCGAGCAGTCTAAGCAATGGCACTCATACCATGACCGCTCGCCAAGCCGATCCTGCCGGTAATGAATCCACTCTTTCCACCTCACTCGACGTCACGATCGATGCAACGGTCCCCAGTACACCAGGTACGCCCGATCTGATCGCTGCCAGCGATAGCGGCAGTTCGAATACCGATAATATTACGAAGACCACCGCCGTCACCATTACGGTCGGCAGCTGCACGAACGGCCTCGTCGTCGAACTCCTCTCGGGAGCGACAGTCCTCGGCACTCAAACCTGCGCCGGTTCATCCGTCTCTCTGTCGATCAGCCTCTCTACGCCGCAGGTCTATAGCCTACGCGCTCGACAAGTCAGCACACTCGATGTCGTTTCCTCAAATTCCAGCGCCCTCTTGGTCACGATTGATACCACGGCTGCCGCCCCCGGTACTCCCGATCTCGCCTCCGCTTCGGATACCGGTGCCTCTGCAACGGATAACGTCACGGACGCCCAGAGCCTCACGATCACGGCCACCTGTGAAACCAACGCGTCCGTGACGTTGAGCCAAGATGACGTCGACATCGCTACCGAGACGTGTGTCTTAGGTACCGCCACCTTCACGGTTGATGTGTCGGCCCTAGCGAACGGCAACTACGTCTTCGCTGCCGTCCAGACCGACGTCGCCGGCAACACATCAACCGCTTCCTCAGACCTAACCGTCACTCTGGGGCTGCCTCCCGTTAGTTCATCATCGTCATCGGCTTCGTCTTCGGGGGGAGGTGAAGAGCGTATCAGCGGCGGAGGCCGCCGGATCTCGCCTTCCTCTCGTTCCTCGTCAGCACATGCGTCAGCCAGCAGTAGCTCTTCAGATTCCTCATCTTCCACGAAGAAGCTCTCAGTCTCAGCAGCTGCACGCCTCGCGAAACGTTTGAAAGCTGGACGGCAACGTGATGTAGCGCCTGCCCATCCAGCCGCTCCACAGCCACCCTCTCTACCCGTCCCGTTCGCACCCGCACCAGAGTCATCTCCATCCACCATTCCCCCCGGACCGGATACCTACGTCGTCAACACATACGCTCTGAAACTGCGTGCCATTCCGAAGATTCCCTGCATCATCCTCGGCCTCCTAGAAGAGGGAGAGACCGTGACCGTCCTGGGCAAAGATGCATGGTGGGCCTACGTCAGAACGAGTAGCGGAAAAGAGGGCTACGTACGCGTGGAATTCTTGAAAGCGACAGTCCAATAAAGTCGCTAAAACATTGCATCTCGGCTCTGGACAAGAGAGGATAGCGATCCGCTCCTTGATGACCGCTACCGGTTTTGCGCCGGTAGAGGAACGTCCGGGCACCGCTGGAACGCCCAGTGGCTAACGGCCACCTGCGCCGCCGCAATGCGGCGTACGGACCAGTGCCACAGAGACGAGGCCCGCAAGGGTCATGTGAAACGTCCCCCTCAGGGGGTTGGCCCGGGGCGACCCCGGGCATCACGGCAAACTCTGGGTGGTGCAAGGAGGACATGGGTGCGCGGGATCAGTGATGGTTCCGTCACTCCGCGCTCCCCTCCGCTTGAGACCGCGAGCAATCGCGGGCCGAGATAGATGGTCATCCTGCCTCACGGCAGACAGAACCCGGCGTACAGGGGCGGACCCGAGAATCGTGGCTAGACCGCGATTTTGGGGTGCACTCCTAGTACAATAGCCCCGTGAAGAAGCTCGAGATCCTCTTCGGCACCCTCCGCGTCCCCATGGACGCCCTCGCCGTGCTCCTGGCGCTGGTCGTGAGCTATCGCCTACGCCAGGCGAACATGGACCTTATCCCCGGCGTCCAGCTGCTTGAAGCGCCGACGACGCTGCCGGCGTTTGCCGAGTACTTTTCAACGTTCATCATCCCGAGCATCGCGATCTACCTGGCCGGTTCCGCCTTCCACAACCTCTACGCCTTCCGTGGCACGCAGAGCGGCTGGCGCGAATTCGGCCAGATCTGTCTGGCCGTGGCGACGTGGCTCGTCGTCGTCACCATCTGGTACTTCTTCGTCCGCAAAGAACTCTTCTACTCACGCATCCTGCTCCTACACGCCGTCGTGCTGATGACCGTCTGCGTCGTGGGCCTGCGTGCGCTCCTGACCATCGCCTACCGCGGACTGCTCAGGGCGGGCTTCGGTGTGCGTCAGGTCGTGACGATCGGCCGCCGTCTGCCCCCCGGTGTCCTCGAGCCACTGCTCTCCGAGCCATCCTATCGTTTCGTCGCCCACGCCTCGTCCTTCGCCGAAGTGGTCCACCTGGCCGAGAGCGGCGCGGTCGATCTTGTGATCGAAACTTGTCCCGATCCCGACCGTGAAGACACGCTCCAGCTCATCGACTTCTGCCGCAGTCGCCACGTCGAATACGCCTTCCTGCCGCCGGTGTTCACTGAGTCACCCCACCTGCTCGCCATCGACCGTCTGGGGCTCCTGCCGCTCATTCGCTTCCAGCCAACACCTCTCGACGGCTGGGGCCGCGTCGGCAAGGCCGCCATGGACATGCTCGGCGCCGCGCTCGCGCTCATTCTCCTGTCGCCGCTACTCCTGTTCATCGCCCTACTCATCCTGCTCACAAGCGGCTGGCCGATCCTCTACGTCTCGCGCCGCGTCGGACAGCACGGCACGACTCTGGTCCCGGTCCTGAAATTCCGCACGATGATCAAGGAAGCCGACGCCATTAAACCCGCTCTAGCCGCGCAGAATCACCGCCAGGACGGCCCACTCTTCAAGATTCATAACGACCCGCGCGTCACCCCCTTGGGCCACTTCCTGCGCCGGTGGTCGCTCGACGAACTGCCCCAGCTCTTCAACGTCCTCGTCGGCCAGATGTCGCTCGTCGGGCCGCGCCCGCACCTGCCGGAGGAAGTCTCGCGCTACTCCCCGCGCGAACGCCGCGTCTTCGCCGTGAAGCCCGGCATCACCGGCCTGGCTCAAGTCTCGGGACGCAGCGACCTGAGCTTCGCCGACGAAGTCCGGCTCGATCTGCAGTACATCGAAGAGTGGTCATGGACGACGGATCTCTGGATCTGTTGGCGCACGCTCGTTGTAATCCTGGGCCGAAAGGGGGCCGACTGATCAGAGCAGAGGCAGCTGCGTGTCGTTCTCTTTCTTCTTTGCTGGTTTCTTCACGGTCGCTTTCTTCTGCACGGGCTTTGGGCGAATGGCCGCTGGCACGGGCGCCAGCACCGGCCGCTGCTCGCTGTCTTTCAGATGCGCGACGGTCTTGAGGTAGGCCTGGATGCGGCGGCCGTAATCCTTCTCGAAGAGACGGCGGTCGAGGATCGCCACTTCAGCACCGGCCCGACGCTGCTGCGCGAATGTCCGGAGTAAGCGGAACATTCGTTGCTCGAGGCGCGGCAACAGATAGTCACTGAAGGCGTCGCGGAAGCGCGCGGCTCGGCGGCTCAGGACCGGATGACTCGGGTGATCAAAGGGCAGCGTTTCAATGAAGAGACGATCAACAGTCCCAGCCGGCAGTTCCGTGCCCTCGTACGTCCACGGTGTCAGCAGCCAGACCGTCTGACCGGTGGCGGCAATGAAGTCCGCCTCCATGCGCCCCTGGCCGCCGCTCATGCCCTGGCAAATGAGCTTCACGCCCTTCTCTTCCAGGAGCTCGGTGTACTTCACGAACGCAATCTCAATCGACCGCTTACTGCCGAGCAGCACGATCGTCTTGCCGGCGGGTGGCTCGCGCAAAATCGCATCCAGCAGCGCATTCTCGAACAAGAACGTGACGGGCTCTGGATCGGCGGAGGCCGGGGTGCGCTCCACCTTCGTCGTCGTCACCGGCACAATCGGCGCTTCGTCCCCCGCCTTGCCGGGCGGCAGCAGCAGCGTCGTAGCGGCACGGTCATAGAGACTGGTCCTCAAGAGTTCCGCCGGATGCTCGGGTGCGCTCTGCAGCGAGATCCCGCCACCCCGTCGTCGTTCCACCCAGGCGATGCGGCCCTCCAGGCCGTCGGGCGCCAGGACTTTCTCCACCTGCGTGAGCAGGTGCTCGGTGCGCACCGGCAGGACACCGGACGCGCGGATCTGGGCAATGAGATCGCGCAGGCCCTTGGCCTCGCGACTCTGCAGTTCGTCCGGCACGAGGTAGCGGACATCCTCACCGCCGAGTTTCTCCACAAAAATCGAGAGCAGATCCGCCAGGCTCGTGAGGGCAGTGTCGCCCTGAGCTGAAGCGCGAAGGTCATCGATGGACAGGTAGGCGCCAAAGGCCTTGGTGGCCGTGTCCTCGAGCATCGACGCGTCCGTCACCACGATGTGTGCCCCTTTCTCAAGCAGACGCTTTGCTTCGGGACTTTCGCCCGAGACGAACTGCAGGAGCTGCTGATGATCGATGACAATGATCTCCGGAAGGTCCTTGAATTGCTCGAGATAGACCGGCGACGTCGGCGTGCAGGCAATGAGTCCATTCCACACTGCTCGTTCGTCGCCATGGAGCGGCAGTTCGCTACGGCGGGCCGGGTCGTACCACGCGAGCTTCAGGGCGAGCGTCGCTTCGTCAGGGGTCAGCGTCTGGGCATTGAGGAGCCGGTCGCGGGCCTCGGGATCAAGCAGGAACTGCGGCGGCACGATGGCGCGGGCTTGCTTGGGAAGCAACGTCTGGCGCAACGTCGATTCCAGATTCTTCACGGCGACGATGCGCCTCTCCTCGCCCTTCTGGAGCGGGGTCGAGAGCAATTGACCGAGTCCGTCGGTGCTCACGGCCTGCTCGCGGATCTGAACCGAACCGATCTTAGGAAGCGTCAGATCGACCGAATCGCGCCCACGCTCTACCGGCTGCCCTCGCTCCATGACGAGCCACGCCGGCTCGCCGGCGCCAGCGCCGGTTTTGGGCAGGACGTTGGCCAACATCTGCAGTCCCCCGGGGCTGCGACCAAGGAGCGATCGGGCGGAGTGCAGAAGGTCTTCAGGCAGTTCCTCCATGCGATCAAGACAGCGTTGCAACAATGCGGCCGTGGCGCGGACGTCGCCCATCGCCCGGTGTACGGGCTCGTGCGGCAGATCGAGCAGGCTGCTTAAAAACGACAGCGAGAAGCTGCGCGCCTCGGGGAAGACGAGTGACGCGAGCATGGCGGTATCGAGCCGCGGATAGTCACTCAGGTCGAGCCCCTCACCCTTGAGCATCGAGAGATCGAAGGCGATGTTCTGACCGACGATGATCGTCTCGGGCGTAAGCACGGCCGAGAGCTGACCGACGACGTCTTTGAACGTCGGCTTGCCCTGAAGGTGTTCGGTATCAATGCGCGTCAGCACCTCCACTGTCGGCGGAATGTCATCGGGTACGGAGAGCAGGCTCTCGAACTCCTTCGTCACGTTGCCGTTCTCGATGAGCAGCCACGCCAATTCGATGATGCGATGCACCTTCGGGACAAATCCCGTCGTCTCGGTATCCAGAACGATGATGCGGAGTGGCGGCGTGCTCATGCGTCGAGATGACACTACGGGAAGCCTCACTCCGCGTCACCCCCTTCACAGATGTCCGACGGCAGGACGGCACGCAGACGGAGTCTCGCTGTATGGAGACGCCGCTTCACCGTCCCGATGAAGGTGTGTTCCTTGGCCGCGATCTCTTTGATGGTGAGATGATTGAGGTAGTAATCATCGAGCGTCTGGCGGTCCAAGTCTTTGAGTGAGGCAATGCCCGCCCGGACGGCATCTGCTTCTTCTCGAGCAATGAGGATGTCGAGTGGCTGATCAACATCATCGACGAACAAGTGAGGCTCATTCCCCATTTCGCTGTCGTTCGCCTGTCGTTCGCGGCGACTACGCACGTGGCGATTGATCGACATGCGGTGGGCAATGCGCTTCACCCAGAACCCGACCGATCGAACTTCACGCAATTGGTGCAATTTGAGGTTGGCATGCATCCACACGTCCTGCAGGAGATCATCAACCCGATCCTCACGCACGCCAATCTTCAGACAGTACGCCCGCAGACTCGGCCGAAACACCGTGAAGGCCAAGATCAGTGCCTGTCGCTTCTCCGCCAGCTCGGGCGTGATAGTCACCATCTCGGGCGTCGTCAGTGGGGCGTCCGTTTCGATCGTGCCGTCCTCTGTAGGATATTCCATCGGCATTGGCTGCCGATTCTCCCCCTCTTTCGGGATGTGTCAACACAGGGCGAAGCCGCCTCGCAGATGCGAAGCGGCTGAGATGTGGTCCTAGGCGACGAAGGCTTCCTTCGTCGCAACGTTCAGAATCCATGCCTGCCCCTTCTGGAGCCGGCGAGGCAGGTGGACACCGCTGATGCCAAGCTGCTGACACACGAAGCTCGGCAACTCCTCGGTGTACTCCATGTGCGTCACTACGATGACCGCGGCGGCTCCCGCCTCAGATTCTCGAGTGATGAGCGCATACGCGACAGGCAGATCCGGCCGACACTCGTCGTGCGATACGAGTACCTCATAGAGGATCGGCCGCGGGGCACCGAGCCCTTCAGCAAGGAGACACGCGCTCTGCACCGCCCGACGGATGGTGGAGCTGATCACAGCCAATTTTCGGCCACCGACAAGCGGCAGCAATCCGGTGGCCAAGGCGCGCATCTGTGCTTCGCCACGAGGATTGAGATAGTACGTGTCGTACTCCCCGTGACGTACGATCGCGACCAATTCGAGAGCCATAACCCAAGACCCTCCTCAAAGATCGGTGCAGCGTCGCTTCGCTGCGAGCCTGCGTCCGAATCGGACCGCAGGAGGGCAACTGTAGCACTGGCCTCTGGCGGGCAACAGAAAACCGGCGAAAGCGCCTCAGGCGGCCGGCGGCTCGTTGGCCTCGGGCTTCTTGGCGGCCTTCTTCTTCGGCTTTTCGGCGGCGTGCTCGGGCGTCTCGCCCGAAGCGCCTTCGACAGTCTGCTCGGCGTTCTTCGTATCCACTGCCATCGCCGCCCCCGTCTCATCGACCGGCAGTTCGGCCACCATCTCGGTGGCCGGCGCCTCGCCCACGGCCGTCTCCTTCACGAGACCGTCTTGATCCTCGGCCTGGTCGGCAGCCTGTTCAGCCTCCAGATTCTGAACCTCGGGCTCGGGTAGCGGCTCACCGCGAAGTTCCGCGAGCTTCGCCTTGAAGGCCGGAAGCTCCTCGTAGTTGTACATGTCGAGTTCGTAGCCGGTCAGGTCGGTCGCCAGGCGGATGTTCTGCCCCTTCTTGCCGATGGCCATCGGGCGCTGCGCCTCTTCGACGAAGACGGCGGCGCGCTTCTTCACGCGACGGCCCTGCTCGTCCACCTGCTCCTTGTCGTTCACGATGATCACGGCCGAGATGGCGGCGGGCTGGAGGGCGGTGGAGATGAGCTTGATCGGGTCCTCGCTCCACTCGAGCATGTCGACGCGCTCGCCGTTGATCTCTTCCATGACAGCCTGGATGCGCACGCCCTTCTGACCGACACAGGCGCCGATTGGATCGATGCGGGGATCCTTGCTGAGCACGGCCACCTTGCTGCGGAAACCGGCATCGCGAGCGATGCCGCGGATTTCCACGTCGCCGTTGCGGACTTCGGGGATTTCCAACTCGAGGAGCTTGCGGACGAGCTCGGGGTGCGTGCGTGAGATCCGCAGCTGCGGACCCTTACCCGTGAACTCAACAGTGTCGAGGTACACGCGAATGCGCTTACCCGTGTAGTAGTGCTCGCCGGGGATCTGCTCGCGCCACGGCAAGCTGACCGTCATGCCTTCGATCTCAAGCGTCACCCAGCTCGTGTCGACCTTCGTCACCGTAGCCGTGAGTAGCTGTTGCTCGCGATCCTTGAAGCGCTCGTAGAGGCTCTGACGCTCGGCCTCCTGAAGCTTCTGCAGGATCACCTGCTTGGCGGCCTGAGCAGCGATGCGACCGTAGCCGGCGGGCGTCACGTCGATCGTGATTTCATCACCCACTTCAGAGTCGGGCTTCACGCGCTTGGCGTCCTTGATGCCCACTTCGAAGTTCTCGTTCTCGACGGTCTCGACCACTTCCTTCACCACGAGGATCGTCGGCATGTCCTTGCCCTCCTCGAAGTCGACGCGGATTTCCTGCTCCTTATTGCCGTAGTCTTTGCGGTAGGCCGTAGCAATCGCTTGCTTGACGGCTTCGATGACCTGATCGGCCGAGACGTTCTTCTCGGAACAGATCTGGTTGATGGCGGCGAGGAATGAGGCGCGCATGGGATGAAGGGGAATAAAGACGAGTGAATCGACCGTTCCTATCATAAGGAACAGTCAGATAATCTAAGCGTCAATGTTTCCTCAATGGTACAGAGGACTGTGCTTTTGCGCAACCGATTTTCGGCCCGCTTTAGAGGAATTGAATCGTCTTCACGATCTGATGGTGCAGGTCGATCTGAGCGGGCAGGAGCGTCTCGCTGTCGTAGGGCTCGGTCGAGAAGCGGTAGAGGCGACCGGCATGGAGAACGTACGTTGCCTCCACGTCGAAACCGGCGGCCAGCTGGCTTTCACGACGCTCGATCCCGGACAGACCAGCGACCGTCACACCGCTTGAGGACTGCACGGCGATACTTGGTTGGCTCTCCCAGGCGTGAGCCGAGACGGCATCGCGCGCGGCCAGCGCCTCGGCGAGCGTCGTCTGCGTCACGGGTGTCACGAGTACACGCACTACGGTGGCCGGCGTACCGCCGCGGAAGGACGTCAGAGGCTCGTCATTCGAGAGCGAGCCCTGATCGAGCGCAAATCCCTTCGGCAAAGAGAGCGCATAGTTCCATTTCAGATGCCCGAAGGTCTCGAACCCTGCTGGCGTCGGCAGGAGCGCCACGGCGGACGAGGACGACGCACCGTCGCGCGGTCCTGGAGCGTAGGCAGTGCAGGCGACAAGCAGAAGAACAGGGAGCGAAAGGAGGAGGCGCATGGGCCAATGCTACGCGGTGAATCCTGAGAAACAAGCATTGGCCAAAAGAAAAGAACCCGGTGGCAAGCCACCGGGTTGGGCATCGATCAGACAGAGGGTGTTCACGCACAGGCGACGAGTTTTTCTTCGGGAAGCCAGACGGTCTCGTACCGCCGGCGCTGCCGCCCATGGAGCTGGCAGTGATAGACCCCAAGGAGAGCGAGTCGACTGTCGTCCCATTCGAGTTCGGCGTAGCTTTCGGCTTCGAATGCCACGAGACGTCCGATTTCGACGAAGAGCGTCGGCGTACTCATGCGGCACACGAAGAGCGTGCTCGTGTCGTCGTCGACGAACGCAAAGTGCTGCCCGTCATTGGCGATCGCGAGGAGACGGCTTCGGACATAGAGACCGAGATCGCAATGATCGAGGAAGAGACGGTTGGCGTGGGAGCGGATTTTGTGCCGCTCGTCGTTCGACAAGATGTCGAGCGTCATGCATGACTCCTTTGCTGGAAAGACCGGGGTGAAGATCGATACTGAGCCGAGTCTAGCGAGACTGGGGGATGTTAGCCAGACCTGACATCACCCCTGTAAGGAAGGCTGAAGTATGCCTTCCACGCATGGTCGGCAGACATGCCATAGCCCGGTAGGCCCAGGCCTTCCAACCGCGTGGCACGACCCGCAGCTCCGGACAGATCGTCTCGATGTGCACGGCTGACCGGCCGATCGTCTCCATACGCTTCAGTGAATCGGTGAGCTCCAAGTGGTGGTGGTGGAGGGCGGTGGCGTCGGGCTCATAGATGAGCGGCACGCCGTCTTTCTTCAGGCGCATTCCCCACTCAATGTCCTCCCAACCGTAGAGCGTCACGTCCTCGCGGAAGGCGATGCACTTGGCTGTCTTCGTCGGCAGACTGATGTGTGAGGTGTAGGTGTAGCGGTGTTGGATCGCCGGCGGGATCTGGCGCCGGACGTAGGGTTGCAGTTGGGGATACCCAAACTGCCAGCCCGTCGCCTCAAGCCACGTCATCACCGGCGAAATGCCGCAGGCTGGATCCCAGGTCGTGAACCCCAGCACCGCCGAGTCAGGATGAACAGCATGGGCGCGCAGATGCACGGCACAGGCCTCCGGGGCCAGGAAGATGTCGTCTTGTGCAAAGAGCACGAGCGGCGCGGTCGCCCGCTCGACGCCGCGGTTGCGGGCGACGCCTTGTTGGCACTTCGGAATCTCCAAAAACACCACCGGCTGTCCGCCGATGACGACCGCTTCGGCCGCTTGGCGGGCCTGGTCGTCGGGACCATCGCTGATGACGATCACCTCTAGCTGCTCGGCAACGGTCTGGCGCTGCAGATGTCCGAGCGCCTCCTTCAGGAGCGCGGCGCGCCGGTGAGTGGGGATGACGACGGAGAGAGCGGGCACGGTCGGATTGTAGGCCGATCCCCTTGCGCAGGGCAGGGAAGAACGACAGGATGCCCCACCTGCCCCCGGCAGGAAAAGAATCCTTCTCACCATCGTCCGCAGGAGAAAACACATGATCATTCGCTTTCGGGCCTGTCTGCATAGCGCTCGCGAGTTCGCATGGCTCCCGGCCTATGCCGCCCACATGGGCGCCACCGTCTTCAAATTGAACGACTCCCACGCCGAACGGCCGGTGGAAGCCCCCGCGTGGGATCACTGGGTCTGGGTCGGCATTGAAATCGCCAAGGCTGCTGCGCCCGCTTTCGTAAAAAAACTGCCGCCGCAAGGCGTCAAGCTGGCGTACGATTACCAAACCTACATGCCCACTGACCTGCTCGAAGTCTGACTCGAGCCCTGTTCAATCCGCCCGGTGCGTCATCGCACCGGGTTCTTGTATTGCCTCACCACCTGGTCGAGTGAATTATTTGACATAAAATATGTTTAATGTATTAATACACATAGCCCATTCACAGGCAGGAGACGACCGTTATGATCGTGCACCCGCAGGGGGGCATCACTATCCAGCTGGACACCGCCCGGGACCTGCCCTGGTTCCTCGCCCTCCGGGAGTTCTGGGAGTTCCGGATGGACATGTGGCCGCCGACCGACGATGGCCAGCTCCAGATGGCCGTGTGCTACAACGGAAGTCAGGAATCGCTCGTGCGGCTCTTGAAAATGATCCGCCGGGCCGGAGGCATCGTCCTGCCCTGCAGCAACAGCTACCTCGAGGATATCCGGAATGAGCCGGATCACGACGAGAGGGAGCTGATTGACATTGACCTGGCCTGAGCCGGGCAACCAACCACACTCGCCGCAACGTATCGATCGTTGCGGCCTTTTGTCGTCGGCACTGCCGCCGGGATAGGATGCCTGCGACATGCGTACCCTCTTCCTCGACCTCGCCCACCATGATGGTGCCGTCGCCGTTGTCGACGACGACCGGACGCTCGCCCTCCGCGCGGCCGATCACCGCCTGCGCGACGACGGACTCGTGCCGCTGCTCGAGGCTGTACTGGCTGAGGCAGGCCTCTCCTTCGAGACGCTGACACACATCGCCTGCGTTACAGGACCCGGTGGATTCACGAGCCTGCGCGTGGCCGTCGCGGCTTGCAACGCACTCGCTTGGGAACGAACGATCCCAATACTCCCCATCCACGGCAGCGACGTCATGCGCGCCCGGGTGGAGGGCGCCGATCTCCTGTGGCTCCACAGCACCCGAAACGATCAACTCTTCGCCCGCGGCTTTGGTGCCCTGGCCACGCACTTTTCCGAACCCACACTCTCTCGCGCCGACGCCCTCCTCTCACTCCCCCTACAAGGCGCCCCCTGGGCCGGCGAACTCATTCCCGCCCAACGCGAGATTCTGGCTCCTCTTGGCCTCATCGAAGCGCCCCTGCGCCCAATCGCAGCCGTCTTGCCCGCCTTGCTCGCCAACGCCAAACCGGCCAAAGCCCCCATCGACCCCTGGTACGGCCGGGGATGGTAGGATATCCGGGAAGTTTTTTTGACGCTTTCTTTCATTTCACTCGCTATACTCCGTGCCCCATGGACGTCCTTGATACTCTCAATCGAATGTTCGGCGACACTTCCCGCAAGGAGGTGCAGCGCCTGCAGCCGCTCGTCCGCCAGGTGCGCGAAGTCCAGGCCTCGCCCGAGTACCGCGCACTGACACTCGAAGATCTCCCTCGTAAGACGGCGGAGTTCAAGCAACTCGTCGCCGAAGGCGAGTCACTCGACGAGATGCTCCCGCGCGCCTTCGCCCTCGTCATCCGCGCCGCTGAGCTCCTCAAGGGCAAGTCGCTCACGATCGGCAAACAAGAGTTCACCTGGGAGATGGTGCACTTCGACGTCCAGATCGTCGGCGGCATCATCCTGCACCGCGGCAACATCGCCGAAATGAAAACCGGTGAAGGTAAGACCCTCGTCTGCACCCTGCCTGTCTATTTGAACGCCCTCTCGGGTAAGGGCGTGCACGTCGTGACCGTGAACGACTACCTCGCCAGCCGCGACGCGCAGTGGATGGGCCTGCTTTACCGCGCCCTCGGCCTGACCGTCGGCACGATCGTCCACGGACTCACTACGGAACAGCGCCGCGCGGCCTACGCCTGCGACATCACCTACGGCACGAACAACGAATTCGGCTTCGATTACCTGCGCGACAACATGGCTCCGAGCCTCGGTCACCAGGTCCAGCGCACCCTCAACTACGCCATCGTCGACGAAGTCGACTCCATCCTCGTCGACGAAGCCCGCACCCCGCTCATCATCAGCGCGCCCGCCGAGGAGTCCACGACGAAGTACAGCCACTACGCCCGCCTCGTTTCGGAACTGCGTGAGCATGAACACTACACGCGCGACGAGAAGCAGCGCGCTGCCTCCCTCACCGAGGCCGGCATCGCCTTCCTCGAAGCGAAGATGGGCGTCGAGAACATCTACACCGACAAAGGCTTCCAGGAGGTGCACCACATCGAGCAGGCTCTCAAGGCTCATGCCATCTTCAAGCGCGACATCGACTACGTCGTGAAGGACGGCGAAGTCATCATCGTCGATGAGTTCACCGGCCGCCTCATGCCGGGTCGCCGCTACAGCCACGGCCTCCACCAGGCGATCGAAGCCAAAGAGAACGTCGAGGTTCAGCGCGAGAGCAAGACGCTCGCCACCATCACCTTCCAGAACTACTTCCGCCTCTTCCCGAAGCTCGCCGGTATGACGGGTACGGCCAAGACCGAAGAGGAGGAATTCGAGTCGATCTACAAGCTCAAGGTCGTCGTCATCCCCACGCACCGTCCGGTCACCCGCCAGGATCACACCGACGCCATCTACCGCACGGTGGAGGCGAAGTTCAAGGCCGTCGTCCGGGCCGTGGCCGAGCGCCACGCCAAGGGCCAGCCGGTCCTCGTCGGTACGACGTCCATCGAAAAATCCGAAGTCTTAAGCCTCCTCCTCGAACGTGAGAAGATCCCGCACCAGGTCCTTAACGCCAAGCAGCACGAGAAGGAAGCCGACATCGTCGCCGGCGCCGGTCAGTACGGCTCGGTCACGATCGCCACGAACATGGCCGGACGCGGCACCGACATCAAGCTCGGCGAAGGCGTCGCCGCCACGGGCGGTCTGGCCATCCTCGGCACCGAGCGTCACGAAGCCCGCCGTATCGATAACCAGCTCCGCGGCCGCTCCGGCCGCCAGGGCGACCCGGGCGAGAGTCTCTTCTTCGTCTCGATGGAGGACGACCTCATGCGTCTCTTCGGCGGCGACCGCTTGAAGGCGATGATGGAGAAGCTCCAGGTGCCGGACGACGTCCCGCTCCAAAACGGTGTCGTCAGCCGCAGCATCGAGAGCGCTCAGAAGCGCGTGGAAGGCCATAACTTCGACATCCGCCGTCACGTCCTCCAGTACGACGATGTGATGAACAAGCACCGCGACATCATCTACAAGCGCCGCCAGAAGATCCTCGTGCGCATCGCCGAGGCCGAAGCCGGCGGCGACACCAAAGACGCCCTCACACTCCACGGCGACATCATCGCCGCCATCGAAAAGGAGGCCCGCGCCCTCGTGGCCGCGCACACCGTCGAGCGCGATCCGGAGCAGTGGGCACTGCCCAAGCTCCTCGAGGTGCTCGGCACGATGCACCCGGAAGTAGCCAAGAGTTTCTCCCTGGAGGAGCTGCAGAAGTTTGAGGAACGCGAGCCGATCGAACAGCGTGTCGTCGACGCCCTGATCAGCGCCTACGAACGTGCCTGCGCCCAGACCGACCCCGTCCTCGTCGCCCGCGCCGAGCGCGTCGTGACGCTGCGCGCGATCGACACGCACTGGATGGATCACATCGACGACATGGCTCACCTGCGCGAGCAGGTCGCCTTCTCGGGCTATGCCCAGCGCGATCCGCTCGTCGAGTACCAGGACCAGGGCTTCCGCCGCTTCCAGCAGCTCATTGCCCGCATCGACTCCACGATCGTCCGCGTCCTCCTCCAGGCCGACTTCAACCAGTTCGCCGGACCGGCCGTCATGGCCGAGCCCGAGGAACCCCTGCTCCAGACGAACGCCGACCAGATCGAAGCCGGACTGACGGCCTCGAGCCTCGGCGGCCAGTCGGGCCAGGGTCAACCCGCCGTCCGGGCCGGCCAGCCGCTCCCCCACGAACGCAAGACGACGGTCGCCGCCAAACCGGACGCTGCCCAGCCGACCGTCGGCCGCAATGACCCCTGCCCCTGCGGCAGCGGCAAGAAGTACAAGAAGTGCCACGGCCAGGGAGCCTGAGTCCTGTCGTGAATAGTTGACAAATATCAATTTTAATTGATAATAATTTTAGTGTCAGGACTACTGTCGTTCGCCCGTTCATAGCACAGGAGGAAGAACCCATGCTCGAGATCCTCGATCGACCGGCCACCATCAAGGCCGACCCCGCCGCCCCCACGAAGCGCATCTACCTGATGGGACGAGCAGATGCCGTCACCATCGTCGCCCAAGCGCGTGCGAGTGACGCACACTGCCGCCAGATCAAATCATGCCCAGAACCGCATCGTCTCCGCATCGTCTATGTGCTCGATAACGAAGAAGTGACACTCACCAGCATCTTCGTGAAAGTCGGCGATAACTGGAACTGCTACTTCTGGGATGATGACGAGCACAACCGAGTGGGTAAGAAAACCTCCGAAAAGGGACCGCAGACGAGCTACTACCTCGACCACGAACAGATCGGCTCGATCGTCACCCTCATCAAAGCCTACGAAAGGCGCCGGGCCATCAAGAAACTGGTCAAAAAAGGCCCGGACATCTTCCCAAAGACCCGCCATGGCGAAGGCGGCTGATCCCGACATCGCCCCGACGGACGCGCCCAGCGCGTCCGTTTTTTCAACGGTTCTGCCCCTGCTATTCAAACGAAGTGATACCCTGGCCCCGTGACCGTCCCGCCTGACCTCATCGGCCACCGCCACCAGCGCGATTCGCTCCTGCGCGATCTGGCGAGCGATAACCTCGCCCACGCTTACCTCTTCTCGGGCCCGCGGCACGTCGGCAAATTTGCCGTCGCCCACTGGCTGGCGCGCGAGGCTCTGACGCGGGACCTGCCGCCGGAGGAACGCCCTGCCGCCCTCCACCAGCTCGAGCGCCTCATCCACAGCGACCTGCTCGTGCTTGATCAACTCTGGATGGACGGCATCTGCGACGACTGGGACGTCATCGCCAAGACCTCGAACGTGCCCCAGGAGCACCGCAGCAAACGCGAGCCACCCATGAAGACCGACACCATCAGTATCGACGACGTCCGCGCTATTCAGGAACGGTTTCTTTCGACGGGTTCCAGCCCGCGTCGCTTCTGCCTCATCCGCTCAGTCGAGCGCATGCAGGACGAGGCTGCCAACGCCCTCCTCAAGATCCTCGAAGAACCGCCACCCGGCCGCACGTTCATTCTGACGACCCAGCAGATCGAGACGCTCCTGCCAACCGTCGTCTCGCGCTGCCGCATCCTCCACTTCTCGCCGCTGCCCCACCGCGAGCTCCTGCCACTCCTCCAGGATGAACCGCAAGACGAGCAGGGCTTCCTGCTCCACCTCTCCCAAGGCGCTCCCGGCCTGGTGAAGAGCCTCCTCGCCGATCCCGACGCCCGCCGCGACGCCCGCGTTCTCCACACCACCGCCCGCGCCTTCTTCAACGAAAAGACACTCACCGGTCGCTTGAAGATTCTGGAGCCGCTCGCCAAGCGCGGCCCGCAGGGCGAGGCCCTCTTGCACCACCTCCACCTTGGCCTACGTGAGATTGACCCCGGCCAGCGCGAGCGAGCCGCCGGCGCCCTCTTGGAATTCACGCGCGACCTCGAGACCAATACGCACCGCGGACTTCTCTGTACCCGTTTTGCGCTCGCGACTCAGCCCTGAGCCCGTTCCAGAAGGAGATACAACAGCCTCGAAATTGACCATTAATGTGTATGGGGCTATTTCCGCTGCTACAAAAGGAAAAAATGGCCATACAGCCAGCCAAAAATATTCTATAACGACATAGAGCACACTATTGGCAAACCCCCGCTATGGGGTAGACTGCGGGCATGGATATCCGTTACCGCATCCAGGGCGGCGTGCCGCTCCAGGGCGAAGTCACCATCAGCGGTTCAAAGAATGCCACGCTCCCCATGCTGGCCGCCACGCTCCTCGCCGATGGTGAGACAGTCGTCGAAAACGTGCCGCGTCTGTCGGACACGATCATCATGCTGAAGATGCTCGAGCACCTCGGTGCCGAGACGAGCTTCGAAGGCTCCACCGTCCGCGTCTCCACGCGCAACCTGAAGTACCAGCCGATCCCGCTCGAGCTCACCAGCAAACTGCGCGCCTCCATCGTGCTGCTGGGACCCATGCTCGCGCGCTTCGGCGTGGCCGAGATGGCTTACCCGGGCGGCGATGTCATCAGCAAGAAGCGCGGCGCCGAGGCGCACACGTCGGCCTTCGAACAGATGGGCGTGACGAACATGAGCAATCGCGACGTGCTCCATTTGCAGGGCCAACCCAAGGCGGGCCACGTCATCCTGCCGGAATTCTCCGTCACGGCCACCGAAAACGCCGTTATGGCCGCCGCCCTCACCGAGGGCGAGACGCGCATCGATCTGGCCGCCGCCGAGCCGCATGTCCAGGCCGTCTGCAAGATGGTGAAGGCCATGGGCGCCGAAGTGGAAGGCATCGGCACGCACACCATCATCATCCGCGGCAAGAAGAAACTCTCGGCCGTCACCGCCCGCGTTCCCTTCGATTACCTCGAGGCCGGTACCTTCACGGTGGCCGCGCTCGTGACCAAGGGTAAGGTGCGCCTGCACGACATCGAGCGCGAGGACCTCTTCCTCTTCCTCGAAACGCTCAAAAACTCCGGCGCCATCTGGACGTACGACCCCGCCGCCAAGACGCTCTTCATCGACGGTGAATTGTCGATGCTCAATGCCCTCCAGGTCCGCACGAACATCCACCCCGGCTTCCACACCGATCTCCAGGCCCCCGTCGGCGTGCTCATGACCCAATCCAAGGGCGTCTCGCGCATGTTCGAGCGCCTCTACGACGGCCGCCTCGGCTACCTGTTCGAACTGGAGAAAATGGGCGCCCACATCGAGATTTTGAACGCCCACCAAGCCCTGATCATCGGACCCACCCAGCTCAAGGGCCAGATCGTTTCCAGCAACGACATCCGCGCCGGCGCCGCCATGGTCGTGGCCGGGCTCTGCGCCGAAGGCGAGACGGTCATCACCGATGTCCGCTACATCGAACGCGGCTACGACCGCTTCGACGAGAAGCTGCGGAACCTCGGCGCCCGCATGGAACGCATCACGTCGTCGCCGGTCGCCTGACCGTGCAGAGCTGCCTCTCCTCCGCTACACTCCCGCTCGATGCTCACCTTCCTCGCCACCTCCGGTTCCGGCCTACGTCTGATCGGCGCCGCTCGTCCCATCACTGCCTTTGCATCCAAGGATGCCCAAGAGAAGGACATTGTCCTCCAGGCTGTACCCGAAGAGGAGCCGAAGGATCCCGTCATCTCGTGGCCGGGTGAGTACGACCGCGCCGGCATCTCCATCAAGGGCATCGGTCAGGATGAAGGCCAGCACGTTTCATTCGTGCTCGTC
Source organism: uncultured Candidatus Peribacteria bacterium (assembly GCA_964635215.1). Lineage (GTDB taxonomy): Bacteria > Patescibacteriota > Gracilibacteria > Peribacterales > Peribacteraceae > JAGOUB01. The sequence continues at coordinate 299,948 of CAZWNJ010000001.1, read as the reverse complement.
GCCGACGACACGCGTGTTGCCCTCCTCGCCGCGCCGCTGACCGATTGGATTGAAGCCGACATCGAGAAGCTCGGCGATATCGCCGTACTGGCGCTGCCCGCCCAGGACGCCAAGCGCGTCCAGGCAATCGTCGACGAAGTCGATCCGCGCGTCCTCGTGCTCTTCCCTGGTGAAGGCGGCAAGATCGAGAACGACGTCCTCAAGGCCGTCGGCGCACTCGGCAAGGAGCAGGTGGCCGAGTATAAGCTCAAGGGTCTGCCGGCTGAGGGCCGCGAGGTCGTGATCCTCGCCCAGTAATCACTCGCCCGCCCTGCTGATCAGGCGCTCCTTGGCGTCTCTCGTCAGCTTCTTTACTGCTGCCTCGCGCTTCCGCACGGCCGAGAGTGTGGGGCATTCCTCGTGGTACACGATCGTCACCGGCCGCCGCGAGCGGGTATACTTCGCGCCCGTACCGTCGTTGTGCTTCGCCTCGCGCTCGGCCAGATCGAGGCAGGTGCCGGCGTAGAGCGAGCCGTCCGCGCAGCGCGCGAGGTAGAAGAAATGTGTCACTCTTTCAGTGTACGACAAAAAAGCACCCAGTCAGAGACTGGGTGCGGGACAAAACATGAACCATCAACGGGGAGACTCAGGCCGCGGGAATCGCGTATCCCATGGCGGCGGCCAAGTCCCAGAAGGAGAGCGTGCTGCGCTCGGTGACGAGGGCGGCGGAAGCCGTGATGGCCTCATCGAAGTGGCTGAAGAGCAAGCGGACCTGCTCCTGCGCGGGAGCGGTCAGGTAACCCAGTTCCGCTTCGAGCAGAGCCTTGCGGCCAGCCGCGAACGTCACTTGCGACTGCGTCCATGCGAGCATTCGGGTGCGGAAGCGCTGTTGCGTCTCCTCAAGAATGTCGTTTCGGATCGTCGCCGCTCGGATGGCCCGAGCGATGTCGAGGTTCTCCTCGCGGAAGAGGGGGTCGCCCTCTTGAACGAAGACCTCGCCTTCCATGCCGCCGGTGCCGAGATCGGCCAGAGCGACGGCGCGGACGACGAGATGGCTGTCCGGGCGGAGATTCGGTTGGATCACCGTCTTCTGCTCGGGGTTCCACCCCGGGACCGTGGCGAGGATGGCCTCGGTCACCAGCGCTTCGGCACTCTCGCTGTAGTTACCGGTCTGGCGCATCCAGTGAACGGCCTCGATGGCGGAATCCTTCTCGTTCTGGCCGGCGAAACGCTTACGCATGGTCGCACCGTCAGCCCGAGTGAATTCCTCCCAGTTCTGGACCGTGTCGTGGAACGCGCCGGCGATACCGGCCAGATCGATGTCCTGTGCGGACCCGCCCATGGCCGTGGCCAAGGTGACGGCCCGGTTCACGACGCCGCGCGTGTGGCGGACGCCGTGGAAGGCCAACTCGTTCTCGTTCGCGGCCCCGTGGCCGTAGCGTGCCTCGATGATCGCCAAGGCCTTCTCGATCGCGTTCGACAGGTTCTGCGTGCTCATCTCAGTCTCCTTCATGTGGTGGTGGTAATGAACGGTCTTGTCCGTATCTCTCCCTGGGGGAGGGACACGCCCATTACCTCACGAACCACCGGCTCACATAAGGAAATATTGGCTTATTGAAGCCAAAAATAACCATTTTAGTTCATTAACCTTTTCTGTTAGTTTCTCTCTTCCCCTGCCTCCGGCATGAGCCTGGCGCCGAAGAGAAAGTACTTCTCGATGTCCTTCTGAAACTTCAGAGCCAGGGTCGGGTTGTTCCAGACCGTGATCTTGAAGTCCCCTTCCATCTCGAAGATGTCGTCGATGATCGCCAGATCCTTCTGGTCCTCTGGTTGCACGGAGTGGAAGACTAAATCCAGGTGCCGCGCAATATGCGAGGGGAACGTGCACTCAAAGACGTAGTCACCGTAGACGTTGAGGTTGTACCCCTCGGCCGGAAACGGCGCATCGAGCGCGATTCGTGAATCGATCAGATCGGGATACATCGTCACTGCCCCGCGATCGAGATGGGTGTTATTGCCGTAGAGCCAGAGGCAGCGCACTCCGCTGGTGAGAATTTTCTTGTAGAAGGCGATATCAAGTGTGTGCTTATTCCAGACCCACCAAGCGTGGGAATAGTACTTATGGAGCTTCTTCTGGGGCTGTAGACGGTGAAGCTGTACGAGCAGGTGGTGCCACAGGGTCTGCACCTCATTCATCGTTTGCGCGGGGAACGACATACGCTGCCCCTTCTTCATGGGGAACACATTCAATGTCTTCTCTTTCGCCAACGCCTCCTTCGCCTCGGAGGCGAAGAACTGGAGGTACGTCAGCCAGAGAAGGTTCATTGTCAGCCGGCTCTTTCGCTTCAGCAAGATCTCCTCCTCGATCAGCTGGTTCAGCTTGCGATAGAGGTGCTGGAGCGTCACGCTCTTCTTTTTCTTTAGCGCGGTATGAAGCTCGGCCACGGACAAGCCCGGGCGCTCTGCCACCAGGTGGAGAATGGCGCTGGTGAGTTCGTCAGAGGGGTCGATGCGAAACATTACTAACATTATAGGTGAATTCTACTTCCGGAGATAGAAGCGAACGCTCATGCGGAAACAAAGCCGCTGCCCCGTCGGGGCAGCGCGCGAAGGAGAAGAAGGAGACATGGGTCACTGGAAACCGTGCGCGTAATCGCCAAACCCGACGCCGTAGCGCTGCGCCCAGACGTCGATCGCCATCCACGTCCCGTCTTCCAGACGAACACGCAGGTACTGGTGCGGCGAGAACCACCAGATGAGCGTCCATCGCGTGCGAAGATCGGCGGCCAAAAAATGGCCGCTCGCAATGAGGAGCGTGCGCAGAATCCAGTTGATGTTCGTACAGTGGAGAAACCCCCTTCTCGACCAGACCTCAGCCAATGACCGAGGGAAGAATTCATAGAAGTGCGTGTACGTTTTTAGGCGGTCGCCGTGGTATCTCTCGGTCAGCAGATCGTACGCCAGGCGCAGGCACTCGGTGCGCGATTGGGTCTGTCGTAGTGCGATCGCAACTTCCTCCATGTCTGCCGGTAGAGGGGTTGAATCGTGAGGCATGGTGGCTGGTAGCCCCGGTAGGAATCGAACCTACATCCACCCCTTAGGACGGGGTTGTTCTATCCATTGAACTACAGGGCCGTGCTCTCAGTATACTGTGTTCCGATGCGCCGCATGATCTTCCCTGTCGGCCTGGCTGTCTTGTTGTTTCTCGCCGTCGCCAGCGGGATCGTCTTCATCGTCCACTATCCCGATCCGCTCCCCGAACGTTTCGTCGTCATGAGCGATGAGCTACAGGCCATGACTGCCCTCGACGGCGCTCGCACTGCCCTCGAACGCTTGCGCTCTATCGCCGACGGCGCCGACAGTGAGCTCGCCACCGCCTGTCACGGTCTCGCCCACCAGATCGGGCACGCCGCACTCGACCGCTATGGCTTTCAAGACGCCCTGCGCTACGAGGACGACATCTGCGGCTCGGGCTATCTACACGGCGTGATTGAGGCGCGCTTTGCAGGTGTCCCGGACGCCGACGTCCCCGCCCTCTTCGCGGCGGCCTGTCCGCCCGGCAGCCCCAAATGCTTCCATGGTCTCGGCCACGGTCTCATGGCCGCGTACAACGACGACATCGATCACAGCCTCACCCTCTGTCACACGCTCGACCACCTCTTCCAGAAAGCAAAGTGTGCCGAAGGCGTCTTCATGGAGCACTTCGCCTCCAATGGACATCCCACTCCGCCCACCGCTCCCGGGGACGACACTGCTGATCCATTCGCCGTCTGCCGTGGCCGAGAACTGGGCGACCGTAACGTCTGCGCCTTCTACGCACCTCGTGCCTTCCTGGCCCTGCACCCCGACGAGTACGCGGCGGCCGTCACCTGGTGTCAGGCGTCCGATCCGCTCACGGTCCCGCTCTGCCTGAAGGGCCTCGGCAGCGCCGCCATGAAAGCGCACATCACTGAGCCCCTCACCGCCGTCGTTGCCTGCACTGGACTCGGCGGCACCAACCGGGCGGCGTGTATCGAGGGTCTCATCAGCTATGAGATTGTGCACTTCGCCGACCCCGAACATGGCCGGAGCCTCTGCCCAGCGCTTCCAGATGCGGATCAACCAGCCTGCCAGAAAGCCGTCGCCGACGGCGAACTGGCCTATGGCGACTGAAGCCAGCCTGATACACTCCCCGCCGTATGCCCAACCTCGACGCCCTCGGCCCCGGTAAGAAACTTCCCGACGAGATCAATGTCCTCGTCGAAATCCCCAAAGGCTCCTCGAACAAGTACGAGTTCGACAAGGAGAGCGGTTTCGTCTTCCTCGACCGCGTCCTCTTCTCGCCCTTCCACTATCCGGCGGATTACGGATTTGTGCCAAAGACCCTCGCCCAGGACGGCGACCCACTCGACGCCCTCGTCCTCATGAACGCCCCAACCCTCCCGGGTGTCGTCATCCCCGCCCGCCCAGTCGGCGTGCTCGGCATGGTCGACAGCGGCGATCCGGACGACAAGGTGCTCTGTGTCCCCAAGAGTGACCCGCGCTTCAATCACATCAAGGACATCAACGATGTGCCGAAGCCCATCCTCGACGAGATCGGCCACTTCTTCGTCACGTACAAGCAGTTGGAAGGCAAGACTGTCACCATCGGTGACTGGCGCCCCGCGGCTGCCGCGAAGGAACTCGTGATCCAGAGCCGCGCGGCCTACGAGGCCAAGGCCTAAATCTCGTGTTGAGCCTGCTTGACGTTCCCCCGCGGTCCCCGTAGGATCGTCCCGCTTTTCTCCTGGCGGCCTTCGCCGCCGGGCTTGCCCATAGAAGCCCTATGACCCCCTATACCCTCAAAGACGAGGACGCACGTCTCTACGAATTCTGCGTCTTGTACCCCTACCCGATGACCCAGAAGGAAGAGGCAACTCTCCTGAAGGAGATCGACGGGATCTTTGCCGAAGCTGGCGCCATCATGGTCTCCAAGGACGCCTGGGGACGCCGCGGTTTGGCCTACCCGATTGGCGGCTACAACGAAGGCACCTACGTCATCTACTACGTCGAGATGGACCCAGCGAAAGTGACCGAGGTTGATCAGGCCCTGAAGATCACGAAGGGTCTCCTTCGCCACCTGGTGGTGAAGCCTCCGAAGAACTATGAGATCGTCTCGTACGCCAAGCGCTACGAGGAGTGGCTGGAACACCGCCACGTCGAGGAGCAGGAGCGCGAGAACGAGAAGGCCAAGAAACTTGAGGAGCGCGTTGTCGAGAAAGCTAAGCGTGATGCTAAACGCAGCGATGTTGTGCGCAAGAAGCCCGTCGAGAAGAAGGCCGCCGCCGGCGATGTCGATCAGCAGCTCGATAAGATCCTGTCGTCCGACAACCTCGATATCTGACTCCCCCCTCACCCATGGCTACCGCCAAGAAACCCTCCTACCAGAACCAGCAGAAGCAGCAGCGCAGCGATCCGCGCCTCAAGACGTGCCCTTTCGATCCTAAGCACGTGGCGTACATCGACTACAAGGATTACCCCACGATCAAGCCGTTCATCGACTACTTCGGCAACATCCGCGCCAAGTACTACACCGGCGTCTGCCTGAAGCACCAGAAGATGCTCCGCCAGGCCGTCGAGCGCGCCCGCTTCATGGGCATGCTCGCCTACCGCAAGTAATTCCTCTCTGCCTTCCAGAAAAAGCCGGCCGCGGGCCGGCTTTTTTGTGCCTCATTCACGCCAGGTGAGCATGCGGCTCATAGTGTAGTTCCAGGCCGCGGCCATGGCGGCGCCGATCGCCAAGGCCGTGATCTCGTTGAAGCCGCGGAGAATGAGGAGCGTGCTGGCGGCCGTATTGGCGAAGGCACCGAGCGCGCAGGCGGCGTGGTAGGTGATGAGACCGCGGACGAGCTGCAGGCCCTTCAGACGGGCACTGCGGAAGGTCCAGACGTTGTTCAGGAGGAAGTTGAACAGGATGGCCGCCTCCGTCGCCCAGAGCAGCGCCGTCGTCGCCCCAAGCCAGCCCGGCTGCGCTGTAACCGGGAAGAACTGCACGAGCAGACGGAAGGTGAGCAGGTTCACGAGGATGCCGAGCGCACCCACCACGCAATACTTCAGTAACAGGAGCGGGAAGATCCGGCCGATCGTCAGGTCGTAGAGCGATTCCAAAAACTCCACCTCCACCTTGAGCGACATCTTGCTCGTCCCCGCCCGCCGTTCGCGGAAGGTGTAGGGCCGCTCGGCCAGGCGCGCGGACTTCGGTAAATGCACGAGGATCTCCATCAGGAGCTTGAATCCCTTGGGCCGCAGCTTGTGCATCACGCCCTCGAAGGCACTGCGGCTAAGGACGAAGAACCCGCTCATCGGGTCCGTGACGGGACTGGGACAGAAGAGATTCGTCAGCTTCGTGGCGAGCCGGCTCAGCATCAGGCGGCTACCGCCCCAGGTGCCTGTGCTGCCGCCATCCGTGTAGCGCGAGCCGATCGCCACCGCCGCCCCCTCCGTCACCGCGGCGGCGAGCGCCGGGAGGATGGCGAGATCGTGCTGCCCATCAGCGTCGGCCACAGCCAACACGTCGCCCCGGCCGGCCAGCCAGCCCTCGATGACGGCCGACGAGAGTCCCCGCCGTCCGACGCGCTGAATGACGCGCAGCCAGGGATACTGATCACCCATCGTCCGAGCCAGGGCGGCCGTGCCGTCGGGCGAGTCGTCATCGACGATGATCACCTCGAATTCGTGCCCGGCGAGCGCCTTCGCGATCTCCGGCAGGATGATCGGCAGGCTCTCCGTCTCGTTGTAGGTGGGCAGGACGAGGGTAATCATAACGAGGACTACAGTACCAGAGAGGAACCCGCTACCATGCGCGAACATGCGCATTCTCGTCACTGGTAGCAGCGGCACCATCGGCACCCGTCTCTGCGAAACCCTCCTCGCCGCCGGACACGACGTGATTGGCGTCGACCGGGTTCCTAATAAGTGGCAACCGTCCGTCCAGGCCGTCACGATCGTGGCCGATATGCTCGACCCCGCCCAGATGGCGACGGTGCCGGGCAACGTCGACGTCGTTGTCCACCTGGCCGCCAACGCTCGCGTCTACGAACTCGTGCAACACCCCGACCGCGCCTTCGAGAACATGGTCACGACCTACCAGGCGCTCGAGTACGCCCGCAAGAATAACGTAAAGCGCTTCGTCTTCGCCTCCTCGCGCGAGACTTACGGCAACATCGGCGTCGAGCGCTATACCGAGGACCTCGTCCGCGTCGAGAATTGCGAGAGCCCCTACACGGCCAGCAAATTCGCCGGTGAGGCGATGGTCGAGAGTTACCGCCGTTGCTACGGCATCGACCAGGTGATCCTGCGCTTCAGCAACGTCTACGGCATGTACGACGACTCCGAGCGCCTCATCCCCGAATTCTTCCGCCGGGCCAAGGCCGGACGCGAGCTGCCGATCTTCGGCGCCGAAAAGTGCCTCGACTTCACCTACGTCGACGACACCGTCCAGGGCATCATCCGCGTCCTTGAGAACTTTGAGACCGCCAAGAACGACACCTACAACATTGCCTACGGCCAGGGCACGACCATCCTGCACGTCGCCGAACGCATGAAGGACCTGCTCAAGTCCAACTCGGCCATCACGATCGGCCAGTCGCGCACCGGCGAGATCTTCCGCTACGTCGCCGATATCTCGAAAGCCAAGCGGATACTCGGTTACGATCCAAAAACCCCCCTCGACCGCGGCGTCGAGAAGGCGGTGGAGTGGTACTCGGCCCACCTCGCCTGAGCACAAAAAGAAGCGGGTGCCGGATGGCACCCGCGGGGACACTCAGTCGTCACTAGACGGCTCCCCCTTTGGTTCAACACCCCATTCATAGTCGATCCGCAGATCGATCGGGATCTTAGCTGCCGTGTGGCGGCGACCGGGCGGCGGTGAGACGCGCACGCCGACGGTAATCCGTTGTCTCGGCGGGGCTTGGCAGCCAAGCAGGACACAGAGGAGCAGAAAGACCCAAACCATTCTGACCATGACGTTTCCTCCTGAAAGGGACACCCGGCAACTCCTTGGCCGGATGATTATCGTACAATATTTATATTATTATGCAATATCCACAAACACCATCAAGAGGCCGCTTTCTCCTTGGTTTCGTGGTAGACCATGTCCAAATTCACTTCCCAGAGGTTCGTCTTGTCCGTCCGTCCGGCCACGATGTTATCGACGGCGGTCATGGCCGTGAGCATAGAGTGATCTTGGTTGTTATAGCGGTGCATCCCGTTTCGGCCGATGAGGTAGAGATTCGAGATACCCTCCACGAACTTCTGGACGGTATCGAGCTGTGTGTAGCTGCCCCAGTACGCCGGGTAGGCCTTCGGCATACGTAGCACGCAGGCGTCGACGAGGTCCTCGTTTCGAGCCAGGCCGATCTTCTCCATCTCCTGGATGCCGAGGTTGATCAGGGCCTGATCCGTCTGCACCCACAGATCACCCCCCTCGTTCACGAAGTACTCGAGCCCGATCCAGGTCGTATTCTTGCGGTCGGCCACCATGTACGGGCTCCAGTTGTTGAAGAACTGCACCCGGCCCACGCGCACGCTGTCATCCTGCACATAGATCCAGGTATCGGGCACGTCGGTGGTGACAGCCTCGCCCCACTCCTTCACATGGAGTTTCTTCAAGAGAAGTCCGACTGTCAGGAAGTCGCGGTACTGCAGACCGTCAGCCACTTCCGTCACGGCCGCGGGCGGGCGGGGCGTCATCATTCCGATCAAGTGTTTGATCGGCATCGTCGAGAAGAAGAAGTCACAGGGCTGCTCGGTCGTCTGGCCCGTATGAACGTTCTCTAGTGTGACTGATGTCACGCGGTCGCCTGTCAGGTGCACGCCCGAGACGCGCGTCTGCATGCGCACCTCGCCACCCGCTTTCTTCACCTGGGCCGTGACCGTCTCCCACATCTGTCCCGGCCCGAACTTCGGGTAGAAGAAGCGCGTAATGAGCGACGTCTCGCGCTCCTGCTGCTGCTTCTTGAAGTCACTTGAGAGCAAGTCTTTCACGGCGTGAGTGACGGCCCGCTTCAGTGACAACCCCTTCACACGCTGAGCCCCCCAATCGGCGCGGATCTCGCCGCACTTCACGCCCCAAACCTTCTCGGTGTACCCGCGGAAGAACGTCTCGTAGAGGCGGTCGCCGAAGCGGTTGCGGTAGAAGGCATCGAGGTACGTCTCGTCCGTCAGCGGGAAGATCTTGCGCTTAATGTAGGACAGACCAATGAGGAACGTGTTCCACAGACCCAGGCGCCGCGCCACCGAGAGCGTGATGGAGATCGGATACGGGAAGAAGCGTGAACGGTAGAAGATGCGCGACAAACGCGGCCGCTGGAGCATGACGGCATCCTCTTTCTCAGGATCTGGCACGGGCCGGCGAACGGTCACGGTTCGTCGCTCGGTCTTCAACTTCTCGTCACCGGGCTCCAGACACTCGGGGCACAGGCGCTTCAAGATCGCCTCCGTCGCCAAGTCGATCTCGTGCCCCTTCTCGGCGGTGTCGGCCGAGGGGTGGCCCTGGAGCGGCAGGATGTTGAACCACCACTTCATCACGCGCTCCTCTTTGCTGAAGAAGCGGTGACCGCCGATGTCGATGCGGTTGCCTTTGTAGACGTGAGTGCGCGCGATGCCGCCAATGGCGTCCGTCGCCTCGCAGACGATCGGCACGATGTCCGTGCGCTCCAGGAGCTCGTAGGCGGCGGTGAGGCCGGCCGGGCCGGCGCCGGCGATGATCGCAATGCGGGTCACGGACCCATCATACCGGGTCTCCCGTCACTCGTAACGGACGATCGTGTCGGGGTGGCCGGTGGCCGTATTGCACTGCCGGGCAGCCAAAAAGAGGTAGTCGCCCAGGCGGTTGAAGAAGATGATGACGTTCGGTTCGAGCGGTTCGAGCCGGGAGAGCGTCACAATTTCGCGTTCGGCGCGGCGGCAGACGGTGCGACAGACGTGGAGCGCGGCCGAGGCCTTGGTTCCACCAGGCAAGATGAAGGCCTGTTGAGGCGGCAGTATCGCTTCTAGGGCATCGACCCAGCCCTCAAGCATCGTGATGTCCTCATCGCGCATTCGGTGGGTACGAAGCGGCGACTCGGCCGGCGTAGCCAGATCGGCTCCGGCCCGGAAAAGCAGGTGTTGAAGGCGATCCAAGTGCCCGGCAATCTCGGCCGGTGGATTCTCGGCGAGGGCCACACCCAAGTTAGCATTCAACTCATCGACGGTGCCGTATGCCTGCAGGCGCGGCGAGTCTTTCGCCGTGCGATGACCACCGAAGAGCCCGGTGTCGCCCTTATCCCCGGTCTTAGTGACGATGCTCGTCATGTTCAGACGACGGGGAGGGCGATCACGTCCTTGACCAGACGCTGGTGCAGCGGCTGGACGTCGCCTTCGGCGAGCGTGCGGTCAGGGGCACGGTAGGTCAGACGCAGCGTCAGGTTGTAGGCGCCATCCTTGTGCTCGGACCCAACGTACAGGTCCGCCACCTCGGCCCGCTCCACGAGCGGATCTGCAGCCTTCAGGCGCGCGAGCATCGGACCGACCGTCACGTGGGCGTCGGCCTTCACCGTCACGTCGTAGGCGATGGCCGGGAACGTCAGCACGGGTGTGATGGTCTGTGGCAAAAGCGACGCGCGCAGGCCCACGGACAGATTGACGAGGGCGGCGGCCGATCGTTCAGGCAGACCGAAGGCAGCGATGACGCGCGGATGGAGCTCGGCGACCGTGCCGATCACCTGGCCATCGAGCGTCAGATCCGCGGCGCGGCCGGGATGAGCCCAGGCCGGTACGGCCAGCGCGGGCGTGCGGACGAGCGTCTGGCCGTCGCGGGCCCAGAGTGCCTCCAGGCTGACGCCGAGCTGCAACACGGGTAGATCCTTCATCGTGACGGCACCGGGATGACAGAGGACGGTGCTCAGTTCCAAGATTTCGTCAGCGCGGCCGTGGCCGCTGACGTGGGCCGCCTGGAAGGTCCAGAGCGGAGCGGAGCGCCCGGGCAGGATGCCGGCCGCGTGTTCGAGCAATCTTGGCAGTCCCGTCGGGTGGTGGAGCGAGGTGTCTTCGCCGAGCGGGTTTTTGACCTGCGTGGCACCCGCCGGGTCAATACCGGCGCGCTTGAGGAGCAGCGGCCCCACGAGCGAGAGCGGGCAGACCTCCATGGCGCCCCGGGCGGCCAAGGCGTCGCGCAGGCGGTGCAGGCGAAGCGGCTGGTTCGGCACGCCGATCGGCGCGCGCGGCAGGGTCGGAGTGATTTTCTCGTAACCGTAGAGGCGGCCGATCTCTTCGGCCAGGTCGGTCGCGGTCTTCAGGTCGCGGCGGCGGTGCATCGGCGGACGGACGGTGAGCGTGTCGCCGCTGCCCGTGACCGCGCACTCGATGTCTTTGAGGATGCGGCGGATGTCGCGGGCAGGAACGCTGATGCCAAGCAACGACTCTAGCGCCGGCAGCGACAGGCGGATGGCCGGCGACGGACCGAGCTTGCCGAAGGAATGGAGCGGCGAGGCGATGGTCGCGCCGGGGATGAGCGCAAGCATCAGCTCGAGCGCGCGGGCAAAGCCGCGCTCGGCGGCCTCGTCGGGGATACCCTTCTCGTAGACGGTGCCGGCGTCCGTGCGGTGGCCCGTGGCCAGCATCGCACGGCGGATCGGACGCGGGTCCACGACGGCAGCGTGCAGGAGGATGCGCTTCGTTGTCTCCTTCGTGGAGCTGCGCTGTCCACCCATGATGCCAAGCAGGTCGAAGACGCCGAGATCATCACTCATGACGATCGCGCCCGCGGGCAGCGTGCGCTCGATGCCGTCGAGTGTAACGATCGTCTCGCCGGCGCGCGACTCGCGCATACGGAACGTGCCCTCGATGTCATCAAGATCGAAGCTATGCAGCGGCATGCCCGTCTCGGTGGCAACGTAGTTCGTGATGTCCACCGGCAGACTCACCGGTCGCCAGCCGGCCGCCTCCAGGCGGCGCACCATCCAGTCCGGCGTCTGACCGAGGCTCGACACCTCGAGCACGCACGAGAAGTAACGCGTGATCGCATCCGTTTCGCAGACGCAGTCGATGCCGCCCTTCCCCTTGGGGAACTTCGGCAACTTCGTCTCCGGCGTCTTCTTCCACTGACCCAATTCCAAGGCGATGCACTCGCGCGCGAAGCCCACAATCGAGAAGAGATCGGGGCGATGGGTGATGGCGGTGTTGGAGATGATATAGACGGCATCGTCGAGGCCGAGTGCCTTCTGCAGATCCGCACCCACCTCAAGATCCGTGCGCGACAAATCGACGATTGGCCGCTCGCCGTCGCTCGCAGCGGCAGGAAAACGCGCTTCCAATCCCAGCTCTTCGGCGGCGCAGATCATTCCTTCACTCTTCTCGCCGCGAATGACGGCCGGCTCAAGCGTCACTTCCTCGTTGCCATGCCAACGGACGCGAGCGCCGATGTGCGCGAAGGCCACGAGCATCCCCGTGCGCAGATTCGTGCCGCCGCAGACGACGCGCTTGAGACCCTTGTCGGTCTGGACGTCGGCCAGCCGCAGACGATCGGCCTTGGGGTGCGGCAGGAGCGCCTCGATGCGGCCCACACAGACACCACGCAGGTACTTGCCCTGTTGCTCAATCTCCTCCACTTCGGACGTCGCTAGGCTCAGCCGCTCGCCGATCAACACCGGGTCGGCGACCGTCCATTCTACGAAATCCGAGAGCCAAGAGAGGGGGAGGCGCATAACGAAGGAAGGGTAGCGCAGATGACACAACCGCGCATCTGCCGGTCGGTCACCACCAGGGCGTCAAAAACTGCAGCAATTGGAAGACGGCATTGCCGACGAAGAAGACCCAGCGGCTGATGAGCGGGATGCCGAGCAGATCCTCGGCGATGAGCAAGGCGAGCAGGATCATCGGCCCGCGCCGCATGAATTCCTCGTACTGCTCAGCGTACTGCCACGGGACGAACGCCTGCACGATCTTCGAGCCGTCGAGCGGCGCGATGGGCAGCAGGTTGAAGGCCATCAGGAGGACGTTCACCGTCACGCACTGTTGCAAAAACTGTACGAGCGCCGTCAGGAAGGGATTGCTACCGCGCGCTCCGGCGAGCAGCAGTTCGATCTGCCCATGGCTGAAGGCCGGGGCGATCACCGAAAGCAGAACGAAGGCGACGATGGCGAGGAGCAGGTTACTCACCGGACCGGCGAGCGAGATCAGGGCCAGATCGCGCTTGGGCGAGGAGAGATACCGCGGGTCAATCGGCACGGGTTTGGCCCAGCCAAAACCGATGAGCAGGAACATCAGGCTGCCGATCGGGTCCAAGTGCGCCAGCGGGTTGAGCGTCAGACGGCCGAGGAGTTCGGCCGTGCGATCGCCGAGGCGTTTGGCCACGAGGGCGTGGGAGGCCTCATGGACCGTAATCGCGATCAGCGCGGCTAAAAGGTACGTCGGTTGGATGAAGTGGATGAAGGGCACGCGGGGCATCATAGCGCCTTCCAAAGAGCATGTCCGAATGAGTTGACGTTTTCTGGAAAGGCCGTTACTCTCCTGGTCCCAATGGCTCATCGCTGCTCCAAAACCGGCAAAGGAACCGCTTACGGCAACACCCGCAGCCACTCGCTGCGCGCCGGCCGCCGCTCGTTTAAGGCCAATGTGCAGAAGAAGCGCGTCTTCGACCCGAAGAGCGGAACGTTCGTGACGATGAAGGTCGCGACGAGCTACATCCGCACGCTCGCGAAGAGACTGCAGGCCGGTAAGAAGGTCTGATGGCCCTCGCATCACCGCCCCCGCCTGATGGTACCGTGGAGCGCCCGCGGCGTTCTCTCGTGGCCGCCATCATCATCCGCGAGCAATGTCTCCTCCTGGTGGAGAACATCAAGTACGGCATCCGCCTGGAATTCCCCGGCGGCAAAGTCGAGCCTGACGAAGACCTGATCGCCGCGATTCTGCGCGAGATCATGGAGGAAATCGGTTGCGAGGCCGAGATCCTCGGCCGCATGGCCGACTTCGAAACCGAGTCGCAGGAGGGTCAGTTCATCGTTCATAATCTCATCTGCGCCATCCGGGGCGAACCGCAGGAAGGCCGCGAACCAAAGAAGATCGGCAAGATCCGCTGGTACGCCTACGCCGAACTCCAAGCCCTGGCGGCCGCGCAGCCCTGCCTCCTCGCCCCCAACGTCGTGGCGATGCTGCAGGAATTTGCGCCCCTGCTCGGGGCCGAAGCGGCCAATTGACGAGATTCCGTCCTGGTGCGTGGTCTGCTACACTCCCGCCCGCTGGAGAGGTCGCATAGTGGCCTAGTGCGCGCGCTTGGAAAGCGCGTAGACCTGCAAGGGTCTCGGGGGTTCGAATCCCCCCCTCTCCGCCAGCTCGAAGGCTTTGCCGCGGCAATGTGCATCGGAAGTCAGTGCGGCGCTCAAAGACTGGCCTTCCTTCAGGGGAAGAATCCAATCACAAAATTGAACTCGCGTTTATATTTTGCATACTCCCGAGAGTCGGGTCGCCACTGGACGATTTCATGCACCCTGAGTGTTGTCTCTATTGCCATGATCCCCATCATCCCTCGTTATTTGCATAGGCAGGTTCTTATCGTCCGGTATGTAGAGACTTGGATTGGAATCGTCACTAAATTCGTTCTCAAAAACATCGGAAATTACGGTTGGTCGCTTCGCAGCTTCATGAATAATGAGCTGTTTTCTCGAGGGACTCACAGGATTAATGTGAGTTTTTTTGTTTTTCTCTAATTGTAATATTTCGGAGAAGAAACGGCTGCCATGTATTGAGCCAAGTTTGGAGTAGCCATACTGACCATACTCGGACGCTCCCAGGGCAATTGGCTTTGGCGCATCACCCATCTGCATATACAGGCTGCGGATAAAATTGGTGTTATAACAACAGGCGAAGATGAATATATCTTTCTTGCTCGGATCATTTGTTCGTAATTGGGGAAATTTCTTTGCTCTTTCAACTAAGGCTTGCGCCAGTTCTTCTACGGAAATTTTCACTGTTGTATCTGTCTCATTCACAGTACCAGCCTTCGCCGTTCCAGAAACGGTGCCATCAGACAAATACCACGCATCTGGTCCGCCATGCCCATCAAAAATAAACGTTGAAGGCGGCCCCATGGTTTTTATTTTCTGCAGAATATCCTCCTTGGCCTTCTGCAGAGCTTCTAGATTTTTTGCGGGACGAAGCATTTCATAGGTACCTTCTCCATCTTGCTGTTTTTTGATCGCGTCCTGGGTTCCCTTTTTCCCAAAGCGATGTGGATCTTCGGATGCCTTCTCCCATTCTTGATATTGCTCATCGGTGAAGAGCTTGCCATCAAGCTTTTTAACATCTCGGATCAATTCGGTGTGTGCAGCATGCAGAACATTCCTGCCTTTAAACACCTTCAGCGTAGAATATTTTTCCCTCGTCTCAACGATCCGCAAGAATTCCTTTTTCACGTTCGCCTCGTTCACTTCTAGATTCTGGAAATAGAGATTTCTAGCGATCATCGCCCGCATTTGTAATTTCCATACCGCTGCTTGCTTCTCGCCGCTCGCCGGAGATTTCAGCTTCCTCCAATCGATCCATTCTTCCTTTACCTCAGACCAGTCTCTCAAACCGGGATCTTCCAGCAACCGCGCTCGCTGTGGCTGTTGATCAATTGATAGGAGTTTTTCGGCGAGCGGTGTATTCACTTTCTTTCTCCCGGCCATTGCAATAATGCGCTTTTTATCGCCCTCTGAGAGTCCTGGCACTTTCGTGGCATCATTCACCATTCTCGTTACAACTTCCTTATCCTCGATCTGGTATGCGGCCTCCTCCAGCAGTTTCACGGCATACGGCGCATCCTTGTACTTCGTGAACTCTTCGAAGGCTACCAATGTGCTGCTGAGTACAACTCTGCGCATAATTTCTTCACCACGAGGACACTTGATGATGTACTTTGCTGCCGTATAACACGCATCAATGGCTACTCTTTGCGCGCGAAAATCCTCCTGCGCTAACAGCGGAAGGAAGAATGCCTCAATTTGCGCAGGAGTCATGGCCTGCAACGCCCTCTCGTCCATCAGCCTGCCTTCGGCATCGTACATTTGTGTTCCGATGCGAATATCGGGCTTCTCCAAATCAAAAAGTTCGCGATATGATTTCTTCCCCTTCTTGTCATAGATATCTGACGTCCCCGAGCGAAAATCCCTCATGTATTCCGGCTGACCAGTTTCGCTGAAATACGTCTGCCGTACTGGCTCTCCCTTTTCATACTCGTACTCCGTTTTCCCCCTATACCGAAAGCCTGACCAAGAAAGCCGCGTTTGTTCTTTGCCGTCCTTGTTGAGATAGACCCATTGGAAACTAAATTTCCACTCAGGATCACTTTCCTCACGAACTTGAGTGCCGTCTTTGGTTTTCAACATACGTGTACCACACTCGCGACGCAGCGAACGCTCCTTCTCTGCGGCAACACCGAATTCTTTTCGGAGTGCCTGAAACGCATCCCAGATCTTCTTCTGTTCTGGAGTGAACTTGCTCACGTCGATGCCGGATGTCCCATTTATCTGCATTTTTATCATCACGTCCGTGTCTTTGAACGCCTCTCGCATGGACCGCTCAGTCTCCTCCATACGCTTTTGGATGGCATTCAAATCCTTTAGAGCATTTCTCCATTCCTGGACTTTCTCAGCTGTTGGTACCTGCGTCACCTCGAGGACATCCTGCGGAGTAGCGACAAACTGCCTCTCTTTGCCATCGTCCTTTGCCGTGAATTCGTACCACAATTCCGTAGCAAGAATCTCCATTCCCTTCGGATCAAAGCGTTTAGCGATGAGCTGGAGCGATGCCAATAAATTATTACCCATACGATTGTCAAAGTCTTTCAGCTGCACTGGCTTCTGAAATCGCACCGTCGCGCCGAGGATTTGCACCGATCGAATTTCATAAAGATCGGTCAGCTCGGCTGACATCGTTTGGCCACCGAATGTAAAGTTCATCCCCCTCTTCTCAAATGTCACCTTCTGAATGTTCTTGCACTTGCTCAACTGCGATTGGGCGGCTTTCTTAAGAAACGGACTGAATTCTTTGTACATCTCTTTCTCCAACTCGCGTAGGGCATCCACTTTTGTCTCATCGAGTTTTTGGAATTTTTGACGGATAGCATCCAGTTTGGCCCGAAAATCCTTCACGACATCCTCCTGAACGTCGCGCTGCAGATAGTCCAATTTACTAAGCACTTCTGCCACGTCATTACGCACCCGCGCGCCGTCAATGGGCTTGGCATCCGGCTTCTTCTCCTTATCCGGTTTCACCTCCGATTGCGCGGTTTCTTTCACTTCGCCAGGGGTGATGTCTCGATTTTCCATAGCAGAGCGCCGTAGGCACGTCAGGCAGAGTTAAGCGCCTCGTCTATTTTTTGCATCTCTTCCGTGCGCTTGTTCTGTTCGGTGGAGCTGCGGATGGTTTTGAGGGTATGCGTTTTGAAGTCCGATACTGTCCGCTCGTATTCCTCATTCAAGATGTGCGACTGGCTTTGGTGTTGATCTTCGATTTGTTTCACTCTGGCAGCCTCTTTCATCAGCGCGCCCTCCAAAGACTGCTGCTCTTCGACTGTCATCAGCGGCAGTTGCTCCGAGAGCCTCTGTTTATCCGCGTCCGAAAGGGAGTGGGAGTTCTGAAGAAGGACAAGGAGAGTTTGTGCCATCTGTACAGAATAGCAGAAAACGCCCCAAAAGGATAGCGGGATACCTAAGGTGGGGTATGTCAAATTAGGCCAAAGTAGCCCCAAGGAATACCCAGGTTATTGCATCACCCGCGTCGGTTATGAGCGTATCCCGCGCGGCGGCGTGCGCGGCTTTTTGAGGCGCTTCAAGAAGAGTTCAAATCCGCCCGATCCGTACTGCATCGCTCGCGAGCCGCGCGTGATCTTACTGACGCTCACCTTCAGCTTTTTGGCGATGTCGCGCTGCGGCATACGCCGCCAGAGCATCTGCACGATCTGCCACCGACGGGCCAGTTCCTCGTGCTCCTGCGGCGTCAGCAGATCTTCCAAGAGCCGGGCACTCTCGGCCGATGTCCGGACCGAGGCCAGGAGCTTGGCGAAGTCGTTGAGGTGGGCGCGTTTGACGGGCATGACCGTAGTCTAGCAGCAATCGTACTGACGTACCGCTCGGGCAGAACTACTGCTGGCAATCGGGACAGAAGTGTGTGCCGCGCCCGGCACACACCGCCTTCTTAATCATGCCTCGGCAACGAAGGCAGGCTTTGCCTTGGCGGCCATACACCTTGAGCTTGGCCAAAAATCCGCCACTCTTGCCGTCGGCATCGGTGTAGCTGCGGAAGGTCGTGCCGCCAACGGCGATCGACTCGGTGATGACATCGCCGCAAGCGGCATGGAGCGCGGCGATTTCCGCCGCCTTCAGCGAACCGGCGCGACGCGTTGGTTTGATCTTTGCCCGGAAGCAGGCTTCGTCGACGTAGATATTGCCCAATCCCCCGATCCGCCGCTGATCAAGGAGCACGGCCTTAAGCGGTGCCTTTCGCTTGCCGAGGACGTTTGTCAGGACGGCGACGGTGAAGGCGGGCGTCCCCGGCTCCGGGCCGTAGCCCGTGAGTTCGCGCTCCAATCGCAGCGAATCGTACCGGCGCAGATAGCCGAAGAGTCGCAGATCGTTGAAGACGAGCCGCGCGCCGTTATCGAACGTCAGGATGACGCGGGCATGGCGGTCGTCGAGCTCATCAGCTGCTTGAGACAGGCTGTGGCCGCCGCCGGCCTTCACCATACCCTGCTGATAGAGCAGCTGACCCGTCATCTTCAGATGGATCGCCAGCACGTCGCGGTCGTCTTTGAAACGAATAATAAGCAACTTCGCCCGCCGGTCGATCCGATCGATCGTGCGCTTCAGAAGCCATGTCGCAAAGGCGGCGTTTCCGCCGATGCTCTTCTGGTGACGAACCTCGACGCCCGTGATCCGGCGTCCGGGGAGATGGCGCTCGAGACTCCGGCGGACGGTCTCGACTTCCGGCAATTCGGGCATGGCCAGAGTGTAGCTTAGAGCGCCTTCAGTAGCTGCTCCCGCACCTCTTCGATCCAACGGAAATCCGACCCGGTGGGCAGGTACGGGGCCGCTTCTTTGGCGATCCGTTCCAGGGCCTGACGTGGCGGCAGAGACGGCAGAGGGTAGGGTTTGCCCGTGATCTTCTCGTGCAGATCCTGAATCGTCCAGATCGCGAGCATGGAGGAGAGAAGGCCGAAGAGCATCGTCCCGCTCCAGCTCTCCTTGGGCGGGGATTCGAAGTAGTCCAGCACCTGCTCGGGACGCTTGAAGAGCCAAAGCAGAATGACCGCGCCGCTGAGCCCCGAGAAGGCCGCGATGCAGCGCTTGCTCTCGTCGGGCGGACTGACGTAGCAACGGTACCCGCGGCGGATGAGCAGTTCGTTGCTCAGGTCGCCCGTGTCGTAGCGCTTCAAATCCTTGCCGTTGAGCGACCGGTGCGTGTTGCCGTCGGCCGGTCGAAGCGACAGGTGTTCTTTTTTGCAGAAGATCTCGCGGTCGAAGGCAATGGAGTAGCTCCCCGAGACAGGGTACGTCTGACCGTCGATCTGGAACTCCCACCAGTTGCGCGGGCGAAGGCTCACCGAGGCCGTGCCGGGCACGGCGAACTCACGCTTTAGAACGTGGAGCGACTCGTCGCTCACAAAGAAGACGTCGTCGTCACAGATCCAACCGTGACGACGGTTCTTGGCGATGTGATAGAGGAATTCGTCACTCTTCGTCGCGGCATAGAAGTTGAGAAACGGCTGCACCGTCGCCCCCGGAAAGTCGGCCGGATTGAGCCGTCCCGAGCAGTCGAAGATCGTGATGTCGACATTGTCACCCAGGTACTTCTTAGCGTAGTGCAGCCACACCCGTCCCATCGGGGGAAGGATGTTCATGGTGAAGAGCGGCAGCTTTTCACTGGGTGGCAGTATCGGCCGGCGCAGGTAATACCCAAGTGTGGGCAATAAGGTGCGCCCCGCCGTCAGGACGGAGAATTTCTTGAAAGCCGGCGGGAGGATTTCGTAGTAGAGGCGGGCGATGGCAAAAGGCTAGCGAATTGGTCGCCCCTTGGCGACCGCGCTCTGATAGGCTTAGGCCGTGCGTTCGGTCTACTGTGTCTTCAAGTCCGGCCTGCCCCACATTCCGCTGCTAAACCCAAACCTCGGTCAGGAGGACCAGCGGAGCCGCATTCTTTTCCTCGACCACGCTTTCGATTGTCTACAAGATCCAATCGTCCGTCTGGCCGACCGGCCCGAGGACGCCGACTTCATCCTCATTCCGCACCCCTTCGCCGCCGTCCAGCACGACCGCGCCTATTTAGACACGATCACCACGCTCGCCTCACGCTTGGGAAAGAAAATCATCACCGTCGCCTACGGCGATGCCCCGCCAGTCATCAACCTCCCCCATTCCGTCGCCTTCATCTCGTCTGCCTACCGCTACGCGCTGAGATCGAACGAAATCATGATGCCCGCGTACGCCGAGGACCTCCTTGGCGCCGAACCCCTCGTCCCGCGCCATAAGGGGGCAGAGCCAGTCATCGGCTTCTGCGGCTGGTCGGACTACAAGAATCTGCAGAACCGCGTCGGCACCATGGTCGGCAACGCGCTCACCTACCTCGAAGTCCTCGCCGCCTTCGACCGCCGGCGTCTGGCCGAACGCAAAGGCCTCACCTTCCGACGCCGGGCGCTGCATGCCTTGCAGGGGGCGCACGGCTTGAAGACAAATTTCCTCATTCGCAAGAGTTACTCCGGCCACGCCAAGACGATCAGCTTGCCGCCAGAGCGAGCCCGCCGCGAGTACGTCGACAATCTGCGTGATTGCGACTTGGCACTTGTAGTGAAGGGCGACGGCAACTATTCCTACCGCTTCTACGAGGCTTTAAGTCTCGGAAGACCGCTCCTCTTCGTCGATACCGAAACCCCCCTCCCGCTCGAGGGTGTCGTGCCCTACGACCGTTTCCTCTTGAGTGTTGATATGCGCGAGCTTCCCCGCCTACCCGAGCGCGTCCGCGCCTGGTGGCACAAAACCTCGGCCAACGACCTCATAGAGGCTCAGTACCAAGCCCGCCGCGCCTTCGCCGATTATCTGCGTATCGACAAGTTCTTCACGTACGCGTTCAAAAATCTCCTCTAAGACAAACGCCCAAAGACCGTTAGAATCGCCTCGTGCGTATCGCGTACATCGCCCACGGCCGTTTTCCGACCGAGAAAGCCTACGGTCACCAGATCGCCCAGGTCAGCGCCGCGCTGACAGCAATCGGCCACGACGTCACTATTGTCTGTCCCGACGTCCCTGGTGCCATCGGCGGCGCCCTCAAGGAGGTCTACCGTATTGATCGCGACGTGCCAGTCGCCAAGCTCCCCGCCTTCGTAGCCCTTCAACATCCACTCATCCCTGGGCCGCTCGCCGTGCACGCCAGCTGGTTCTCGTACCGCCGCCTCCTCGACGAGTGGCTAGCCGCACACCAGCCCGACATCGTCTACGCCCGCACCGTCTCCGTGCTGGCCCCGGCCCTGGAGCGAGGCATCCCCGCCATCCTCGAACTCCACACCATTCCTCACCGTCTGCGCCCAGGCTTCATTCGCCGCTGCCGCCGCTGTCATCTGATCGTGGCCCTGACCACGCCAATGAAAGACGAACTTGTCCGCCGCGGCGTACCGGCCGAGAAGATCATGGTCGAACCCGACGGCGTCGATCTGGAATCTTTTGCACACCTGCCGCCGCACCCCAAAGCCAAAGCCCATTGGTCGCTCCCGACAGACCGCCCCGTCATCGCCTACGTCGGCTCACTGAAGACCGGTCACGATCTTCCCAAGGGCGTCGAAGAATTGATCGACGCCGCCGCCATCTTGCAGATGCAAGGAGTCCGCGCCCTCGTCTGGATCGTCGGCGGACCGGCCGGTGACGTCAGCCGGCTACAGACGCTCGCCAGCGCCAAGGGACTTGGCCAAGACGCCATTCGCTTTGAAGGGCCCGTGCCCTCAGCGTCAGTGCCGCTCGCCATGGCTGCGGCCGACCTCGGCGTCTTTCCAGCGCCCGACAGCGCCGACCCGTTCTTCCAGCGCGACACCTCGCCGCTCAAACTCCTCGAGTACATGGCCGCCGGCATACCGACCGTCTGCGCCGACCTGCCGCCGATTCATGATCTGGCGGACGAGAGCGTGACGCGCTTCTGCCGGCCGGGTGACGCGGCCGATTTGGCCCGCGCTCTGCGTGACGCACTCGACGACCAACGTGGTTCAGCCACGCGTGCGGGCACCGCAAAAGAGCGAGTGATTCACTTCGCCTGGACCGCGCGCATGGCGCGCATTATGTCTTCTTGTAGCGCTTGAAAACGGACCGAGTGGAGATGGGCTGGGCCTGTTCAGGCTTGAAGCCGAGGAGACCGGCATAATGCAGGACGGCATCAGCGCTGGATGATTCCACTTCGAGGA
Source organism: uncultured Candidatus Peribacteria bacterium (assembly GCA_964635215.1). GTDB lineage: Bacteria > Patescibacteriota > Gracilibacteria > Peribacterales > Peribacteraceae > JAGOUB01. The sequence goes on along the minus strand of CAZWNJ010000001.1, from coordinate 277,555 downwards.
GTGGCGGGATCGACACATCCTGACCGTCGATATTCAAGATCGTATCAATCTCAAAGTGCGTGTCGCCAATGGCGTGCGAGACGCGTCGCTTGGTGAACGTGCGATAGGGCTCGAAGTTAATCGCAGCGAGGAGTAAATGCATTTCCTCAAAGCGCGCTCGGCCGGTCGCGCCGCTGCCATTCCCGATGGCCACTTCGTGTTCCTCGCAAATGCGCACACGATTGTCGCTCAGCTTGCGCTTGGACGTTAGGCAGACATCGCCGGTCAGCACCTTTAAGCGCAGCCTGAAGGACTTCTGCTGGCTACGGATCGTGCGGGTGGCATTGTCGTAGTAACGCGTCTCAATGAGACCGTCGTAGAGCGGCTCCGCTTTCAAATCCTGCAGCGCAGCGAGAACGGCCTCAGGATCAATTTCCAAGAATTTCGTTTCGACTTCAAGCATAGTTTAACAACATGAAATACCTATTATGGCAATGGTTCAAGGCACTTCCCCAAGACCGTGTTGATGGCTTCATGGAGCCGCCTGCGAGAGTTGAACTCGCGACCCACGCATTACAAGTGCGTTGCTCTACCACTGAGCTAAGGCGGCACGGAATCAATAGCAACAGAAAGATCAGACAGTACCAGTATAACCGCTGCTGGCGATGTCCGTCAGGCCTGAAAAGTCCGTCGGAATCCGACCAGTAGCCCAGCAAGCACAAGCCAGAGGCAAAGCCCAGCTAAACCAAGCGCTGTCAGCAGATCGGATGTCAGGAAGGGGCGAACAATGACAAGGTACCCGGCTAAGAGAGCGACGAATCCATACCAGCGGAGGATCTCTCTCTGCCCGATCTGAGCCTTCAGCGCGCGCTCGGCCTGGGGCATGAGGGCGATTGCGAGCAGGGTATGGATGACAGCCGACGTGATCGACGCGCCGACGAACCCGAGCGTCGGAATGAGCCAGAGGTTCAGGCCGAGCGAGAGCCCAGCCGCCAGCCCGAGCGTGACAACGAGCGACCGCCAACGGTGACGAGCGAGGAGGACGTAGAAGGCATAGACGACGAGTCCGTTCATGACCATCGAGATCGCCAGCCACTGCAGAGCCGTATCCGCGCCGGGATGACTGAGCGTGCTCAGGTAACTCTCCTTCGTGAGTAGACCCATGATCGGACGTCCCCAGAGCGCCGCCGTCAACGCCGTCGTCGACCCGAGAATAAGAATGATCAGGAGCACTTTGCCCAGCAGGTGACGTGTCTCGCCACCCTTATCGAGACGCTCACTCAAGATCGGCAGCGCCGAGTTGAGCAGGAACGTCGGCACGAGGTACGTCATGTCCATCACGCGCTGCACGAACCCGTAGGTCGCATTCTGCAGAGTGAAGTCAGGTCGAAGGAGCGAGATCAGTGTGACGTCCGATTGGCGATAGAGTGTCGTGCAGAGGAAGGCGAGCCCAAAGGGCAGAGCCAAGCCAAAGAGGCGGCGCAGGGCGACTCCATCCCAAGCGAAGGTTGGCACCATCAGTCGCAGGCTGCCGATGAGCGAAATGATGAGCAGCACCGCGGCCCCGATGCCACCCGCGGCGAGGAACCAGTAGAGCGTGCCGATATTCTCGCTGCTACGAGCGCCCAGCCACACGGCCGCGCCGATAAGTGAGACGGAGACGACGCGCTGCGTCACCTCCGCCGCGAAGACCCACTGCATCCGGTAACGAACCTGGAAGACGACGCGCAGCGTTCCGGCCAAGAGCGTCAGGACCGGTACGAAGCACGTGATGACGATGGCGAGTGGCAGCGGCGTGCCCTGCCAGGATGGGATGACGAACGCGACGACGAGCGCCACCGCGAAGCTCAGGAGCACGATGAACGACCGCAATAAAATGATCATGCCGAGCATCGCCGGCTCATCCTTGGCCCGACTCATCTCGCGCACCGAGACGGCGTACAGGCCGAAATCCGCCAAGATGCCGAAGATCTGCAGGTAGCCGTAGGCGGAGTTGTAGAGCCCGGCCAAATGCTGGCTCAACCCGATCGCCACGAACTTCACCGTGACGACGCTGATCGCCGCCATCGTGAGCTGCGAGGCGAGCTGCCAAATGGTGGAACTGGCGATTTGACGGGTGGACACGGGACTAGTGTAGAGAAAGCGAAACGGCCGCGCGACGGTCACAAAAAAGAGCCCCAACCGCAAGCGGTTGGGGCGGGGACGGGAGGAGAGGACGTTAATCAGGGGACGAGAGCGATCAAGTCGTTGACGAAGGCGACGAACCTCTCGGCAGCCTGCCGATTACTCATGAACGCCGTCTTATCCACGAACTGAACCTTGGTGAACGAGGGGCAGTGGTTCGTGCTCGTCGAGCCGAACACCGCCCGGCTGCCGAGCCGCATCTGCTCGGCGTGAATCTTGGTGCCGGTGGTGCCGATGAGCTGTTCGTCGAGGAGCACAATGTCCGTGTCTGAGGCGATGACCACGGGCACGCCGCCAACCTGCGCAATGTACTCGACGGACAGATCCGGCCAGAGGGCGAGGATCTTCTGCATGATCATCAGGGCGATCGGCAGATCGTCGACGACCACAACCTTCAGCGGGCGCTTGGGACGGATCATGAGGGGCACAAGCTCGTGCGCCTGCTGCGTGATCGAGAACCTCTGCTCGTCATCCCGCTCAAAAGCGGGATTGGGCTGCAATAACTCTGTCATCCGTTTTCTCCTGCCGTCTGGGTGAATGATCGACTGCGGGACCTCCCGCAGTGCTAAGACTATTGAACAATAATTTTAGTTAAAGAGCAATCATTCAAGATCGAATTCAGCGGTGGCGCCGACGGCTTCCAGAAGAGGAAACCTTCGTTTTCGGGCGGGCAGACCGGGTGGCGAGACGAGGGCGCAGCTGGTCCAGGCTCACCGTCGAACGACGGAACTGGCCGAGGAGTGACGACGCCGAGCGGGCACTCGGAATGACGAGTGACCGTAGTTTGCCGGCCTGAGCGAGATGTTTGAGTAGCGACAGGAAGTCGCCGTCGCCCGAGAGCAAGATCGCCTGGTCGAAGTGATCCCACTCCAGCAGTGTCTGCAGGACGAGGTCGGTGTCGACGTTGCCCTTCACGACGGTCTTGCCGTCGACGGTGTGCGTGGTGGTGGGCTTGAAGACAAGTTCAAAGCCGGCCTCTTTGAGTGAGGCGTAGAGCGGCTCCTGGCCGGGTAGAAACCCGATGAACAGGAAGGCTTTTGTGACGCGTTGCTCGGTACGGAGGTACTCGCGCAGACTCTTCCAGTTGAGGAGCCAGCCCGCGGCACGCGTGCCGCGGTGGATGTTCTGGGCGTCGATGAAGGCGTAGTTACCTTTTGGCGCGGAACGGGTGCGACGCGACTTCCGCTCGGAAGTCGGGCGCGTAAAACGATGGCGTGTGTGAAGAGTGTTCTTCATAAAAAGTTGTGTGTATCGAAAAACGGAGTGTTGTTCGACGAATAGAGAAATGGAACGGATACGGTGGTGGCTTACACCTCGACGACGATGGGGATGACCATCGGCTCGCGGTCGAGCTTGCGGTCGAAGAAGCGGTAGAGGGCGCCCGTCACGGCGCGCTTGAGTTCCTTGCGGTCCTTGCTGCCGCGGTTGAGCTCATCCTCGTAGGCCTTCTTCGCTGTGACGATGATCTCGCGCGTGATGTCCTGCTGCTCGCTGCCGTAGAGGAGGCCGCGACTCATGACGTCGGGGTCGCCGACGAGGCGCATGCTGTCGGCATAGGCCTTCAGCACCAGAATGACGGCGCCGGAGTTGCTCATGATCTTGCGATCGTTGAGCGTGCGCTCGCCTTCGCCGCCGCCGCTCTTGCCGTCGACGATGACATCCTTGAAGGGTAACTTCTGCTTGCTCTTACGAGCGCTGCCGTCGCGGTCGAACTCCAGGATCTCGCCGTTGGCGAGGAGGTGGACCTGGTTCTCCTGGTAGCCGATTGAGCGAGCGATATCGGCGTGGGCCGATTTCATCATCGGCTCACCGTGCTCAGGGATGACGTGCTTGGCACGCACAAGTTGATGCATGAGCGTGAGGTCACCAGCGTAGCCGTGACCCGTGACGTGGAGGGCGAGTTCGCTGTTGCGCAATACCTTAGCGCCCTTCTCGTGCAGATTGTTCACCACCTTCGCCACCGCCCGCTCGTTACCAACGATTGTGCTGGAGCTAAGGATAACGGTGTCGCCCTTTTGCACGGCGATGTGACGGTGCGTACCAAGGCCCATGCGCGCGAGGCCCGCGTTCTCCTGCCCCTGAGCGCCAGTGGTGATGATGATCACCTCGTTGGCAGGGAGCTTATCCATACCCGGACCGGCCTTGCGGACCATGCCGCGAGGGGCTTTCAGGTAACCGAGCTGGATGGCGATATCGATGTTCTCCTCCATGCTGCGGCCTGAGAGGTAAATCTTGCGGTTCGTCTCACGCGCCACATCAATAATTTGCTGAACGCGGGTGATGAGCGACGAGAAAGTCGAGATGATGACGCGGCCCTTGGCCTGGACGATAGAGCCCTGGAGTGTGGCCGCAATCTCTCGCTCGCTCGGTGAGTAACCGGGCTTCTGCGCGTTCGTGGAGTCGGCAATGATGGCGAGGACGCCCTTCTTACCCAGCTCCGCGAAGCGCTGGAAGTCCATCGGCGGCTCATAGAGCGGCATTAGGTCGATCTTGAAGTCACCCGTGTGGAGGAGCGTGCCGTACGGGGTGTGGAAGGCGATGGCGACGCAATCTGGGATGGAGTGCGTGACGCGGATGAATTCAATCTCCACTTTACCGACACGGATGCGATCGCCGTCCTTCACGGTGTTCATGCGCACCTTGTTCGTCATGTGTTCCTCATCAAGCTTCTTCTTCATCATGGCAAGCGTCAGCTTGGTGCCGTAACACTGCGGGAAATGCAGTTGCGGCAGGATGTGCTGAGCGGCACCAACGTGGTCGAAGTGCGCATGTGTGAAGAAGACACCCTTGATACGATTCTCGCGGCCCTTAAGGCAGGAGACATCCGGGATCAAGTAGTCGATGCCAAGCATGTCTTCATCCGGAAACTGTACGCCGAGATCGACGATGTAGATGTCGCCGTCGACTTCGATCACGCAGCTGTTGCGGCCGACTTGTTCAAAGCCGCCGAGGGGATAGAAGCGCAGCGGCACTTTACGCTCGCCACCGCCCTGCGGTTCTTGAGGCTGGGCCTGCGGTACAGGACCGCGACCGCGGTGATTCTGCGGTTGGCGATTTGGCTGCGGACGCGACTGGTTGTTGCGACCGGAAAATCCCTGGCCCTGCGGTGGGCGTTGACCCGGCGTCGGGGACGCGGGTGGGGAAACGGTGTCTGGGGTGAACGGCGCCTCATTGGCATCGATCGGGTTGAGAGGCATCTCCTCTCCGGGAGCAGCGTTGAATTTGCGCTGCATCCATTCTTTCACGGTCTTCATGGACGTGTGTGGGACTGGGGAATACGGATATTCGTGATGAGTTCACTGTACTCCAGTCTGTCAAATTTTGGAAGGCTATCAATGTCATGAAGTCGATTTATTGGCTTAAGAAAAACAAAAAATTTGTTTGTTTTTTTGCTTTTTAGGTCAAAATACTACTCTCAACACGGGCAAAAAGCGCGCAAAGTGCACCGGCGTTGTGTGCAGACAAGCGGGCAGGCGAGTATCTGATCGTATTGATGTTCAGTGTCCGACCATAGTAGCCTGGCATACCGTATGGACGTCATCGTTCGCACGGGCCAAACACGCGCGCATGCCGGAGGGACTGTTGCCCCTCACGCCCTCACCACCGGGAACGACGAACACGTGGTCTTTCTTCTGGAAGCCCACGGTGATGCCGATGCCGCCCGGACGATGGAACGTAGTTGTTTAGAGACGATCCAGCACGCTCTGATTGTCACCGAGGGCGATGCCGCCGGCCGTCTAGATGGCACGCTGAAGGAGCTTAACGGCCTTTTAAAGGGCCTCCTCGTCGGCGGCTCTCTCCACGACGTTCATCTCCTTCTCGCCATCTGCGAGCCGAACGGCACGATGCACGTGTCACACGCCGGCCGCAGCGAGGGCTATCTCGTGCGCCGCGGCAGCGCCAGCCAAGTGACCGAATACACCGGCGGCAAGCCGACGCCCGCTTTCGTCCACATCGCCAGCGGGCAATTGGAGCCGAAGGACATCGTCATCCTCTCGACGCAGCGCCTGCTTCGCACCCTCACGCCCGCCCAGCTCGGCAAAGCGGCATCGCACGGCGGCCAGACTGTCCTCACGTCGCTCACTGCCACCCTAGAATCCGAGGGCGAGAGCGCCGCCCTGGCGATGATCGAAGTCTCGCCACATCACAACGCGATTGCTTTCGAACAGTCCCCCGTCATGCGACCCGCATCCGCTCGTCGTAGCGGAAAGTCCGCCCTTGGCGGCGAAGCCATGGGCGCGGCCGCGGCCTGGCTCAAAGAGACGACTGCCGGCTTGTCACTGCCTGCCCTACCTTCAATTGATGTCCACTCGCGCGTACGCCGCCTGCGCGGTGTCTTCGATCAACTTCTCTCTGATCTCTCGCACCCCACACGCAAGAAGCGGGCTCATCTCCTGCTCCTGGCCGGTGCCCTGGCCGCGCTCGTCACTATCTGGGCGGTGGTTCACCTCTTTACCTTAAGCCAGCTCAGCAAAACCGAGGCCGACCTCCAGAAGCTCGTCACGCAGATTAACGACAGTATCAAGACGGCCGAAAATCGCCGCATCATCGGCAAGATCGATGACGCCAACGACATCCTGGAACAGGCCGAGGAGCGCGCCAACCAGATTATCGTGAATAAGAGCGGTCTCTACCGCACCGAAGCTCTAAACCTCCTCCAGACCATCCAGAGTAAGCGTGAGGAATTGAACAATATCATCCGCATCCCCTCGCCGCGCGTGGCCGCGAATGTGGCTGCCAAGAATGGCACTGTCTCACTCACGGGCCTCGTGGGCGTCAGTGACGGCGAGTTCTACGCCTTTGATCATAAGGACGCCTACCGCGTCCTACTGAACTCCGTCGACAACCCTATCGCCCTCGGTGATACAGCGAGCATCGTCGACGCCGTTTCTTTCCCGCGCTATGACTCGGTTGCTTTCCTGACCACCGATAACTCAGTCGTGGAACTGGCCGCCGGTGAGACGCAGGCCATGAAGACCGAGGACCCCAATGGCTGGGTGAGCGGCGAAGATGTGAAGAGTTACCAGCGAAACCTCTACATCCTCTCGGCCGCTAACCGCAAGATCTACAAGTACGAGCGTCTGACCAATCGCTACGCCGCCCCGGTGCAGTACAACGTGAACGGTGATCTAACCGACGCCATCGACATGACGATCGACGGTAACGTCTACGTCTTGAAGCGCGGCGGCACGCTCCTGAAGTACTACCGCGGCGAAGTGCAGCCCTTCAAGATTCTCCGCCTGCCGAAAGACGCCTTGGTCGATGTGACGAAAGTCGTGAAGCAGGGGAACTTCTACTTCCTCGATCCGGTGGGCAAGCGTGTGATCGTCACGACCGACGGCGGCGCCAATGGTGAGTCGCTCTACGTGAAGCAGTACGTGCTCGAGGGCGAGCAGGTCGGCACGCTGAAAGATCTCTACGTCGATCCAGAAGACGGCCACCTCTACGTCATGGATGACCAGCGCATCTATATCGTCGACCTCTCGGCCCATTAAGCGTCAGCGTGTCCTTGTCTTCGGGACCTTCGACGGCCTGCATCCCGGCCACAAGTTCGTCCTGTCCGAAGCAAGCAAGCGCGGCGAGCTCTTCGTCGTCGTGGCGCGCGATGTGACAGTGTCTTCATTGAAGAGTCGCTCACCTGAACACACCGAACTCGTACGTCGCGACGCCATCGCCGACGCCTTCCCGCACGCCCACGTTTTACTCGGCTCGGCCGAGGGCGACTTCCTCGCCCCTGTCCGCGAGGTGGCTCCGGACCTCATCCTCCTCGGCTACGATCAGAAACTCCCGCCCGGCGTGGATGAAAGTCACTTCTCCTGTCCGGTCGAACGGCTGGCAGCGTTCAAGCCAGACAAATACAAGAGCAGCCTGCTCAGGCGTGGGGCCTAACGGCAGGCTTTTCGCCCTGGCGATGCATCAGGTCGTAGACGGCGGCCTCCTTGGCAAATTGTGCGCGTGAGAAACCATCAAGGAGCCAGGCGGGATTGGCGAGGTACCAGCGGACGGTCTTCTCCAAACTCTCCTCGAAGCCCATCGGGTACGAGAAGCCCATCTGAGCCAGCTTCGTGCCATCGAGTGCGTAGCGCAGGTCGTGGCCCGGGCGGCTGCCGTGGAAGTCGACGAGTTCGTAGTTCAATTCCTTGCCTACCACCTTGGCGATCATCTTGGCCAGCGTGAGGTTGTCCACTTCGCGCTCACCGACGATATTGAACTTGTCACCGGCGATCGCCGTCCCCTTCTGCTGCTCACTCATGAGGAAGAGCATCGCCGCGGCGACGTTGCGCGCATGAATATAGAAGCGGCTGCCGGCTTTCGTCTTGGAAGGATCGGCATGAATGAAGAGGCGCTCACCGCGCAGGGCGGCGTTGATCGTCTTCGGAATGAATTTCTCGGGGTGCTGTCGCTCACCGAAGACGTTCATGGTGTGCGTGATGGCGACGGGCAGGCCGTAGGTGTTGTAGTAGGCGTACGAGAGCTCCTCGCCACCGGCCTTGGTAGCGGCGTACGGGTTGCTGGACTGGTAACGATCCCACTCCTTATAGGCGACACCCTCGGGTGCTGGGCCGAAGACCTCGTCGGTCGAGAAGTAGATCATGAGGTCGAGCTCCGGCAGGGTGCGGGCATAATCGAGGACGTTGGCCGTACCGACGACGTTGTCGAGCACGAACTCCATCGGCGCCTCGATCGAGCGATCGACGTGCGTGCTGGCGGCTAGGTGGAGGATGTAGTTCACCGGTCCGATGCGGTTGGCGACGTACGGATTCACCGGCGAGCGAAAATCATGGTGGATGAATTCAACGCGGTGGGCGAACTTCTCAGACCACCCCTCGATGTCGCTCAACCGGTGGAGCGTCGACGCGCTGTCGATCTTGCTCATACCGACGATCTTCCAATCGGTGTTCTTCAGGATGCCCTCGGCCACGTGGTGACCGATGAATCCGTCGATGCCAGTCAGGAGAACGCGCTTCATAGAGTGGTGGAACGGGCGCGGAATGGCGCCTGTGTAATATGCTTTTAACATAGACCTATGATTTAGGCAAAGTAGGACGGTCGCGGCCAGATGATTTTTGTAGTATAATGCGAAGAAACCCACACCCTATGACCCTCCACCCACTCGTTCGTCAGATTCTCGGCGCCGTTATCGGTGCCTCGGTCGCCGCCGGCGCGTACGGCGTCTACACCACGACGGCTGACCTTCTGAGCACTGGAACGGACGTCCTCCCTGCTGACGCGCCCGTCGCCATGGCACAGGCCGATACTGGCGACTCGCTGCTGGCCCGCATCGTCGACCCGCTGCCTCCACCCGCCGTGCCTGCCCCCACGCCGCTCCCGCCCCCGCAATTCATCGCCCCAACGTCCTCGTCCTCGTCATCGACAGCCTCATCCTCGTCGTCTCTACGATCGTCATCGTCAACAGCGGCGATCATTCAGGAGATCCACACGTTCGTGGAGAGTCATCCGCCCATCGCTCCGCGCGCTGCGGAAACGGCCGCGCCGGTAGCAAGCGTCACGCAGGCAACGGCCCTGCCGCAGTCGGGACCGACGGACTGGCTCTTGATCGTCGGTGCCCTAGGGGCGGCTGCTGGTTGGCACCGCCGCCTACTTGAGCGGTCATTGGCCGCTGTGCGCCAGACGCTACACTGAGCCAGACATGCCCGCCGTCGACTCCTTGCCGGCCGCTCTTGGACCGCTGATGCTCTTCGTCCTCGGCTTGGCCTTCGGTAGCTTTGGGAATGTCCTCGTCTGGCGTCTGCCACGCGGCCAGTCCGTCCTCGGCCGCTCGCGTTGTCCACAGTGTCAGAGCACCCTCGGAGTACCAGATCTTGTGCCGCTCCTCAGCTTCGCGCTGCTGCGTGGCTGCTGCCGACATTGCCGGGCCGCCATCGCCACACGTTACCCGCTCCTGGAGCTCGGCGGGGGGTTACTTTTCCTTCTGGCTGGCGCCCTCAGCCCCACGCTCCTCACGAGTCTTGTGCTCGGACTCGCCCTGGTCATTCTGCTCGTGATCGCCATCATCGACGCTGAGACGCAGACGATCCCCGACGCCCTCTCGGGCGCCGTCATCCTCCTTGCCCTCCTGGAGCAGATGCTCCAGGGGCAACTGACACTCCACGGTGCCCTCTTCGCAACCGCGTTCTTCGGCAGTCAGTGGCTCGTCAGCCGCGGGCGCTGGCTCGGCAGCGGCGACATCGTCCTAGGAATCGGACTTGGACTCCTCCTTGGCAGCGCGCACGCCATGTTCATCGGCTGTCTGCTCGCCTACATCAGCGGCGCGGCCGTCGCCGTCGTCGGACTGCTGACGGGCACGTTGAAACGACACGACCACATTCCCTTCGGACCCTTCCTCGTCCTCGGCGCCGTCCTCGCGCTCATTGTCAGCCCGACCGTCGTCCCGTGGCTTCTGGCTCGTGGTTGGTGAGCACACAAAAGAAACCCCGCTTGTTTCCAAGCGGGGTGATTTCTTCATTGGTTCAGTGGCGACTTTTTGTCGCAGAGCAGAGGCTTGCGCCCCTCCGCTCGGATCTCGATGCACCAGTATGGATGCGCCAAGATCCGGGCGGAGAAGAGTCAACGATGTGAACCAACGACCAGATGATACTATTTATTGGATTTTTGTCAATCTTTATCAAGAGTACGAAGAATAAGCTGCAGAAGGGCGGTTCTAGCAATGATATCGCTCACTTGGCCAATGGTCTCCTGTGCAGATTGGATCATCAAATGACGAATATCGCCGGCCCCCATGGGGACACCGGCCTCTTCGGCCATCGCGACAAACGGCGCCAGATCGAGGCGAAATTCATTCACCACGGTGCCAATCGCCTCATAGAGGTCTGTCTGTTGGCGAATATGGATGGTCGCGTGATGCCGATCCTTGGGCTCTAGATAGTTGGTGGCGAAGAGAATGTGTTGGATGTTTTCCAGATGTATTGCTCGCGCTGAAACGTCGTCAGGTGCGACATCTCCGCTCTTGAGCACCGAACTGATCGCTGTCTCGACGACATTGTTCACCGTGGCATCAATCCGCTGTGTCTCAACGGGATCAGGCAGATGGAGCCGCGCGGTGAGATGCATCTCGGAATCGGCCATGTTATTCACAAAGGATTGAGGTAATCCAGACCGCTGAAGCGTCCGCTGCACAAGCGAGCCCGAGAGCTGGGAGATTTCTTTTTGCATTCGCCTACGGCGAGTCATGGAACTGCGCACGCATTCGGCGATTCCCTCGCGAATGACAAGAATGCTCGGAAGTCCGAAAACAGCCTGATGCTCCAGGCGTTCGCGACCACCGTCTTCGTGCACGGTCACAGCTGGCTGAGGCGTCAGTCGCTCTTGATCCCCCTCCAGGCGGACGGTCCAAATCGCTAATTCTAAGTCGTGTTTCCGAGGCATGGTTCGATGGTAGAACAGAAATATATTCTGTCAATTGTACGCTCAAAGAGCGGTTCCCTATAGAGTGTTGCGGTGAAGACCGTGAATAACCGCCGCGCTCGCTTCGACTACGAGATCCTCGAGACCGTAGAAGCCGGACTGCGTTTAACTGGCCCCGAGGTGAAATCGTGCCGCGCGGGGCAGGTGCAATTCGCCGGCGCCTACGTCGTCTTCCCCGGCGGCCAACCGGAGATCGCACAGCTCATGATCGCTCCGTACAAGTACGCCGACACGACGGACTACGACCCCAAGCGCCGCCGTCCGTTGCTCCTACACAAACGCGAAGTCGAGCGACTGCAGTCGCTCAGTCAGGAAAAAGGCGTGACGATCATCCCGCTCGAATTGAAAGTCGGCCGGTACATCAAGCTCGTCCTCGGCGTCGCGAAGGGGCGCAAGAAGGCTGACCGTCGCCAGGTCATTCGCGCGCGCGACGAAAGTCGTCGCCTGCGGGAGGGGCGGGAGATCTGATCAGGAAGCCGTCGTCTCGTCGGGGAGAATACGAATGCGACCGAGGAAGTCAGCCGCCTCCTTCTGCTTGGCGGAGATCGCCAGATACGCGAGTCCGAGCGATGGACGTGTGCACGGCGGAACAGTGGAGCGCTTCAGTGCCCGCTCCCACACCGCAAGCAGGTCGTCGTACTCCTGTTGGCGCCGATCGGCGGCGGCCAGCAGCGTGCGCTCCTCGAGCGTCGCCAGCCAGACGCGATCGCCACCAGGCGCCGTCACGTACGGTTGTACGAGTGCACGTTCAATATCTGCAATCGCATCATTGCGACTCACACCCGTCTTCTCTTCGGCTTGTTTGAGCGTGTGTTCATCGTTGGGAGGAATGACGTCGACCCACGCTGCCACAATCTCGTTGATGCACTCCGTCTGTGTCTCAATCGAGAGATGTGTCGCTCCACCGACAAGTTCGAGAAGACGCTGTCGCAGTGGCAAGCAGTATTGAATGATGCGACAGTCTTCATGACGCGTGAGCAGTTCTGGAAGGGCACGCTCGATCAATGTCGTCACAGGACCGTCCGGACCAGGTTGGAATTTCTGGCCACTGCCGTGAAGCTGAGCAGCAAAGCGTCGGTCAGCTCGCGTCGGGTCCATGATACGAACGGGCTTGCCCGAGGGCGATGTCCCACTCGTCCCCATCGTCCAAAGCGGATGCGACGGCTGATCCATAACGATGTAACCGGCCGATACATTCCAAAGATCCTGCCGAATACTGCTGAGCATCTGTTCACGCGAGGTAATCCGCGTGTGACGCTTCGTCGCCTGCATGATGAGCTCGTAGTAGAAGTGCCGCATGAACTTCCGCCGACCAGAGAGGTCTTCGCGGACGAGATCCTGCACCGGCAAGTGATGGCGCTCACTCAACTCGCGGCGAACCGTATCGTCCTGCAGCGCGGAGCGTAAACGAGCCTGCACAAACTCGGAGAATTGAAGCTCGGTGTAGGTCGGCTCGCGGCGGACGGGCGCAGTGTGCCAGGCGCAGTGCTCGAGATTGCTCGCGAGCAGCGCGTCATCGAACTGCGCATGTGAGAGCTGACCGAGAGGTGCGGGCTGAGGAGGCATGGAGAGAGACTCTAGACAGAACTCAATTTTGACGCAAATACATCATCGTCTGACCTGCTATTCTGCGCCCGTGTCGCTCCTACCGCCACAGATCCACCGGGCCATCGAAGAACTGCAGAAACTACCGGGAATCGGCCCCAAATCGGCCGAACGCCTGACGTTTCACCTGCTTCGCAGCTCACGTGCTTCGCCCGAAACCCTCGGCCAAGCCCTGATTGAGCTAAAGCGGAATTTGAAGTACTGCCAGGAGTGCCAGATGGTCGCCGTCGACAGTCTCTGTCCGATCTGCCAAGACGCCGCGCGTGACCCGGCGATGGTGCTCGTGGTGGAGGAGCCACTCGAAGTCATCGCCTTCGAACGCTCGGGATACAAAGGGCGCTACCACGTCCTCCATGGCGTCCTCTCCCCGATCGACGGTCTTGGCCCCGAACAACTGAAAATCCGCGAACTCCTCGACCGCATTCGTCGGGGCGGCGTGAACGAAGTGATCATCGCCACCGACCCCGATATCGAAGGTGAGGCCACAGCCAGCTACCTGCGCGAGCAACTCGCGCCGCTCGTTGGTAAGATCACCCGCCTCGCCCACGGACTCCCAATGGGCGCGGACATCGAATTCGCCGACCAAGTGACGCTCCGCGAGGCCCTGAGCGGCAGACGGGCGCTCTGAGTAAGTTTTTTCCGCAGACAGATGCTAAAGAATCGCCCGTCGGTGTGACTTGGAGACCCGACGTTTTTGTGCTATACTATAGAGATAGTTTTGGGCTTCATGGAGAACACAAACACCCCTCAGACCCCTACGCCGGCCGGCTTGCTCAGCACCGCTCCAGTCAGCGGCGGCGGAAAGACGAAGATTCTCATCGTCGAAGATGAACGACCGCTCGGACACGCGCTGCAGTTGAAACTCACGCATGAGGGCTACGACGTGACACTCGCTGTCACGGGTTCGGAGGGATTGGCCCAGGCTCAAAGCGGCCAATTCAAGCTGATCCTCCTCGACATGATCCTGCCGGAGCTCGACGGATTCAGCATCCTCGAAAAACTCAAAGGCACCATCACCACGCCCATTATCGTCTTAAGCAATCTTGGCCAGGAGGAAGACCGCGTCCGTGCCAAGGGGCTCGGCGCACTCGACTACCTCGTAAAATCCAATGTGCCGCTCAAGACCATTGTCGCGATCATTCACAAAACCCTCGGCGACGCTCCGTCCGAACCAGAGGAAGAGCCAGCGCCTGAGCCAGCGCCGGAAGCTGATGCACCCGCTGAGGAAGCCACCGCATCTGAGGAGGCCGCCGAAGCGCCACCGGAAACACAGGCTCCCGCCAGTTCCGAAGATTTCCCGCTCTAACCATCCATGGCCTTCACCGACACTGATCTCGGCCAGCTCCTCATCAAGCAAAACTACCTCTCGCCAGAGGATTTAAAGCGTGCTGAAGAACACGCATCACAACATGAACTGTCACTCAAAGCGGCGCTCTTCGAACTCGGACTCCTCACCCAAGAACTCCTCGAGAGCGCGATGGCCGAGCATTTTCAGCTCGCTCACTTCGACATTGAGCACGCCGACATCACGCCTGAACTCATCGCCGCCCTGCCAGAGAATGTGGCACGGACGTTCTTGTGCGTTGTGGTTGCCCGCGACGCTGCTGGTGTAACCGTCGCCACTCCCGATCCCACGCGTGAAAATCTGGAGGAAGCCCTGCGTCAAAATATCGACCAAGCGGAAGGCATCTTGCCCGAAGGCGCTTCGCCCGAAGTCACTGCCCCCAAGGCGGCTGGCCCGCTGGACTCGCTTCTCAGTCTTGGACGCAGCAAGGCCGCCGAGCGACAGCGCTTCATCGGCGCCATCCGCTTCGTCTACGTCCCGCAATCGTCCATCGATTCGCTCCTCGCGCACTACCGTAAGCCCCTCGCGTCGCGCTTTCAGGAGATCATCAGCGAGAAGCAGAAGCCTGCTCCGATCCTCCTCCAGGAGATCATCAGCGATGCCTTCCAGCTGCGCGCCTCGGACATCCACTTTGAACCTCAGGAAAAACACGTCGTCGTCCGCTTCCGTGTGGACGGCGTGCTTCATGAAGTCGGTCGCCTGCCGAGGGAACAGTACGAAGGCGTCGTGAACCGCATCAAGATCGAAGGCAACATGCGCATCGACGAACACTACGCCGCCCAAGACGGGGCACTACGCGTGGTGAGCAACGGTGAAACGATGGATGTGCGTGTCTCGATTGTCCCGATCGTAGACGGCGAGAAGGTGGTGATGCGCGTGCTCTCGGCCTATGTCCGTACGATCACCCTGGACGATCTCGGCTTCTCTGAGAAACAGCAGGAAGTGCTGAAGAAAGCCGCTTTCCAACCCTTCGGCATGCTGCTCACGGTCGGTCCGACCGGCGCCGGTAAGTCGACGACGCTCTATGCCCTCGTGAAGCTCCGCAACCATCCTGATGTGAATATCTCCACCATCGAAGATCCAGTGGAATACAAGGTGCCCGGTGTGAACCATATTCAGGTAAACCCCAAGGCCAACCTCACGTTCGCCTCGGGTCTGCGTTCACTCGTCCGCCAGGACCCAGACATCGTCCTCGTCGGTGAAATCCGTGATGGCGAGACGGCATCGATCTCTGTGAACGCCGCCCTGACCGGCCACCTTCTGCTCTCGACGCTCCACGCCAACGATGCTGCCACAGCCATCCCGCGCCTGCTCGACATGGGCGTCGAACCCTACCTCGTCGCCTCGACGCTCGAGGTGGTGGTGGCCCAGCGCCTCGTTCGCCGCCTCTGCCCACACTGCCGCTACACCGCGATGGTCTCGCGCGAGGAAGCCCGCACACTCTTCCCGCTGGCTGGCGACAGCCTCTTTCCCGCCGACGGGCGTCTTCTCCTCTATCGCAGTAAAGGCTGTGAGCGCTGCAGCCAGACCGGCTACCGCGGCCGCGTCGGCATCTACGAAGTACTCCAGATCACACCCGAGATGGAAGAGCTGATCGTAAAACGCGCGAGCAGTTCCGACATCAATGACCTCGCCCGCCGCCAGGGCATGGCTACGCTCTTTGAAGACGGCTTCGAGAAGGTGAAGCGCGGTGTCACAAGTCTTGAGGAGCTCCTGCGCGTCGCCGCCCCACCCGAGCCGCTGGCCGCCCCGAAGACCCAAAAGCCCACCCCGCCTCGCGTCTAATCCATGGCTGAGACCCTCCCCGCGCCGGCCGCCCCCACTCCTGCCGCGGTCACCACCGCCACTCTCGCCGTCGCGCCCAAGAAGAAAGTCGACAGCAAACTCACGAGCTTCCTCACGTCACTCAATTACATCGGCATGGGCCGCGAGCGAACGATGTTCATCGAGAACATGGGGACGCTGCTCAATGCCGGCTTGCCGCTCGTGGACGCCCTGGAGACCGTGCTGGAAGAAACGACGGTGAAGCCGATGAAAAAGATCGTGAAGAAGATTTTGGAATCAGTCGAGAGCGGCACGCCACTGTGGGTGGCGATGGACGAACAGCACTTCTTCACCACCTACGCCATCGCCCTCGTGCGCATCGGCGAAGAGGCGGGCACACTCGCGCGCAACATGGCCTACCTGGCCGTGCAACAGGACAAGGACAGCGAGCTGAAATCCAAAGTGAAGATGGCCATGATCTACCCCGCAATCGTCATCGTGCTCGTGGTGGCAATGGTCATCATCCTCGGCGTCTTCGTCCTGCCGAACCTTGTGCAAGTGCTCATCTCGCTCAACGCCCCGCTCCCGCTCGCCACACGTGTTCTTATCGCCTTCGCGGACTTCTCGTCGAACCACGGCTCTCTCGTCATCGCGATCGGTATCGGCGGCCTGCTGACGATCGTCGTGCTCAACGCCCTCTGGACGCCGATGCGCCGATCGCTGCAGTGGCTGGTCTTCGCCACACCGGGCATCGGGCCATTGGCCCGCTCAGCCACAATCGCCCGCTTCGGCGTCATCCTCGGTGGCCTTCTGCAAGCTGGAGTTCCCCTCACTGAGGCGATGCGCTCGCTCACCGACGTGACGAGTGTATTGACGTATAAGGATCTCTACGCCCGCATGACTGAAGAGATCACGCTCGGCCAGTCGTTCCAGAAGTGCTTCGCGGAATTGAAGGCCAGCCGCAAGCTCCTGCCCGTGTCAGTGACGTCGCTCATCGTCGTTGGTGAACGCTCGGGCACGCTCGCCCAGATTCTCCTGAAGATCGCCGACATCTATGACCGCAAGGCGGCCGAAACCGCCCAGAAACTGCCGGTCGTGCTGGAGCCGATGCTCCTGCTCTTCATCGGTGGACTCGTCGGTTTCATTGCCTTCGCCATTCTGACGCCGATTTACAGTGTCGTTGGTAATATCTCGCATTAACGATAGGTCACATTCAGACGGTCCAGGCAAGAGCCAGCTGGCCAGAATTCTGTTATACTGAAGAGAAACACTCACATGTCCCGCCTCACACACACTCTCATCGCCGCCTCGCTCACGTTGGCCGTGCCGCTGCTCGCGCTCGCCGCCAGCGTCGCTCCGGAGAACGTCCGTGGGATCGTCGCGGAACGCAAGGGACCGAACATCGTCGTCTCTTGGCAGTCGGCCGGCACAAACATCGACCACTACCGCGTCTACTGGAGCAACGCCTCCATTCTTGGGAATGACGGCAACTACGACGATAGCGAGGACACGGCCGGCGACGTGACGACGTTCATGTTGAAGAGCATGCCAAGCGACCAAGAGACATACGTAGCCGTCATCGCCATAGACGCCGCTGGTCAGGAGAGTCCAGCCTTCGCCGAAGAAGCATATGTCGCGATCACCGCCAAAAGCCCGGCCGACAACCTGCGTCTCCTCACTGTGACGCCGGTGACTGCCAACAGCGTTCGCCTCATGTTCTCGCATGTTCTTGTTCTGAACGTGGCCGCGCTCGAAAACGCGATCCAGATCACCGACGGTAGCGGCGCCCTCTTGCCCGTGACGGGCCTGAAGCTCGCCGATAACTCCCTGCTTATCACTACCGCTGCGCAAAAAAGCGGCTCCTACAACGTCGCCCTCACGCCCTCCGCTTTCTTCGGTTTGCCTAAGGACTCGGGCGCCGCCCCACTCGTACTTGCCGACCGCACCGGTCAATCCTTCAAGAGCACGGTCCCGGCCCCTGTTGAAACGGTGAAGACCGTCATTACCGCCCCCGCCCGCGCCTCCTCTTCCAGCGCCACTACGTCTTCCGTCGCAACGACTGCCTCGGAATCTCCTGCGTCTTCGAGCTCAAGCGTGAAGAAGGCGTCCTCGGACAAGCTCGCCCTGAGCCTAGAATCTTTCCCTCGAACGGACGACTTCTATGATGTGGAACTTGGCTGGCAGCTGGACGATCAGGATGTGGGTGGTTTTGCCCTGTCACAGTCCATTGATGGCGGTAAGACCTTCGGCAATCCGCAGATCCTCCCCTCAGATATGCGCATGGTTCGTATCGAGCGCGTTCCCGCCGGCAGCTTCACGGTCAATCTGACCCCCATTTCGATCTCGGGTGCTGCCAACCTTTCGACCGAGCGTTCGATCCTCCTTGGGAATCGCGGCACTGCCGTGCCACCCGCTCCATTGGCAACGGTTGTTACCACATCCACAATCACCCCAAGCACGCCGCTGACGTCTTCAGGACCAGCGTCACTCGTCCTCACTCTCATTGTGACGGGTGCGGCAGTAGGCCTCCTCCAGGCCCGCCGGGTTCTGCGCGCCCACTGAACCGCCACAGCGCGGCTGCCTTCACAACCATCACTGTGTTCGCGTGTATGGTTTTTCACCGATTCGACATCTCACTTAGAGTGTGAGATGTGATGAAGTCGCGCCTGTGTTCTTGGCTGTTGAAAATCATTGCTGGTTTATGCGTCCTACTCCTCGGCCTCGGCTACGACCTGTCACACCTGACTGACGGCCGGGTGTACCTCGATATCCTTGATGTCGGTCAGGGCGACAGTCTACTCCTGCGTACCCCTGATGGGCGGCGAATTCTCATTGATGGTGGGCCGGATGGCTCGGCCTTACGCGAGCTGAAGCGCATCCTGCCGCTGAGCGATCAACATATCGATTTCATCGTCCTCACCCATCCCCACCACGACCATCTAGCGATTCTGCCAACGATCATGCGCCAGAATCCCACGCCGTCACTCCTCATGAGTGGCCCCACCTACAACAGTAGTGAGTATCGGTCTCTCCTCACACTGGCTGCCGAAAGGCACGCGACTGTCGTGCCTAGTGACCCTCATCAGTCCATCGCCCTGGATCACGACCTCACACTCGATGTCCTTTGGCCCGGGGCGGACACTTTTGGCCAGCCTTGGACCGGCGATGTGAATAATGCTTCGGTCACAATGGCGTTACGTTGGCATGGGCGATGCCTCGCCCTGCTGACCGGTGATCTGGAATCGCCTGGAGAAGAAGACATTCTTACGTCGGGGGCAGACATTCACTGCGAGATTCTGAAGGTCGGCCATCATGGGAGTAAAAGCTCCACATCCGAACCATGGCTGCTCGCCGTCCGCCCCCAGGTGGCAGTCATCTCTGTCGGTGCACACAATAGCTACGGCCATCCCAGCCCCGAAGTCCTCGATCGTCTGACCAGCGCTGGCATTCCGATCCACCGGACGGATCACGATGGCACGGTCTCGTTCGTCTGGGACAGGTAGACTAATCGCGCTACACTCGCCAGCCATGCACGTCATCCTCACCGTCGCCGGTCGCAGTGAACGATTCTGGCCTCTCCAGGATAAGGCTCTTGTGCCGATTTGCGGCACGACGCCGATGGAGCATCAGCTCTCGATCCTGCGCCAGGCCGGTCTGACGACCATCACCATTGTCGCCAGCCGGAGCAATGAGACCCAAGTGCGCCGTTTGGCACCGGACCTGCCGGTCGTCGTCCAGGAAGACGACGGCTCTCTTGGAACGCGCGGTGCTCTACTCTCTGCGCTGCCACACATCACGGACGAGTGGGTGCTTGTGGTGGCTGGAACGGATCTGGTGGAAATCTCGGCGTACGAGAGCGTCCTCGCCAAGAGCCGCCAGCCCGGTGTCGACGGCGTCTTCTTGGCCAAGCAGATGACGACGCACTTCCCCGGCGGCTATATCTCGGTCGACGGCGACCGCATTGTCGGCATTGTGGAGAAACCAAAACCCGGCGAAGAGCCAAGTGACCTCGTGAACATTGTCATCCATGCCCATAAGCGCGCCGCCCTCGTTCAAGCCCTGGCTGATATTCCTGACTTGAAAGGGGACGGATACTCTCAAGTGGAGCAGTTGCTCATGCAGCGTTCTCGCTACGAACTCGCGCGCTATACCGGCACCTGGTACGCCTTCAAATATCCGTGGGATGCCATCAAAGCCCTACCGCTCTTCCTTGGCCTGATCACAAAGCCGTCCATCCATCCCACTGCGAAGATCCATCCCAGCGCCGTCATCGAGGGGCCTGTCGTCATCGATGAAGGAGCCTCCGTCCTCGCCCACGCCATCATCACCGGTCCGGTCTACATCGGCCCCCAATCAGTCGTCGGCTATGGCACGATCGTTCGCGGCGGCAGCATCGGCCACCACTGCGCGGTGAACGGCCGCTCAGAAATCAAAAACTGCGTCCTCTACCCACACGTCTGGACGCATGGCACGTACTTGGGCGACAGTGTCATCGCTGAGAACGTCTCCTTTGGGAACGGCTGCAACGCCGGCAATCTCCGTCTTGATGAAGATGAGATCGGCTCATCCGTGCGCGGCACAAAACTAAAGACCGGCCTGAAGAAATTCGGCACCGCTGTTGGTGAGGGCTGCCGCTTTGGGTTCGGCGTTGGTCTCTACCCGGGTGTGAAGGTCGGCCGCCACACCTTCGTGGCCAGTCACGCGCTCCTCACGAGCGATGTCCCTGAAAAGCGATTCATCCACGTCCAAAACGGTGTCCTGGACGTCCGTGAGAACACGACGAGTGCCCCCCATCCCGAAGGCAGTGAGCGCAGCCGTTGGAAGCAAGAATTCGACCAGCGCTAAGGGGGAGAAACTCCCACCCTTCCACCTCGGCTGTGGAAAGCCTTCTTTCTCAAACCGAACATCGACACCCACCTTCCCCACAGGCCAATTGGGAAACGGCTTAAGAGAGCGGTCTTGCAGCATTTGGCTTCCTGATTAGGGCGAATCAACCTCTTCCACATCTTTTCCACACCCAAGACGCAGCCCCTGATGTGCGAAAAACCAGGCATATCTGCGGAAAAACTGGTGAGAAAATGCCTCTTGTGAAGGCTCCCTGTCTCTTCCCTCCACACACCCCCACCGTTTTCTGAACACTTGTGAAGGGTCTATGAATATGACGAATTCATAATATACTATTACCTGTATTACTTCCGTGCAGATGAAACTCCAGTGTAAAACATCGGAACTCCTACAGGCCCTCCAAGTTGTGTCACGCGCAATCAGCGCGCAACAAGCGTTGCCGATTTTGGGAAACGTCCTTATTCAAGCGGAGGGAAAGCGTTGCACGATCAGCGCCACGGATTTAGAGCTTTCCATTGTTAGTTCTATTGAGGCGTCGATTGAGAATGAGGGCTCGCTGACAATTCCCGCGAAGGCCCTTTTGAACTTCGTGCAGTACAACAACGATCCAGAAATCCTTCTCGAAACCAAAGAGGGCACGCAGTTGAAGTGTTCGTCGGCTCACGCTAAAGCGAATCTCGCAGGTGAAGTTGCTACCGATTATCCCACAATTCCCACAATCGATCGTCAGAGCGTGCTTGTGGTGGATGGCGCCATCCTTCTCGATGCGCTCCACCTCGTCACCTTCTCCTGCGCTCGCACTGCCCTCCGCCCCGTGCTCTCTGGCGTCTTTGTGCGCTGCGAGAAGGATGAGCTCGTGTTGGCTGCCACCGATAGCTATCGCCTCTCAGAGAGCCGCCTGCCGCTGCCACAGGGGGGTCAGGACATCTCCTGCATCATTCCGGTGAAGGTTCTCGACGAACTTCGTTCCATCCTCGCTGGCCGTAAGTCAGGCAAGACCGGCCCGGAAGCCGCGACGGTGGAAATCGTCCTCAGTACTCAACAAGTGGAATTTAACGTGGGCTCGACGCGTTTACTCTCACGCCTTATTGAAGGAAAATTCCCCGACTACAAGCAGATCATCCCCAAAGAGACACCGTCCGTGATGCAGTTCCAGACAAGCGAGCTCACCACCGCCGTCCGCCGCCTGCACTACTTCGCCAAGGAGGTGAACAACAATCTCACCATCCGCTCCGCTGCTGGCCAAGTGACGATCACCACGCCCCAGACCGCTTTCGGTCAGGATGAGGCCGCGGTTCAGGCTCAGGTTTCTGGCGCTGACACTCGGATCGCTCTCTCCTCCGCCTACCTCCTCGATTTTTTGTCACACGTTGGTGGTGACGGGGTGGAGATGCGCGTTCAAGACGGCGTCCACCCGGCGATCTTTGCGATTGCCGGAGTTCCGCAGTACATTCACCTGATCATGCCGTTGCGCCTACCGGAGGAATGAGCGATACTGGGATGGAGCTCTCTCCGCCGCGGAGGGGGCATGATCGTGTGGTTGAAACAACATGAAAGCATCGCTCCTCATCGGAAAAAGCACCCACCAGGAACTTTCGAGTCTCCTGGAAAGTCACCGGCACCTCACCGTGTCGGGCGCTGGCAATGAAACGGCGAAGGCCATGCTCATGGCTCATTTGCGGACCTTTAAGAAGTCCCCGACGCTCGTCATCGCCAGTGATAATACTCAGGTTGAGGCCTTAAGCCATTGGCTGAAATTCTTCGGGGAGACCACCGTGCACCTCGTCTCGCAGCCCGACGCCGATGGTCAGCCGGTGCTCACCCCCGAGTTGCTGCAGGCATTTCTCCTCTTCATGGAGGGTGAACGCGATATCTTCCTCGCCCCCCGCGCTGTTTTCGAGATGGCGTTGCCGACGTACCGTGAACTGACACGGCGTCGGCTCACTCTGAAACCTGGCGAGGAGCTCGCCTTTACCACTTTTGTGGAAGAGCTTTTGGAGCGAGGGTACGAGCATGGTGATGATCAGTATCTAGCGCCCGGCCAATACCGCCGCCTTGGCGACACGCTCGATATTTTCCCCATTCAATCGACCCATTCGTACCGCGTTGAATTCCACTTCGACAAGATCGAAAAAATTTCTGCCGTCGACGCTCTTGATCTGTCCAACACCACCCCTCATCCAGGTGAACTCCACCTTCTGCCGATGTCCTTCGCGGACACGGCGTCGCTTGGTGACCAAGTGCCCGAGGGCAGCTTACTCATCCTTGATGATCAGGATGACATCGAAGCGCCATTACACCGCTCCGTACTGCGATTTACCGCCTTTCCCGAGGGGCGTGAGCAACACGCCCACCTGCGGTACCTTTCCATCCTGAAGTTCTACACCCTCACGGACTTCTTGAACGACTTGAAAGACAAGCTTCACCAGAATTGGACGCTGGTTATTGTCAGTCGTCGCAGCGGTGAACTGAAGAATATTTTCAAAGAAGAATCGATTCCGTTCGAGTCGCCGGAGAATCAACGTCCGGGCGCCGTCACCGTCCTCGCCTCGGGCGAAGAGGATCTCCTCCCCCACTCAATCCAGAACCCCGACCTGCAGTGCGCGCTCCTCACTGACCGTGAGATCTTTTCACTGAAGAAGGCCTCGCGTGAGCGCAGCGTCCAGAAGCTCGCTCTCGACTTCATCACCTCACTCTCCGCCGGCGACTACGTGGTCCACATGGAGCACGGCATCGGCCGTTTCGAGGGAATGACGCAGAAAGTCATCGACAATGCCACGCGTGAGTACTTGGAACTCTCCTATGCCGAGGGTGACAAGCTCTTCATCCCGGTCGATCAAGCCGACAAATTGAGCAAATACGTTCACGAGGAAGGAGATGAGCCCGTGCTTACGCGTCTCGGCACGAACGAGTGGAAGAAAGTGACCGAGAAGCTGAAGCAGGAGACGAAGGAAGTGGCCAAAGAACTGCTTAATCTCTACGCCAAACGCGCCGCCGCCAAGGGCTTTGCCTTCAGTCGCGATCAATCTGCCGAAGAGAAATTTGCTGCCAGCTTCCCGTACGAGCTCACTCCTGGTCAGCGCAAGGCCATCGAGGACATTGAGCGCGACATGGAGGATGGCCACCCGATGGACCGTCTCGTTTGTGGAGACGTCGGCTTTGGTAAAACTGAGGTCGCCATCCGCGCCGCCTTCAAGGCGGTTCGTGCCGGTAAACAAGTGGCCGTGATCGCACCCATCACCATCCTCGTCGACCAGCACTTCCGGAACTTCAAGGAGCGCATGAAAGATTTCCCGATCCGCATCGAGATGCTCAGCCGCTTCCGCTCGGCCAAGGAGCAAGACGTGGTGCTGCAGAAACTTCGCCGCGGCGAGGTCGACATCGTCATTGGCACCCATCGCCTGCTGCAAGATGACGTTCAATTCCTCAATTTGGGCCTGCTTGTGATCGATGAGGAACAGCGCTTCGGCGTGAAGCAGAAGGAGAAATTCAAAGAGATGCGCGCCTCCGTCGATATCCTGACGATGACGGCCACGCCGATCCCAAGAACTCTAAATCTCGGTCTGCACAAACTCCGCGACATCACAACGATCACAACGCCGCCCCCCGGCCGCCTCCCGATCATCACGGAGGTCCGTAAGTACAGCGATGCCCTTGTGCGCGAGGCGATCCGCAAGGAACTTGAGCGCGACGGCCAGTGCTTTGTGCTCCATAACCGCGTCGAGACCATCGATGCCTTCGCTCAGAAACTGAGTGCGATGATCCCTGAGGCTAAGGTTGTCGTCGGTCACGGCCAGCTCAAGCCAGACGACCTGGAAGAGCGCATCTTGGCTTTCAAAGAAGGACGATGCAACGTGCTCGTTTCATCGACCATCATCGAGAACGGCATCGACCTACCGCGCGCCAATACCCTCATTGTGAACGAGGCCGAGAAGTTCGGCTTAGCCCAGCTCTACCAGCTGCGCGGCCGCGTCGGTCGCAGCCAGCGCCAGGCCTACGCTTACCTGCTCTACCACAGCCAGCGTCTAAAGGACGACGCCAAGAAGCGCCTACGCGCCATCGTCGAGGCCTGCGAGCTCGGCTCGGGCTTCCAGGTGGCGATGCGCGATCTTGAGATCCGCGGTGCGGGCGAGATCCTCGGCGTCAGCCAGGCCGGCACGATGAATTCCGTCGGTGTCAGTCACTACCTGCGTATCCTCAAACAGGCCGTCGCCGAGCTGAAGGCCGGGGCGACTGAAGTGCACGAGGAGGTTGAAACTGAGATCCTCCTCCCGATCGAAGCCCTCATTCCGACGTTCTATGTCCCCGACGAAGGCGAGAAGATCTCCACCTACCAAAAACTCGCTTCGGCCGACAGTGAGGCCTTGCTCCAAGAATTCCACACCGATCTTAAAGACGAGTATGGCGATCCGCCGAAACAAGTTGAGGCGCTGTTCTCGATTCTCCGTCTCAAGCTCGCCTGCCGCCGCGCCGGCGTCACGCGCGTGAAGGTCGACGAGATTTCGCGCACGAAGCGCGAGTTGCTCCTCACGCTCGCCCCGCACCTGACTGCCCAGGAGATCATGCAGCTCGTCTTGAAGCACCCGGAGTGGAAGATCAGCGGCAACCAGCTGCGGATCGACGAGGGGAAGCTTCGCGAGATGGCCGGCAAGCGCGACTGGATCGAGCTACTCACCGAGCACGTGAAGTTGCTTCATAAAGCACCGAAGAAGAAAAAGGAAAGTGCAGACGCTTCGAAGGAGGGGGCGTGACGGTGTAGGCTTTGGTCATGACGACTCCTAACCGCGCCGACCGTCTGCCCGAAGATGAGAACTTGCCGTGGTTGTCGATGAACGCCGCCATCGAGCTCGATAACCTGCGCCTGGAGCGCCAAGAGACGTTTGAAAAGGTTGCCGCTCTCGCCCGCCGCCTACGGACGGAGATGGAGGATTTCCTGCAGACGATCCTCCTCTGGGAGAGTCTCGACGCCGTCATACCGAACCGCCGCGAAGCCGTGCAGACCACGGATCAGCTGGCCGTTGAAATCGCCACGATGAGCGACCGCTTGGCCGCCGTCGCGGCCGCCCCGCACGAGGCCGATCCGACCGAGGTCAATGCCCTTCGTGATTACGCCACCAATCTCTCTCGCCTAGCGATGGCCAAAGAGAGCGAGCGCCGCCGTCCGTACCGGGCACTCGCGGCCTAAACAGTCGAATTCCTACTTGGTCTCCAGGACGTGGCACGTACAATGGCGCCATCCTTGCCGCTCTGTTGTCAATTTTCGTGAGCGGCCGGACCGCTCGTTGACAATTCGGCTCTTTACCAACGGAGAAAAGCAATGCCGACGCACCTGCTGACGAATGTCCTGTTCTACGCCTTGCAAGTCGGGGCCATCCTGACGGTCTTCATGGTTTCCCCCACCCGCGAGTCGGTGACGGTGCTCGTCGTGCTGTACGTCGTGCGGATGTTCGGGATCACCGCGGGTTTTCACCGCTACTTCGCGCACAAGAGTTTCAAGACGACCCGCGCCTTCCAGTTCATCCTCGCGTTGCTTGGCACACTCGCGCTTCAGAAAGGTCCGCTCTGGTGGGCACGGACGCACCGCCTGCATCACCTCTACTCGGATACGGAGAAGGATCCGCACTCACCCATCGCCTTCAGTTGGTTCTATGCGCACTTGGGATGGATCTCAAGTGGGGACACACCCGAGATGCAGAAGCTGCCGACGGACCTCGCGAAGTTCTGGGAACTGCGGGTCCTCGACCGCTTCCACGCCTTACCTGGCATCCTGCTGGCCGTCGCCTGCTACTTCTACGACGGGCTGGCCGGGCTTGGCTGGGCGTTCTGCTTCTCCACGTTCCTGCTCTACCACACGACCTTCATGGTCAACAGTGTCTGCCACATCTGGGGAACTCGCCCCTACGACACGCCCGACCGGAGCAGGAATAATGCTCTCGTCGCGATCTTGACCATGGGGGAGGGATGGCACAACAACCATCACCATGAGCAGGCCTGCGTCCGCCAAGGGCGCAAATGGTGGCAGATCGATGTCACCTACTATCTTCTGCGCGTTCTCGCGCTCTTCAGAATTGTCTGGGCCATCCGCGAACCCAAACATAATGAAGAGCAGAAGGCCGTTGCCTAAAGAGCCGTCAACCAGCCGCCACCCCGGATCCGGGGTGGCTTTTTTTCGGTGAGGAGGGATAGGCTCAGCACTGATGCATCTCTTACAATCACTCATCGCTCTCGGCCTTCTCCTTACCCTTGCTGCCTGCGCGCCGTCGACCCCAGCTCCGGGCTGGCCGACGTACACCGGCCAGGAGGGCTATACCATCGCGTACGCCCCGGAGATGGCAGTGCAGGAGCATCAGGAATTGACCGACGCTGAGGCGACGATGACGGGCACGGCCTTCACCTTCCCCGAGAGTGTGGGCAGCGGCACGGTGCTGCTGGAGGCGCGCGTCGACGTCGGCACTGGCTTGCCCGCGCTCTGTGAGCTCACCGGCTCAGCGGCGGTGTTGGATAGCCAGCCCGCCGTGCGCTTCGATTGGAGCGGGGTTGGCGCCGGCAATCTCTACCAGGGTACGACCTACGCCGCCCTCAATGACGGGCGTTGCTATCGCCTGTCGCTCTACGTGCACACCTGCAACCTCGGACCCGATTGCTCCGCCGGGCGAACCAGCCCCTTCGATCCTGAGGGGCTGCGTCCCACGTTCGACGCGATGGTGCGGTCGTTTCGTTTTACAAGATGATGGTGCCGGGGAGAGGACTTGAACCTCCATGGGATTGCTCCCACCAGCTCCTAAGGCTGGCGCGTCTGCCATTTCGCCACCCCGGCATGCTCGTAGTCTAGCGTCACCGAGCGATCAGAATAGCCCCCGCGGCTGGCGGTTGGCGACTTTCCGAGATTGTTCCTTGGCCGCCTTCTCCTTTTCAGAATCGGCTTGTTTATTGCCAAAGGTCGCCCAGTTGTGGGCTCGAACCTCGGCGCGCTGGATAAGGTCTTCGCGTTTGGCACCGGCGTCATTCTTGCTCTGTTGCAACGCCTTGTTGGCAACGTTTAAACGGTCTTGATGGAGGCGATCGGCGGCCTGCTGCTCGCGCAGGCGATTGCTCTCGACGGCCTGGAGCTGCTGGCGTTCCTCCAGTGCCACGCTCTCGAGAGAGCGGGCATGTTCCTGTTCGGCGTGCTGGACGCGACGACGTTGGTCGGGCGTCAGGCGGTCGTGAGGTGACATTGGGCCGCTGATGCCCGTGATCTGCGCAACCTGGCGTTGCAGCCACTGATCCAGCTCCAGACGGCGATGATCGAATTGGCGCTTCAGCTCTTTGATCCGTTGTTCGGCGCGGTTCGTGACGTCGTGTGTAGCCATCTGGTAGCTCGTGTCGGCCTGCAGATCGAGCATGTGCGCGTGGCGCTCGGCGTCGTCCACCGTTTCCTCCTCCTCGTGCAGGGCGGCCTTCTGCGTCGCCTTGAAGCGGCGCTCGGCGGCGATTTTGTGCACGGTGTCCATGTACTGCTGATTTTTCTCACGGGCCAGTTCGGCTTCCGCCTTCAGTTTCAGTTCATGTTCCAGGGCTTGCTGCTTACGGATGCGATCGAGCGCGAGCTGGCGCTTCTTCTCCTTCTGTTCGGCGCGCCAGACGGTGGCGGCCGCACGCTTCTGCTCGATCACCTTCAATTCCGCGCTCAGGCCGGCGTGCTCGGTCTTCGCAATCTCACGCTCAGCGGCCAAACGCTCTTCCTGGCGCTGCTTCTCCATTTCTACCTGCTCCTGGCGCCGTTCGATGAGCGCCTCAACATCCTGGGCGCGCTCATTGGGACCGGCGGGTGGGAGAGGGTTGGTGTCAGGCATGTGTTTCCTCTAATTATACAATATTTTAGGAAAAATAGATAGGAGGGCGTTTGGCCTGACGACAGGCTACAATTCGCGCGTATGTCGCTTCAGATCACCAAAGACAACGTCTGTGCCGCCATCATCAGTCTGGCTGCGCTGATCGGCATGGTGGATGCCTTCTTCCTTCTCCTGGAATTCGTTGAGGTGTTGCTCCATCCGGGTCTGCCGACGCCGTGCACGGTGAATACGCTCGTCAGCTGCACGCTCACCGTCCAGGGACCCTTCGGCCATTATTTCCCGGGGATCCCCAACCCCATGTGGGGCATGCTCTGGTACAGCGGACTCGCCTGCTACGGCCTGACGCGTCTGGCGAGAACACAGTTTTCGGCTGCGGCGCGGCGGGTGGTGGGTGTGGTCATCGTCCTCGGCCTTCTCTTCAGCTATCGGCTCTACCTGGCGAGCGTCTTACAGCTCGGCGGTGTTTGTCCGTTCTGCCTCATTTCCACCACCGTTTCGACGCTCATCGCGCTCGCGTTCGTCGTGGACGACCGTGGCTACAGCGATCCGATCCTTGGTCGGCGTGGACTGCGGGCGGCGCAGGGCTTTCTCCTGTTCAGCTTCGTCGCCTTCGTCTGCGGTCTGCCGCTCTTCCTCATTTCTGGCCTGCGCTACATGCCGAATCCCATGCTCGCGATCACGCACTGGTCGTTCCCACTCATGTTCGGCATCCTCTGCGTGATGGCCACCGGGCAGCTCTGGGCGTGGCGGCAGATCAAACCCTGAGGCTTACTTCGGCTCGACCACGCGGATGTGCAGATCTTGCAACTGCTTGGGGAGCACGAAGGACGGCGCGTTCATCATGACGTCCTGGGCCTTGCCGTTCTTCGGGAAGGCGTAGATGTCGCGGATGCTCGGGCATTCCCAGAGCACCATCATCAGGCGGTCGATACCGGGGGCGCAGCCGCCGTGCGGAGG
Organism: uncultured Candidatus Peribacteria bacterium; assembly: GCA_964635215.1. GTDB lineage: Bacteria > Patescibacteriota > Gracilibacteria > Peribacterales > Peribacteraceae > JAGOUB01. Next base: position 247,615 of record CAZWNJ010000001.1, on the reverse strand, counting down.
GGCGCCGAACTTGAAGGCGGAGATCATGCCGCCGAACTTTTCGTCGACATCCTTCTGTGTGTAACCCGCGATTTCGAAGGCCTTGTACATGATGTCCGGGCGGTGGTTGCGGATGGCACCAGACGTCAGTTCGAAGCCGTTGCAGACGATGTCGTACTGGTAGGCGAGAATGTCGAGCGGGTCCTTGGTCTGGAGCGCTTCCATGCCGCCCTGGGGCATCGAGAAGGGGTTATGAGAGAAGTCGATCTTCTTCTCCTCTTCACTCCACTCATACATCGGGAAGTCCGTGATCCAGACCCAAGCGGCCTTCTTCGGGTCCTGGAGGCCCTGGAGCTTGGCGCAGCCGATGCGCACCTGGCCGAGTGCCTTGCAGACAACCTTCCAACTGTCGGCCCCAAAGAAGACGGCGTCGCCTTTCTGGGCGCCGAGGTGGGCGAGGAGTTTCTTCGTCAGGTCCTCACCGAGGAACTTCAGGATCGGCGACGACGGCTCGTCTTTCACGAGGATGTAGGCCAGTCCTTTGGCGCCGGCTTCCTTGGCGATGGCTGTCAGGTCGTCGATTTGGCTGCGGGTGAAGTCCGCGCCGCCAGGCACGCGGAGCGCATGCACGACACCCTTCTGTTCAATGGCGCCCGTGAAGACCGAGAAACCACAGCCCGTCACGAGGTCCGTCACCGGCTCGATGTGCAGGTCGTAGCGGAGGTCGGGTTTGTCGATGCCGTAGCGGTTCATGGCCTCCTTCCACGGGATACGCGGGAACGGCGTCTGCAAAATCTTCTTATCGCTGAACGCCTCCGTCAGTTCGATGAAGAGCGGTTCGACGGTGTTCCAGACGTCCTCCTGCGTGACGAAGCTCATCTCGAGATCGAGCTGGTAGAACTCGCCGGGGTGGCGGTCGGCGCGCGGGTCTTCGTCGCGGAAGCACGGCGCGATCTGGAAGTAGCGGTCCATGCCGGCCACCATCAGGAGCTGCTTGAACTGCTGCGGGGCCTGCGGCAGGGCGTAGAACATGCCCGGGTGGAGGCGGCTCGGCACGAGGTAGTCGCGGGCGCCTTCGGGGCTGGAGTTGGCCAAAATCGGCGTGGTCACCTCCGTGAATTTCAGGCGGTGCATGTACTCGCGGATGTGCGTGATCAGGCGGTCGCGGTCGGCGAGGATCTTCTGCATGCGCGGTCGGCGCAAGTCGAGGAAGCGGTACTTCAACCGCAGCTCCTCGTTCACGTCCTTCTCCTGGTCGATCTCGAACGGCGGAGTTTGGGCCTCGCTCAACACTTCGATGGTCGTGGCCTTCACTTCGATGGCGCCGGTCGGCTGCTCCTGGCGGACAGCTGCTTCGGCACGATCAAGCACGACGCCGTCGACTTTGATCACCCATTCGCTGCGGACTTTTTCAGCCGCTTCAAACGGCGCTTTGTCCTCCGGATGGATGACGATCTGCGTGAACCCGAAGTGGTCGCGCAGGTCGAGGAAGATCAGCCCGCCGTGGTCGCGGCGGCGGTGGACCCAGCCGCAGAGGGTGACGGTCTTTGCGGCATGCTCATGTCGGAGCTCGCCGCAGGTGTGAGTGCGTAGCATGGGCGGAGTATATCGATCCTGAGCGAAGAAGTCTGGTGGAAATTGACAAATATCAAAATATGTTTATATTCAATTATAGGTCGTTCCCATCACTCTTGGACAGAAGGGATATGCATGATGAAAGTTCAGAGACTTGTCGTTCAGACTGTGTGCGTCGAGGCCGAAGACTCCCATGAGGCCGTCCTGCGGACGGTGATTCACGCTTACATCAAGGACTGTGGCGTGGACCTGACACCGTTCATCGATCGAATCTGTGCAACGGTGCTACGATCTGAGCCTATCTCAACACTCGACGGACTCACGGAGATGGGGTTCAGGATCAAGACGCAGAAGGATGGCACCATCACGCTCACGCTGCACGGTCCGCGAGGGGCGGCGATCAGCGGTTTGAACATGAGGTTTATCCGTCCTCACTGGCGCTGCGCCTTCCACAAGCTCTCCTGCAAGGCCTTTTACCGCAGGGGGGCGAACAGTGGCTGGAACGTGCGCCTCCTTGTTGAGGAATGGGGTGGTGCAGATCCTCTCAATCTCGGCATCGGACACCACGAGCAGGTGCTGCATCCGCATACGCCTCGACTCTCGACAGAGCGGACGCTGACCATCAGCGCGTCGGTGGAAGACGTCGCAGACAAGTATCAGTAAGTAAGGGCTCGACCCTGGGAGGCTATCTAGCCTCCCGTTTTTCGTGCCTATTTTTTCCCGAAGAGCTTCCCCAGCTCCTCCTTAAACTCCTCCACGTCTTTGAACTCGCGATGCACCGAGGCGAAGCGGATGTAGGCGACTTGGTCGAGCTTCTTCAATTCCTTCATGACGTCGGTGCCGATGGCTTTGCTCTCCACCTCTCCACCTTCGCTCCGCCATTTTTCCTCCAAGCGACTGACGATACGGTCGATGGCCTCCTGGCTGACGGGACGCTTTGTGCACGAGAGCCAGATGCCGCGCTGCAGCTTCTCGCGGACATAGGGCTCGCGCGTGCCGTCACGCTTCACGACGATGATCTCGGCGGCCTCCTGGCGTTCGAAGGTCGTGAAGCGGTGTTCACACTTGGCGCACTCACGGCGCCGGCGCACGGCCCGACCCTCCTCGGTGAGGCGCGAGTCCACGACGCCGGTGTCTTCGTTGCCGCACTGCGGGCACTTCATGCTCCTATAATAGCAGGGCCCTGACGGCGAATATCGCCCCCTCCAGCCAAATCGATGACCGTCGATGGGGGCACGGTGGGCAGCGTCCCGCCGTCAATAATCAGGTCCGGGCCGTCGTCCGGCCATGTTCGCTTCAGATCGTCGAGGCTGTAGGGATTGGCCTCGCCACTCTTATTCGCTGACGTCGTGCTGATCGGTTGTCCGTAGGCCGCAGCCAGCGCGGCCGCGAAGGGGTGACTACTGACGCGGACGCCGAGGGTCGTGCCGCCCGCCGGGCTCGGCCAGAGTGGCGCGGGGGCATCGCTCCGAAGCGGCAGGATGAGCGTCAGGGGGCCAGGCAGGTGGGCCTGGGCCAAGCGTTCGGCTTCATCGTTCCATTCGACCCACATCTTGGCAGCGGCCACGCTCGCAAAGAGTCCACTCACCGGTTTGTCGGTCGGTCGCGCTTTCAACTGGAAGAGGCGGCGCATGGTGGTGGTGTTCGTCAGATCCCCCGCCAGTCCGTAACACGTCTCGGTGGGATGGACGACGATGCCGCCGGCGCGCAGGACCGCGCAGGCTGCTTCCAAAGCCGCGCCGTCGTTCACCGGAAGAATATCCATCAGGCGTATTTAGCGAGAACATCGTCGATCTTCGCTTCGAGGACCGGTGACATCGTCACGGTCAGCGGGACGTCGATCAGCTGCTCGCCGATTTTGAGCTGCACACGCTCGGGGCCGGGGAAGGTCTCGAGGACATGCTTCAAATCCAGGAGGAGCTGCTTCGGTGCGCGCGCCGGCAGGGTGACGGTGTGGATCGAGATGGCTGGGGCAGGCCCATCCGCCGCCGTATCGAGCTTCAGGGCTTTGAGTGGCTCGGCAACCGGCATACCGCTGATGATCCACTGCGCCAGCGGACCGCTGAGCGAGCTACTCTCACCCGTCTCTTGCGGGGTGATGGCCGCCTTCGTGCCGGCGACGACGTTGCCGTCATCATCCACTACCTCCACATCCTCTTCCTCGGCGATGACGGCGGCGCGGACGGGCTGGATGCCGCGCTTCGCTTCCTCTTCATCGTAGAACTTGTCGGCCTTGGCGCGCTCGATCATCGTCGTGAGCGACGCGCGCTTGATGGCGTCGACGATGACCTGGTACTGGCCGCCACGCGCTTCCAGCGTGCCGCCGACCACGAGCACGGTGTCGGGCTGGCCGAGGAGATTCTGCAGGTCGTTGTACGTCTTCGGGAAGAGTGTCACTTCGATCTTCCCGGTCGGATCTTCGAGCGTGAGGATGCCCATCGTATCGCCCTTCTTGGTGCGGATGGGTTTGAAGCCTTCCTCGATGCCGGCGACGGTGATCTTCTTACCGATATCTTTTGGGGTCAGGCTCTCGACGAGGCGCGCCTTCTTGGCGATGTACTTCTTGAGGCCCGCGAGCGGGTGGCTCGAGACGTAGAGGCCAAGGGTCTCTTTCTCCCAGAGGAGTTTTTGCTGCGGTGAGGCCGGCGGCGTGAAGGGCAGATCGATGCGCGCCTCTTCCACCAGCCCAGCCGCGCCGAAGAGATCGCCTTGAGCAGCCCCACTGGCGCCACTGTCTTTCGCGTAACTCGTGATCTTGTCGTAGTGCGTGATGACGGCGTTGCGCTCCGCAAAGCGGTCGATGGCGCCGGACTTGGCGAGGGCCTCGAGGAGCTTCTTATTGAAGACCTTGGCCGGCACGCGACGGGCGAGGTTCTCAAGGCTCGTGAACGGTCCGTTCGCGTCGCGCTCGGCGATGATCAGGTCGACCGAGCTCTCACCGATACCCTTCACAGCGCTCAGTCCGAAGCGGATCGCCCACCGGCCCTCGGCGTCAGGACGGTCGGCGGCGGTGATGACGGTGAACTGCTTGCGTGACTCGTTGATATCCGGGGGCAGGACGTCGATACCCATCGTGCGGCACTCTTCGATCTCGATCATGACGCGGTCAGTATCCTGGCTGTCGCTCGAGAGCAATGCCGCCATGAACTCAGCCGAGTAATTGGCCTTGAGATACGCCGTTTCATAGGCGATGCGGGCGTAGCAGGCGGCGTGCGATTTGTTGAATCCGTAGCCGGCGAACGGCTCGATGAGCGCGAAGATACGCTCGGCGACCTCCTTCTTCTTGCCGATGGCGACGGCGCCGTTCACGAACTTCTCCTTCTGCTCGGCAAGGAGCTTGGGGATCTTCTTGGCCACAGCCTTGATGAGCAGGTAGCCCGCGCCGAGACTGAACCCGGCGAACTCCTGGGCCACGCGCTGGACCTGCTCCTGATAGACCATGATGCCGTACGTTTCCTTTAAGAACGGCTCCAGCTCGGGCACTTCGTACGTCACGGACTTGGGGTCGTTCTTCCCCTTAATGTACGTCGGGATCGATTCCATCGGACCCGGACGGTAGAGGGCGCACATTGCCATGATGTCCTCGAAGCGCGTCGGCTTGAGCTGTTTCAAGTAGCGGCGCATGCCCGCGGATTCCAACTGGAAGACGCCGGTGGTCGTGCCCGCCTTCAGGAGGTTGAAGGCCGCTTTGTCGTCGGTCGGGATGGTATCGATCTCGATCTTCTGCCCGCGCGTGCGCTCGATGATTTTGAGCGTCGTCTGGATGACCGTGAGGTTCATCAGGCCGAGGAAGTCCATCTTCAAGAGTCCCAGGGACTCCAGCGGTTTGGCTGAGTACTGCGTGATGATCGTCTTATCGTCCTTCGGTGCCTTCTGTACGGCGGTGTACTCGATGGCGGGCTTGGGCGTGATGATGACGCCACAGGCGTGCACCGAGACGTGGCGGGCCTTGCCCTCGAGCTTCAGCGCGATGTCGATGATCTTCTTGTAGGCGTCGTTCGTGTCGTAGGCCGTCTTCAGCTCGGATGTGGCCAGGGCTTCGTCGAGCGTTGTGCCCGGCTTCTCGGGCACGAGCTTGGCGAGCGCGTTCATTTCCAGGAACGACACGCCGTAGGCGCGGCCGACGTCCTTGACGGCGGCGCGGGCGGCCAGCGTTCCGAAGGTACAGATCTGCACCACGCGGTCGCGGCCGTACTTCTCGCGCACGTACTCCAGCACCTCGTCGCGCCGGTCGTCGGCGAAGTCGAGATCGATATCCGGCATCGAGATGCGTTCCGGATTCAGGAAGCGCTCGAAGAGCAGTCCCTGCGGAATGGGATCAAGGTTCGTGATGCCGAGGCAGTAACTGACCATCGAACCGGCGGCCGAGCCGCGGCCCGGACCGACCATGATCCCCCGGCGCCGAGCCTCGTTCACGAAGTCGGCGACGATGAGGAAGTACCCCGAGAACTTCACCTGGCGGATGACCGAGAGCTCGTATTCCAGACGCTTATCGAGCTCCGGGCTGGTCTTCGGATAGCGGCGCTTGAAGCCTTCGCGGGCGAGGAATTCCAGCTCTTCGTCCTCGCTGCGTCCGTTGCTCGTCGGGAAGTGCGGGATCTGGTTCTTGCCGAATTCAAAGTCGACGCTGCAGCGGTCGGCGATGACGCGCGTGTTCTCGAGCGCCTCGGGAATGTGAGCGAAGGCTTTCTCCAGCTCCTCGAACGGGCGCATGGAGTAGTCGCTGTCGCGCATCGAGAAGCGTCCCGGATCTTCCACAAGTGCGCTCTTTTGAATGCAGAGGAGAACGTCGTGGGCCTCGGCGTCAGTCGTCTCGCAGTAGTAACTGCCACACGTGGCTACTACGGGGACACCGAGCTCCTTGCCAAAGCGGATGAGCTGCTGATTCGCCTCGGCCTGGCCGTTCAAGCCCGGCAGATCTTGGAGCTCGTAGTAAACATTCTCCTTGCCGAAGTAGCCCCAAAGCTCCTCTGTCAGCTGCTTCACGCGTTCGCCATCTTCCTGTAGCGCCGCCTGCGGGATGAGGCCCGAGAGTTGGCCCGTCAGGCAGATCAAGCCCTTGCCGAATTTCTTCAATAACTCTGCGTCGACGCGCGGCTTGTAGTACATGCCTTCAAGTGCGGCGAGCGTGCAGAGTTCGAGGAGGTTCTGGTAGCCCTCCTGGGTAGCGGCGATCAGCACGAGCGGGGCACTGCGGGTGTCGGTGCCGCTCTCTTTATCAAAGCGCGTGCGTGCGGCCTGAAAGACTTCCACGCCGAGGATGGGTTTGAGCCCCTGCTTCTTCGCGTCCTGGTAGAACTCGATCAGGCCGTAGAGGTAGCCCTTATCGGCGATACCGACGGCCGTCTGTCCCAGCGCCTTGGCCCGCGCCACCACTTCCTCCGGGGCCGGCAGGGCCTCGAGGAGCGAGTACGTCGTGTGACAGTGGAGGTGGACGAAGTCCTCGGGTTTCATCGTCGTCATTGTACCCCGGCTCGGGGCCTACCGGGATACGGAAGATGACGAACATTCCGGTACTTCGATGTCGATTCCGGCCGCCGAGGCGCACTGCTGGGCAATGGAATCCCCGGCCTGGCAGGCGTCGTTCAGATAGGTTCCATCGGCGTACGGGAAGCAGGCTTGAGCGTTTGCGATGGACCACGTCCGTTCCAGGTCGGTCTCGCAGGCGTCGCCAAGACAGCTACGGCGCAGGTAGTACGAGAACTCACGGTCGAGTTTTCGAAGTCCCTCTGGTTGAGAGGCGAGGGTACTGAAAGTTGCGACCACACTTCTGAGTGGTAAGAGGAGTGTGGACAGGCGGTCCGACGGCTCGACGAGCGGTTCGAGGCGGGCCTGCAGGGCGCCAAGGTCCGCGCCGACGGTCCGGAAGTACGCGCGGGCGCCCTGGTTTAAGAGATAATCCACCGGGTCTACGAAGGCGCTGGAAGAAGCGTCCTCTTCGCGTGGGTCGGTGACGGCTGCGCCGAAGGGGCGATTGGCGCCAACGCGCGTATTCCAGCTCATGTAGCGCGCCAGGAGCCGCAGCTGGTCAGGATTCAGGCTGAAGGGTCCACGCCGGATCACCGTGGGGGGCGGTGATGTGGGAGGCAGAAGACAGACGGATGCCTGCCCCTCCGAGGATGAGGCACCACTGGCGTTCGTGCAGTCGCTGTCGAGCGTGCAGGATCGGGTGGGGTTATTCAGGCAGCTGCCTTGTTGGTAGACGCAGCTACCGCCATCGATGCAGTCGCTGTCAGTCTTACACGTCGTTGCGGCATCATCGCTGCAATGTCCGAAGGTCGAGGCACAGCCCGTCAGTGCTTGGGCGTGACTGGAAGCGCTACTGGCCGTCACCCCGCCGTCCAAGGCCGCCTGCTGACGGAGGCGATCGACGGCGTCCGAGAGTTGCTGCAGGGCATTCCTTTCATCCGACATGCCCGTGCCCGCTAGGTGAGCACTGAGAACGCTTAAGTCACAGCCGTAGCCACCTTCCATGACCGCCGAGTAATCCGAGTCGTAGGGGCAGACACGGGGGTCAGTTTTGGGGAAGGCGGTGATACCGCAGCTCTGTTCACAGTCATCACTGGTCTTCCAAAAATCTCCTGGGTCGCACTTCACGAAATCATCGGCCTCACAACTGAGTCCATCCTCATTGGAGCGGCAACAGAAGCCGGGCTGAGGTGAGTCGAACGAGTACGTTCGGCCCCAGTCCGGATCGGCGTACCAGGGATCCAGAGCGCCCGCTCGCAGGTGACGGTCACGGTCGAAGAGGAAGAGCAGTAATTCCTGCAACTCAAACACGGTCGTGGAGTTGGGATTCGGTGTCTTCGTCAGACTCAATTCGTCGTTCAGCGCCGAGCGGACCTTCTCGATCTCGCATGAGAGCAGCATCTGATCGAAGCGCAGGCACGATGAAATTTCGGTGAGATCTTGGACGGCAGTCGTGATGCGACGCTGCGTGTCGACGCCCGTCAGCACTGTGGCGCCCGCCTCGGTGGCGAGCGAAAGCCAGTAGCCGCTGGGATCATCAGCTTCGTCTTGAGGAGCGCTCTGTGCGTAAGAGAGGCCGCTGCGGGCGCGGTCGAGAACCTGCTGCACATACGGCGAGACGGCAGTCACTCCATCGAGATCGTCACAGAGCGTTGAGGCCTGCGCGGACAGCGGCGCAGCGAGCAGCGTGGCGAGGAGGAGGCCGGCGGTGGTGCGTGGGGCGATCATGGGGCGAGCGACGAGCTTTCAGAGCCAATCCCAGATGACGATGTGCCGGCCGCTTCGTCGGGCGTGAGCGGGCAGAGATCCTTCGGGAACTCCGCCTGGCTCAGTTCCTGCAGCATGTCCGTGACCGTACTGAGCGACTGCGTGAGCGAGGCGATGGGCGTACGGATCATGTCGACGAACATATCGTCACCGAGGCGGACGCCGGCCGGTAGGCCCGTTTGGAGGAAGGCCTGCTGGTCGGCGGCCAGTTCGCCACGCTGTTGATCGAGCGTGCTCTGTTGCTCGAAGGGATTCACCAGCGGTAGGTTGATGCGCCGCAGCGGATCGACCGCGCAGAGGGCGGCGGGCGTCAACGGCGGGAGACCGTTCAATTGGCAGAAGGCGCGGTCGAAGTCCCCGACGATCCGGGCCGGTGCGTAGGCGGGCAGCACCGCGCTGCCGCTCTCAGCGGCCAGATCGTGCGGACCCTCGGTGCGGGTACGCTCATGCTCGTCGGTCAGCCAGGGATTGGGATTGTCGACGGCCGTGAGCGGGCCGGAGCGTGGCGTCACTTGGTGCAGCTTGAGGGTGTCTTCTAGGCAGCGTCCAGCGAAGCAGGCGTTGGCGAGGATGGTGTTGTCCATTTCCGTAATGCGCTCGGGATCACAGGGTTGGTCGATGCCATCAGCTTCGTTGATAAGCTTCTGGACTCGGTCGGTCGTGAGGGCGTCTTCGCAGGATGCCGGCAGGCCCGCCGGGTTTTGATTAGCCAGCGCAATGACTTCATCGAGATACCCTTCGGGCACGAGACCGCACATATTCTGACACTCATCATTGGCGAAAGCCGTGGCACAGCTGGCGACTGTGAAGGGTTCGAACGTACTCGATTCGAGGCGATTGCCCGCCGCGTCCATGAAGACCCCGTCTTCCTCCATTGCCTGACACATCGCCATTGCCCTCTGACCGATTTGGTCGCAACAAAGGATGCCTTGTTCTGCGGGAGGGAGCGACTCGCTCGGTTCGCTGTTATTCGTTTCTTCGCAGGTGAGCCTCAATCCGCTCGCTGCCTCGATCAGGAGATAGGCGGGCAGCAGCTTGGCGCCGTTCTTCACGCAGGCGCGGGCCACAGCGACGCCGTCTTCAGTATCGACCTTCTTGTACACGTGGAATTGAGTGCTGGCATTCGGCGATCCAGACACATCGTCACAGACATCAGCGCAGGTGAGCTCGGGCTGGCACTGGTGATCTTGGTCGAAGCCGCCTTTGCGCCATTCGATCGTGTCACACATGCCGGGGCCAGCGGCAGTCTCGCTACTAGAGCTCTGACCAATACACGAGGCCAGGACAATCCCGTCCGGCGCGTCGGTAATCGGTTCGGTGCAGGGTGATTCCTCTCCGCCCGGCGCCCGGCAAAGATGCCCGCGCTTGGCGATGGGATCGAGGCAGAGACCTCGGCTGTCATCCTCGTTGGATGGTTCGAGAGGGGCAACGGTGGGGCCAGGAGGGGCGGGCGGCCAGGTACCACCTGGGATCGCGGTCGAGCCGTCAAGCAGCGCTGGCAGCGGTGGTTCGAGCGGAATCTGGGCGCGCAGACCGACATCCTCATTCGTCACCCAGACGACGAGTGTTTGATCACCGCCTCCTGCAACGTGTGTGGGGAAGAGAATGGTATGCCCAGCATCCACACTCTCGCTCGCGTCCGGGACCGTGGCGAGGAGATCGGTCTGGAGCTGCTCCAAGGCGTCGCCGAGCGCGGTGTAGGATTTCCAGAGGAAGCGGCGTTCGGTGTTGGCACCGTTCACAGGGTTGGACTCTGAATCGCTCGGATTCAGTCCGCCGCGTTCGTTTCGGGCGAAGCGTACGCCGTAGAGCATCTGCCAGAGAGCGCCGGCTTGTTCCTCCGTCGAGAGCGATCCGAAGGCGGAAGCGATTTGGTTAAGGTCATTTTTGATCGTATCGTTATCGGTCGGCCAGGTGTGAATGTCGAGCGTCTCGCCGCTGCTCGTTAGCCCCCAGATGGTGCGCAGGGCCTCGCTCACCTTCAGGCTTTCCGTACCCATGCCCGGATACGCGTCGGTCGCCAGTTCGGCGCTCGAGGCGATAGCCTGCAGGTCGCGTCCGAGGCGACGGGCCTGTTCTTCACGCGCGACGAGCGCCTGGGCGCGGTCGATGAGCTCAATACACGTCGAGCGGTCTTTCGGCAGCGAGCCGGTGTCCTGCTCACAGACGACATCGGGTGCGCGGTTGAGCGACTGTTCCACCTGCGTCGCGGTAATCTGCTCGCCGCTCTGAGTGAGGACAGCGGCCACGTACGTCATGACGGTGTCCTCGGCTGATTCCTGCCCCAATTCATGTTGGATGTTCGTGAGGATCTGGCCATAGGTGCCGCCCACCGAGGGGGTAGAGCTAGCCGCTAGAGCGGGTCCAGCACTGCACAGCCCCGCGAGTACGGCGCTCACGACCAGGCGTCGGCCGGTGGCGGCGGGGTGGAACGTCATTCGTTCTCGCTGGGCAGGGAGGCGGCTTCGTCGCGGAGGATGGCGGTTGTATCCCAGATGCGCCCGACGCAGGCCGAGGCTTCCGAGAGCAGGCCGAAGGCGTTGCGGAGGTCAGTGGAGGAACGAAGAAGGCACTTGAGGATTGTCTTTAAACCAATCGTCCGTTCGTCGGCGGACATGAGCGTGAGGGTTCGTTCCATCGCTGGCCCGGCCGTCTTCAATTCGCGCTCGATGAGCGTGCGATCCTCTTGGACCCAGTCGGCGAAGTCTCCTAGGTCGATTGTTTCCAATGAACTGTTTTGGGACTTTGACGTGCTGGCGGCTTCGCTGCTGCTTGGTTGAGCGCTCAACGCCAGAGTGAAGTACTGCTCATGCAGACTGCAGAGATACGCGTCCAGGTACGTACGTAGTACATCGCCCGTCATAAGCCGTGTCACAGGTGTCTGACCGTCGGCCCACGGAGCAAGTGTGCGCGCCAGCGTCTCCAGTGCCGAACCGGCGACGGCCACGGGGCTGCCATCACCCTGGTTGATTGTGGTGCAATCAATGACCTCCGCGCTCTCTTGTTGGCCGAAGAATTCCTCCACCACCGTACTGACCGTCTGGTGGTAGGTATCCGCCCACTCGTCGAACGGCAGTGAGGCGAAGGGCGTGCCTTCGATGCTGCAGGGCGAGAGCTGCTGGCCACGGACGACGCTGCCGTCCGTGACGTCGTAGCGGACAGTGCAGCCCGCAAGCACGAGTCCTAGACCGAGGCCAAGGAGTGCTGTGAAAGCCGTTCGTGGCGTGAGCTTATGGAGCACAGGCGCTGAGGAAACACGGGGCGCGAGTAAGGTCGGAGACGAGATTCATGAGATCGATGAGCGGACGTAGGACTGGCAGACGGAAGAATTCGACGAGCGAGCCGAAGATGCCGGCATACTGCAAGATGGTGCGCGTGGCGGCGTCGTAGGCGACGAGTAACTTTAGGGCTTCTGCCTCGTGTGCCAGGATGCCGTCGGCCGCTTGGCGGCAGTAGTCCGAGGCTTCGATGCTGTCGCGGGCGGCGGTTTCGCCGGTGAAGTTGCACTGCGTGATCGATTGCAGGCCAAGATCGCTTGGCGGCAGGCAGCCGTCCACGGTTGCTGTCGCACTGTCTTCGGCTGAGACGGTCGCACCCGTGGTCAAGCGACAGACGGTTTCGAGTCGGCACTGCAGCGCTCGGAAGGCCTGGGTGAGCGGCGGGAGGATGGTGGACGTGAGTGTCGTGCGCGTGCTGAGGATGCCGCGGCGTAGGGGGTCGTTCCAATTCGGATCCTTCTCCACCGCAGCGTTCATGTCGCTGTCGCTGCGGGTGGGCGTGGTGGTCGGAATCGTGTGCCAGGTGTCATCGTCGTCTTTGATCCAGGCGTCGCCGGTCTGGTCGTCGTACCAAACAGTCCCCTGCGCGACGGTTGCGGCGTCGTTTCGTCCGAGTAGGGTGACGCGGTAGAGACGCTCTTGTTTCGCCAGCGATTTGAAACTCTGTTGAATACAGAGGGTGAGCGGGTCGGAGCTAGCAGAAGAAGCGGCGATAGCTGGCGCGGGCGCGAGGACGGTCAACGTCAGGAAGAGTGCGACGCTCTGGGCAAGCCGATGCGGAAAGCAAACGGTCATGAGGCAGACGAAGAGGAAGCGGATTCGGGCCGGATCATCGTCTCATCCGGCAGGGCGAGTCCCGGCAGGAGATCAGGGCCACTGTAACTCCAGGGGATGACGGTCAGATTCCTTACATTCAGATCGTCGACCTTTTCGGGCAGGGTCGTAGTACGCACGTCCCGGCGCACGGTGTCGAAGTCTCCCGATTCGTTGCTCGGCGTCTTCACCTGCCAACCTTCGGGGGCTGTCGTCAGGACCGGTGCCAGCGGCAGGCAACCGCCTTGATCTGGTGTACACGACGTCGAGACAACGCGGCCGAAGGGATGGAGGACGGCTAAATCTTCCTGTAGGTAGACGGCCACGCGCGACATCATGCGCATGAGCGTCTCGAGGAGTTCCATTTCGCTGTAGTGGCAGATGCCTTCGCCCCAGTTCTGGCAGGAGAGCGCCTCGCGCTCGCCGGCAAACTTGGGTAAGAGCGGCTCCCAGAAGCGCGTGTAGGCATCGTTCATGCTGGAGACGACGATGTCGGCCTGGTCGATGGAAGACTCTAGCCCGCTGATCTGTTCGTCACTGATGGGTTCGGGTACCTCAGGCAGAGGCGCTTCGCTCTGCACCTGGGCAGCGGCAAGTGTTTGGTTCGCGGATTCCATAGCGCTGATAATGGCGTCCAGGCTAGGCAGATCCGGTAGCACGGGCACCTGGTCGTTGGCGGAGCCGCTGGCTTCAGCCGTGCCTGGGGGGGCCAGGCGGTTGAGATCGATGGTCACCTGGATCGGTCGCAGAACGGGGACGCGAATGTCGCCGCGGTCGATGTGCAGGAGGGAGAAGTTCAAGACGAGGTCTGCCTGCCGGCTGGCGAAGAATGGCAGCGGGAGGTGCTGACGGGTGATGGCACCGTCCTGCGCACGACTGGGGAGCCAGGGATCAAGTAGCCAGTAGATCGGCAGAGTGAAGCGCTGATTCATGCACCAGGGCATATTCACGATCTGGCCGATCTGCGAGTAATCACGGGTGATCGCCTGCCAGCGCTCGCGCAGTCCTCTCAGACGCTCAGCCGCCGCGAGGTAGTCGGCCAGTACGGCTGTCGCCTCCGTCTTCCAGTCGGCGATCACTTGCAAACTGTCTTGCTGGCTCTGGAGGAGATTAGCGAGGGTCTTATCCAGCTGTGCACGCAGCGACGTCACGGCCTCAATGCGGTCGGCGTAGTCATCAAGCTTGTCCATGAAAGTGGCCACTTTCGGGAAGCTCTGCGCAACGGCCGACCGGTCACAACCCTTCGCTGATTGGGGCTTTTGCAGAATGTAGTTGCACCAACTCTGTGAGAGGGCATGGAGGTCGTCCATGGTCGCCGCCGGCACGAGGACGGGCACTGGCTCCTGCACGACATGCAAGACGGTGTTTCGCGTCAGAAATTCCGCCACTCGTCCGACCAAGTCCTCGCCCACTCCCAGCTGCACCTCAAAGGGCGCGGTTGGGTCGGTCATGGGGACGTGCGGCGGAATGGCGTCGTCGAAGAGCGGGTCGGTGCTGCTGATCGTGGCGTTCTGGAGTGAGGGCAGAAGTAGGGTCAGACGTGGTGGGCTCAAGGCTTCGGCTAGGACGGAGTTCATCTGCGCCCACCAGCCGGTGATCGTCCGCCTGGCCGCAGATTCATCGAAGTCAGGCAGCGTGGCGCGGTGGGTCGCGGGAAGCGCTTGGAGCTTGGCGGTGTCGGTGTCGCGTAGGCCTAAGACCGCGTCGGTGAGTGGATCAGGATCATCGCTGACGCCAGTAGTGTGGAGCATCGAGAATGCTCCGGCCAATTCTTGGTACCAAGGCGAGATGCCGACCGGCGACCGGGCTGATGGCGTAAAGCTCTCGGCGTCGGGCGAGACGGGTAAGAAGCCTTTTCCACGTTGCGTCTGGGGGAAGTCTTCCGTATTCAAGTTGATCACGCAGCGTGCGTCCTGGGCGTGACGGTCATCATTTTCTGGCGAAGGCCCCCCGATGTCGGCTGGCTCGTCGAGTGGCCCCTGAGCGCCCCTTTCTGTCATCTTCGTCCGTCGGTCGAGAGGATTGAATTCGTCGTAGAAGCCGTAGCAAGCAATATCAGCCGTCTTCTCGGCCTGGTCGGTCGGGACGACTTGCGTGAAAGCGCGTCGTCGCACGGCAGCGGCGTACTGGCGGAAGAACGACGCGTAGACGCCGGGGCGCAGTGTGCCGCTTGGCATTGATTCGCCGGCGATACAATCGTTGACCGTTGTGACGTCCTCGCCGTCGAACGACCGACTGTCGTTCCTGACAATATCGGTGTTGACGTTCCGACAGCCGGTCCACAACTGGGCGTCTTCACTGTTTAAATTCTGCAGATCCTGTGCACCAACATCGACGTCAGGCAACACTAGAAGGCACTCAGGATTCTTCTCTGGTGGGAGGACAGGCTGGAGCGAGCAGCGGCACTCGCCGCCCGTACACGGCACGCAGTTGGGATACTGGACCGGCTCCGGCGGCGTCACAACGATGTCCTCTTGGACCTCCTCAGTGTTATAGAACGTCACGGGATTGCCCTCCTCATCGAGAGCCGGTTCCTTGTTGCTGAAGTGCCAGACGAACTGGCCGTTCTCATCCTGCCAAAGTTCACGGCCCTTGTACGTGCGCAGTGGTGGAACTTCGGGAGAATCTGGCAGGGCCCCATTCGTCAGGGCCGACAACGATTCATTGCATGATTCTGATCCCCCCACCCAATCGTCTGTGCAGACTTCCTTTTCACACCATAGAGCACAACCGATGCCACGATCCGTGTCGCCTTTCAGAACGGCGCAGTCGGCATAGGTGTAGTCGTTCAACGCCTTGCAGAAATCCTCACAGTCGCCGGGCGTTGTCAGACAGGGCGGATCCCCAAAATCTGGCGCGTCGATCAGTGGGTAGCGGACGTGTGACAAGCGTTCGTAGTCGAAGACGAATTTGCGTAGTTTAGGCGTGCCCGGTTCGCAACGTGTTGAGAAGCCGGTCGTGGTATCGGGAAATTGAAACCCATCGTCGAGCTGTCCGCCAGCCTCTTCCTTCACTCCGAGTCCGCTGGGAATGTCGGCCAGCGGTTTGCCGGTGCGTCCCGGCGCGCCGGTCACCTCCGCGACGCCGCCGTCGCCCAATGTCTCACCCACACTCTCGTCGGCAATTAGTCCGCCACAGGCCGCGGCAGTCTGGGCACCGTCGATCTGACTGATCTGATCGCGCAACTCCGTCAGATCCTGAGGCTCCTCCGCAGGCAGGGTGAAGGGCGAACTCGCCGCTGCCGCATTGGCCAGCAGGAGCGTCGTCACCAACGCGGCGGGGAGGAGAAGCCGGGCGGAAGGAGGGCGAATGCTCATCATCACATCTCAGGAAGACATTGTGCCGCGCAATTCGCCGCATCCCAAAGCGCTCGCCGTCCTTTTTGTTGACAGGCTCGTCACTCGGGATATCTCAGTACATGCAGGACATTTTTCAGATAATCTGCAATCACTCAGAGTTGCACGACATGGTGTCCGAGTGTACACCTAGTGCATACACCACCGCTCGCTGCCGTGGCCTCCTCTATTTCTTCCCCCCTCGTGGCATGTTCTCGCTGAATCGGATCAACATCATCGGCTACCAGACGCAGCCCGTCGACATCCGCCAGACTCCCGGCGGCACGTCTGTGACGGATCTCAATTTGGTCGTTCCTTACAGCTTCAAATCCGATTCCGGACAGCTGTTGGAGGGTAAGAGTTTCCACACTGTGACGGTCTGGGGTCCCATGGCCACCGTCGCCGGCCAGTTCGTGAAGGCTGGCTCTCAACTCTTCATCTCCGGTCGCCTGCAGACCGACAGTTGGGAGGATGAGAAGACGAAAGAGAAGCGCAGCAAGACCAAGGTCGTCGCACTCGATCTCATCATTCTCGACCCCAAGGACGGCCAGATTGCTGCGCCGGAAGGCGTCCATCAGGTGCGCAGCTGTCTCAACCGCGCCGATCTTATCGGTAACGTCACACGCGACCCGGAGATGCGCACGACCACCAGTGGTCAGAAAGTCCTGACGCTCGGTGTGGCTACCAATGATCGTTGGAAGGACAAGGCCAGCGGCGAGGCGAAGGAACGCAGTGAGTTTCACAACGTCGTCGTCTGGGGTGACCTCGCCGAAGAGGTCCAGCGCGCCATTCACAAGGGCAATCGAGTCTTTGTCACTGGTCGTGTGCAGACGCGCAGTTTCGAGACCCAGGCGGGCCAGAAGCGTTATGCCACAGAGGTCGTGGCCGACAGTGTCTCACTTCTCGGCATCAAGAGTCCGACCGCCCTTGAGGCCGTCCGGGCCGGAGCCACGGGTGACAGTCCGTTCGGCGAAGAGGCCCCCGGTCGCGACGCCACCCCGTCGGCCATGGCGGTCGGCGCCGGCGCCGCGGGCATTCCCGAGATCGACTACAAATCGGACATTAAAGTCGAAGATCTTCCGTTCTGAATTAAGGTCCATAGGCCTCCCGTGCAGCGGGGGGCCTATTCGACGTGGGCCGGCAGGCCAAATTCTTCCAGGACGCGGCGCACGTGCTCTACGGTCTCGTCCGTAACGCCTTTGATGATGATGCGCACACAGTGCCACTGGTAATCCGGTTCTACGTGGAAATCAGACAGGCGGTCTTCGAGGATCTCCAGCAGGAAGTCGACCTTGTCCGTTGCCAGGTAGCTACGAACGCGGCTGATCATGCAGGTGGGGGGGTTAGTGGACGATCTGTCCGTCGTTGCCGTAGAGGCGCATCTCAATGCCTTCGATGCGGGGCACTTTCTCGCGGATGAGCGCGGTCACCTTCAAAATGTCGTCGAACGTCGCTTTGCCCACGTTGAGCAGGAAGTTGCAGTGCTTCTCGCTGATCTCAATGTCGCCTACCTTCGTGCCGCGCAGACCGGCCGCTTCGATGAGCTTCCAAGCCGGCGTGCCGTCGGGCAGTGACTTGAAGGCCGAGCCGGCGGTTTTTTGGTGGGGTTGTGTGTCGATGCGACGTTGGAGCAGCTCATCGATTTCCTTCTTCACTGCCGGCGCCTCGCGACTGGGAACTTCCAATGTCACCTCCCACACCACGACTGGTCCGGGCACTTCTTTGAAGGCACTTTCGCGGTAGCGGAAGCGGCAGGCGATGGGCGAGAGGATTTGCCAGCGGCCATCCATGAAGACCGTCACACTGCGCAGGTAACTGTCGATCCAGCGGCCTCCGAAGCCCTGGCCGGCGTTGCCGATGATGGCACCGCCGATCGTGCCGGGAATCCCCGTGAGGGCGGAGAGGTCCAGGTCGTAGTCAGTGAGTTGGTTGATGAGCGTGGCGAGGATCGTGCCGGCTTGGGCCGTCACGTGGTTACCGTTCACCGTGATCTGATCGGCTTTGATGCGGCAGACGAGTGCCTCGATGACGCCATCGGCGAAGACGGTGTTCGATCCCCCACCCAGAATGATGAGTGGGAGCTGGTGTTCCGCGGCGTACGCGACAGCTTGCTCGACGTCCTGCTTCGTTAGGATATCACCATAGGCGCGCGCTTGGCCGCCGATGCGCATCGTTGTCTTGGGGCCGATGGGGACGAGGGGCTGGATCTCCATGCGTTATTTGAGGAAGCCGGCAACCTTCTCCATCGCTTCTGTCACCTGTTCGGCGGAACTGCGGCCCTGGAATTGCATGAGGATCCACACCACCACCGCGATGCCAGCAATGCTGCCGGTGACGATGCCGAGCTCGCGGATGCCGAGCGGCACCTTGAGGAAGACGAGGAAGAGTTCGACGAGGCACGTGGCGAAGATGCCGAGGACAATGCCACAGCCGATCGTGACAAGGACGAGCTTCTGACGGTTGTCGGCGTTGTCTTGAGGTGTGGCGGCGATGGCGGTGAGCAGTTCGCTCGAGAGGATGACCGGTTCCTTGCCCCATTGCTTGAAGAGGCTCAGCACTTTGCGCTGTAGCACGAGTCCAACGAGCGACTGGAACGAGACCGCGGTCTTACCTTCGACGATGGCGCGGACGGGATCGCTCTTGAGTGGGACTTCAAGGTCGCTGATGCCATTTTGGGAGGAGTCCATGGCCGGATTGTACCACGCTCCTCTCGGGGGTAGACACAAAGAAAGCCCGCTGCCACGGATGTGGCAGCGGGCGGGCTTACTTTTCAGCAGCGATGTCTCAGGACGACTGGGGGGGCTGGCGGAGGCCAGCGATGTCCTTCCCCTTTCGGGTGGTGGTGTTGTAGTACACCCGGAACATCCTGCTACGACCACCCGAAACGGTGTGGCCGTTGACGAACCACTTCGTTCGCGATCCGCCCTCCATCATGGCGTAGGTGATGGAGACCTCGATCTTCTCCCCGTTGACGGTGAACGTGGTGCGGGACCCGCCGAACAACGCGGCGGCCAGCATCCAGACGTCGGGGCCATCAGTGATGGCGCCTGTGACCAGCGGTTCAGACTGCGTCTGACTGCTCACGACTGACTCCAATCTGCTGCATGTAAACGATCGGTGCTTCCGCTCTGGCGCTACGGCCGAGCATCCGTTTCGCACGGACACTTTGATATTAAGCTAAAATATGTATTTGTCAAATACTCTCCTGGACCTTCTTCAAGCGGCGAATTGTCGTTGTTTTCCCTAGGACGCCGGCCATTTCCGTCGCTCCGGGGCTGAAGGGTTGGCCGGTCACGGCGGCGCGGAGCGGCCAGAGGATCTGGCCGAGCTTCCAGCCCTTGGCCTCGCCGGCCGCGCGCAGGACTTCGAGGAGTTTCTGGTCGTGCCAGTCGGCGTCCGTGATGGCCTCGAGCGTCTCAAGCAGGGTTTGCAGAATCTCGGGTAGGAGCTCGGGCGTCACCTTCTGCTTGGGGTTGGCGAGCAGCTCCACCGTGACGTTTTCGGGCTCGCGGTAGAACGGTTGCAGCATCGCCGCCGCCTCGTGGAAGAATGTCACGCGTTCGTGGATGAGGGCGATCTTAGCGGCGAGCGACGGATCGGCTTCTGTCTCCGGCAGTTCGGTCTTGGCCGCCTCGCGGCAGCGGCGCTCAAACTCGTCGAGCGGGAGCTTGCGCATCCACTGGCCCTGCAACCAATCGAGCTTCTGCAGGTCGAAGATCGCACCCGCCTTCTGGACGCGCTCCAGCGAGAATTGATCAATGAGTTCTTGCTTCGTGAAGACGTCCTGCGTCGTGCCTGGATTCCAGCCAAGTAGGGCGAGGAAATTGATCATCGCCTCAGGCAGGTAGCCTTTGGCGATATACTCCTGCACCGACACGGAATTCTGGCGCTTACTGAGCTTCGTCTTATCTTTGTTGAGCAGTAGCGGCAGGTGCGCGAACTGCGGCACGGCCCAGCCGAACGCCTCATAGAGGATGATGTGCTTCGGGGTGGAGCTCAGCCACTCCTCGCCACGCATGACGAGATCGATCTTCATCAGGTGATCGTCGATGACGTTGGCCAGGTGGTACGTCGGGAAGCCGTCGCTCTTCATGAGCACTTGATCGTCGATCGTGTGCCCCTTGAACGATACGAGGCCGCGCACGGCGTCCGTGAACTCGAACGTGCGCTCGTGCGGCACCTTCAGGCGGACGACGTGGGCTTCACCGGCCGCAGCGCGCTTGGCGGCCTCCGCCGGATCGAGATCGGCGCAGTGGCGGTCGTACATCGGCGCCTGCTTGCGCTCTTCCTGTTTCTTGCGCATCTCGTCGAGACGCTCCTTGGTGCAGAAGCAGCGGTACGCGTGACCCTTCTCCAGGAGCTCGTCGCAGTACTGACGGTAGATCTCGGTGCGCTTGGACTGCGTGTAGGGGCCGTAGGGGCCCTTCTCCACTACCGCACCGCCCTCGCGCATCACGCCCTCGTCGATCGTCACACCGGCCCAGGCGAACGAATTCAGGAAATCATCGACGGCACCCGGCACTTCACGCTCCTGGTCGGTGTCCTCGACGCGCAGGATGAAGGGGCCGCCGGACTGGCGTGAGAGGAGTTCGTTATACAGCGCCGTCCGCAAACTGCCGACGTGCAGGAAGCCGGTGGGAGACGGTGCGTAGCGTGTGCGCATGACAAAGTCAGAATAGCAGGAAGATCAGACACCGAGCAGCGCTTTTGCGAGCGACGGGCTCAGAGCTTCGTCGTCACTTCGGCCGAGAACGTCACGGGCTTCAGCGGGCGGTCGTTGCCGTCGCGGTCGACGGTGGCGATGGCGTGCACGACGTCCTGGCCGGAGGTGACATGACCGAAGATCGTGTAGGCCGGAGCCAGGCCCTTGCTGTCGTCCATGATGAAGAACTGGCTGCCGTTCGTGTTCGGTCCGCGGTTGGCCATGGCCACGACTCCCGTCAGGTAACCGGACATGTAGAGGGGCGAGTCTTCGTTGATCTCATCCTCGAACGTCGGTCCGAAGATGCTCTCGCCGCCGCGGCCGGTGCCCGTCGGGTCGCCGCCCTGGATCATGAAGCCGGGGATAACGCGGTGGAAGATCAGGTTGTCGTAAAATCCGCTCTCGGCGAGTGTCACGAAGTTCGTGACGGTCTTCGGGGCGATGTCGGCATCAAGCTCAAGGACAATATTGCCCTTGGAGGTCTTGAGCGTGACAGTGTGCTTGCCGGTCAGGAGCTTGCCGTCGAAGGCGGGAATCTTGTGGTCGGAGGGCTTGGCGGCCATAGAGGAAGGAGAGGGGGCGGAGGTCTTAGCGGAGGAGAGGGCGGCACCCGTGCCGTAGGAATCGGTCGTGGTCGTCGTGGGCGTGCAACCCATGAGGAGCAAGGCCAACGCGAAGAGCGGAAGGAGGAATTTCACCATAGGGCCCCACGCTACGGCTGAAGCAGGCCTCCTGGCAAGCGTCTTGAGCACAATTTTTCCTCTTCATGGAGCGTCAATCACGCGTTGCTCGCCGCCAAAATCGCTGCCGCGATGCGGGCGGAGGCGTCGGGCTGATAGAGGCTGCGGGCGGATTCACTCATTGCCTCAAGTTGTGCCGGGTTCGAGAGGAGACCGGCGATGCGCGGAACGAGCGTGGCAGGGAGCTCCTTTTGTCGTACTAAGACAAAGCCACCCGCGGCCGCAGCACGCTCGGCGTTGTGCACCTGATGATCGTTGGCCAGGCCTTCGATTGGCACGATCATGGCGGGGACACCTGTGGCCGCGCACTCGCTGATGCTACCCGCGCCGCCGCGAATGAGGGCGAGTGTGGCGCAGGCGTAGAGATCGCCCATGGCACCGCCGGACGTTTCCGCCGGCCAGTAGCCAGGCTGTGCCTCGGCGCAGATCTTCCCCTTGCCGGTGAGGTGAATGACGTCGACGAGCTTGAGGAGTGCGGGCAGGTGCGTGACGACGGCGTCGTTGATGGCCTGCGCGCCCTGACTGCCGCCCGTCACGAAGAGGATCGGCTTCTGGCCGTCAAAATGCGTCAGTTCCAGTCCCCGCTCGCGCGTACCTTTTAGGATCTCGGGACGGACGGGATTGCCCGTCACGATCGCGCGGGGCGGCAGACGATTGGGTGTGAGGCCAAGACAGACGGTCGTCGCCAGGAAACGGACGACGGACGTACCGAGTCCCATCACCGCGTCCGACTCATGAACGACCACTGGCACGCCATGGAGGCGGGCAGCCAGACAGACGGGGACGCTCACGAGTCCGCCCTTGCTAAACACGACGGTCGGTTGGAAGTCACGGATGGTGCTCCAGGCTCGGAGGAAGATGAGACTCAGCGTCCACGGCAGTAGCCACGAGCGCCACGGGTAGGGTACGGCCGTGAAGGCTAACCCCTCGCGCTCCAAGAATTCACTGTCGTCGCCGCGGTCGGTACAGAGCGCGAAAACGCTGGCATCCGGGCGGGCCCGTTCGATCTCGCGCCAAACGGCTACGAGCGGCGCCAGGTGGCCGGCCGATCCGCCGCCGACGAGGAGGATGCGGGGGGCGGACATGACTAGAAGCGAAGGAAGGATCCGCGTTCCTGGCGTCTTGGGCGGCGCACGGCGAGCGACTGCTCGGTGGAGTGGGCCGAGATGTTCAGGAGGATGCCGACGCCGATCATGAGCGTGAGGAGCGAGGAACCACCATAGCTGATGAAGGGCAGCGTCAGGCCGGTGAGTGGGAAGAGTGACAAATTCACGCTGATGTTGATGAGCGACTGACAGGCGACCCAGGTGGTGATGCCGGTGGCCACGAGGAAGCCGAAACGATCGGGCGCTTCGCGCGCGATCTTGTAGCCGCGAATG
This sequence comes from uncultured Candidatus Peribacteria bacterium, assembly GCA_964635215.1. Lineage (GTDB taxonomy): Bacteria > Patescibacteriota > Gracilibacteria > Peribacterales > Peribacteraceae > JAGOUB01. The sequence goes on along the minus strand of CAZWNJ010000001.1, from coordinate 224,578 downwards.
ACGAAGACGGCGTACATACCGATGACGATGAGGAGACGCAGGAAGCCGAGTTCCTCGCCCATCGCCGAGAAGATCATGTCGCCCTGCACCTCGGGCAGGTAGCCGAATTTTTGTACCGACTTGCCGTAGCCGACGCCAAAGAGCCCGCCGCTGCCGATGGCGATGAGCGCCTGTTTGATCTGGAAGCCGATCGTCTCACTGAGCGTCGGATCGCTGAACGACAGGAAGGCCTTGAAACGGTTCCGCACATATTCTTCCTGGAGGATCATTGGTAGTCCGAGCAGGGCTGCCAACGCGCCGCCGGAAAAGAGATGCACGATATTGCCGCCAGCAATGAAGAACATCGTCACGGCGATACACGAGAGGACGAGGAAGGAGCCGAGGTCCGGTTGGATGGCGACGAGGAATGTCGACAACACGAGCAGTGTGACGAAGGGCACGAAGCCTTCCTTAAAGGTGGCGATGAGTTGTTCGCGTTTCTGCAGCCAGACGGCCAGGTAGAAGACGAGTGTGAGCTTTAAAATCTCCGACGGCTGGATGGAAAAACCGGCAAGAACAAGCCAACTTCGTGCCGTACCGTAGTCGTTGCGGGCGCTGGATATGAACAGCACGGTGACGAGCAGTAAGACCGTTAATCCGAAGAGCGGAAGAGCGTACTTCTCCCAGGTACGGTACGGGATCATGGCCACGCCGAGCATCACGCCGGTGCTAATGAGGACATGGAGTGAGCTGCGCCAGAGGTAGAAGGCGTTCGTCGGTCCACCTGGCAGATCCAATGTGAGCTGGTAGCTCTTGAAGACCGAGACGCTCGCGATCATCGCCAGCCCAAAGAGCGTCAGTCCAACCGCGACGCCGAGGAGTAGCAGATCCATCCGTCGAAACATGGGCCCCTATCGTAGCACAGACCGCTGCTCAGACGCCGAGCAGCCAGACGCCAGTAATGAAGGCGGCGCAGAGCAGGGCATGGAGGCACAGGCACATCACGCACAATGGCCGCAAGCGCGCGGGAAGATGCTCCAGTCCGAGAAGTGCACAAGCAAAGAGCGGTGCGATGATGATCGGGATGAAACGAAAATCCTGGTTGCAGGCAAAGGGGTGCAGGAAGCGGTAGGCTGTGAGACCGGCGGCCTGCAGGACGAAGACCGCACCAAAGACGATGAGGCGGCGGTCTTTCTTGAGCCCGAGGGTGACAGCGCCTGCGGCGGCGAGTAGAAGCACGAGGTAGCCGGTGATGAGAATGCCTTGGGCGAGAGGGAAGAGTACGTCCCCAAACGTGTACTCGCCGAAATACGCCGAGCGGTACAGATATTCCCATAAATACTCGCGATCGGTCGTGGCGTCCCAGGGGCTGACGTAGGCCTTCAGTACGGTATCGAGTGGTGAGAAATGGAAGTAATGATCGAGTTGGTTCCCGACGAGGAGTCTCCGATTGAGTCCAGATGTGTCGGGTGACAGTAGGTTTAGGTTTCCAATGCCATACGTCTGATGCAAACGAATGCCGTGATACCAGCCAACGCAGGCGCCGAGAATCAGTCCTCCGAGCAAGAGTTGGATCCCACGTTCGCGCAGGGGGATACGGCGGTGAAGAATGAGGCAGCTGAATGCGGCTGTGACGAGCAGGGCGCCGCTCGTCTTGGTGAGCATGAGCACGCTCAAACAGAAACCGAGTGCCATCCAGCGCTCGCGGCTCGGCGCTTCCCACCACTGCAGCAGTAGCCCGAAACAGAGGAAGCTCAAGGGGGTGTAGAGCACGTCGTTATTGATGCGCGAAGCCAGTTCAATCAGTCCGGGAAAAACAGCAATCGCGAGCGTGAAGAGTCCGGCCAACCAGGCCTGGTTGGGTTTTGGAAAAAGTAATGTGCTAATCCACGCTCCAAGCAGTACCGTCGCCATGGTGCAAACAAGAGCCAGTCCCTGCAGACCCAGGGTGATGGCGTCGTCGGAGAGTCCGAGCGAGGCCCAGACCGCGCCGAAGACGTAGTAGAGCGGGGCCTGATGCGTCTCCCAGCCGAGCGACGCTGGCGGGATGGTGTGATGGTCGGCGAGGTAGTGGATGTACTGCAGGTGCCCCTTCGTATCTGTCAGTGATGTGCGGACGTTGTAGGGTGTGGCGGCGACGTAGAGGATGCGCAGGACGATGCCCACGATGACAGCGCCGATGAGGAGCGCCCGACTCGCCTGCCAACGGCTGGTGGTGTGGGACGCGTGAGAATGCTCGTGCGACATACGACGATCGTCAGTGTAGGCCAAGCGCCGACGGCTGGAAATCCGCCCGCGCCCGCGCCTGGCCTGGTACGATCTGACTGTGTCCACGCTCCTCATTGCCGACGATTCGGCCGACAAACGTCTGCTGCTGAAGTCCCTGGCCGCCCATCATTGGTCCGGACTTGTCGTCGAGGCGGCGACAACTGAGGCGGCTATGGCAGCCATCGCATCTTCTCCTGATCTCGCGGCAGCGCTCATTGATTACTACATCCCCTCGCAGAACGGCCCGGCTCTCATCCGCGCCGTGCGCGCGGCCTTTCCTCACGCCAAGATCGCGCTTGTCAGTTCGTCGGACAATCCCGATAACGCCCGCGAGGCCCGGGCTGCCGGCGCCGACGACATCGTCTGCACCGGCTGGCCGGAAGCACCCAAGCAGATCGCCGATCTGCTTACGGCCTGGACAGACGCGGCGGCCTGACTCTGTGCTACCGTGTGTCGGTGCGCATTCTGTTCACACGCTTCCCGCTCGAGAGCGCCTTCGGCGGCGCCGAGGTCCAGACCCTCTCGCTCATGGAGGGACTGCGGGCCCGCGGCCACGAGGTCTCGTTCCTGGGCAGCTGCCCCGTGCTGCTGGAGAAACTCCGCGAAGCGGGTTTCGCCGCGCTGCGCCTGGAAATTGGCCCGCCGCCGGTGCGCGCCGATCTGGCCGTGAGTTTCCTCTGGCGCGCGCCGCACATGCGCCAACAGATCAAGACCGCCTTCCTTAATCTCCCCAAGCCCGACGTCGTCTGCATGCTCAGTCTCAGTGAAAAGCTCCTGCTCACCGACTGGTTTGCCGATCACGGCACGGACGTCTTCTGGATCGAACATGACCGCCTCGGCCGCTGGCTAACGGGAAATCCATGGCTCCTGCGCCTACGTCAGGTCGCCCGTCGTGCGGTCACGGTCTGCGTTTCGGAACTCAGTCGCCGGCGCTACCTCGCCCTCGGTTGGCCGAAGGCGCGCACAGTCACGATCGGCAACGGCGTCGATTTGGCGCCGCTGGAGGCGATCCCCCTTCCACCCGCCCGCACGGGTCCGCTACAGGTGTCGTGCATTGCCAGGCTGACGCGCGATAAGGGTGTCGACATTTTGGTCGACGCCATCGCCGGTCTGCCCGAAGTCGCCCTGACGCTCGTCGGCACGGGCCGGGACGAAGACCTCGTCCGCGATCACATTGCCGCCGCGCGCGCCCGCAGCAGTGAGATCGTCCTCATATCACCGCCCGTCGATACCGCCCTCTTCCTGGCTGGTCAGGACGTCCTCGTCCTGCCGTCCCGCGATCATGATCCCTTCGGCCTCGTGGCCGCCGAAGCTATGGCCGCCGGCCGCGCCGTCATCGTCACCGACGAGTGCGGCATCGCCGGCGAACTGCGCGACGGCATCGACGCCCTCATCGTCCCAGCCGGGGACATCTCCCTCCTTCGCAAGGCCGTCGTTCGCCTACGCGACGACGACGAGTTGCGACTGCGACTCTCGGCCACCGCCCGCGAGACTGCCTGCGAGCGTTTTGGCGCCGCGGCGATGGTCGCAGCGTACGAGGCGCTGCTGACAAAAATCCACTGAAAATCGGGCGGACGTCATCGTCACTGCTACACTGCGCTCTCACATGATGTTCTGTCTTACGTGCGCCGCCGTCTCGATGTTGCAGACCGCTCTCCCCCACGAGACAGTCCGCGATTTTCCGCAGGGGATCGATGCCGTGAGCGTCGCCTTCCCGACCCAAGACCAGCACGTCGACCTGCGCTATCGCCAGCCGGACGGCATCTGGTCGGATTGGCAGGCACTTCAGATCGAAAATGAGCAGGATCCGTCGCTCCGCGAGAGCAACCTCGTGATGTTCCCTAAAGGCGTCACGCGCATCGATGTGCGCACCGCCGGCTCCGATCCCACGCTCCATCCCATCATACTTTCTGATGCCTTGCCCGATCTGCGGGTCACCCGCGCCGATAGCTCTGTCACCGCCCCGTTCATCATGACGCGGTCGCAGTGGGGCGCGGACGAGTCGCTCACACTCACATCGGCGCCGCCGAAGGATTCCTCGCCCTCGGCCGGGTCAGCCACCACCGACGCCGGCGACAACGGCGGTTCGAGCAAGCGCGAACAGGAATGTATCGATGATCAGAAGAACTACCCCGACGAGTTCAAAGTCGCGTCCACCACGCGCACCGACGCCGACGGCAAGACGCTGAAGTGGGCCTGGCAGTACTCACCCACCGTCAAACTCTTCGTCGTGCACCACACCGCCGGAATCGTCAGCGGCGATGGCCGTAGCGGCCTCGAGCGCATGCGCGCCCTCTACCAGTATCACGCTATCAATCGTGGCTGGGGCGACATCGGCTACCACTACGTCATCGATGATCAGGGCCAGGTCTACGAGGGCAAGGCCGGCGGCAAGGGCGTCGTGGGCGGCCACGCGTACTGCCACAACGTCGACACCATTGGCATCTCGCTCATGGGCAACTTTGACGAAGAACGACCGACGCAGGCCCAGGTGAAGGCGCTCCAAAAACTCCTCGTGCTCCTGGCCGACACCTACGACGTCGACTTGAAGACGACAACGACTTACCACGGCAAGGCCATGCCCCGCGTCGTCGGCCACCGCGACCTCCTTTCGACCGACTGCCCGGGCTTTGCGATGTACGGTGTGCTCGATCAGGTCCGCAAGCACATCCAGAGCGGTGACGTCTCGCTCGGTGTCAACTTCCCGGCTTGGCCCGAGGTCTCGACGAAGTCGCACCAGGATCAAGCCGAGCAGCGCCGTCTGGAGCGCCAGCAGAAGCGCGGCTTGCCGGCTGTAAGTTCATCCTCCGCTTCGTCGGGACCACGCGTCCGCACCGGCTTCTACACCTTTGCCTCCACCACCATCACCGGCCGGCCCGGTATGAAGGCGCTCATTACGCTTACCTACGGCGCCGGCCCAAGCGGGCTCAAGGCCGGAGCTGTCGCTGGCGAGATCTACCGCGCTGAGGATGGTATTGGCCTCTGGCTCGTGAACGGGGACGATCGTCAGCGCCTGGGCCAGTCGGTCACCTTGCCCGCTCGTGTGAACGCCGGCGCCACGTTGCCGGTGACATTCGAGATCCAGTTCCCAATGCAGACTGGGACCAGCACCGTCTCAATCGGTGAAGTCACGCTCACGCTCCAGACGGAAGGCCGGCGCATGCCGCTGCCGCCGGGCCGCGTGCCCGCCTCGTCGAGCAGTCGGTCGTCCGCCTCATCGTCCGCTCGCCCGCGGCCCCGTCCGACTTCCTCTTCCTCGTCTTCAACCCGTTCCTCATCCAGCCGGTCGTCAGCGCGCAGCCTGCCTTCCAGCGTCGCCCCGACGATCCGTATTCGTCTGACATCGGCCAGCGATAGTCCGAGCGTCACCGTGCCCGCCGGGACGACCGTTGGATCGGCCACCGCCACGAGCGCCGCGTTCCTGACGGTCGGGCGAAGCGGTAGTGAGTGTACCCTGACCCAAGGAAAGACAGTGCTGGCCTCCGGATCGGTCGTGCGCCTGGTGCCCGGCGCCAGCGGTGAAATTGGCGTCGGCGATCGCCGCTACCGTGGTGTCCTCGAGTGTCGCGTGATTGATGATCAGCCCGTGCTCATCAATGAGCTGTCACTTGAGGACTACATGCACGGCATCAGCGAAGAACCCGACACCGAGCCCTACGAAAAGCAGCGTGCCTTCGCCATCGCTGCCCGCACGTACGCGGCGTTCTACCTCTCGCCCGACCACCGCAAATTCGCCGGTATGCCCTACGACGGCAGCGACAGTCCGGCCGAATTCCAAGCCTATGCCGGCGTGACCACGGCCGCCACGAATCCCCGCTGGGTGAAAGCCGTCGACTCCACGGCGGGAGAGGTTCTGACCATCGATGGCGAGGTGATCAAAGCCCCGTACTTTAGCAGTGACGACGGCCGCACGCGCTCCCCCGCCGATGCCGGCTGGCCGAACTTCCCGCACGCCGAGGTCTTCACGCCCAAAGACGATCCGTGGTGTCGGGGAATGTCCTTGAACGGCCACGGCGTGGGCATGAGCGGTTGCGGTGCTGAAGGTCAGGCGAATGACGGTCAGACTGCCGAGAAGATCTTGCAGTACTACTATCCGGGGACGGCCATCGAAGTACTGCCCTGAGAGGGCTATACTCCGGTCAATGCTCACCGCCACTCGCCCCTTCTCGCTCATCGTCTTCGGCGCCTCCGGGCACCTGGCGAAGCTAAAGATCTATCCGGCACTCTACGTCCTCTTCCTCAAGAAGCGGTTGCCGGAGGCCTTCTCGATCGTGGGCTACGCTCGCACCGCCATGAGTCGCGAGGAGTTTCACGAGATTGTCTCGGCCTCCATCCGGTCAGATCTCTCTGAGGTGAATGCGAAGACGCTGAAGGCCTTCCTAGCCCATGTCCACTACGCCGCTGGTCAGTACGACAAGTCAGAGGATTTCACCACCCTGGCAAATCTGCTGACGAAGCTTGAGGGTGGTGTCGAGACCGTGCGTCTGGCCTATCTCTCCATCCCACCTGCCATTTTCCCAGCGGTGTTGAAAAACCTCTCGGCCGCCGGCGTCCGCCAGGGCGAATTTCGCTGCATCGTCGAAAAGCCCGTCGGCTATGACATACAGAGCTTTAAGCAGGTAAAGGCCCAACTGACGGAATCCTTCTCTCAGTCGGAGATCTACCTACTTGATCACTACCTGGGCAAAGAATCGATCCGCAATCTCTACTACCTGCGCAGCGGTAACCCGATCTTTGAGCGCGTCTTTGATCAGGGCCTGATCCACCACGTCGAAGTGACGGCCATCGAGTCGGCCGGCATCGCCAATCGCGCTGGCTACTTCGACATGGCTGGCACGCTCCGTGACATGGTCCAGAGTCACCTGCTCATGGTCATGTCCCTACTGACTATGCGCCTCACTGACGAAGGCTCCATTCAGCAGAGCCGCTTCGAGGCCCTAGAGCAGATCTACCTGCCGCCCGCCGGCGATCTGTCGGAAGTGCTTCTCCAGGCACAGTACGGTGCGGGTGGCGGCCAGAAGGCGTATCTAGCAGAGACAGACATTACGCCGGGCTCACGCACGAATACGTTCATCGCCTTAAAGCTGCTCAGTCGTAGTCAGCGCTTTCAGGGGATTCCGTTCTTCATCAAGACCGGCAAGCGCCTTGATCGTAAGGAGACGCGCATCTCCGTTCAGTTCCAGCCTGCTCCGGGCGGACTGCCTGGGAACACACCGAACCAGCTCGACGTTATCCTTCAGGGTGAGGCCGGTTTGAAGCTCCACCTCCAGACCAAGTTGGGTGGCAGCGATCCCGCGTTCCGGCCCCTTGTCCTCGCTGATCCACTGGTCTGTGTTGGCGACTGTCTGCCGGAGCACGGCCTTCTGCTCCTCGAAGCCATTAACGGCGTGAATCGTTGGTTCCTGAACTTCGATGAAGTCGAGGCCGCCTGGCGCCTCGTCGATCCTCTGCAGCATCACCTCGACCGGCCTGAGACACCACTTCCAGTGTATGAAGGCGGATCTTGCGGGCCGAATGAGATGAATGACTGGATCAAGCGCCACGGCGTTTCTTGGATGGCCTGTTAATCATGCAAAGCCCACTAATCACCACTGTGAGTGAGGAGGAGTTCGTCGATACGGCCGCCAGCCTGATTGCCAATCAGATCCGCAAGGCAATTGCTGCCCGGGGTCGCTGCTCGCTCGCCCTTTCCGGTGGCTCTACGCCCGGCCCGGTCTATGAGCGTCTGGCGGCGCTTGCGGACATCGACTGGTCGGCCGTGATCATCCTCCTGGTTGATGAGCGGTGTGTGCCTGTGGATGATGAGCAGAGCAACCAGAAAATGATCATTGATCGTCTCCTGCGTCATTTGCCCACTCGTCCCGCCCGGTTCATTGGACCGAATACCAAGCTCAACCCCGATGATGCGGCCATGGACTACGCCCATCAGATCGAAGAAGTGCTCGACGTCGAGCCGCTCGATGTCTGTGTCCTCGGTCTTGGTGACGATGGGCATACTGCGTCGCTCTTCCCGCCCCTCCCTCCCGCCGCCAAGAGTCCCCTGACAGCCATCCATACCGAGCAGGATCGTTTCCCTGTCATCGATCGTCTCAGTCTAACGCTGCCGGTGCTCGGCGCAGCCCGGGCGGCCATTATTTTGCTCACTGGAGAGAAGAAAAAGGCCGTGTATAACGAAATGCTGGCGAGTCCCGTCGGTGCAGATCGGTGGCCACTCAAGGCGGTGCTGGAGGGGGGTCACGCCACGACCGTGGCGTGGTGGTGAGAGGTTAAACTTCGCTCCAGGCGACGTCCTTCAAGTGCTGCGTGACGCGCCCATCTTCGACGCAGATCAAATCTAGGCGGTAACCAACCTCGCCCAGGTTCTGCCGTTCCACCCACAGGCGCGCCGCCTCCGTCATTGCCTCGCGCTTACGCGGGGTGAGATTGATCGCCGGGTCGTAGTCGTGTCCGCGGCGAGCTTTCACTTCTACGAAGACGAGGACACGGTCACCGGGATCAAACGCCAGCAGGTCGATCTCACCACGGCCAACGCGGATGTTGCGTCCAAGGACGCGGTACCCAAGGAGTCGCAGGAGCTTTAAGGCGAGGAGTTCGCCCTCGCGTCCCACCGCCATCGAGGGGCGGGGTCGGTCGGTCATGCGGAGCCAACGGAAGATTGTCTGCATGGCCGCACTCTCCCATAGAGGTGATCGATCGTCCACTAGTTCCATTCGACAGGGAAGCCGGATCTATGGTGTACTTCCGTTCACTACCTCTTCCTTCGCCCATGCTCACCAAATTAGCCTCCTTCGCGAACATCGGACTCTCCAGCGAACAGATTACTGTCGAAGTCGGCTCCGCCCTCGGCGAGTCGCAGATCGTCATCGTGGGGCTCGGCGATACCGCCGTCCAAGAGAGCAAACAGCGTGTGCGCATGGCCATCCGCAGCAGCGGCTTCAAGATTCCGAGCGGCCGGTCAGTCACGATCAACCTGGCTCCGGCCGACATCCGCAAAGTCGGCCCGCGCTATGACCTGCCGATTGCACTCGGGCTCCTGATGGCGCACGGCCTCATCGAAGTGTCGCCTGCCTTACTCGCCTCCTCGGCATTCATTGGAGAGCTTGCACTCGATGGTGGATTGCGGCACATCAGTGGCGTCCTGCCGGCAGCCATTGGCTGCCGCGAGGCTGGGATCAAGCGCCTGATCGTCCCCGCGCCCAACGGGCCCGAGGCCGCGCTCATCCCGGGCGTCGAGGTGATCGCCGTCTCATCGCTCACCGAGTTGGTGGAGATCCTCACCGGACAGCGCTCGCCTGTACCAGTGGTGCCACCCGCCTGCGCCGCCGCGCCCGATACCGGCATCGATTTCGCTGATGTTCGCGGCCAGGAACAGGCCAAACGCGCCCTCGAGATCGCCGCTGCTGGAGGCCATAATGTCCTGCTCAGCGGTGCGCCAGGTTCAGGCAAGACCCTCCTCGCCCGGGCCCTACGCGGCATCTTGCCGCCACTCACGCGCGAGGAATCCATCGAAGTCACGCGCATCTACTCCGTCGCCAATCTTCTCCCATCCGACCGACCACTCCTCACTGACCGACCGTTCCGTGTCGTCCACCACACCGCCAGTGGCGTCTCCATCGTTGGTGGCGGCCAAGTGCCCGGTCCGGGCGAGATCAGCTTGGCGCACCGTGGCGTCCTTTTCCTTGATGAGGTGATCGAATTCCCGCCACAAGTGCTCGAAGTCCTACGTCAGCCATTGGAAGATCGCACCATCACAATTACCCGTGCCCAAGGCAGCGTCGCGTTTCCGGCCGATTTCCTCCTCGTGGCCGCCATGAATCCTCCGTCGCAGACCGGAGCGACCGGAGCCCGAGCCAAGCGCCAGCTTTCGACGCCGCTGCTCGATCGCATCGACCTGACGGTCGACGTGCGACCGGTGCCCATTGGCGACCTGCAGGGACGTGCGACCGGTGCAGAGACGACCGCCCAGGTCCGTGACCGAGTCCTGGCCGCGCGCGAGCGTCAGGCAGCGCGTCTGGCAGGCACAGGACTCTTCACGAACAAAGAGATGAACGTCCGCCACGTCGAGACGTTCTGTGCCCTTTCGCCAGCCTGCGAACAGCTGCTCAAACAGGCGGCTGAACGCCTGAAGCTCTCAGCGCGCAGCTACCACCGGACGATCAAGGTCGCGCGCACCATTGCCGATTTGGCCGGTAGCGATGCGATTCTTCCGGCTCACTTGGCCGAAGCACTGCAGTACCGTCAGCCCGCCGTGCCTGTTGTCTGAGACATCCGTTTGACGCTTCACCGCCATCGTGGCTAGGCTACAACTCATGCAGCTCTCCCGCCTCTCCCTCCCCGTTGTCCTCGCTCTTCTGGTTCCCTCTCTAGCTCTGGCCGCTCCGGCCACGAGTGTTAGTGAGCTTATTGATCGCCAGCTGAATGACGACTCAACGCATCAGTTTTCGTTCATCTTGAACGTGAGTGACACTGGCACTTCCGATAAGGCGACAATCACCGTCCGTGGAGAGGCGCGCGGTGTTGGTATCAACGTGATTGCCCACGGCAGCGTGCTCATCGATGCCACGCATCATGAGACAGGAACAACAGATCACATGCGCTTCCGTCTGGCAGTCATTGACCAAGTGCTCTATATCAAAGCGTCAACAAGCGCTGATTCGGACGCCCAGGCGCTCACGGAACTGAGTGGTGGGCTAGGCGTTGATCCGTGGCTAGCGATTCCTTTGAACGCGGCAGAATCTGAAGCTTTGGTTTCCGAGTACAACGGGCTCTTGCCGAGTGATTTTACGCCCCTTCTCAGTGATTCATCGGCCCTAAAAGGATCCATTCTTGATGCAGTTTTGGCTCTCTCTTCCACTCCGGGTGCAAACGGTTCCACGATCTACACCATCACTCTGCACCCCCGTCCCGTCCTCTCATTATTGCAAGCGCTCGACAGAGAACTTGGTGGTGCGATTAGTGGTGGTGAGGACCTAACCCATGACATCAACCTTCGTCGTGCCGATGGCTGGATCCGAGATGCTGTGTCATTTCTCATGCATGTGACAGTGGGTGCCAGCGGTGATCTTGATCTCTCGGATCTCACCTTCAAGCTCGCGTACGACGGCCTGTCATTTGATCTCTCGGGCTCGACCGTCCCGGCCCCCGCCCCGCTGATGCTTTTGAAGCCGTTGCTGACGGTTCCTTTTGATCAAGCCAATCTGTCGTCTGAGCAAGATTTCGGGAACAACTGGTCGACACCCCCCTTGCTGGACGGCTCGTGCTCAGTTGCCGATCAGCGCCGAGGCGTCTGTACCATTCCGCACGTGAGCCGCCGCGAACTGTGGCAGGGGCTCGCACAGTGAGGGGCAGACCTTAGTGGATCACCGGTCCTGCAGGGAGAGACGGTACGTCGACCCAGCTGAAGTTGCCGCTGCCATCGCTCCAGATGATGTCTCCGAGATTCGTCAGACTACCTGTCTGCTGGAAGGAAACTTGCACCGAGGGTGAGGCGCCGCTGGAGGGCGGGATCGCCACGTCCGCGAATACCGAGAACGATTGCATGGCGCCGAGAACATCCTGCTTATCTTCCGTCAGGGGGCAGGTGAGGATCGTTGGGTCGCTCGAACTCCGCGTGCAGACGGTCTCTTGGTTGTTGGCAAGTTTCAGGCCAAAGTTACTCAGGGTGACGTTCGTCGCCGCCAAGTGGAGAGTCAGGAGTTCGATATCCAAATTGGCTCCGACCTGAACGTCGCTATCGAGAGCGAATTGCGCCAGGGTGCGTTTCTTTCCGGCCGACAGGGTTCGGTCGGTCAGGCCAGCAGTGACACCGGTGATGCGCGCGGCGGTCGTCTGGTGGGCCGGTTGCACTTCACGGTCGGAAAGGACGCTCATGGATTCTCCGTTGCTGACGTTCACGAGGGTCACGTAGAACTTCTGGGCCAAGACGAACTCCTCGCTCACGCCGCCACCCTCGCCGTACGGTTTAAGATCGAGGACGACGCCGAGTTTTGCCCTCGTATTCGCCGGAATCTGCAGACGAGAGTCCGTGACCGTGCCGCGCCAAATCACCTGTTTTCCGGCTTCGTCGGAGACGCGCGTGAGCGAAAAGAGTGGGCGCCCGTCCTCGTCCACGATCGTCACGCCGGCGAGGCTATTGAGTTCGCGGTCGAAGCGGACCTCAGCGCCCTGAACTTCTGTATCAACATCGCTACCGAAGGTGCCGTCGGCCACGGGTTGCGAGCGTTGCCCAAGCATCAGCAAGCGGCTGCGCATGTCCCAGCCAACAGAGGCGGTGCTGCTGCTCGAGGATATCACCGATGACTCGCTACTGGACTGAACGCTACTACTCGTTGAAGAGCTTGAAGACGACCAATCGCCGCTCTCGGCGGCGCGGAAATCGGTCAATTGCCCTTTAGATTCTGCCAAGAATGCAGCCGCCAAACGGGCCATCTGACCGCGTGTGAGGGGGGCGTTGTAATCGGGGGCGTCAGGGAGGGCGGTGCCGTGGGCGCGTGCCGCGGCGGCATAGGGCAAGTACCACTCGCCTCCGTCTTGGAGAATTTGGTAATCGTAGAGCAGGGTGAGGATTTTTAGGGCTTCCGCCTGGTTCACGTCTCGCTCAGGCCCGAACGTGCCATCCGGATAGCCGCCGATGACGCCGTTGGCTTTGGCAGCGCAGACGGCCGGCGCGAACCAGTCGAAGGCGCGCACGTCCGGGAAGCAGTTGGCCGCCGCGTCCGGGCTGACGTTACCCACGAGGCGCATCACGATCGTCAAGAATTCCGCGCGGTTGAGCGTGCGACGTGGCCGGAATGTTCCATCGGGATTGCCCTCCACGATGCCGCTACGTGTCAGGAGGCTGATGCCGGCGGCTTCAGGCAGGGCGAACGGTCCGTCGGTGTAGTGGGCGGAGATATCGCTGAAGTCGAGGGCCTGGGCCGAGGCAATGCTCGGCAGCAGGGCAATGATAGCAAGGCAGAGGAGAGTGCGGCGCATAGTGCCGTCTATCCTACCATGCACGGTCTTATTTTCCGCTCGCGTTTGCTCGATGTTTAGGCAATGTCACCGTGAAGGTAGTGCCTCGGTCGAGGATGCTGCTGAAGGCGATGCTGCCCTGCAGCCGACTGAGGATCGACTGGGAGATGTAGAGGCCGAGTCCGTTGCCGTCTGTGTCGATCACCTGGGCATTCTTGGCTCGGAAGAACTTTTCAAAGAGTCGCGCCTTGGCCTCGTCGGGGATACCGATGCCGTTATCACGAACGCTAATGACGACGCTGTCACCGGTATCCTTAGCGCTCAAGAGAACGAGGCCCTGGCCCGGCTTGGCATATTTCACAGCGTTAGTAATGATGTTGTAGATGACGATCGAGAGCAGCGTTTGGTCAGTGGTGATCGTCAAATTCTCCGGCAGGTCCAGCGTCACCTCCACCTTCGACCGGGCGGCAAGTTCTGAGACGCTCTGGACTAGATCGCGCAGCATCGGCGTGAGATTCACATCTGTCCAGCTCGGCTCAATGGCGCCTTCGTCCAGCTTGGCTGATTGGAGGAGCGTATTGAGCAGGTGGACTGTGCGTTCGACGAGCGTCTGCATTTCAGTCAGTGACGAGCGCTGCTCCTCTGTGAGGCCCTCGGCCCCCTCGCGCAGAAGTTCGATGTGCCAACGCAGTGCGCCGACCGGCGTACGCAGCTGGTGTCCGGCCAAGGCGATGAATTCCGTCTTCATGGCGTCAATCTGGCGCTCTTCTGTCACGTCTTCAAAGACAATGACGGCACCGTTTGTTTGGTCGCCGGCGAGGAGTGGCGAGGCGGTGATGGTGATCGGCAGGGCGTCACCCTGCGCACGAACGAGTGCTGTTCGTTGGCTGACGCGCGAGCGGACCGGCTGCTTCTTGATCAGGCATTCTGTGACCGGATGCTCGCCTGCGGCCATAGGCTTACCATTCGCCAGAAGTGGCATTGCCGTGGCCAAGTCATGACCGTTCAGTGCCTCCTGCGTTGTCATGAGTAGGTGGGCAGCGCTGGGATTACAGGCCGTGATGTGACCGGAGGCATCAACCGTCACGACGCCGTAACTGATGGACTCCACAACTGCGCGATCCAGTGCGTAGAGCTCCTGTACCTGTTGAGTGCGACGGGCCACTTCGGTCTCCAGATGTCCGTAGATGCCGCGCAGGCGTGTGGTGACGTCCACGAGCACCTGGTCGAGCAGCTCAATTTCGTCGCCGCTATGGATGTTGCGGTCGATCTCCCAGCGTCCCGGGGTCAACCGGCCGATTTTCTCGATGAGTGCGCGCAAGTTCCGCGTCAGATCGCGACTGAGGAGTGACGACAGTAGGACGCCGAGGACGAGAAGTAGTCCGCCGGAAGCGGCGAGGACGGCGAGCAAGCGCGTGGCGCTGGCGAAGACGTCTCGCTCATCCACCTGAACCGCGAGTCCCCAGCCGAGTTCTGGGATCGAACGGACTGCGGCTAAGACGGTGTGTCCCCGTTCATCCTCGCTCGTACTGGTACCCTCTTCCCCGAGCGCGCCGGCAGCCACGGGTAGGCGCTGACGTACAGCTTCAGCGAGCGGTCCGAGGTTTGTCACCTGGGCCGGTCGGCCGTCTTCCTGGCGAATCAGTGTCAGACTGCCGCGGTCGGCGAAGGCGAGTTCCAGTGCTGCCGACTGACTGACGGCTGTCAGTCCGGCGCTGAGGGGCTGCAGCAGCGTATCGGCGCTCTCGCGCAGCACGACGGCGCCGCTCTGAGTGGGGATGGTGATGTCGTACCATTCCCAGCCGTCGTTACTCACGCGTGGTGTGATGCTGGTGATGGTCGGCAGGACGGCTGGTGCCTCAATGGTCACGCCGGCACTCGCGCGCAAGTGCAGGTCGTGGTTGAACACAGCGATGCCCTTCGTGCTGTCATTTTCCTTTGTGAGTTTCAGGAGGATCTCGCCTAAGCGGCCCGTGGTTGGGGTCGAGATCATCGGGTCGCGGGCAACCAAGTTGCCTCGTTGCCGGGCATTGGCCAGAGCTTGCGTGATGAAATCTTCGCCTAGCGCGGCTCCCTGTTGGAGCTGGAGGAACATGCGGTCTTCCAGGAGTTGGTGACCGATGGCGAAGGCGAGAGTCGAGAGGGCAAGGACGAGGAAGAACGACAATAGGAAGAGATCACGCGCGGCCTTGGCGGCGATGCTGCCCTTCAAGCTCAACGGAGCCGGCGTCGAAGTGGGTGTTGGCATGATTGTTTCCTCTAATTATAGCCTAAAAACCGAGATTTTGAAAGGTAGCCTATGGTGCCGATAGCTAGGAGAAAAAGAGGTGAAGATGGCTCTAGGACAACAAAAAACCCCCGGTTGCCCGGGGGTTTGAAGTTCGCAAGGAAGAGCGCTTAGCGAGTGACGGAGATCGTCACGCCCTGCTCGGCGCCGGGGGCGGCGACCGTCAGGCGGTTATTCGTGTCCGCCATGATCGTGTAGAGCGTACCGGTACCGGTCGTGACAGCCTGCGGATCGTAGGGGATGCGCACGAGGTACTTGCTGTTCGTCGTCAGAGACGTGAGGTCAACGCCGTTGACGCAAGAGGCGGCGCCTGTGAGACAGATGCCCTTGGCCGTCGCACCGATGCCCGTCGGCAGCGCGTTGTTGTCGACGTAGTACTGGTAGACCGCGCTCAGGATCGTGTTGACGTCGCTGCGGCGCTGCGCGTTGCGGGCGTCACCAAGCTGCTTCGTTGGGTTGATGGCCACGATGACGATCGAGGCAAGGATGGCGATGATGCCGATGACCAGGAGGAGTTCGATGAGGGTGAAACCCAATCGAGAGGCGCGGGTTGCCATGAGCGGTGGGGAGGATGGGAAGTAAGGGAGACCTATAAAATAAGGTCAATACCGGGGCCGAGTATAGCAGTGCTGAAAGCCCTATTCGGCGGTTCACCTTGACTGTGCGGTCGTCACATGACCCCTTAGCAGTGCGTTGAATGTCACTTTCACGGGCAGTTGAACGGCTCGCTGAGGGGGTAGCAGATTCCCAGATCGCAGGCCTCCCAGCGGTAATCGGTCGCGGCAAAGCACGTTGGTGCGCTGCAGCCACAAGCTCCGCCCTGAGGCGCGTCGGTGGGGAACCCAGCGACGGTGGTGACGAATGTCCGCACGTACGGATCGGCACTTGGGACGGCCGGCCGTCGCGAGAGCGTGACGGTGAGTTGGACACTCGGGTGAGCGTCGTCCGGCGACGTGTTGGTGACGATGAGAGATGTGACAGTTACCGTCCCGGCCTGAATTAAATCATAAGCCGTGTCACGCTCGATTAGGACGATGCCACTCCCCTCCTGACCGAAGAGCGTCGGGTCCGTTTCCGGTGTTCCGGTCTGGAG
The DNA here is from genome assembly GCA_964635215.1 of uncultured Candidatus Peribacteria bacterium. GTDB lineage: Bacteria > Patescibacteriota > Gracilibacteria > Peribacterales > Peribacteraceae > JAGOUB01. The sequence goes on along the minus strand of CAZWNJ010000001.1, from coordinate 207,998 downwards.
GGCGAGGACGTGCCCGGTCCCGCCACGCGGCGGATCGATGATGCGTTCGCTGTTGCGGACCTGATACGTGAATGTTTCGAGTAGTGCGGAACCCGTACGCTCGATATCGAGTACGGCTTGTTGACGAGCGTTACCCTCCTGGGCCGAGAGGAGCGAGAGGAGAACGACGACCGACACGACACCTGTCAGCGCCAGAAAGAGGATGAGCTCGATGAGCGAGAGTCCGGGCCGGGAGCGGAGACGTAGTCGCGTCATGCTCCGGTACAGAGGGTGAAGCTGGGGACCTCCTCCCAGGAGGTGATGAGGACGGAGGGCAGGATGGCGCTGAGAGAAATCTCAATTCGTCGCACCGAATCGCCGATCGCGCCACTGGTGCAAATCGTCCGATTTGTCGTTCCGGTACCGCCTACTGTCCCCACGTGACAGGAGTGGTCATTGACCGTCAGGTCCTCATTACCGGCGTAGCCCGGATCTTCCCGCAGTCGCACAATCGTTCGCTCGGCACACGAGCGAGCCAGCGCCAGCGCCTGCGCGCCGTCGCGGACGGTGATGACGTCCTTGCTCCAGCTTGTCGAGAGGAGGAGCACTGTCACAACCAAGCTCGTGGACAGCGCGCCGATCAGTAGGATCGTGATGAGGAAGGCGTAGCCGGGGCGGGGACGGAGGGGCATCAAGCGGGCTGGAGAATGTGAAGGGCACTGTTTGTCAGCAGGTAGACGCGGTTGCTCGCGGCGTCGTACATCACGCCGCGGCCGTCGCCTGTGGTGGCGTCGTAGAGCGCGCGTTCGAAGTTCGGGTCACCGCTCTGCAGCAGACTTGGTGAGAGCATGATTAATTCCTTCGTCGGATTCCCGGTCGCCGCGAAGGCGCAGCTGCCGGGCAGGTCCATCGCCAGTCCGTTCACGGCCCCGCCGATCTCGTCCACCCACGGGCCACTGCCATTGGGCGGGGCACCCGTCAGACTGAGAGGGTAGAGCGCGAGTTCCTCGATGGCTTGGCCGTCCATCCGTCCGAGGAGTGCGCCGGTGCCCGCGGTGGCGATGGCCAATCCATCCTGGACATCGGTGGCGTTCGCTCCCGTGCCGCTGGCGATGGTGAACGTGGCCGAGGCGCCCGTCACGCTCAGGGCGTAGGCGCGCAGCTCCGACGTGTTCATGCTGTTGCTGGCGTAGAGCAGTGTCGGTGTGACGGCGCTTAGTCCCGTCACGGCTCCGCCCGGATCATTGAAACGGCCCATCTCGTCGAAGGAGATCGCAGTCACCTGTCCCGAGGCGTTGGCGGTTGTAGTGACGGAGAGCGCGAGCAGTTGTGGCTCGGCCGCGTCGTCGGCAGCACCGACGACGAGGATCGGTGTTGATGAGCCGCTGATCGTGTGCACCAGGAGCGAGCGGCCGAGCGCGCTGCCCGGCAGGTCGTAGCTGCCGAGGAGGTGCGTCTCGTCCAAGCTGGCGGGGCTGCTGACGTCATAGGCGCGGATTTCGGCCGTGGGATCGTCCGTCAGGACGAAGAGCACCGAGCCCATCAGTCCCAGATCATGTCCGGCAAAGCCCAGCGAGAAGGCGGACGCCAGGCGCACCGGCGCGGTTTCGGTGCTGATGTCGAAGGCGTAGAGACCCGCTCCCCCGGCCGATGTCTCGCTCGTCACGAAGAGCGTGTCGCCCTGGCGGACGGCACGGTTAAAGAGTGGGGTGCCGGCGTCGAGATAGCTGCCGTTGAGGGTTAGACTGGCACAGTTGCCGGCTTGGCCGACGGTGGTTTTCCAGTCGGCGAAATCCTGCGTCAGTGTGAGGCTACCGCTGCCGCCATGGAGGTGTTGCCAGGTGGTTACGGCCGTCGCTCGGACGATGTTCGTCGCCACAGTGTTGATCGTGACACTCGTCAGAAATCCGCCGGTGGCCACTGCTCCGGTGCCTGTGAATGCCCAGTGCCCGCCGCTCTGGGCGAAGCCGTGGGTTCCCTCTGTGAGCAAGGCGAAGGATTCATCGCGGATGCTGCCTGTCACTTCCAGTGCCTGCTCAGTCAGGAAGGTCGCGCGCGAGGCGTTGCCGGCCGTCATGGCGGTGTCCTGCGCGACGATGAATGTCATCGCGACGGCCGTGATGAAGATCACGAAGAGGGCGATGCCGAGCATGCCTTCGACGAGGAGGAAGCCGTCGCGAGACGCCGAGAGGGACGGGAGAATCCTCACGGTGTCCCATCCTACGCGTCGGCCGGGCCGTTTGTCATTGCCACGGCACAAAAAACGCCCCGCTTCCCGAAGGACGCGGGGCGCTACAGGTCGTCTTAGTCGCGGCTGACGTTATCGAGGAAGCCCTTGGCACAACCGAAGTTGCGGGCGGCCTTGATGTAGTAGTCGGGGAGGCTGGTGACGAGCAGGTAGAGCGACGGGTTGCCCGAGAGGACGTAGTAGGGGTTCGTGCGGGCAGCGACGTTGAGCAACTGCGTGCAGCTACAACCCTGGGTATCGCTGAGCGTGAAGCGAGAGATCGTCAGGCGTCGTCCCTGCCGGTATGCCTCGCCCTTCAGAACCACGGCCAAACGGTCATCCCAGTAGAGGAACTGGCGGTCGAGCGTCGTCTCCGGACAGAGGTCATGCTGGTTGTCGACGCCGTCTTGGTCTTCGTCGGCAGTACAGGAACCAAGGTGATCACCCTGGGCGAGGAAGGCGCCAACGGCATGCTCATCGACCTCGAGGTTCTGGAAGCCGCTGCCAACAGCGTGGCAGATGGTCACCTTGTGACCGCTGCTGCTCGACGAGGATGTTGCCGATGAGGAGCTGCCGGAGACGCCCGAGCTCGTGGCACCGGACGAACTCGTCGCGGTGGCGCTCGACGAGGCGCCGGCGCTGCTGGAGGACGAACTCGAGGAGCTGGAGGAGCTAGACGAACTGGACGACGAGCTGCTGGAGACGGACCAGTGGATGAGGAAGCCATCGTCGGCGCTAGTGACGCGCGAATAGATCATGGCCGAGCGCTGGTCGGAGGAGACCACGGCTTCATCGCCGCCGGGACCGTCTGTGATGACGCCGTCACTCATGCCTTCGGGATGATTTTGACTCTCTTCACCCGTGATGCTCGTGACGACGGCGCCGTCGAAGACGACGCGGAGATTCAGGATTTCCTTGCCGGTGCCGAGCGAGCCGTGCTCCACAACGTGGAGAATGCGGGCCGTGCCCTGGCGTTCGATGGCGACGCCCTTCACATCTTCCACCATGCCGGCGTCGTAGCGCGGAGCGCCGGTGTCGTCGACGAGCGTGATCCACTCACCTTCCTCGCGGCGCGTGGCCTGCGGGCCGATGAAGACGGCGCGGTCGAGGTTGCCCTGGCCAGTGTTCTCGACGCGTTCGAAGATGAACTTCACGCGCGGGACGGCGACCTCAGACGAGCTCGAGCTGGCGCTGACACTGCTGGAGCTGGACTGGCCCTCGCAGGCGCTCGGATCCTGATCGACGTGGATCATGACCGAGGCGTGCAGGTAGTCGGCGTTGCTGGCCGAGACGTCGTTCAAGTACGAGAGCATGAGTAGGTCATAGCGGCTGATCTTGGCCTTGCCACCGCTCAGGTATTCGGAGAGGTAACTCGGGGCCATACCGTCCTGCAGACTGGCGACCGCCGGCAGCTTATCGCCGCGGCGGAAGAGGCGGACACGTGAGGTGCCGTCGGTCGTCGTCTGGGTGCGGCTGTAGGTGGTGCCGTTGCTCCCCTGGATGCGGAAGAGGATCTTCGTGCCAGCGGCGAGATTGTCGAGAGAGTCTTCATCCTTCTGCACGCCGTCCTCGCGGTCCTGGAGGCGGGAACCGCCGAAGAGTGGTGTCCAGCTGACACCATTGTTCGTGCTGAACGACACCTTCACCGGGACGGACACGCCGCTGTACTTCAGGTCCGAGCCGAGCGCGTAGGCGTGGATCGAGCCGCGGCCCGTGAGGGTGATAGCGCCGTCGGCACCAAGAACGAAACGATCCTCACAGCTATTGCTGTACGTTCCAGACGAACTGGAGGAAGCAATCTCGGAGGAGGACGAGGTGGATGATGTGGTGTCGGATGAGGCGGCAGAGGAATCTGAGGCACTGCTGGTTACACTGGCGGTCGATTCGCTCGATGTGGCGCCGGTCGATGACGTTGCGGCAGCGCTGCTGGTCGTCGTGCTGCTCACCGTCGACGACACATTGCTGGAGGTTGTGCTGGAAGTGGCACTCGAGGTGCTGGCGACGCTCGACGAGGATTCGGGCAACATGGCCAGAGCCCCGCAGGAGCCGACTGCGATGTAGTAGGCCGTGTGGCCGATGCGACTGCCGCAGACATCCTTGAAGGCGGCCGTGACCGGAGCGTTGACGCTCCAGGATTCACTGCCTGTGAGGAAGAGACTGGTGATGTCGACCGGAGCGGACTGGCGCGTTGGGTTGCAGGTGCCGCCGCTGTAGTCGATGGTCTTGGTGCGCACACCGTAGCCCGTCTGCAGGATGAGCGCGTCATCCGTGAAATGCTGGGCGGGGGTGGGTGAGGACGACGGGTCATAGCCCATCAGGTAGACCGTGTCGCTGGGTCCGACCGTCACGTTTGCCTGGGCGGCGTCGAAGGTCAGCCCCTGCTGGCCCGCACCCACAGCCTGCGAGGCGTAGGAGCTGGCGAGCTGGACTGTCGAACGGACGACGAATGAGGTACCAGCGGGACACGGGATGGCATAGGGGTTGCTGGCCGCCGGCAGACTCGTGCTCGTGCCCTGGCTGGCGACTGCCTGGCTACTCTGGGTCTGGTTGCTATCGGCCGTGGCAAAGATGCCGCGTTTGCGGATGGTCACGATCCACTGGTGACCGTTGTCGGCCGTGCCGTAGATGTCACCCTCCGTCGTCGGCTCGCCACTGACGGCGAGGAACGACACATCGTTCAAACCCTCGAGCGTGACGGCCGGCGAGATCTCGACCATCTTCGTGTCGGAGCCGGGGGTGCGCGTCTCGTACGACTCACCCTGGTAGAGCGTGCCCGTCGGCAAGTAGACGCCCCACTGACCGCGGCCGGCCTGGGCATTCACCTGGGCGGTCTGCAGTGTCTTCAGCACCTGCTCTTTCGTGCGTTCGAGCTCGGAGTTGAGGAAGACGTTGCGATAGAGCGGCACCGAGATGCCAGCAGTGACGGCGATGATTCCAATCGTCATCAGGGCCTCGATGGACGTAAACGCGCGACGCATAGAGTGAGGGGAATTTGGTATGGGTTTCTCCTTATTGTAGCGCAAATTGTCTTTTAACGCCAGAGGGCGTGGTCAGCTGGGAATTATTGCCGCCAGCGATCGTCGCGCGCGAAGTTGCGGAAAACGTGCTTGACTCCCCTTGGCCGCTGGGTAGGATGGCTCCTGCTTCCGCCCTGGGAAACTGGGGAGCGGAGGCAGCGTCGGCTCCTTCACAGCATCGTGCAGGTGAGAAACTCCTTTATTGGTTCCTGCTCGCACTCTGTGCGGCAGTGAACATCTCACTATAACCTTTGAAAATCGAGTGCGTCGGCTCTGCCGACCACTCACCAACGTAAAGCCCGCCAGGGCTTTCAACTTTTCTTTTGAAGAGTTTGATCCTGGCTCAGAGTGAACGTTGGCGGTGCGCCTAAGACATGCAAGTCGAGCGGCCTGGACCCTGTCCTTCTCATGGAGGCTAGAGTCCAGGCAGCGGCAAACGGCTGCGTAACACGTGGGTACCTACCCCGAACTCAGGGATACCCCGCCGAAAGGCGGGCTAATACCGGATGGTCTCGAAAGAGTAAAGCTTTCGCGGTTCGGGAGGGGCCTGCGGCCTATCAGGTAGTTGGTAAGGTAACGGCTTACCAAGCCTATGACGGGTAGCTGGTTTGAGAGAACGACCAGCCAGAATGGAACTGAGACACGGTCCATACTCCTACGGGAGGCAGCAGTTAGGAATATTCCGCAATGGGCGAAAGCCTGACGGAGCGACACCGCGTGAAGGATGAAGCCCTTTTTGGGTGTAAACTTCTGTTGTGAGGGACGAAATTTTTGACGGTACCTCACGAGAAAGCACCGGCTAATTCTGTGCCAGCAGCCGCGGTAAGACAGAAGGTGCAAACGTTACTCGGAATTACTGGGCGTAAAGCGTCTGCAGGTTTCCTGCCACGTCTGGCGTCAAAGCGCGGAGCTCAACTCCGCGTCTGTGCCGGAAACGAGCGGGATAGAGCCACTCAGAGGCATCTGGAATGTCGTGTGTAGGGGTAAAATCCGTAGATCCACGATGGAACGCCAAAAGCGAAGGCAGGATGCTGGGGGTGTGCTGACACTCAGAGACGAAAGCGTGGGGAGCAAAGGGGATTAGATACCCCCGTAGTCCACGCCCTAAACGATGCGAGCTCGGTGTAGGGACCTCAATCGGTTCCTGTGCCCTAAGCTTACGCGGTAAGCTCGCCGCCTGGGAAGTACGGCCGCAAGGCTAAAACTCAAAGGAATAGACGGGGACCCACACAAGCGGTGGAGCATGGGGTTTAATTCGATGACAAGCGAAGCACCTCACCCAGACTTGACATGGTAGGAATCTCCGAGAAATCGGGGAGTGCCGCAAGGAACCTACACACAGGCGCTGCACGGTCGTCGTCAGCTCGTGCCTTGAGGTGTACTGTTCAGTCAGCAAACGAGCGCAACCCTCATCTCATGTTGTATTCTCATGAGAGACTGCCGCCTCCAAGGCGGAGGAAGGTGAGGATGACGTCAGATCAGCGTGGCCTTTATGTCTGGGGCAACACCCGTGCTACAATGGCCGGTACAAACCGTTGCGAACCCGCGAGGGGAAGCCAATCGGAAAAAACCGGCCTCAGTTCGGATTGGAGTCTGCAACTCGACTCCATGAAGTTGGAATCGCTAGTAACCGTGAATCAGCTACGTCACGGTGAATATGTTCCTGGGTCTTGTACTCACCGCCCGTCAACTCATGGAAGGTAGGGGCACCTGAAGGACCTTTACTCGCAAGAGGGGGTACCACGGTGACACTACTGACTGGGAGTAAGTCGTAACAAGGTATCCGTAGGAGAACCTGCGGATGGAACACCTCCTTACCAGGGAGAATCACACCTCGCTTCGCGCTACTATGCCGAAGCACGCATGCTCTGATCGGCGAACAGATCATCATGCGCAAAGATTGACTGGGATCGCCACGGACTTCGGTCCGTCCCGGTAGGACGTTCTCTCACCTGCACGATGTGGTGAAGCCGAAAAGCTTTACTGCCAATCACACCCCGCAAGGGGTGTTTGGCGTGCCACGTTTTTTGGCATGACCTGTACACTGCGGTCATGAACAACACCTTGATTGAGATCCTCGGTTGGTACGGGACGGTCGCCATCGTCGGCGCCTACGCCCTCGTCAGCTTCGCCGTGCTGTCACCCGACAATCTCTGGTACCAGCTGCTCAACGGCACCGGTGCCATTGGCATCGTCATCGTCTCGTACCACAAGCGCGCCTACCAGCCGGCCGTCTTGAACGCGGTCTGGACGGGCATCGCCGTGCTCGCCATCGTCCGACTCTTCTGGCGCTGAGAATTCCCTCAGGCAAATAGCCTCCGCCGCGCCTCGGCGTCGTGCGGAGCCGGGAAGCGGGCCAGGAGTTCCTGTAAGAAGCCTTCAGTGAGCATCGCCCTGGCCTCGTCCGGGCCGATGCCGCGCGCCGCAAAGGCAAAGAGGTCCTCGGGGCTCAGACGGCTGACAGTGGCGCCGTGGCTGGCCTTCACGTCGTTCGTGTGGATCTCCAGGCTGGGGATGACTTCGGCCTGCGCCGAGGGGTCCAGCATGAGCGTCTTCTGGCTGAGGAACGTCTGCGTGCCCCCGCCTTGGGCGCCGATCTCGATCAGTCCGTCCGCCCGGATGACGGCGCCCGCCTCGGCGGCGATGCGGATGGCGATCTCCCCTCTTCCGTCGGCTGCCTCGAAGCGGTTTTTCACGGCCAGGCGAGGACGCTGGCCCATGCCCGCGTGGCAGATCCAATCAATCGAACTCTCGCCGTGCGCGCCGCTGACAGTGCTGTGGAGAGTTTGTGTGGCCGTCCGACCCCCCACCGAGACGAGATGCCAGTGGAGCGCCGCCCCGGCCTCGACGGTGCCCTGGAGTGTCAGCTCGGCGTCCATCGTGTACGGCAGATCCTGAATGACGACGCAGTCGCACGTGGCGCCATGCTCAACCGTGACCGTCAGTGACCGAAGCGGGTGCTGGTCGTCGATGACGAAGAACAGCGTCCGATGCGTAGACGCGAGGACGACGATGGTTTCTTGGCCCGTGGCGGCGCGTCGTAGCGGCATGCCGCTCGAGTATGACGCCAAAGCGCTCTTGTGAGGAGACTACCTTTGGTATTTTGCGAAAAAATGAGGGGGCTGGAGCGGGTCCAGCCCCTTCGGGGATCAAACGAGATCCAGCGCCTTGTAGGCGACTGCGTCGTGGCCGGCGAAGGCCGGAAGCGGCGGACGGTGTTCACGGTTGAACGGATAGAGTCCGCCGGTCGCCGGGTGGAGCCGCACGCGCTTCAGCCACTCGCAGTCGGCGATCAGCAGTCCGTAGAGGATGACCATCTGCTGGTCGTCCTCGCTGCGTAGCAACAGCTTCAGGTCGGCGCGACGATCCTCGACGATGGCGGCGACGTCCGGACCGAGTTCCTCACGCGCCTCGCGCAGCAGGGCTTCGATCGGGCAGAGGTCCGTCTCTTGGCAGCAGCCGTAGCAGCTGACCTGCAGGTGGTCGGGCCACGTCTCCCAGTCCATCCGCTCGGGGTCGAAGACGCCGCGCTTCTGCATCATGACAGTGCGTCCGAAGAACGGCAGGTCGGTGACGATGGCGAGTCCAACACAGAGTCTCTTACTCACGGGAAGCTCCTTTGGTTCATGGTGTGAAAACTGCTGACGGGCACTATAAAACTTTCTAAAAAACACGCAAGTCTTAGGCGTTCAGCTATTGGCGCGCCTTTATCCCACAGAACCTTCCATTTCGAGTTCAATCAGGCGATTCATCTCTACGGCGTACTCCAACGGGAGTAACCGGACAATCGGCTCGATGAATCCCGAGACGATCATCGCCTTGGCTTCGGCTTCGGCGAGTCCGCGGCTCTCCAGATAGAACAGGTCATCTGCTGAGAGTTTGCCCACCGTCGCCTCGTGCGCCACGGTGGCATCATCTGTCTGGACCTTGATGTCCGGGATGGTGTCCGTACGGCTGAGCTCATCGAGCAGGAGTGCGTCACACTCGGTACTGGTGACGGCGCCTGTCGCCTGGGGTGAAATTTTAAGTAGGCCGCGGTAGACGGCCGCTCCCCCACCCTTGCTGATTGACTTGCTGATGACGGTGCTCGAAGTGTTCGGTGCCAGATGAAAGATCTTCGCCCCCGTATCCTGCCATTGCCCGGCATTCGCGAAGGCGATGCCAAAGTGGTCGCAGCGCGCGTTCTCGCCCACGAGCATCGAGCAGGGATAGAGCATCGTGACGCCACTGCCCATGTTGCCGCCGATCCACTCCATTGTCCCCCGTCGCTCCACGATCGCACGCTTGGTGTTGAGGTTGTAGGTGTCGCGGCTCCAGTTCTCTACCGAGCTGTAGCGGCAGTGCGCGCCCGGCTTCACGAAGATTTCCACCAATCCGGCGTGCAGGGCCTGGCTGCCGTACTTCGGCGCACTACAGCCCTCGATGTAGTGCACGTCGGCGTCGTCCTCCACGACGATGAGCGTATGCTCAAATTGGCCCATGTTCCGTGCGTTCATGCGGAAATACGCCTGCAGCGGGTCGCGCACGCGAACTCCCTTTGGCACGAAAAGGAATGTTCCGCCGCTCCAGACCGCGCCGTGCAGGGCAGCGAACTTATGGTCGCTTGGGGGCACACACTGCATGAAGTACTGCCGCACCAAATCAGGGTGTAGCCGAAGGGCGTCATCCATATCGAGGAAGATCACGCCGAGCTCGTCCCATTCCTTCTTGAGCGAGTGGTAGATGACTTCGGATTCGTACTGCGCGCCGACACCGGCCAGCACCTTGCGCTCGGCCTCGGGAATTCCGAGGCGGTCGTAGACGCGGCGGATGTCCTTAGGCACATCCCCCCAGCTCGTGGCTTCGCCGGCATTGGCCGAGGCGTAGTAGATGATGTCATCCAGATCGAGCGTCGACAGGTCTGCTCCCCAGGTGGGCAGCGGCTTCTCTCGGAAGATTCTGAGGCACTCCAAGCGGTGTTCGAGCATCCACGCGGGTTCCTGCTTGTCGGCGCTAATCCGGCGCACGACTTCTTCGTCGACGCCGCGCTTGGCGCCCGTGGCGTAGGGCGACGGGTTGGGGGTATCCAGAATCTCACGCGACAAACCCGCGAAGATCGGCTTGGCCTCTGCTTTAGTCTTCTTTCCCAGCGAGAGAAGTGTAGCACGCGGTCGCCTTAGGCGGCGGCCTGGATGGCGTTATCGAGCTCGGTCATGAGCCGCAGTTTCGTCTCAGCTTGCTCGAGGAAGATCCGCTGGGCGGCCAGGGCCTGTTCACGGTCTTCCGCACTGGCGGTTTGCTCCAATGTCGCGCGCATATCATCGGCCAGCGTGCGAATGGCACTTCTGAGACGGGCGATGATCTGGTCGCGGATGCCGACCTCGGCGAGGAGTTCGCGGCCTTCGGCGTTACGCATGAGGAAGGCAAAGAGCTTCGGGTCCTCCTCGCGCATGCGCTGCTTCTTCGTGCGCTTGCTCGTAAAACTACGGTCGTCAGCGGCTTGCACCATGCCCTGGAAAGCGTTGTAGGCGACAGCATCAAACGTAGCGGGTTCCTCGGCTGTGGCCTGGTCTTCGGCCTGCGTAATGGCGCGGACGACGGCCGGCTGGAGGCGTGACGTGCCAATGCTGACGGACGGGATGAATTCGGGTGGCAGCTGGCTTCTGACGTCGGCGAGGGCCGCGCGGCGCTGGTCGTCATTCTCTAGTCTGAAGATCTGCTCGCGGCGCTCGTCATGAGCGAAACTGAAGTCGAGGAGGAAATTCGGATCGTCGAAGCTGATGAACTGCGTGCGAAGCGCGTTGTCTTCCTGGATGGCGGTGTGCATGCGAGTCGACAGTTCCTGCAAAAGGCCGTCGTTCAGGACCTTCTTGGAGCGCACGAGCATCACGAATTCGTCGCCGCCGACGCTGTAGGCTTCGGTCGTGAGGCCTTGCTGCTCGCACCAGGTGCGGACGGCGTCAGGCGGCGAGACGAGGATGTCCGCCAGGCGCTGCAGATAGGCGCAGCCGTTCGTGTGGTTCGTACAGTCGACGATCGTCTTCATGCCGTCGACGTCGAGGAAGACCATACCCGTGTGGTCGATGACGCGCGGGGCCTTGCAGTCGAGTAGTTCGCTCTCCAGTTCGTGCGCCATGATCGCGCGCAGGCACTGGTAGCTCTGGATGATCGTGCCGTTGTGCGACAAGACGAGGTCGGTGGCGACTTCCTTGTAGCCCGCGAGCACGCGCTGGTTGATGGCGGCCTCCATCTGCACTGCTGTCAGGTTGTTCTGCTTATCCGAGAAGACGCTGCGGACCACCATCACTTCGCCGTGCACACGTTCGCGCAGGTACGGAGGCATCTGCTGGAGGAGGCGCTCATAGAGCGGCGGACGCGACGCGCTGGTGCGCATGGACTCGGCGAGAGCGGTTAATTCCGACTGCCAGTCTTTCGCCTGTGGAGGGAGGATGCGTTCCATGAAGACGGCCCTTGTACAGCTTTAAAACCGATGTTGCAAGCTTTTCTTTACATTTTTATGTTCGATGTTGTGATAGAAAATACGAACGCCATCACTCATGGTGACGGCAGCAGTGGAAATGCGCAAAAAATCCCGTCCGGTTTTGGGCGGGATTGATACTGCAGTTGTGCGATCAGCGATTGCGCGCCTGGACGAGCGTGACGATGCGATCGATGTTCGCGTGTGTGATGACACCGTTGATCTCACTGCCGCGCAGGACTTCGACGAGTGCCGTCAGGAAACGGCGCTGCTGGACACCAGTCCCGCGTGCGGCATCCCAGGTCGGCAGCAGGCGCTGATACAAGACCTGGCTTGAGAGCTTGGGCTCGGCGTTGCGGACCTCGAAGCGGCAGAGGTTGATGACGTCGATGAGCGATTGCTGCGCCTCGCGGCCCATGCGCTCTCGACCGTTATTCTCGTAGGTCGTGGTCAGAGCGGCAATGAAGAGATTGCGACGCTCATCAGGCATCGAGTTCAGATCTGTAATGTTGTCGATGCGGAGGAGGAGCCACGGTGCGTTGCGCGCCCGTCGGCCGTCGGCGGTGGTATACGGCGGCGCGTTCCAGGGCGCTTCGTTCAGGCGTCCGCGTGAGGCTGGATCCCACGTGAGGAAGAGGAACGGGATGCGCGGGGCATGCTGTCCGACAGTGAGATTGGTCGAGAAGCGCGTGCGCGGCGGCAAGACAGGCACGTTTTCATTCTCACCATCTCCGATGGAAGCAGCGGTGGGCACAACACGATCGGGGGCAGCGTGACGCTGATGGTACGAAGGGCGGCCGAGGATCAATGGGTTACCGCCGACGTTCATGTAGATGCCGACGGTCATGTTCTGTCCGGCAGGGATGTAGTTCTGTTCGCGGCCGCGAGTGTTCGGAGCACCGTCACGGAATGCTTCCCAGTAGGACTGGAGAGCTCTTTCCTGATCGGCAATTTCCTCCGGTGTACGTTCCGGTGTGCCGCGAGGGAGAACAGGCGCGGGGACGCCATCGAGCGCGCGTGCGGCTGGCACCACGGCGGTGTTCGGCGCGCCAATACGCTCGGCTGGATTCGGCCCCTGGGGCTGGACGTTCCCCTGGCGGACTTGGACAGCCGGCGGCTGAACGCGCTCGACAATGGCGGCGCGGTTGCCCGGGCCACCACTGCCGATCGGTGCGGCTGTGCGCAGGCGCTGGATCATCTGCGCGGCGTGCGGATGATGTCCCATGAACTGCTGCAGGTTGCTGATACACAGGTCACCGTCGATTGTGCCGGTATTGGCGGCGAATTCCTCCTGTGTGACGAGATCGCCGTACTCCATGATTGTCAGGTTGTCGCTCGTCGGGCTGTCGCCGAAGATCATCGTGGTGCAGTAGCCGACCCTGGTGCCGATATTGCGCTGTTCCATGAAGACGGCGAGGAGTCTGCTTCTGGAAATCTCACGTGCCGAGCGCTGGACGGCGTCCAGGTCGGCGACGCGCCAGCCTGTGACGCCCTCAGTAGCGAAGAAGTACGGCGGCGGGCCGGGGTTGGCTGGATTGAAATCGCGTTCGGCGTTCGGGTTGCGGTGCGTGAAGTAGCGCAAGTGCTGGGGCCCGGTTCCGTTGCGTTCGGCTTCGGTGCGGTAGGTGCCAAACAGACGTGAGAGGCCGACAGTGAGCCCGTGAGAGGCGACGCCTTGGGCCAGGTTGGCCGGGGCGGTGGGGATGGTGCTTGGATTGACGCCTTCAAACTGCTGCACGCGAGTGCGCAGTTGCCCCGAGACGATATTGAGTTTTTCCACCAATCTGCGGCGGCGCGTTTCGTCGCGGGCTTCGCCCAGGAGAACGGTCTGTTGCGGCTCGAACTGCGCGCGGCGGAATTCATCAGGTACAGGATCGCCGGGGTAGCCTTCGGGGAACATGGTCGGGCGGCCCCAGCTGAATCCCCATTGTCCGGCACCTTCGGAGCTGAAACGGCTGGCGACACGCAGGGCTTCGCGTAGGACCGGGTCCTCAACGAGGTTATAGATTGCGATCGGATCACCAACGTCGAATCCACCGGCCAGTCCGCGAATATTGTCGGCGCCAGTGACGTTCTGACTGGCGGCGGCGTTACCATTCTTGCGGGTCTTGAGTAAGTTCAACACGCGTTCGGCAACCGTTTCCCCGTCGGTCTGCAGGTTGCGGGCGGCGATTGTCTCGCCAAAGACGCGCTGGCCGCGGAGCGACTCCACGTACTGCACGAGCATCTCTTCGCGGGCCGGGTTGCGGTTCGGCAAGGCCCGGTAATCCGCGAGCAGACGAACGGCTTTGCGATAGTCGAGTTCACGGCGGTGCTGGATGTAGAGGATGGCACCCTCACGAATCGCGGCTTTCAACTCAATGGCACCCACTGGGCCGTTGGAGAACATCGCGAAGACATGGCTGATCTGGGCCCGGCCGATGCGGCTCCACGGCATACGCTGCTCGCCGTAGCGACGGTGGATGCAGAGCAGAATGAACGGCAGCATGATGTTCTTAAAGTCGCCGTTGAAGAATTCGTCGAGCTCAGTGATGTGTCCTCCCTCAGGGAAGATGTCACGCATGAGCGGCGCGAATTCCGTCAGTTCCTGCATCGTGATGCCGAAGAAGAGCTTCTCGCGGGCCTCGCGAGATTGCGCTTCGTTCAGGATCGTAGCGCGGCCGACACCGCGCGAGAGCGTCTCCAGGAGTTCGTAGTGCGTCAGGCGGAAGACGCCGCGCGCATCAATGCGCGAGATGAGCCACGGCGGGAAACCTCGGATACAGTCGATCGTCTTGCTCTCTTCGTTGATGGCCATACCCACCTCCACGCCCGCAATGATCACGCCAGTCACGATGTTGCCACGGACGCCGAGGCGCATGGCATTCAGCAGCAGGCCAGCTTCAGCGACGTTCGCGGCGGCGTGCTGCATCTGCATGCGGTTCAACAAGTCACGAGCGCCCTCAACCGAGTTGACTGAGACTTTGACGCTCTTTGATGCGTCGGGATCCTGTCCGTTGGTATGTTTCTCACCGTCGGGGCGGAAGTAGAAATCCGTGGCCTTGTAACGGTCGGCCTCAACCGTTGTGGCGTCGGTCCACTTCTTGCCGTCAGCGATGAATCCCTGGAAGCCGGCAGCATAGAGCTGGTCGATCATGCGTTTGCGCTCGTCGTTGAAGCGGCGCTCGATATCTTCCATTTCTCGCCAGTTGAAGTACGCACGCACGCCGTTCAGTGCCGCGCCAGCACCGAGTCCGGCGCGCCACATGTTGCGGCCGGTCGTCATACTCTTCAGCCAGCCCACACTGCGCAGTCCGCGGACGCCGAGGCGGGCGGCGACGCCGAGCGCAATGGGTACGGCGGCCAGTACGAACGGAGCGGCGAGTCCCGCGATGATCACGTTGCGACCGAGGCGTGTATAGGAATCTGCCAACTGGAAGCAGGCACCGATCAGCTGCAAGCGATCGTCGATGAGTCTTTCCATACCACGCAGCACTTTGTGGTAGGCGCCGATATAGCCTGTGCCGCCTTCTCCCTGAGCATCGCCCATGGTGCCCCAGTCACCGCGCAGCTGTTCGCCGAGTAGCTGGTACAGACGAGCGCCGACAGCCTTGTAGAGCTCGACGTTCGTTGCCTTCAGTCCGGTTGGACCGCCCGCCTTCGTTTTGAACGACGCGACGTTAGCTTCAGTGACGCGCGTGCCGTCGAGTTGGAGTTCTGCTGCAATCCAAGCGTCGGCCGCGGGTGCGATTTGCGCGCCGTTGAATTCCGCCGGATTCGGCATCGCCTTGAAGGCTTTGACCGAGTTTTCCAAGCGCAGCCGCGTGCCAGTGGCGTTGAAATCAGTGAGGAGCGTGCGCGTCGTCTCCATCTTCAACTTCAAGAGGATTTCCTTGCGGAGATCGTCCTTGCGGGCGTCGGTGCGCGTGTTGAAGTTGGGGTCGCGAGCACGGGCTAGGTCATCAATCTGGGCCAGGGTCCGTCCCCCAACCTGCTGACCGGCCTTCAAATTCGTCAATTCGCGTTCGATGACATCCTTGAGAGCGTCCTTCAGTTCGAGCGGGACATTGCGACTGAGGGCGGCGTCGGCACGATCGGCCAGACCGCCGATCACCGGTACGCGGCCGGCCAGGCGCAGGAGGCCGTGGATGCCGGTGCTCAGGGCCCCACTGGCGGCATCGAGGGCTTCAGCGAAGCCCATGATGGCTTCATCTCGGAGGGCATTGAGGGCATTGGGACCAAGACCCGTTCGGACGACGCTTAAATGTTCAAGAACGCGGTCACTGTGTGTTTGTCGATCGCGCTCATTTTCGGTCACGCTCTGTTCTACGACTTGGCGGGCGGCGGGGGCGCTGAGCACGATGTTGTCGCGCACGCCTTCGAGGTTAAAACGTTGGCCCCACTGTTCCTGCATCTGCCCCATGGCCAGTTGGAACTGGCCCATCGCATCCGTGGCGGCGATCATTTCTTCCATAATCGCGCGGCGTTCGCGTCCCAAATTGGCGAGGTGGCGCGGCTTGTCTTCTGCGCGCATCGTTTCATCGCGGGCAATGCGCGTCATCTGATCTCGGATCTGGTTGTAACGAGCCTCGGAGATATCGATGAAGATGGTCTGTGCGAATCGGTTGGCCCCCTGTGTCGTTGGGTCGGCAAATCCGCTCAGTCGTTGCAAGAGGCGATTACGCAGGAACTGTTGGTAGAGTCCCTGATTGAGATTTGGTGCCAGGAGGCGGACGTTGTCGGTCCGAAGAGCGTTCAGATGGACACCGTAGGACGTGTAGACCGCAATCTGGCGGTCGAGTGTTGTCTGTTCAGCTGGCGTAATGCCTGGCCGAGCGCGCAGACGCGTGGCGTGCGCGAGTCGTGTTTGATAGACGGCGAGGAGGGCGTCAACCATCTCGCGCTTCCCATCCAAGCCATCCGGATTCTCCGAGAGCTTGCGGAAAATGATCTCTTGCAAGAAGAGTTTCAGGCCTTCTTTACGCTGTTCAAAATTGCTGCCGGGGACACGCTGTAGGCGATCATCTTGAAGGAGCAGAGTCGCGCCATTCGCTGTGACGACACCTGTGAGGGCGGCGGCATTGGCGGCACCGTTGACTTGCGTGATGATGGCACGCAGCTGGGGGACGGTGAGATTTCCGCCGGGGAGGCGTTCGACTTCTGCAGTGAGGGCGGTTCGCACGAGTTCGCGCTCGGCCAGAATGATCGTGCGCAGCGATGTGCGGCGATCGGCGAGTGGGATGGAGGCCTCGACGGCAAAGCGCAGGGCTGGATGAGACGTGACGAACGTGCGCCACTGGGCTTCGGTCGCGATGGTGCGTACGCCGGTTTCCAGCTCTGCCTTCTTCGTAGGATCGGCGCCCAGCGCGAGGAGTTTGTCGCGGCGGACGATTGTTTCGGACTGCTCCACTCCGTAGCTGGCGGTGAGATAGAGGTTTAACGAGGGGTTACGTGAAATGATCAGGTCCAAGTCGTACTGACTACGGACGGCCTGGAGGGCGGTGCGGACGGCCGGCCGTGCAGCGACGGTGGCAGCTTCATCAATGCCGGCGGCTAGCAGTGTTTTACGATTCTCTAAAGGAGTGCGGGCTTCTAGTTGGCCGCGGATGCCTTCGTACTGGCCGTTTGTTCCCCAGAGCGCCCGCCAGCCCGCCTCAGTCGTGACAGCGTTGTTCGTCCCAAGGATGGTGGTGAGGTTGCGCTCGCGACCGCGCAGCATGTTTGCGTTCGTGCCGTGGAGCAGCTCTTGCGTCTCGGCGTCGAGCATCTCGACGAGCAGGTTTGTCTCACGCAGGCGTTCGAGCGCCCAACCGCGCTGTCCGGGAGCATTCCCCGGCGGGAGATTCGGCAAGGTCTCGCGGATGCGGTCGGCCGTTGGGCCAAGGAAATCCTGCACCTGCTGAAGCAGCTGAGGCAGATAGACGCTGTCTCGCGTTTCATTGTTGTTCAGCACGAATTCCCCTTCGTACTGAGCGCGCTGGTCGGCGTTCAACGGCCGGCGGTTCATCATCCCCTGCAGACGCATGGAGCGCTGCCGGGCACGCATTCCTTCCCAGAGCCAGATGTCGTTGGCATTGGTGAAGAGGCGCTGTTGATTGCGCTCGAGCATGTCCATACGCACCGTTTCCAAGTCGGGCTCGGCGAGTTCGCGCGGCAATGTCTGTGGGGCGCCGAGGGTACGGTTCAAACGAAACAGGTTCACGCGTAGCCCCGCCGCCTGTTCGAGACGTTCAAGGAGATTTCGCTGTTCGAGTGGTAAGCCGGCGGCTTCAATGGGAGGGGCCATGCGTGTGTGTTTGTGTGACTAGGTAATGTGCGTATGCACTCAGGTATTCGACCCGTCACCATCCAGCGGGATCGGCGGCCGCACGGGCGGATTCACAACCGGCGGAATGAGCTCCGAGTCCGACACGGGAGGCGGCAAGACGTCACCTGGCACATGCGCGCCGGCGCGTTCGAGGGAACCGCCACCGCTACCACCGCCGGCGAGCGAACGAGCACCGCTGGCCACCGTGGGCATGAAGTTCGGGACGGGCATGCGACGGCCGAGGAGACGCCATAAATGGCCCATGAGCAGGAAGCCGCCGCCGAGCGTGACGAGGGTCGTCATGATCGGGTGGTTCTTCCACACGCGCTTGAAGAAGCCTTCTTTGCGTTCCGCGGTGGCCTGCTCTCGGGCCTCGACCGGGCGCTCATCGCCATCATTGCTGAGGCGACGGGTGCGCGGGCGCGGAGCTGGGCCTTCTGAAATTTGGTCGTTTTGGCGGCTCATACGTGAGTGGGGGAACGGTAGGTTTCATTCAGTTCATGACGGGCAACCGAGAGGGCGGTGATCACACGCAGATCGTCGGCGGACTTCGCCTGGGCCAGTTGCTCAGCGATGAATGCGCCAAGCTTGGCCGGTCCGAGGAGAAAGACGATCTCGCTGATGTCATCGAGTGAAATCTGCCCCTTGTCGATCGTGCCGAGGAGGCCGAGAACGACCTGCTCATCTGTCGCCTCTTTGAGCTTCGGAAGGAGCTTGGCCATCGCCTCGCTGTGACACGTGAAGAGCTTCAGGCGGATATCAAAATCGTCCGGCTCATCGACGGGTTCTTCCGTCTGGACGGATAATTTTCCCCGGATATCGGGGGATAAGCGGGCGAAGATCGCCTGCTCGGAGGGGGTGAGAAAAATAGTCATAATCAAGGTATTGTATCAGAAAACAGGTTTGTCTGCAAATTAGCTGAATCAGCGCAGTCGGAAGGAGAGGAGAAGGACCAAGATGACGCCGATGGTAATGCAGCTATCGGCAAGGTTGAAGACGGGGAAGGTGCCAACTTGGATCATGTCCGTCACCTGACCGTCACTGGCCCGGTCGACGAGATTACCTAAGGCTCCACCTAAAATAAGACCAAATCCCCCCTGCATCAGGGGCGTATTGCCTTCACGGAAGGCGGCCATGAGTACGAGGAGGAGGGCAATGGTAATGAGGAAAACCTGAATAATTGGTGGGAACGTCAGGCCGAAGGCAATCCCCGGATTGTGCGCCGGCGTCAGGCCGAAGAACGTCCCGAGCAACGGCACGTGCGTGGTGAGCAGGGCGTCGGTGAGGAATTTGCCGGCCAAACTGACGCCCAGGGCCGCTACCGTGGTCGCCACGAGAATGCGTCGATCGGCGGGAACGTGCATACCCGGCGACTCTAGCGGGCAGATGAAAGTCAGTCGACGATTTACCCCTCGCTTAATTCTACTTCCACTTCCCCCTCAGTGCCCTGGATGCGCGTCTGACATCCCAGTCGGTACGGCTCCACGGTCACACCCATGTTCTCCTCGCGGTCGTTGCGGGGACTCAAGTGCTCGGCGCCAGCTTTGATCTGGCAGAGGCACGTCGTGCAGAAGCCGTTGCCGCCGCAGGCATGTTCCATGGGGACGCCGTTGTCGAGCGCGATCTGCAGGATGCGCTGGCCGTCTTTCCCCTCCACGGTCTTCCTCTGGCCGTTCATGATGAACGTCACGTTCGTCACCGGTACAGGGTAGCGAGTCAGCTGGCGCCAAGTACAGCCCTGGCTCCCCGCTCCGCGACTGGGTATCGTTTCTCCATGAAGAAGAAGACGTCCGCTGCGGCCGTTCTCGCCCTCCAGGACCTGCGCGTCTCGGTAGCGGGCAAGGAGGTCGTGCGCGGACTCAATCTGGAGATACATGCCGGCGAGGTTCACGCGATCATGGGTCCCAACGGTTCGGGCAAGAGCAGCCTCGTTCATGCGCTCATGGGCCACCCGGCCTATAGCGTGACGGGGACGGCGAGATTCCTCGGCCAAGACTTGCTAGCCCTCCCTCCCGCCGAGCGTGCGCGGGCAGGACTCTTTCTGGCCTTTCAGTACCCGCGCGAGATCGCTGGCGTCAGCCTGCGGAGCTTTCTCTTCGCCGCCGCCAAGGCCGTGCGGACTGCGGCTGCTCCGTCCGCCCCAGCTCTCTCGCCGATCGGGTTTCAGGAGGAATTGACTCAGACCATGGCGCAGTTGCACATCGACCCCGCGTTCGCCGAACGCTCACTGAACGTCGGGTTCAGCGGCGGCGAAAAGAAAAAAATCGAGGTACTGCAGTTGGCGGTTCTCCGGCCACGCCTGGCACTTCTCGACGAGACGGATTCGGGCCTCGACGTCGACGCCCTGCGGATTGTTGCTGAAGGCGTGAGCCGTCTGCGCGACGGGCAATTTTCGGCGCTCGTCGTCACGCACTACGCGCGCATTCTTCGTGATCTGAAGCCCGACCGAGTCCACGTGATGCGCGCCGGCGTGATCGTGGAGGAGGGCGGCCCCGAGCTGGCTGAGACGCTGGAGCGCGATGGCTACGCCAAGTACAGCGCGGCCGACTCGGCTCGTATTAGACTTGATGTGCAGTGAGTGCGTGTAACCTTTTTGGTTCTCGATCGTAACAGCTGACAGAAGGCGGTCTCACCGCTACCCTCATTTCATTCCCCTCCTTCCTATGGCTGATTCCACGATTAATGTCCGTCCGCCCGTTTGGGCCCTGATCATCGCCGTCGCCCTGGGCGGCGGATTCTATCTGGCAGGCAAGAACATCGAGACCTCCATCCAGCGCCACCCGCCCGTGACGATCACCGTCACCGGCGAGGGCAAGTCCTCGGGCACGCCCGACACCGCCCTGCTGTCGTTCGGTGTTCAGACCGATCGCCTCGCCACGGCCGAATTGGCCACGGCCGATCTGGCCAAGCGCATGAACGCGATCATCGCCGCCGTGAAGGCTAAGGGTATCGAGGACAAAGACATTTCCACACAGTCGCTCTCGCTCTACCCCGTCTACGATTACCAAGATGGAAAGAGCGTGCCGCGCGGCTATCAGGCTAGCCAGACGCTCGGCGTGAAGGTTCACGACACGGGCAAGGTTGGTGACATCCTGACTGTTGCTACAACGCAGGGTGCCAACCAGATCGGCGGCGTCAGCTTCACGATCGATAATCCCGAAGCTGTTCGCAGTGCAGCCCGCGCCAAAGCGATTGACCAGGCCCAACAGAAGGCCAAGGAGCTCGCCGGCCAACTGGGCAGCAGCCTCGGTCGCATTGCCGGCTTCAGCGAAGGCGGTGGCTACAACTACCCGCCGATCATGTACGCCGGTGCGATGATGAAGACCGCTGATGCCGCCGAGACGCTCCCCGTCCCGACTGGCGATCAGGACGTCGACGTCACAGTCACGCTCACCTACGAACTGCTCTGAGCCATGTCCGTCACCGACGCCACCAGCTTCTTCTTGAATTTTGTCCGTCATCCCCGAGACGTTTCCTCCGTCATTCCGACATCCCGAATCAGTGCCCGTCGGATCGCCGCCGCCATCCGTCCTGCGGGACGGACGGTGGCGGTGGAGTACGGGCCCGGCGTCGGCTCGGTGAGTGCGGCCGTGCTCGAGCGTCTCGGTCCGGGCGACCGGCTCATCCTCATCGAGAAGACGCCAGCCCTCGCCGCCGGACTGAAGCGCCGCTTTGTAGCGGATGACCGCGTCATCGTTGTTGAGGGTGACGCGAAGGACGTGGAATCCATCCTTCGCGACCACGGCGAGTCGCGTGCGCACTACGTCCTCTGCAGTATCCCTCTCTCACTCATTGATCCGCCGGTGCGCGAGTCGATCCTGGCGTCCACCGCTCGCGTACTCGGCGTCGAAGGCACGTTCGTCGTCTTTCTCTTTCGTCGCCAGGCGACGGCCTCCTATTTACGCGGTCATTTCCCGCGGACGACCCCCGGCCGTATCCTCCCCTGGAATCTCCCGCCGCTCTGGTTCTTCGAGGCCAAGATCTAGTCTTTTAGGTCATTCTAGCCCTCCCACTATCGAGCTTCACCTGTGACGGCCTGTCTATTCTGGGTGCTGGGTGTCTTGTCACGCCTCTTTTACACTGTTACCCTGATTTGCCGTTCAGCGCGGTTTCTATGGCGTACCTCGTCGTACTCATTGGCTCGGCATCCATTCTGACAGTCATCCTTCTCAGCAAGATTCTGCTCCGTCAGCGCGCGGTGCGTCGTTTCGTTCGCAGTATCCGCCAGCGCCTCCAGTCCGCCGAGGAACGAGGTGCGGTGCTGGTTGAGGAAACTATTATCGAGCGTCCGCTCAAAGACCCCCGCACCTCTGCCATTGAACTTCAGCAGGTTCGATCCTTCGTTCGCCTGGCCGAGAAGGCCCTGGCCCAGGACAAGACGGAGGAAGCCGAACGTCTCTACATCCAAGCACTCACCGTCCAGCCCCACGCTCAAGACGTGAAGGCTCAGCTCGCGAAGCTCTACCTGACCTCCGGCCGTGAGGCGAAGGCCGAAGCGATGTACCGCGAGCTCTTGAAGGAGCGCGACGAGGTGAGTTTTCATGCCAACCTGGGTCTCGCCTACTACCGCCAGGAGAAATACGTTGATGCCTGTTTTGCCTATCAGGAAGCCCTGAATCGTGATCCAAAGAATCCCGCTCGCTGTGCCGCCCTTGGTCGCGCCTGCATCGCCGCCCAGCGCTTCGCTGAGGCGATCCCGCTGCTCGAAAAAGCCTCGAGCTTCCTCGCTCGCGATACCGAAGTCCTCCACTTGCTTGCCGAGTGCTATCTGCAGATCGGCGACAAGGAGCATGCTGAAGAGGCTTACCGCCGGATTAATAAGCTCGAGCCGTACGATGAGGAAGTGAAGCAGAAACTTATGAGCTTGGCGCAGGCCTGAGCGCACAAAAAAGAGGCGCAGCGATTGCTGCGCCCGGTGGCCGCTGAAGCGGCTGGTATGTCACTTCTCTTCGAGGATGGAAACCGCGCCTTCGTTGATCCGAACTAACTCGCCCGCCTTCAAGCCGTCGAAGATCCTGATGGCCGTGAGGGTATGGAGATCGCTACTGCCGTTCAGCACGACGGTAGCCTCTCCCAGGCTGTCGCTGATCCGGCTGATTTCGGTCGGATTGTAGGGGCCCGAATCGACGTAGTGAATCGTCACACAGTCGCTCGGGTGCCTATACAGCTCGCCCGGCTCCAGCAGGTTCATGCGCACCATCAGGGAGTTGTCACCCTGTGCGTCGCACAGACGTGCCAGCAGGATGGTCCGATCGCAGTTCCAGCCGGCCTGCTTCCGTCGCCCCCGCTGCCAGCGGGTGACGTCGTACATCTCGCCCTCCTGGTTGCCCTTGAACAGCGCTTCACTGAGGCAGATCACCACATGCTGAGGCATCCACGACTCTCCGTTGCTCTTCGCCTTCCCTCCCGCGCCATTGCGGTATGGGATACCGACGGACCGCGATCCGGCCGTATCCCATACCGAAGAAGTGACGTGTGAATGAACTTATGACAATATATAATATTATTTGTATTTGTCAATAATAGGAAGGGCTCTATAACTCCATGAAAAGACAATCCTGACTCACACGATTCTCCCAATCACCACGTTGTGACCTTGTGACGACATGACGAACATCCAGCGTCCGTCTGCCAGCCGCAGGCCGCCTTCCAGTTCGCTATGAAGTGGCAGGATCCAGCGCTCGGCCGGCTCGGCCGCCGACCCTGACGTCAGGGCCTGCTCTAGATCGATGCGGTCGATGGCCCAGCCGTTTCCACTCGTCACATTTCGCAGTGCCACGAGTCGACTTTTCACTCCGTCCCACCAGAGCGTCTGGACGAAGGGCGCCGACGGAAGGTGATGACGGAGGATCCCAGCCTCGGAGGTGCGGTGAGCCGTCTGCATGAGTGCGGGATCGAGCAGGCGGATCGCCGGATCGCGGTCGCCGTAGTCGGCTGTGGCGAGGAAGACGCCGCCGTTCAGTTCAACGAATTCCGGTCGGCAGCCGTTGTTGGCGATGTCGTCCTGCGTCTCGTTCAAGATGGATCCGGCGACCGTGCCGTCGGCGAGCGCCTTTTCCCAATCGATCCGGCTGATGGTGCCGCGTCGTTGAACGGTATTGCCGAGGAAGGTGCCGTAGCGTTCGTGGTGGGTGAGGCCGGTGGGGTGTATGAACGGTGCCGGCAGTCGGACAGTGCGGCCTGTTGGTTCGGCGTTCATATCGCATTCCAGAATGACCCCCTCCTGCCCGCCCCGATCGCCGTACACGTAGTAATGTGCTCCGATCCGCGCAACGCCTTGGGCGGCGCCGACGTTCAGGTTGACGGTAATGTCTACGGCGAAGGCGCGGGCTTCTTCTGGCATGCGAGCTTACGGGGGTGATACGGTACGCACTGTATCTCCTCTCAAGCCCCTCTGCATGGACGCCCTCGCCGCGCGTGAGCGCATCGCCGGACCTGGATTCATCGCTGCCCTCGATCAGAGCGGCGGCAGTACGCCCGATGCCTTAGCGGCTTACGGCATTCCCGCTAGTGCCTGGGGTGACGACAAAGAGAAGATGTTCACACTCATGCACGAGATGCGCGCTCGCATCATCGCCAACCAGGCGTTCGACCGGCGCGTGTCGGGAGCGATTCTCTTTGAGCGCACGATGCTCGGCGAGATCGATGGTGTACCGACGGCCCAGTACCTCTGGGAGCAGAAACGCATCGTCCCCTTCCTGAAGGTGGACGAAGGCCTGGCAGAGCGCGTCGGTGGGGTCCAACTCATGAAGCCGATGGTGAAGCTCGAGGCGCTGCTGAAGAGTGCCGTGGAGCACGGCATCTTCGGCACGAAGATGCGTTCGGTGGTCCATGGCGCCGATGCTAAGGGCATCGCCGACGTCGTGGCCCAGCAGTTCGAGGTGGGCGATGTGATTTCCGCTGCCGGCCTCATGCCGATCATCGAGCCGGAGGTGAGCATCAAGTCCGCCGAGAAGGCCGCCTGCGAGGCGCTCCTGTGCGATACCATCGTGAAGCACCTCGACGCGCTGCCGGTCGATCGTCAGGTGATGCTGAAGTTGACCCTGCCCGAGGAGGCAGATTTCTATGCACCTCTCGTGAAACATCCGCGTGTTCTGCGCGTAGTGGCGTTGTCCGGTGGCTATCCCCGTGAGGAGGCCAATGCCAAGCTCGCTCAGAACCACGGCGTGATCGCCAGCTTCTCCCGCGCTCTGGTGGAAGACCTGCGCGCCGACCAGAGCGAGGAAGAGTTCACCGCTGCGCTGGATGCGGCGATCGAAGGGATCTACCGGGCGTCGCTTTCCTGAAGGTACGGTTCTGCTGAGGATTCAGTTGGACGAACTGACATCGTCAGGTACGTCGACATCAAAGATCGCGCGCGATCGCCGTGATCGCCTCCATGATCTCCTTTCCCGCTACATTGCCGATGCGACTTGATGTCTGGTCAAAGATGGTGCGGATAAGTTCACAGATTGGTTTTCGCCACGGTGCCGGTAGACACTGCATTGCTCCCTGGAGGCGGTCGAGCGGGATGGTGTTCAATCGACCGCGGACAATTGCTTCAACGATATCGCCGGCCGCTCCCTGTAAGAGCTGCTGAAGATCAGTAGAAATTGCTTGTTGTTGATCAAAGATGGTACGGCCGATCGATCTACCGCCAAGAATACCTGCGCGAGTCACAAGTTTACTGAGGATTTCACCGAGGTCGCCGGCCTGCATGCGGCCGATGGATCCTGCAAGGCTGACAACGGTATTTTCAATGCCTCTTGCCACCTGTTCAGCCTGATCGATTCTGTCGAAGACAGCCTGCATGCCTTGGCGCAGGCTATTGAAATCCGGCAATTTAAGGCCTGTACCAAGGCGGGTGATTGTCGTTAATTCCTGATCTGTCGCTACCTGGAGTTCCTTGGCAAAGGTGGCACCGGACTCAGCGCGTAAAATTGTCACGGCCGCCGGGGATCGCGCATTCCCAAGACCTTCGATCATGAAGCGAGTTCTAGCGTTTCGAAGGCCAAACCGCGCTCGGCCAATGCTTTCAAGGTACGCATAATTGCCCCGAATCCGTTCTTGAATTTGTGCGTTTAAGCCGGCGGCACCATTCGCTGCAAGGAATAGGGAATCTGGCTGCTGAAGTACCATCCAAGGCTCGTAATAATCCTGTTCGATACTGCTGAGTTCGTTGCGATTGAATCCGAGTCCAATCTTCATGGCGACGATATCGCGCATCGTTCCTTTCTCTTGGTCGGCGAGCAAATTTAGCATTTGATCGTACTGCTGCACCACGGCGACAGCCGCTTGTTCCAATAATGTTTGTCGGTCAGTCTCTGGCTGTTCCGGCTGAGGCAAGCGAATATCTTCCAGTCTTGTGAGGCCAGGTAGTCGGTCTGGTAACGGAGGTACAGGGGGGGTGTAGCTCGAATGATCAATCGGATTCTCTGAAGCGGCCACGGGCTGAGGCTGATCAGCAGTGTCTGTCGTAAGAGTGGGCAAATCGCTCTCTGGTGCCAATGTGACAGCCGAAGTCTCCTCAAGTTGTGTCGCGATCTCCTGGCGCATGTCCGGCGATAGGCTGTGAAGCCATTGGTATAGACGCTCAATAAACTGGTCAATTGTGCGTTCGTAAGTCACATCTTCTGGTTGATCGCTTGTGTCCAGATGCGCCGTCTCCGGTTCTGGTGGATGTAACTCGGATGGCCCGTTCAATCGACACAAGCGCTGCTCTTGAAAGGGTGTCATGGGTGTCTGCCGATACCGAAATTTTGTGTGGCCTGTAATATAATATTATATCAAATATTAGCCTTTTGTAAAAGATGCGTGAAAACGGCTAGTTCCCTACTCTAGTCCCATGATCGACCTGCAGGATCTCCGCGACCGGCCCGAGGCCTACCAGAAGGCTTGCGATGATAAGGGAATCACGTTCTCCGTCGCCGAGTTTCTGCAGCATGACGAAGCCCGCCGCACGCTCGTCACGGAGGTCGACGAGATGCGCGCCACGCGTAATCGCGTCAGCAAGGAGGTGCCGACGATGCAGGGTGAGGCCAAGGCCAAGGCGATCACCGAGATGAAGACGCTGGGCGATCTCCTCAAGGCCAAGGAAGAGGCGCTCGCCATCCTCCAGGACACCTGGCAGAACCAGCAGCTGAAGCTGCCGAACCTTCCGCTCCCCGAAGTTCCCGTGGGCCACAGCGAGGAAGAGAACGTCGTCATCCGTACCGTCGGCGAACCGCGCCAATTCGATTTCCCCGTGCGCGATCACGTCGCGCTCGGCAAACACCTCGACATCATCGATGTCGAGCAGGCGGCCGTCGTCAGTGGTAGCCGTTTCGCCTACCTAAAGGGCGACGCCGTTCGACTGCAGATGGCCATCATCCAGCTTACCTTCGCCCTTCTCGGCGACGAGAAAGTGCTGGCGAGCGTGGCGAAGAAAGCCGGCCTAAAGGTCTCGCACAAGCCGTTCGTCCCCGTCCTGCCGCCGGTGATCATGCGCCGCGACGTCATGGACCGTATGGACCGCCTCCAGCCCGAAGACCAGCGCTACCTGCTGCCCGAGGATGGCCAAGTCCTCGTCGGTTCGGCCGAACATACGCTTGGGCCTTACTACCTCGAGAAGACGATTGACGCCTCCGAGTTGCCCGTGCGCTTCATCGGCTACTCCACGGCCTTCCGGCGCGAGGCCGGCACGTACGGCAAAGACATGGGCGGCATTCTGCGCGTCCACCAGTTCGACAAGCTTGAGATGGAATCTTTTGCAGCGGCCGAAGTCGGTGCCGACGAGCAGCGTTTTATCGTCGCGCTCCAGGAGCATCTCGTCCAGCAGTTGGAAGTGCCGTACCGCGTGCTGCAGAAGTGCACCTACGACATCGGCAAACCCAACGCCAACGGTCTCGATATCGAGTGCTGGGTTCCTGCCCAGAACACCTACCGCGAGACGCACACAAGTGACTATATGACGGACTTCCAGGCTCGTCGTCTGGGGACGTTCTACAAGGATGCTGAAGGCAAGCGCCGCCTCGTCCACATGAACGATGCGACAGCCTTTGCGATCGGCCGCACGCTCATCGCCATCCTCGAGAATCACCAGAATGCCGACGGGTCCGTGAACATCCCCAAGGCCCTCCAGCCCTACATGGGCGGCCAGAAGGTCATCAAGCCCCGGGGCTGATTATTTTGCCGCCGGCGTACGCTGCGGTCTTGCTTGCGGCGGGGGCGCGCCGCCGGGGGTGAAGGGGCACTACCCAAGAGAGACGCGGGATTTTTACTTGAGCACCGCTAGGCAGAACCATGGAGGGGCACTCGGCGCGCCAGCGCTTTTGGGCGCTTTTGTCGCGCCTGACAAAAGCGCCAATCATCTCACTTTACTTTCCGGTTCACCACGATCTGCTGGCCGATGGCGAACAGTGTTGAGATGCCCCAGTACAACGAGACCGCGGCGGGGAACTGCAGGGCGAAGAATCCGATCATGACAGGCATCGCATAGAGCATCACCTTCTGCTGCATCTCTTCCGGTGAGCCGGCGGGCTTGCCAGTCTTGGCATCAATGACCTTGGCCTCGGCAGCCTTCTTTCTCTTCTGGTGGTGGAACGTGAGCCACATTTGGCCAAATTGCAGGGCGACGAGGATCGGCGCCATGATCCAGGATGTGAGCCGTAAATCGAGTCCGAGGAAGAAGGGTGAGAAGTCCCAATTGATGTGCTGGAAGAAGGGGTAGAGGGTCTCTTTCGCGAATTCCAGGTGCGAGCCGTCACGGATGACGTAGAGCAGTCCGATGAGGATCGGGAACTGCACAAGCAGCGGCAGACACGACTGGAACGGATTCACTTTGTGTTCCTTCCAAAGCGCGAGCATTTCCTTCTGCATGCGAGTGGGGTCGTCCTTGAACTGCTCCCGCATAGCATTAATCTTCGGCTGTAGGACCTGCATCTTCCGCTGTCCCTCAAGTGCGTGTTGGGTGGGCAAAAAGAGCAGGAGTTTTACCAGGATCGTCAGGACGATGATCGCGATGCCCAGGTTGTGATCAGGAAGGATGGCGGCGATGCCGACGAGTAGGTTCAAGAACGGCTGCGTAATGAAGGTCCGGAAGAGTTTGATGAAGCCGTTAGGTTCGTAGATCTCAAAGCGAGCCACTGTCTGACCGGATCCCGTCTGTCCTTTGATGAGGCTCTCGGGCAGTTTGGCCTCAAAGGTGGCGTTCTCGTTGAACAGTGAGTACTTCCAGGCGCCAAGTGAGACTTTGGCATTTCCGCCAGCGGCAATGGAAATAGGCGTGGGACAATCACCGGTGATGTCTGTCGGTCGCAGGGGGGAAAGAGTCTCCTGTCCTGAGCCGGACGTCGTTACTTTGAAGATATCGACGGCGGGGGTGGGACAGTGGGCCGTCAGTGTGATGCCGCTCTGTGTGCCGTTGGTGATCGTCAGTTCCGGACTATTGCCGCGGCTGACGCTCGTGGCGGCAATCGTCACACCGGTGACAGCTGGCTTCTGATCGCCACCCATCACGTTCCCGAGGAGGAAGTGCGAGAGGAGATAGGCAATCGCGAAGAGGGCGACAAATTCGAGCGTGCTGCTCAGGCGGCTTTTCTTAGCGGGGGCGGTGGCGGTCATCGGATGGTCGAGAGAAAGGCGCGGACCTCGGAAAGGAGCGCCGAGAAGTCACAGTTGAGACTAGATGACCGCGGCGAAATCAACAAACAGGTCGGTCGGAAATCTGCAGGCGGAATATCCTGCGTCGCCAGGCGCAGGGCATCGCGGCAACGTCGCCGCATGCGGTTACGGATAACGGCTGATTTATGCAGTCGGGCGCCGGCAAAGGTGCCCACGTACAGCGCGCCCTCCGGCCGGGCGCGTTCGGCCGTTCCGACCCCGGGGAGCCAGCGGACGGTAAAGTAGCGACCGTTCCAGGTCCGGCCCTTGGTCCGGATGAAGTCGCAGCGTTTTCGGCCGCCAAGATGGAGCAGTTGCACGCGGCTATTCTAGGGCTGAAGGCGTCACCCCCATATTTGACATTTTACTAAAAATGTTTAAGATGCCAGGACTATGTCCGCCTTCGCGCCGGAGGAATATCAGGCTCACCTGACAATTGCCACCAATGGCCTGACGGTCTCGCGTTTGGAAGTCCTTGATGTGCGGGGGCACGAAGAAGTGCGAGCGTTGGTGCAGCAAGTGGTGCCGGTCGAATTGCTGGCGTGGACGTCCGAGACAGATCTTCACGCGCAGCTTCAGACGCGTTGGCCGTATCTCAGGGCTGGCGCACCCGCGCTTCCTGAGCGCCTAGAACTGACCAGTAAAGAAGTCAGTTTGGCAGCACTTCTCCACCGCCCTCTTGGACCAACGGAAATTGAAGAGATCTTCCAGATTGACGACGAGGCCGTGCGCGTGCGCGTGGCCGCCCTGCGTCGCAACATCGATACTCTGCTGGGTTAACGGATTCTCACCTCTCGTCGTCGCGCAGCAGTCGGTTGATGTGCTGACGCGTCTTACGGTGCGGGATGATGATGTTTCCCTCGGCCACGTGTTCATCAATCGCAGAACGCAGACGACGATCGGCATCAGCAGCCTTTTCTAGACGGGCACTGGTGCGGTCCAGGAGGCGCAGCACACGCTCAAGTTCTGGTTCGAGCTTCCGACTCATGCACTCGCCCCACAGACGCTGCAGGTAGGCGTCAGTTCCCTGCAAAATATCCATCGCTCCGGGAACGTCCATCCAGAGACGGCCGTCGGTGTCCTCGTCCGCAACCAGGGCATTCACCATGCCTTCGGCATGCATCAAGGCCGACCGACACGTTTCATCTGTCAGTCCAGCTTGGTCCAGGTTGGGGAACTCGCTGTAGAGCTCTCGAAGTGTCTCGCCGTCTTCGGCAGTTGCCCTCTTAAATTCTGGCATAGGTGTGGAGTGGGTATGTGTTACTCCTAGTATAGCAAAAATCAGCCTCTGTTAGAAGGGGGGAAAGGACCTTCCAGGCGTCTGCGTCCTCCCCTACAATCCCCCCGTCTATATGGCCAACCTGTCCACCGATGACGTCCGGCACATTGCTAAGCTCGCACGTTTGGATGTGAGTGAGGCGGAGGTGGAGCAGTTCAGCAAGCAACTGACGTCCATCCTCGAATATGTCGATACGTTGAAGAAGGTCGACACCACCGGCATTGAGCCGACGGCACAGGTGGCCGATCTTCAAAATGCGTTGCGACCGGATGTGATCCGCGCCCCATTCGCCGATCGTGAAACGCTGCTTGGTACCAGTCCGCTCAAGATCATTGATCATCAGATCGAAACTCCCTCCGCCCACGGATGACGTGCCCGAACACCCTCACCGTCGCTGCCGCCCATGATCTGCTCATGCGTAAGCAGTTGACCAGTCAGGAGCTGGTCAAAGCCTGTATTGATCAGGTGGAAGCCGTCGATGCCAAGCTGCATGCATTCGTCTACCGTGACTTTGACCGAGCCCTAGAGAAAGCCAAAAAAATCGATGATCAGGGGTCATACGACACGCCCCTGGCCGGCATCCCCTATGCCACGAAGGATGTCTACTGTGAGCAGGGCGTTCCGACCACTGGTTGCAGTAATGTGCTGCGACAGAAGGACTATGTCCCGCCGTTCGATTGTACGACCACGGCCCGCCTCAAAGCGGCCGGTGCCATCAGCCTGGGCAAGGTGAACACCGACGAGTTCACGATGGGTGGCTCCACCGAGACATCGTGTTACGGCGTCACGCGTAATCCCTGGGATACAACGCGTGTCGCCGGCGGTTCGTCAGGCGGCTCGGCCGCGGCCGTCGCCGCGGATGAGTGCCTGTTCGCGCTCGGCACCGACACCGGCGGTTCCATCCGCCAGCCAGCGGCCTTCTGCAGCATCGCAGGCCTTCGTCCCACCTACGGTCGCACCAGCCGCTTCGGCGTCATGAGCATGGCCAGTTCACTGGATACTATTGGACCGATGACGAAGTCCGTTGAGGATCTTGCCCTCGTCCTCCAGGCCATCGCCGGTCAAGATCCGCTCGACGGCACTACCGGCTCCGCGCCCGTGCCCGACTACCGCTCGCAGCTCACAGGTAATGTGAAGGGGATGCGGATTGGCCTGCCGAAGGAGTGTTTCATTGATGGACTGAATGATGAGATCGCCGCGGCCACCCGCGAAGCAGCTAAAGTCTTCGAGAGCCTGGGTGCGACCATTGTCGAGATGAGCCTGCCGCACTCGCCCTACGCGCTTGCCGCCTACTACGTCATCTGCCCCTGCGAAGTGAGTTCCAACATGGCTCGATATGACGGCATTCGCTTCGGACACACCGAGCCAGCGGCCGACCTGGTGGAGTACTACCGCAATGTCCGCACTGCCGGCTTTGGCAAGGAAGTGAAGCGTCGCATCATGATCGGTACCTACGCCCTCTCCGCCGGCTACTACGACGCCTACTACCGTCAGGCCCAGAAGGTCCGCACGCTCATCCGCCGAGACTTCGACGAGGCTTGGAAAACCGTCGATTGCATCCTCTCGCCCGTCACGCCCACGCCCGCTTTCACGGTCGGCGTGCACGAGAATGATCCCGTCGCGATGTACCTCGAGGATATCTTCCTCGACGCCCAGGTGATGGCCGGAGTGCCCGCGCTGTCGGTGCCGGGAGGATTCTCCAAGGCCGGGCTTCCAATTGGCGTTCAGCTGACAGGCAGACAGTGGGGCGAAGGAGATATCTTGCGCGCCGCTCATGCGTACGAGCAGGCGACCGAGTGGCATGGCAAAAAGCCGGCCATTGCCTGACCGGCTGCCGTGAGATTTAAAAGATGAGTGAGCGCAGGTCGGCGCTGATGTGCGCGCTGGTTCGTCCGACGAGTTGGCCGTCCGTGAAGACCTCCCGCGGCACGCGGATGAGGGCTTCCATGCGGCCGCGCTTCGTGCCCACCATGGCCACGAGGGTGGCTTCGGGCCGTTCGGAGTAGCTCACGACCTCCAGAATCTCCACGTGAGGATCGGAGAGTTCTTGCGCTGCTGGCGTGAGGAAGTGCAGGTCCTTTGTGATTGGAACGACGACGCCAGGCGTCTCGAGAGTCTGCTCGGCGGTTGATTCGGGAGTGGTGATCATAGCCCGCCCAGTTTGAGCACTGATCAGGTGCCTGCCAAAAGGCATGCTCAAACAAGCGCTCTGCCGCCCGGGCAGGCCCTGAGAGAAGCCGAATTTTTAGGACGAGAGAAGTGACCTTATGCGGCCGCTATGGGATGGACGTAGGCGTACGACAGGCGGTTGTACTCGTCAGTGGGGTAGGCGCAGATTCCCGTCTCGTGTCCGAGGACAAAACTCTTGATGCCGGTATCAAGGGCCAGTCGGCTACAGACGGTGCAGAACGGCTGTCCGGATGGCCGGATCGTTCCGGCGTCGTCGACGCGCGTGAAGTAGAGCGTCGCGCCTGTCAGCTTCGTTGGATGATGAGCCAGGGCGTCCATGATCGCGCGCCACTCGGCGTGAATGCAGCAGGTGCGGTCGTACTTCGGTTTCCCGGCTGGGAACGTCTGCTCACAGAGGCGGTCTTCCGTTCGATCGAGCGGCGGGGCGTTGTAGCCTTCACCGATGATCTCACCGTTCGCCACGATCACCGTGCCACACTTGGCCCGCAGACAGAGAGCGGCCGCCGCCGCCTCGGCGGCGCGTTGCAGCCAGCGTTTAGCGTCGATTTCGGCTGGTCCGGTCAGGAAGGGCATGACGCTATCGTCCCTCCTTTGTGGGGCACGTTCAACCGAACCTGAATCCATGTGAGAAAATGAGTGATGTGGCGGAGCCAACGGGATTCGAACCCGCGACCTCTTCCGTGACAGGGAAGCGCTCTAACCAGCTGAGCTATGGCTCCAGAATATGTGCGATGATGACAGAGAGACCGATGAGCGCAGCGCTTGTTTGGGAACGCTCCGCTTTGCGGAGCGAGGCTAGCTGAGCTAAGGCTCTACAAGGATGATGCGAAAACCCGAGCGCGCGTCGTCTCAGGGCTCGGGAAACCTACCAGTTCACTGGCTTTCGCGCAATCTGACCACCGACACTTTCAGTGCACCAGCATCGTGCTGGCGGCGAGCGACAGGGAGACGCCCAAGGCCGACCAGAGGATGACCGCAACGGCTAAAGCTCCCCACGAAAAGCGGTCGTACGATGTCTTCGAAGAGGTGTATGTCGTCATTTCTTCTAGTATACCAAAAATAGTATTAAAAAACAATAATATATAATTGGCAATAGAGTGGAAAACCGGGATTTACTGGAGGTAGAGAAGCGGGTTTCGCTTCACGCCGTTGTCGCGGACTTCGAAGTGGACATGGATGCCTGTGACACCATACGTGTGGCCGGTATTGCCCATGGCCGCGATCACCTGACCGCGCTTCACGTGGTCGCCGACATTTACATACACCTCTTTATTGTGGGCGTAGAGCGTCACCTTGCCGTTGCCGTGGTCAATCTGGACGACATTGCCGTAACCGCCATGCCAACCACCGTCGTTCTCAGCTTCGGTGACCGTGCCATCTTCGGCTGCGAAGATCGAACCGCCACCCGATTCGGCGATGTCGAGGGCGTAGTGGCCTTCGTGGTAGTACTGCGTGATCGTGCAGCTCTCACATGGCCACTGGAGCAGTCCCTCGGTGGGATGGGCGGTGAAGTCCTCACTCGGTTTCGGACTGGCGGCCACGGTCGGCTTGGTCGACGGAGGCAGTTGCTTGGAGGGCAGGGTAATGGAGGGCACGCCGGCCAGTCCGGTGCTGCGGCCGAAGATCGGATGGCCACCGGGGATGATCAGTTGCTGTCCTGCCACTATGAAGCCGTTCTGGATCTTATTCTGGGCGGCAATCACCTCGGCATCGATGCCGTAGAGCTCGGCGATGCGGGGCAGCGTTTGGCCGCGCGTCACGATGTGGACGACACCGTCCACAGGAAGAATGAGAAGCTCTTCGCCCGGCTGGACGGTGTCACTGAGGCCTAGGTTGTTGGCAGCGCGGATGGTGTCTGGACTGATGTGGGCGCGCGCGGCCAAACTCTCGATAGAATCTCCCGCCTGCACTTTAACAATTGTGCCTTGTGAGAGCGTGCGGTGGGCCTCATGACGCGTCAAAGGCGATGTCTTCATGAGGAATCCATCCTCCACCATCAGCAATTGCGACGCGCCGGCCATCGACGGTGCCGTCTCGCCATTACCAAGCGCTTCCGATGGAATGTATGGCGGCAGTAGCGAGCCGATCACGAAAGTGCACGCGCAGAGGATGCGCACTCGCAGCGAGAGCCAGGAGATAGACGGAGGTGCCACGGAGCACCCAGTCTAGCAGAGGGATTGTTCGCTGGTCAGTTGTAAGGACCTATAAACTGGAATAGTCAAATCACAGCTTTACCGCACAAGAAAGGCTTACTTCGGAAGGGCATCGAGGATGGTTTGCATATCCCCGTAGCGATTATCAGAGTGAAGGAGGACGACGAGTGTTTCGCGTCCGTCTTGTTCCACGATGGAGATCAGACATTCCTTAGCGTTGTCGGTCGTGCCGGTTTTGCCGGCGATCACCGGTGAGTCCGGTTTGCCGAGCAGGAGATGCGTGTGCGTCAGTGAAAAGTTCTTGCCGGATTTCGTATGAATCGTCGCGTGTTCAAGGCCCATGCGTTTCTTGATCTCCGGTTGGCGCAGGACGTACATCGTCAGCCAGCCTAAGTCCTGGGCCGTAGAAGCCTGGCCGGACTGGTCGAGACCGCTGGGATTCACGAAGACCGTGTCCTTGAGTCCAAGTTCCTTCGCGCGCACGTTCATAGCGTCGACGAAGGCCGATACCGAGCCGCTGTGGAAGGCAGCGAGAGTGATGGCGGCGTCATTTGCTGAGGGCAGCAGTAAGCCCGTGAGCAAGTCCCCCACCGTCAGCTGCTGACCGGGAAGTAAGTGGAGCATGCTGCCGGTCGCTGTGTTGACGACGGCCGGCACCGTTACCCATTCTTGCATGCTGTGATGCTCGACGATGATGAGTGCCGTCATGAGCTTCGTCAGGCTGGCGATCGAGCGATCATCCTTCGGTCCAGAAGCGAAGAGCACCTGGGCGCTCTGTAGATCCAAGACGACCGCACTGCTAGCGGAGAGCGGGCGCTCGAGCTTCAGAGTGACAGGGGTCGGCGACAGCAGTGAGGCCACCGGCGCGGCAACGCTCACGGTGGGGTTTTGGTCGGCATGTAGCGGCTCGATGCCGTGCAGGGGAACGGCGCCGAAGAGCAGGAGCGAGAGCAGGGGTTCAATCATCAGGGGTCTGAGTATAGAGGGCACCCTCTTCGAAGGGGAGAGTGTCGGATTTAGCGGTAGACGATGCGATCGCCGAGGCGCAGGTCGACGTACTCTTCGGCTGCATCCTGGCCGACCGTTTGCAGAAAGAGGCGATAGAGCCGTAGCTCTTGTTCCAGTGTGTTTTTCAGATCGAACCAGAGCGCGAATTCCTTCGTTTGCAGGTGGAACTCCGCTGCCCGCACGTAGATCGTGCGCGTCGTCACCTCTTGGCCAAACTGTTCACGTAAGGCGTGTTCGGCTTCGGGCAGACGCTCAAGAATGCGGGGGTCGAATGGTTTTTGGCCGACGTTCGGGCGGGCCGACCAATCTACGACGATCAGTTCAGGTAGTGAGGCGACATCGGCCACTTGGGCGGGGGCGTAGCGGACATAAATGCCACTGCGCGTCAGATAGTCGCCGATCACTACGGCTCCGCTTTCGGTTTCTGGGACTGAAGTGGAGGCATCGTTGACAATGCGGAGCTTCGCCACGATCGGATCGAGTGTCAGTTCAACGCTGAGCTTTCCAGGATAGTGTTTCGAGATTTTGACGTCCCCTAAGTCCGGAATGGCTGGCCGTAGGAGGTCTTCTACGCTTCGCGATGTTACGAAGAACAAGCGCTCGCCAAGTAGTGGCTTGAGCGACTTCTGGACGGCGGGGATGTCGATGCGCAAATCCGAGCGGACGATCCCGATCGACGTCAGCTGCAAGATTGGTGAGAAGAACAAGATGGCTATAGCCAAGGGCACGAGGGCGACGAGCGCGATCCATAGGGCCTGGATCAGCGGCCGTTTTAATCCCTGCAGCTCACGGCGTCCCTTCGCGAAGGTACGACGCCAGCGTTCGATGGTGTAGTGTCGCTGGCGGCTGTGGCGTTTGCTCAGGATTGCCTTCGTCTGCGGTGAGACGCGGCGATTGAAACGCTTCGGAAGACGGCGGGGCGAGAGCAGCACCATTCCAATCATAGGGGGTGTCGGGATTTTTCGGCAGCGTTTCGGCCTGCGCGGAGACAGGTATGATGGCTCGGCTAGCTTGACTACTTCCCTTGCCCTCACTGCAGACTGGCTGACGACGTTCGGCGGCGCTGAGCACGTCGTGGCCGAACTCCATGCGCTTTGGCCTGAGGCGCCGATCTTCACGGCCGTGGCCGCACCCGGCCGGATTGGCCCGCTGGCAGATGCTGATATCCGCCCAACGCGTCTGCAGCGCTGGTATCAGTTGCTCGGCAACCACCAGGTGCTCTTGCCTTGGATGCCGGCAGCCATGGAATCAATCGATCTCTCGGGCTACGACGTCATCCTCAGTTCCTCGCATGCCGTCGGCAAGGGCATCATTCCGCCCGCCGGCGCAGTCCACGTCTGTTACTGCCATACGCCCATGCGCTACGCCTGGGAGATGCAGGAGCAGTATCTACGCGATTTCGGGGTTCCCGCTCTCCTGCGTCCATTGGTTCGTCATGAGTTACGGCGCTTGCGTCGCTGGGATCTCACCACGGCCAAGCGCGTTGATCGGTTCATTGCGAACTCCTCCACCACCGCCGAACGTCTCTCGCGCATCTACGGGCGCGAGGCGGCTGTCATTCCCCCACCAGTGGCCGACCGGTACTTCGCCACACCACTGCGTACCTCGCCGCCCCAAGATGACGGCTACTATCTGGCGATGGGGCGCTTCGTCCCCTACAAACGTTTCGATCTGCTTATCGCCGCTGCGAACGAGTTGCAGTTCCCCCTCTGGATCGCTGGAGCAGGCAAAGACGAGGCTCGGCTGCGGTCGCTCGCCGGTCCGACGGTGCGTTTCCTCGGCTACGTGTCGGACGGGGATTTGCCGGCCCTCGTCGCCGGAGCGGAAGGGTTTTTGTTTCCGCAATTGGAAGATGCCGGCCTGGTCCTGCTCGAAGCCATGGCTTGCGGCACACCAGCGATCGCCTACTGCGAAGGCGGCTCGCGTGACGCTGTCATTCCTGGCGAGACGGGTGTCTTCTTGCAGGCTCAGACGGTCGAGTCGTTTGCCGCAGCCTGGAGCGCATTCAAGGCGACGACGTTTGACCGCGCCGCCATCCGACGATTTGCCGGGCGCTTCTCGCGTGCGCACTTCACCGCCGCGATTACAGCCGAAATTGCCCAAGCTCGCGGGCAAAAGCTTTAAGCCGAAAAACCGTCTATTTTCCTTCCCAGAAATTCACCTGCTCGGTAGGATGACGGGTCGGTCTCGTCGACGCGTCAGTGCGGGTACGTTTCTTCTCTAAAGCTTGTTACGGGAGACTTAATCCCTCGGCGCCGTGGCGTCGGGGCGCGGTCACCCACCTGGACAACCCAGGGACAAGCGTACCCGGCAGCAACGGTCCGATGGGCACCTCACGTGGGGCAAACCCCCACGTTGGGGCTGCCAGTTTTCTTTTACTGATAGGCCGGTAGGACACTCTGTGGATCGATGTGTTCGCCGTCCTTCAAGACTTCGAAGTGCAGGTGCGGGCCGGTGGTGAGCAGGCCGGCGCCCGGTGTACCCGGCGTTGCGCCGCTCTTTGCGATCGGATCACCGGCACGGACGGCCTGCCCCTCCTTCACGAGGAAGGCGCTGACGTGGCCGTAGAGTGTCGCGTAGCCGCCGGCGTGCGAGAGGATGAGCGAGTTGTAGCCGAGGCCACGGTCGTTCACATGTGAGACGATGGCGTCGGCCGGAGCGCGAATGATCGTGCCTTGATTAACAGGGATGTCGATGCCCTCGTGTGCCACGCCAAAGCGGGCCAGGTAACTGGTGGAATGATACGGAGCCGAGATGCCGAGCAGTGGTTCCACGGGCCAGGTGAAGCTGACGGTGGCTGTACGCAACTCCGAGTGGCGGCTGACGACGCTGGCCAGGTCGCTGTCGGTACGGAATGAGGCGAGGGCTTCAGTGATGCGTTTCTCAGCTTCGCGTTTGTCATCGAGCAAGTTGAGCAATTCCACGCGCGCTTGGCGCAGCTCGCTCGCGAGAACCTGGTCGTCTGGGGCGATTGCCTGCTGCTGTTCCAAGACCTGCATCTGGTAACGCAGGATCTCCGCCTGGCGATCGGCCACGGCCCGGTCGGCACGCGCGTCGACGAGTTGATTTTGGGCTGCAAGACGGTCGGTTAGCTTGGCGTCAGGCGGCCCGCCCGCATCGGCTGCGGTCGGCTCTGGCGCCACAAGCGTTGCCGTCACTGGTGCAGAAACCCACTGCCACCACGCGACCAGTCCTGTTCCGAGTACGAGCCAGAGGACAAGCTGCTTGGGTTGGCCGATGGTGATCTCGATCTTCAGCACAGCTGGCTGGAGTATACCCAAATCGCACTTCCGCGGCACGCGGCTGCTTTCTTTTCTCCATCGGCGTATGATCAACCTCGATTCCTCCCCTTCCTCCCTCTATGTCCACTACGCCCAAATCCTTTGCCACGATCCTGAACGACAGCGTTGCGCTGGCACAGTCACTCCTTCTGCCGCTGCTCATTGGAGCGGTGATTTTTGGCCTGCTGACTGCTGCCGTGAATACATGGACGGTGAAGTCATCGGTGAGTGATCTCGTCTCACAGTCGGAGAAGTTTCAGAACAATATGGAAGACCTCAATCGCAAGATCGAGGACGTGAACAAGCGCATGGCCGCTGGTGATACCTCCGCCCTCGAAGAGCTTGCTGCGAACCCGCCCGTGGCGGTGCCGACGGCAGCCGATATGGCCGCGGTGTCGACAGCGATGAAATCCCTGCCCACCATCGTGGGCGGCATGATCTTGATGATCCTCATTTCCATCGTGGCCCAGGCCTACGGGACCGTCGTGATCATTCGCAAGGTGACCGATCCGACGGCGGCTTTCTCGTCCTTCGGTGAGAGTGTGATGCCGCTGACCCTGCTCTGGATCTGGATGATGATTCGGTCGTTTGTGTGG
This sequence comes from uncultured Candidatus Peribacteria bacterium, assembly GCA_964635215.1. Lineage (GTDB taxonomy): Bacteria > Patescibacteriota > Gracilibacteria > Peribacterales > Peribacteraceae > JAGOUB01. Next base: position 167,906 of record CAZWNJ010000001.1, on the reverse strand, counting down.
ATTCCCTTCATCGGTTGGATCATTGCTCTCGTCATCGGGCCGCGTTTTGTAGCCGCCCCGATCTTCCTCATTGAAGAGAAGAAAGGCATCACGGAGAGTGTGCGTCTCAGTCTCAAGGCGACGACGGGTGCCTGGTGGCGCATCGTCCTGCCGTGCGTTATTGCCGGTGTGGTCGGTGCAATTGCTGCCGGGATCGTCTCGGGCGTGCTCTCAGTCTTTGGATTCCTTGGCGTGATCCTGGCCGCCGTAGTCTCGCAGTTCGTCGCGTATTGGGTGTTGGCGACCGGCGTGGTCGTTGCCCGCGACGTCCTCACTCATCCCTCAGCCAAGGTGATCAACGCCTAATCAGTCCTGCCCTGAGCCGACGATCAGAGGCTGGTCGTCGGCTTTTTTGCGCAAAAAACGGTTCCTAGGGATTGGATTTGGTCATAATCGACCCTATTCCAAAGTAGCCTCTTTAGGCCTTGACCTGGAACGGTGACTGGGAATACTCGCCCGTTGTCATTCCCCATTTTTCTTATGGAACAACGTTCTGAGTCCCTGGAGTTCACGAGCGATGCCGTGCCATCCGCACTTGAGGAAGTAGATTCCAGTGCGGTAAAAACACCGATCCGTAACGCCCTCGACGCTCTTCGGGCGAAGATGGCCGGACGGATGGATCTGCTCGGCGTGGACTGGCAGAGACACCTGTCTATGCGTGTCTTCGATTTGGATGACGCGTGGGCGAAGTGAGAACCAAAAGAAAGACCCAAGCCGGGGGCGGCTTGGGTCTAGGGTGAAGGGGGCGGGAATGAGGAGCGATGGGTCAGTTCATGCGGCAGCGGGCGATGGCTCGTTCGAGCCGGTCAGCTTTGCGTGCGGCAGCGGGCGATGACCCGTTCGAACCGCTGTTCGAGCTTGCTCTGGCGGACGTCATCGGCGTGGTAGACGAGCCACGCCCCGAACCCGAAGATCCCGGCGCTCCACATGAACGGAATCAAGCGGACGGGGGTAACCTGCGGGTTCTGCAGGTAGTGGACGTATTCGACGCCGAAACAAGCGACCGACACCGCCACCAGTACGAAACCGATCATCATGCGCAGATTCATTGGAGTCCCCTTCAGAAGGAAAGAACGAGTCACCGCAGAAGAGCGGTGATATGATCATTTAACTATAAAATTACTTATTTGTCAAATAAGTGTAGTCGAAAATTCATTGGAAGGAAACCCATTAAAAGGTCCATTCCACTTGTTTCCAAGGGTTTTGGCCGTAGTCGCTGTACCGTAGCCACTGCGGGGTGATCTTGAAGTACCGCGTTTCTGGGCGCTGATCGAACTTTCGGCCGCGTTTGAGCCCGGCGAAGAACAGAGTTTTGCACGTTTCCAATGCCTCCCCTGTCAACTCCTCACCCTTACCCTCGCACTGGACGGTGCGATTCCCCTCCGTGATCACGCAGGCGACCGACGGATTTGACTGTAGGTTCTCGTATTTTCGGTAGGTCACAAAGGTATCGAAGATGAGGGTGAAATCATCCATCACCACATACTCCACGCTCGCCGCTTGGGGTCGGCCATGCCGATTGACAGTACAGAGCGTCATGAGCGCCTGCGAGCGTAGAAAATCGATGATGAGCTGTCTCTCAGACACGTCACCAGTATGGAGCGGACGGGTGCTGGATGGTAGATGGCAGGCGCGGCAGGGCTCGAACCTGCGACCCTCAGTTTTGGAGACTGATGCTCTACCAGCTGAGCTACGCGCCTTTGGGTGGCCGTTGATGTCAGGATTCCTGCTCGGCGAAATCGTCCGGGCCCCCGTAGTGTACTCATCTCGAGGTAGCTAGCATATCCCCATGCCCTCCGCCCCTGAATGCGCCGATCTCGCGATTCTCGTCTCCGCCTACGGGGACGGCGAACTGCGCTGTGAGTGCGAGCGTCAGCGCGTCATTGAGCACGTACGTGCCTGTCTGAGCTGCCAGCAGGTGCTGCTTGAGAACGACTGGCTCGCCAATGCCATGAAGACAACGGCGATTCCAATCCCTCCCGGACTAAAAGACCGGCTCATCACCGGTCTCTCAGGATCGCGAGGTGAGAAGTGATCACTTCCGCTTCCAGAACGCCCACCAGGAGGCGTGCTCGGCCGGCTGACCACTCGTGAGCATGAGCTGCTGTTGCAGTCCCTTCATGAGGATGTTCATTTCACGCTGGCGTTCACTCAGTCCATCGATGGAGTTCTGCAGGGCCTTGATCTGATCATCCTTCACCTTGAGCTGCTCCTGCAGGCCTTCGGCTGTCTTCTGGAGCAGGCGTACGTACTCACCATTCTGCGTCGCACTCTTCACAGGGCGCTGGGCGGCGGCCTGGCTGAAGTGCTTCTCGAGGAGTTCGGGATTGAGGCTGTAGCTGAATGGCTTGCGCTTGGCCTGGAGCTTCTTTGCTTCCACCGGATCAGGTGTGATCAGGTGGCGATCGGGGGACTCGGCGTCCTTCACGATCGTGCGCACGAGACGACGGATCGTGATCTCCGCCTTCTGATAGCGGTCGGCGGCTTCCTTGATAGAGAGTGTCGGGGTGTCCATGAGTGATCAGGGGGAGGTGATCTGATGCTGGTCATGCTATGGATCATGAGTAGGCCGGGCGAGGAAGATGGCTCGTCAGTGCATTCGGAAAATGATCTGATCACCCTCTGGCATGTGAACTGAACATCAGCGATCACGCCGCCCTGATCGCCGCCGATGAAAACTGATCGAGCCCTGATCGTAGAGAAAAATACCTTGTTGAATAGCATAGACGTACTATCGTTTCTAGAACGATAAAGACTGCTGTTCTACCCTTTCAGGCAAAAATAGCCGTAGCCTGGTCAGAGTCTGATCAGGACGCGTGTGATCGGTGGTCAGACCATGCTCAGCGACGGCCCTTCCCCTTCCAACCGCGGTTCGGAGAGGCCCGCTTCTTCGCCAGAAGTTCCAGCGCTTGCTCCTCGGTGAGCGTGCCTGGCTCCATCCCTTTCCGTAGCGACGCGTTCGTTTTTCCGTCAGTCACGTACGGGCCGTAGCGACCGTCCTTGAGCGTGATCACACCGCCGGACTCCGGATCTGTACCAAACGTCTTCAACGGCTCAGAGGCCTTCTTCTTTGCCTCCTTGGCGTTCTTCAGGAGGTCGATCGCCTGGGCGAAATTGACCAGGGCCGGATCAACATCCTTCGGCAGCGTGAACGTCTGCTCACCCCATTGTAGGTAGGGGCCGAAGCGGCCGAGGTGGACCGTCACCTCAGCGTCATTCTCTTTGCCGAGTGAGCGTGGGAATTGCAGGAGCGAGAGGGCCTGTTCCAAGGTGATCTGATCCAGGCTCATCCCCTTCTTGATCGACGCCGTCTTCACCTCGCCGGACTTGCGCTTCGCCTTCGCTTCTTTGGCTTCCGTACGCCCAAGCTGCACAAACGGCCCGAAGCGGCCCATACGTGCCACCACCTCCTTACCGCTCACCGGATCGACGCCGAGCACACGCTCCTTGAGGACGTCTTCCTTCTTGATCTCCTTCGTCTTACTCTCCACGAGTTTGTGGAACGGCTTGTAGAAGTCGCCAAGGAATTCCTTGTAGTCCTCACTGCCGTCGGCGACGTTGTCGAGCTTCTGCTCCATTGAAGCCGTGAAGGTCACATCGACGATATCCGGGAAGTGCTCGGTGAGCAGGTCGGTAACCGTGAAGGCCACATCGGCCGGCACCAGCTGCTTGCCTTCCTTCTGGATGTAGCCGCGCTGCTGGATCGTCGAGATCGTCGGGGCGTAGGTACTCGGACGACCGATACCTTCCTCTTCCAGTTTCTTCACGAGGCTGGCTTCCGTATAACGTGGCGGCGGCTTCGTGAAGTGCTGTTCAGGAATGAGTTTCTCGCAGTCGAGCGCCTCCCCTTCCGTGAGGGCAGGCAGGAGTTTATCGCCGTCGTCGTCCGCCGGGGCGCCTTCCGTGGCGTCGTCCTTCCCTTCGGTGTAGGCGCGCAGATAGCCGTCGAAGAGCAGCGTCTGGCCGGTGGCGCGGAAGGTGTAGCGTGAGGCCGAGATATTGGCTCCAATACGCTTAAATTCCGCGGCCGGCATCTGTGTGGCCATCGTGCGCTGCCAGATCATGGTGTAGAGCTTTAGTTGCTGGTGATCGAGGATGTCGGCTACGGACTCGGGCGTGCGGTCGAGCTCGGTCGGGCGGATGGCTTCGTGCGCTTCCTGCGCGCCCTTGCTCTTCGTCTTGAAGACCTTGGGTTCGCTTAAGACATACTCGCGGCCGTAGAGCTTCTCGATCATGCGCTTGCTGTCGTCGAGCGCTTTCTTGCTGAGGTTCACGGAGTCGGTACGCATGTAGGTGATCAAACCCGTGTGGCCCTCGCCCTGACCCAGGTGGACGCCTTCGTAGAGCTGCTGGGCGATGACCATCGTCTGCTTCACCGAGAAGCCCAGCTTACGGGCGGCTTCCTGCTGGAGTGTTGACGTCGTGAAGGGCGGCGGGGAGTGACGCTGAACCTCCTTCTCTTCCAGTTCTGCGACTGTGAACGGCTGGCCCTGAATTTCCTTGAGCGCGGCGTCCGTCTCCTCTTTGCTGCCAGGCACCCACTTCTCACCGTCTTTCTGGCTTAAAGAAGCCGTAAATTCCTCGTTCTGCTTCGTTTTTAGATTGGCGTCCATCGTCCAGTACTCCACGGGGACGAAGGCGCGGATCTCGCGCTCGCGGTCGACAATGATGCGCACTGCCACTGACTGCACGCGTCCGGCGGACAGACCGCGGTAGACCTTCTTCCAGAGGAACGGCGAGAGGGTGTAGCCCACGAGGCGGTCGAGGATGCGACGGGCCTGCTGGGCGTCCACCAGGTTCATGTCCATGTCGCGCGGGTGCGCCACCGCTTCCTTAATCGCCGTTTCCGTAATCTCGTGAAAGACAATACGTTTGACGTCACCCTTACCCTTCGGATCGAGAATCTGGAGTAGGTGCCAGCCGATCGCCTCCCCTTCGCGGTCCTCATCAGTCGCGATCCAGAGAGCGTCGCTCTTTTTATAGAGATCTTTCAAGTGCTTCACCGCCGTCTGCTTCTCGGCTGGAACTTCGTAACTCGGTGTGAAGCCGTGATCGGTATCGACGCCGAGACTGCCCTCAGGCAGGTCACGCACGTGACCCATGCTCGCCTCCACGGTGAAGTCTTTACCGAGGAATCGTTTAATAGTCTTCGCCTTGGCCGGGCTTTCGACGATCACGAGTTGGGTCATGGGCCTTGAGCCTACGGAGGGCAATGGTCCGTTGTCAAAGCTGGACAAGAATGGCTTAAACATTGCAAAATATTCAATTGAAAACGATTCTTGTTCACCGTTTGTATTCAGGATTTTAGGGCTCACCGAAGCCAAAACGGCTTACACAAGCCGTTCAGCGGCACGAAACCGTATCTTTTGGCTTGCCTCAGCGATGCCTCGGGCTAGACTGCGGACAGTACTTCTTCTTCCCCCTCCCAGTATGTCTCTGTCCAAGCAGGACCTCATCGCGACACTCGCGAACGCTGCTGGTATCACCAAGCGCGCCGCGTCGTCCGCTCTCGAGGCGCTGACCTCGACGATCACCAAGGAGCTCAAGAAGGGCAACCCGGTGACCGTCACGGGCTTCGGCACCTTCCGTATTTCCAAGCGCGCTGCCCGCATGGGTGTGAATCCGCGCAATCCGTCCCAGAAGATCTCGATCCCGGCGATGAAGGTTCCGTCCTTCAAGGCTGGTAAGACTCTCAAGGACGCCGTCCGCTAAATCGCTTTTCATTTTCATTCAAGGAGCCTCCGTAATCCGGGGGCTCTTTGCGTCTGTAACTAAAACAGGATTGGCGTCCGTCCCCTCTGCCACTATCATGCCCGAGCTATGGTCGATGCCACCCTCGTCGAAGACGTGCTAAAAAATTTGCTCTCGCAAGCGGGACTCGCCTTCACCAGTCTGCAGATCAGCTTCGAGAAGAAGACGAACGCCACCCGCGTGGACATCACCGCGCCCGAGCCGAGTCGCCTGATCGGCTGGCACGGCGAGACGCTGAACTCGCTCCAGCACCTGGCCAAGTCTATCGTTCGGGCCAAAGAGAAAACCGATAGCAATCCGTTCATCATCCTCGATGTTGACGGCTACCGCCGCATGCAGGAGGACAAGGTGCGCAAGATCGCCGATCAAAAGGCGGATTTTGTCCGCCGCACGGGCAGTCGCATCGCGCTCTCGCCCATGAGCCCGTACTTCCGTCGTATCGTGCACCTCCATGTGGCCGAGACGCCGGAGCTCAGTGATCTGACCACCGAGAGCATCGGCGAAGGGGACTACCGCCAAATCGTTCTCAAGCTGAAGAACGAGAAGGACGCCAAGATTAAAGCGGGCGAGGAGCTCTCGCCGGTGATCCCGGCCGACGACGGCCTGGAGAACCTCGACATCTGATCAGTGCTGATCAAGACTTGGCCTTGCGCCACTCTTCGACAATTCTCTTTTCCTCGCGACTGAGCTTCTTCGGGATGATCACATCAATTTGGACGTAATGATCACCGTGGCGTGACGAGGAGAGAACGGGCATCCCCTTCCCCTTTACGCGCAGGATTTGGCCGGGCTGGGTGCCAGCTGGCACTTCGACGGTGACGGGACCCTGGACCGTTTCCACCGTGATTGTCGCACCAAGAATGGCGTCCACAGGATGGATGGCTGTCACGGCGTGGATATCGTCGCCGTCGCGGCGGAAACGATCGTCCGCCTTCACTTCGATGTGCACGAAGAGGTCGCCGCTCGCCTGCCCGCGAAGGCCCGCATCCCCGCTACCGCGCACCCTGAGTGTCTGACCGTCGGCGATGCCGGCCGGAATATCCACGGTGATGTCGTCGCGCTTCTGTGTGCGGCCGTCGCCGTTACAAGTCGAGCATGGTTTCTCCGGAATCTTGCCGCTGCCATGGCACTGGGGACAAACAGAGCGCTGTTGGATCTGCCCGAAGAACGATTGGGCAACACGCGTGACCTGGCCGGTGCCGCTGCAAGTGGAGCAGGTGATGATTTTGGCTCCCTCTTGGGCTCCGCTGCCTTTACAGATTTCGCATTCGGCGAAGTGCTGCAGGCGGACGGTGCGCCGCGCGCCGCTCACCGCTTCAGCCAGATCAATGGTCACGACCACTTCATGATCAGCGCCGCGAGTCTGCGCTTGGCTGCGGCCGGCCGCGCCACCGAAGAAGCTGGAGAACAGGTCGCCGAGATCGCCCATGTCGCCATTTTGGAAACCGGAGAAGTCGAATCCCCCATTCCCAAATCCTCCCGCTCCAGGACCGCCCATTGTGCCAAATTGGTCGTACTGACGGCGCTTATCGGAGTTGCCGAGAATTTCGTAGGCCTCGTTGATCTCCTTGAATTTCTCCTCGGCTTTCTTTTCGCCTTTGTGTTTATCGGGATGCCACTCCTTGCTCAATTTTCGGTATGCCTGCTTCACCTCGTCGGCGGAGGCGGTTTTACTGATCCCGAGGACGGCGTAGAGGTCTTTGGCGATGTGCCGATTGTAGCGCATCCGTACATTGGAAGTAGAGCGCTTTTGTGCTATACTGAGCGGATGGCATCGCGTCTCATGCACACATTCTCAGCCGTACTGCGCGTGCTCACCTATGGGCTCGTGCCGCTGACGGTACTTGTGGGGCTCCTGCTCGTTTCGCATCTCAACGATCCCGACCAACGCGAATTACAGCTCGCCTTGCTCATCCCAAATCAGCAGCGCCAAATTCCATGGGTGGTCTTGAGTGAGGAGCAGATCAGCGCCGGCGCGACCGTGCCGGCCGATACCAACGTCATCTTCCACGTGCCAACCGATAGTCAGCCGATTAATCGCGAGACACTCCTTGGTGGTCGGGGTAGTCAGGTTCGCTACTGGGGGTACTGCATCCCTCAGAATTACGCACCTGAGGTAACGAAGAATCGTCAGGGCTTCCCGGGTCTCATGTTCCTTTCTGAGAAGGAGCGGAAGGCACAGGATGCAGCTGTTTCTGCAGTGGCCGCCCAGCGGTCCATTTATGATCTAAAAACCACGGATGCATCATTTGCAGCTCAGAAAAAGGCCGCAGGTAATCGCTTAAAGAACCAACTGAATACCTTCGACCCCGGTTCGCTGTGCTTCATCATGTCTGAGGCATCGTTGCCCATCGGTCTCGATAGCGACGGCGATCTGCTCAATGATAAAGCCGAGCAGACGACCGGCACCGATGCCCACAATCCCGATAGCGACGGCGACGGCATTACCGACGGTGTGGAAGTTCGTACCGGCACCCAGCCGCTCATCCGCGACACCGATAGTGATGGCTTGGTGGATGGCTTGGAAGACAAAAACTTGAACGGGAAGATCGACTCTGGCGAAACCGACCCACGTAATCGCGATAGCGACCGCGACGGTCTCTGTGACGGCCTCTGCGTCGTACGCGTCGGCAATGATCAGATCTTGGAACTGGGTGAAGACAAAAATCTCAACGGCGTCGTCGATGCGGGCGAAACCGATCCCCTCCTGAAGATCAGCGGTAAAAGCGGCGTCAACGACTACGACGCCGAGTATCGCTGCCTCTTCGGTGATACGAGTGTCTGTCCGTAGTTGCCGTTTTGTCTACTTTCCTGTACAATGAGACCTATGAAACAAACATTGAAACTCACGATTGCCCTGATGTCTCTGTTCGTGCCGATCTCGGCCGCGGCTTACGTGCCCCCGGATCAGTACGTCTACGTGGACAATTACGGCCTTCCGCCTCCGACTGCTCGTCATGCGCAGGAGCGCGTCGACGCTCAGAACGCGTTGTACGCCGATCGCCGCCAGCAACAGACGGGAACGAGCACATATACAACGAGTTACGGGAACGCTGTCTATCCCTCCGTTGTCTCAGGCTCCGATCTCCCGGGCTACGTGGTTTCATCGCCGACGCACAGTGTCGTGGATCCGAATCTGGGCGCCTCTTTGGATGATCTCATCGCCAGTGTCGATGATCTCAGTCAGACGGTTTCTGATCTGCAGGGTCAGATCAACCGCCCTCTCCGCCCCCAGCGCTCTACGGCTTGGGTTGAGCCACCCGCTCCGGTGTGGCAGCCAGCCCTACCGAGTTCCGGTGCTGGCACCTGGGTGATCCTCGGCGTTCTGGGCATCGCTGGAATCTGGACACTCCGCCGCGCTCGGGCCTTGGAGATGGCCTGACGAGAAACTCGCTTGAGTTCATCGGTCTTGGCGTGCGAGAGTGCAGGTATCACCCTGCCCCTCTCTCTCACCGGCCGCCGCTGGCAGTTGCCTGTTGTGCTGCCGGATTTTTCCGAGCGTGAAGGGCTGGTCTCTCTCTGGAAAGCCCGGGGGTTACATCCTGCAAAGTCAATTTCTCTTGACGACTTGCATAGCGCATTTCACTATCCGGACCTCCTGCCGGCGGCCGAACGAGTACGACAGGCGGTGATCAAAGGGGAGCGTGTACTGATCATCGGTGACTACGACTGTGACGGTATCACGTCCACGGCCCTTCTGGTGCGTGCGATTCGTCGTCTGGGCCTGGACCCAGCCGTGCGCCTCCCGCATCGCGTGAAGGATGGGTACGGCCTCACCCAGGCCCTGGCGGCCGAAGTTGCCCCCCGTGCCGATCTCATCATCACGGTCGATACCGGCGTCACCGCTCTTGAGGCGGTGGCCGATCTCCGGGGGCAGGGGATTGATGTCATCATCGTCGACCACCACCATCCGCCGGCCGAATTGCCGGCGGCGACCGCACTCATCCACCCCATTACCTCATCGCGTCAGGGGGCGTGGCCGTCGGCCGCTGGTCTGGCCTACCTCTTCGGTCAGGCAATCAGCCCCAGTCGAGAGGCTGAGGGCGAAACGGACTTGGCACTCGGCATGCTCGGTACGATCGCCGACGTCGTTCCACTTGTTGGATTCAATCGCTCGCTCGCTTCGCTCGGATTGGCCGCCCTCGATCGTCTGCCGAGCGGACCGCTCGCCGAGATGCGCGACGCCCTGCGTGGCAAGGCAGCCTGCCTATCATCCACAGACATCGCCTTCCGTCTGGCTCCGCGCATCAATGCCGCCGGACGCCTCGCCGATCCAACGATTGCGCTTTCGGCGTTGCTTGAGGGTGGCGCTGCGCTGACCGCCCTGGAGGATCTGAATACCGACCGTCAGCGTCAGACCAGACTGGCGGTGGATCGTACCATTGAAAAAATGCTGGCGGCCGAACGACTTCCGTCGCTCCTTGCCGTTGCTCAGCCCGATCTCCATCCGGGCGTACTGGGACTCGTGGCGGCGAAATTGACCGAACAGTTTGGCCGGCCGAGTCTTGTCGTCAACGAACGTAACGGTCTCTGCACTGCCTCTCTGCGCGGTCCGGCGACGTACCACTTGGCTGAGGGCTTAGAGCATTGTGCCGATCTTCTCGATCGCTTCGGCGGTCACGCACAAGCGGCTGGCTGCACGTTCAAGACCGACCGCTTTGATGCGCTCGTGGCGCGCCTGGATGCGCACATTCAGAGTCGCGTCGCTGTCGATGATCTTGTGCCAACACTTACCGTCGACGGCCTGATCACCATCCCTGCGCTGACTCCTACGCTGATCCATGATCTGAGCATGTTCGAACCCTTTGGGGCTGGCAATCATGAGCCGCGTGTTCTGATCAAGGGGGTGACCATCGACGGAGCCCGAACTGTAGGCGAAAACGACAAGCACCTGCAGGGCAGAATCGGGTCAGCGAAACTGATTGGTTTCAACCTTGGTCACATGCGTGGTCACTGTGACCAACCTCTCGACCTCGTCGGTCGTTTGGGAATCGATGCGTGGAATGGACGTGAGACCGTCCAGCTCATGCTTGATGATGCGCGGTTAGCGCAGGCATGACGAAGCAGGGACCGAAGACTAATGGGTGCACTCTCAGACCGGAGCCAGCTCGCCTTCCATGTAGAAGACGTCGGTGACGGGTACTTTGAAGACCGCGGCGATCTTGAGAGCGAGGAGGGCAGAGGGATTCGTCTGTCCGCGTTCGATGCTCATGATCGTCTGGCGGCTCACGCCCGAACGGAGCGCCAATTCCTCCTGTGTCATATGCCGCTCAAACCGAAGCCGGCGGATATGGTTGCGAAGGATGACGTTCGGTTCCATAGGGGTGGGGGAGACTGGCATGCTGCCAGGCCCGCGCATTGTACTGACCTGGATCGTCGCTGCAAGGGGTGGCCTGATGTCGGATCGTTTTTGCGCAGCAGAATGGTCTTCTGAGGGATCTCTTCAGACCCAGAGTCCCCAGGCGATCGCGATGACACCGAGCGGAACGAGGTACCAATTGAAGACCGTGAGCGGATACTTTGCGACGAGACGCCGCAGCCAGATGACACTCGCCAAACTCGTCAGGAGTGATGACGTGAAGCCGATCGTAGTGACAGACAGCGTGGGCAGGAGAACGCTGCCCTTGAGACACTGCAGGGCGACGAGGAGGACGGCTCCGCCGAGGATGGGCGTGGCCATGAGGAAGGAAAAATCCAGTGCCTCCTTGCGACTGAGTCCGACGAGCCGACCGACGCTGACCGTCGTGCCTGACCGCGAGAGAGATGGCAGGAGCGCGGCGGCTTGCGAGAGTCCGACGAGGAACGACTGTCCTGGGGAGAGTCGGCTGGCGTCGTGGAGCTCCGTTTTGTGTGGAGCGGCCTGACGTTCGCCGATGGCCAGGAGAGCGGCGGTGACGAGCCAGAACACACCCAACCAGAAGAGATCACGGAACATCGAGGCGAGAATGTCCTCAAGTAGCAGGCCGGCAATCACACCGGGGATCGTGGCGATGATGAGCGTGACCATGAGTCTCCGTGCCGCGGGGTCGCCACCGGGCAAGAGCGAGAGGAGGAGGCGTCTCCACGTGGCCTGGTAACAGACGAGCAGTGCGATGAGGCTGCCGGCGTGGAGGACGACCGTGAAGCCGAGAAAATCGCGGCCAGTCAGGGTCGTCTGTAGGAGGTGTTCGAGCAGGGTCAAATGGCCGTCGCTGCTGATCGGCAGGAATTCGGTTAGGCCCTGCAGGATGCCGAGCAGGAGAGATTGGAGTGCGGTCATGTCGAGAGGCTAGAAGCAACCCCTGGGCCTGTCACGTTTTTTCCTTTTTGTGAAAATCCCACAGATCGGCTCTTTTGCCAGGACTCCTTATTTGCGCTTACAGATGCGGTGTCAGTACGATGTCATACCGTGGCACGACCACACTCTCCGTTCCACGGCATCTTCTCCTCTCTGCCCGCTCGCGGCCAGGGACAGTCCGCCTCTCCCGTGCCCGAACCGGAGTTGCTCTTCGACGATGCCGCCGCGCCCGCCCAGAACCGCGCGACGCTCGGCCAAGTGGCGGTCGATATTCATGAGCAAGACGGCTACTACATCATCAAGGCGCCGATCGCCGGCGTGCGTATGTCCGACATCGACATCGAAGTGACGGACAATGTGCTCATCATCCGCGGCGAGCGCCGTCAGCCCGACGAAGGCGGCGACGGCCGCTACCTCGTGCAGGAGTGTTTCTGGGGACCTTTCGAGCGGCGCGTCACGCTCCCTGGACCCATCGACCCGCGCCGCGTGAAGGCCACGTTCAACAAAGAATCTATCCTGCGGATCTTGGTGCCGCGCGAGCGCGAAGAGCGCGTGAAGATCGTGCGCGTGGGCGAGGCCTAATTTAGGCGGCGCGCAGGAGCCGCTTGGCCAGTTGGGCGCGGGCGAGCATTTCGTCGGCGATCGTCTCTTCGGGCAGGGCGCCGATGAAGAGCTTAAGTTTTGCTTCAAAACGACTGGCATTGTCCTCAACGACGGCAATGGCCTTCTTCAATTCCTTCTTCTCGCCGTGTTCGAAATGGGGATCGGCAAGCTTCGCCTGGATGTGCGTGTCCGCTTCAATGAGTCGCAGAACGGGCGCATCCACGACGGATGACGGGTCTTTCGTAGGAAGATTGAGGCTCGGCATAAGGTGTCTGTGTTGCTCACATTATAGACATTTCCGATGAAATGTCAAAATCATTCCGGTTCAGTGAGGCCTTTTGGGGCCAAAAAATGGCCGTATTGGGCACCCTTCTCGCCCGAGTATTGTCGGGCGAGAAAAGTCCCTATAGCGTGCCCCTACTATGTCCAAGATCACCCAAGCCATCCTGCCCGTTGCCGGTCTCGGCACGCGCTTCCTGCCCTGGACCAAAGTCGTGCCGAAGGAGCTCCTGCCCATCGGCAATCGGCCGATCATCGCCTTGCTTGTCGACGAGTGTCTGAGCGTGGGCATTACCGATATTTGTTTCGTCATCAGCCACGGCAAAGAAGCCATCCCGCAGTACTTCTACCACGACCCCGCTCTCGAGGCCGAACTCGCGCGGCGCGGCAAGGAGCACGCTCTCAAAGAACTCCATGCCTATGATGATGTGCGCTTCCATGTTGTGTACCAGAACGAGATGCTCGGCGACGGTCATGCCATCATGCAGGCCGCAGGCTGGGTTCACAGTGACGAGGTGGCAGTGCTCTTTGGCGATGATCTCGTAGCTGGGCCAAAGAATGGCTTAGAGCAGCTCTTCACTGCCCGCGAGTCGCTGCCACCAGATGCCGGCGAGTCCGCCATTCTCTGCCTGCAGAATATTGAACGGCACTTGGTGTCGAAGTACGGCATCGTCGATGTGGAACCGACTGCCGGTCGGCTGAAGCGCGTGAAGTCCCTCGTCGAAAAACCCAAGCCCGAGGAGGCGCCATCCACGCTCGGCATCGTCGGTAAGTACCTCATTCCAAGGTCGGTCTTCGATATCTTGCCGCAGGTGAAGAGCGGTCACGGTGGTGAGATCCGTCTTATCGATGCCCTCATCAACATGCTGCCGAAAGGTCTGAAGATTTACGGCTATGAATTTGAGGGTAAACGCCTGGATACAGGCACGCCCGAGGGCTACAAAGAGGCTGTAGCCGTCCTCGGTTGAGCCATTGACGGGATCTGGGCAGGGGATCAGAGTGTTTCGCCCTATGGCCCTCAACGATCGCTCGCTGGAAGATGACCTACCCGAGCTCATCTCGCGGCGAACGTTGGATTTGCATGAGGTCGCATCGCTCCTGGCGATGGATCATATGCATCTGGAAGTGGAGCTGGCGCGCCTCCGCTATGGCGTGGCGTTGCCCCTAGATCGCGCCGTCGTGTGGCTACGCCAGCCAGGGAGCTACGGGCGGGAACTACGCAACCTAGAGCAACAGGTGCAGACCCACGAGGGCGCCCGTTACTTGCTGGCTCCGCTCATCGCTTCCCGCCGTCGCCACATTTGCACGCTGGCCCAGCTGAAGCTGAGTGCCGTCCTGGATTGCGCGCCGGTTCGTCTGGCCGCCGAGGAGCTGCTACAGGATAACGACGTGCAGATGGTGGCTCGCTCGCTGCACTGTATGAAAGAAGCCGTCGTCGAGCATGGAATCGCCCGCCCCTACGTGGCCGCCGTCATGAAGGGCGTGCGGCGCCGGACGATCGATGTACTTCACGAAGCGCACCTCGCCTACGGAAGTATCGACGAATCTCCAGAAGGCGTCATGGCGAGCTATGTCACCGAAGAGATTTCGAACTACCTCGAGCTGCAGGCTGAGAGTGAACTGCTCGTGAAGGGCGCGCGCTCTGTCCGGCGGGCCCAGGGTGGTGGCGGAGTCCTGCCGTTCCGTCGTCCCGATCCCGCATGAGCAACACCCTCTCGTCGCGCGCCGGGCAGTTGCTTCGCTACGTCGGGAGTGAGAGCTATCCGTGCCCGATTGGTGCACAGATGGCGCGCGCAGGGGAGTTGCCGCTCGTCGAACTTTTGCCGTCCGATGAGCCCCTCGAGCGAGACGTGAAAATCCGGCAAGGTGTCGATCACTTAATCCGACGGCGAGTGTCCATCGTGCTCTACCCCGAGGATCCGACTTCCGTTGAGGAACTGGCTGCACTCCACGCCCACGTCTATCCGCCGACCGTCACGGAGATCTGTCTGCGCGATTTGGAACGTTTGCAGCACGCGGGGACTCTCACCTTGCCCCAGACGAACGTTCGCCGCCTCAATCAGGAGCAACTCGGTGTGGTCATCGACGCCGCCTACAACCGTCATATGCCACCACTCAGTCCAGCCGTCGATATGGTGCAACAGTTAGGTGTGTCACTCGCGGCCGATCTCCGTGCTTCCCAAGAGGCCATTGCCGCGGCCGTGCATGAACTCCTTGTCGTCGATCCGAACATCTACCCGGTGTATGGCGATGAGCCAGTTCAGTCGATCGTCATTGGTCCAGCATTCCCTGGGGCCCGGGGCGAATCCACCGCCGTTCGCCCGCGTCATGAACAGGGTGATCACGGCCGTCGTTGTTCCGTCACGGCCCTGGTCATGAATTTTTTGCCCGACGTCCAAGCCGCCCTGCAGACGCAGCCCGGCCGGCAGGCGAGTGAGTGGCTCGACCGCATGCCGCGGGAATTTTCCTACAGCGCCGCCCACGTACTCGCTGGGGTACAGCGCCGACGGAGTGTCATTCTCCAGCTGTTGCCCGATATCCTGGCCCATCTCACTCCTCCTCCAGCACGACAGCCAGTAGCGCCTCCACGACAAACGGATGTCGTACCGCCAGTCTTCCGCGCCGGACGGAACCAGCCGTGCCCCTGTGGCAGTGGCAAGAAGTTTAAGCACTGCCACGGACGCCGCTGATCAGGCTGTGATCATTTCTTCAGCTCGCGTCTGAGTAGCTCGATTTCGTCGCGGAGATCAGCTGCCTTCTCGAATTCGAGGTTCTCGGAGGCCATGGCCATCTGTTCTTCAAGTTCCGCCATCAAACGCTTCTTCTCGTCCTTGGGAATCTTCGTGTGATCATGCTTCGGACGGCGCAGTTCGAGCTTGCGGCCCTCCTCGGAAATGTCGTGCACGGCCTTCTGAATGCCCTTGGGCGTGATGCCGTGCTTCGTGTTGTACGCTTCCTGGATGGCGCGACGCCGGTTCGTCTCGTCCATGGCCGCTTTCATCGCGTCGCTGATCTTGTCGGCGTAGAGCGTGACGTGACCGTTCAAGTTACGCGCAGCACGGCCGATTGTCTGGATAAGCGCGTCGCGCGAGCGCAGGAAGCCCTGCTTATCGGCATCGAGGATGGCGATGAAGCTCACTTCCGGCAGGTCCAGGCCTTCACGCAGGAGGTTGATACCCACGATGATGTCGATATCGCCGATACGCAGCTGACGGAGAATTTCGATGCGCTCGAGCGTTTCGACATCGCTGTGGAGGTAGCGGACTTTCTGGCCGGCCTCGGTGAGGAAGGTCGTCAGATCTTCGGCCATTTTCTTCGTCAGCGTCGTGATGAGCACGCGCTCGCCGCGCGCCACTGTCTTCTGGACTTCGTCCATGATGTCGTCGATCTGGTGCTTCGTCGGTTTCACCGTCACGGGTGGGTCGAGCAGTCCCGTCGGACGGATGATCTGCTCGATGATCCGGTCTTTCTTCGTGTGCTCGTACTCGTATTTTCCCGGCGTGGCCGAAACGTAGATGCGCTGGCCGACGCGTTGCTCGAATTCCTCAAATTTCAGCGGGCGGTTATCATGTGCCGATGGCAGACGGAAGCCATAATCCACGAGCGTCTGCTTGCGGCTGAAATTGCCTTCGCTCATGCCGCCGATCTGTGGGACGGAGATGTGTGACTCATCGACGATGAGCAAAAAATCCTTCGGGAAGTAGTCGAGGAGTGTCGACGGCGGCTGGCCCGCCTCTTGGCCTTCGAGGTAGCGTACGTAGTTCTCGATACCAGTGCAGTAGCCCGTTTCGCGCAGCATCTCGATGTCGTACTCCGTGCGCGTGCGGATGCGCTCGGCCTTCACGAGTTCACCTTGTTTAAGGAAGTGCTGCTCCTGGACCTTCAGCTCGTCGAGGATGCCGTCGACCGCGCGGTCAATCTTCTCCTTCGTGGTGACGTTGTGAGCGGCCGGGAAAATCGTCACATCCTGCAGCTCCTGCAACACTTCACCCGTGAAGCTGTCCACTTCCTGAATCGTCTCGATCTCGTCGAAGGGCATCTCGATGCGTATGACGGTGTCGCCGCCGGGCGGGAACACTTCGACGCTCTCGCCGAGTGCGTGGTACATGCCCTGTTTGAATTCCAGGTGGCTGCGGCGGTACTGGATGTCCGTCAGACGGCGGAGGAACGTGTCGCGCTGGAGCGCCTGACCGCGTTCCACTTTGATCGCGAGCGCCTCGTAATCCTGCACGTTTCCAAGGCCGTAAATGCAGCTGACGGAAGCCACAATCAGCACATCCTTGCGCGTGAGCAGGTTCATCGTCGCAGCGTGGCGGAACTTCTCGATCTCTTCGTTGATCGACGCGTCTTTCTCGATGTACGTATCGGTCGTCGGCAGGTATGCCTCCGGCTGGTAGTAGTCGTAGTACGAGACGAAGTACGAGACGGCGTTGTCCGGAAAAAATCCCTGGAACTCGCTGCAGAGCTGGGCGGCGAGTGTTTTGTTGTGGGCGAGGACGAGCGTCGGCCGCTGCACCTGGGCGATGACATTGGCCATCGTGAACGTCTTACCCGTGCCTGTGGCGCCGAGCAGCGTCTGGTGCTTCTCGTTTTTCTTCAGGCCCGCGACGAGCTGGTCGATCGCCTTGGGCTGGTCGCCGGTCGGCGAGTACGGGGCGGTGAGGCGGAAGGGTTTTGTCGTCATAGGGCGGGGTGTCCGGTACAAGCCTGGGAGTGTACGCCCATCCGATGTTTGCCGAAAGGGGGGAGTCCTGAAGAGGAAGCCCTTTTTCCGGGCCGTGTGAACCTGGGTTGACGGTCGGCATTTCCGGCCTAGACTGCACAAAATTCGTTGGACATTGACATCTTTGGTGAAAGGGGACGAATGCGCCGATTGCGGCCCAGCCGCCCCTCTTCACATCGCGTCGACGTCGCCTGAGGGGCCTCTCTGCCCAGGGTGGGCAGCACAACACTTTTTTGTGGAGTTCCCAATGCCGGTCCGCAGCCACGTCAGCGATCGCAACGCCAAGGCCAAGTCCCCGCGCAAGTTCCTCCTGCCGCTCGAGGAGCGGCTGATCCTGCGCGGCCCCCGCACCCGCGCCGGCCGTCGTAGCCGCGCGAAGCTCAAGGCCATGGGCTTGCTGATCAAGTGACGAGGTCGTCGTCTCCGCCAGGAGGAGACAGCCCGGAATCGTAAGGTTCCGGGTTTTTTTTATTACAGAGCTGATGTCCTCACTGTGATGTCTGGAAAATACCATCGACAAAGGGTATACTTTCCTGATCCTGCTGCGTTTCTTATCACTAGTAGAAAAACAATTCTCCACACTGGCAATCTCAGAAAAAGCCGAAACGTAGCAGAATACACACACCTCCCCATTTCTCTCTTATGTCCCATCATGCGCGGAAAGGTCGTGCCAAGTCATCGTGTTGGCGCATACTCGGTCACCTGTTAGGGCTCGTCATTCTTGGCGTGCTCGTTGCAGCGACTGTTGCTGTTCTGCAGATGCAGACCGGCAATCAGCAGCATCCCACTCGCATCCCTCGGCCGAGCGATGCACAGACCGAGAGCGTCACGCCGATTATGGTGAAGACGCCGGAGACGTCGCTTGCGAAGTTCTACCCGCATCAAATCCCGCTCCCCCCGCTCCCGGGCATCCCCAAAAACGCTTTTGATGGAGATGTGGGCGCGACGCTCGTTCAGGTGGGTACGAAAGATGGTTACCTCGTATACCAGGTCACGTTCGATTCAACCTCTAGTCAGGCTTTGACCCTGAACAACATTTACCTCGTCTCCATTCCGGCGGCAATTAACGGCGTCTCTGTGCCGACTTGTCAGATGGACAACGATTTCAACAGTCTCTTTAGCAGCACAAACTACTACGGCTACCGCTACGAATTGCCCGATGGCTCAGTGGAGCGTGCGGCGATCGAAGTCGACGTGAATGACGATAGTGTCCCCGATCTGCCGTATAACCAGATCTTCAGTGGCGACTTCTTCGCCTCAGGTCCGGCCTTGGCGAGCAATGCCGGTTCTTTCGCTCAGTTCCAGGCTGATTACGCCGTGACGTTCAATCCGACTTCCGGCGAGCAGACCGGTCCTTCTCAGCTGTACGCCTTCGTCGTCAACGACCCAACCTCTACGTTCGATCCGATCTGCGTCGCGCACTGCGGCAACGGCAGTGTTGAATCGCCTGAAGTCTGTGATCCAAATACCGGCATCACCTCCAGCGCGGGACAGGCGAACTCAGCCACGAGTTCGTGTACGCAATTCTGCTTGATGCCGACATGTGGCGATACGATCATCACTGGTCCGGACGAAGAATGTGACGATGGCAACGCAGTGGATTCAGACAGCTGTGTCGACTGTTTGACTGCGTATTGCGGAGACGGTTACCTGCAGAGCGTCGTTGAACAGTGTGATGATGGCAATGGCGCCTCGGGCGACGGCTGCTACAACTGTGCGCTGGAATCCGGCTTTGATGATTACCTCTCACCTGGAAACTGGCCCGATAACTACGCGGATACGACCTGTAATGACGGTATTAAGGCTGGCTTGGAACAGTGTGATTTGGGGCTGACGAACGGTAATGCGGATACGTGCTGTAACAGCGATTGTACATTGGCGAGCGCGGGCTACGAGTGCCGC
Organism: uncultured Candidatus Peribacteria bacterium; assembly: GCA_964635215.1. Lineage (GTDB taxonomy): Bacteria > Patescibacteriota > Gracilibacteria > Peribacterales > Peribacteraceae > JAGOUB01. The sequence continues at coordinate 148,332 of CAZWNJ010000001.1, read as the reverse complement.
GGCGCGGCCGGTACGTGTGATGCTCCCGATACCTGCGCTGCCACAGTCGCAGGCGAGTGTCCCTCGGATCAGTACTACGACAACACGCATGAGTGTCGTGCTGCTGATGGAGTCTGTGACGTAGCCGACTACTGCAACGGATCAAGCGTTGATTGCCCGGCCGATGCGGTTGAGGCGGATACTGTTGCCTGCCGCACGACGACCGGAGAGTGCGATGTCACCGAGTACTGTGACGGTGCTGCCAAAACCTGCCCTGCTGAGAGTTATAGTGCAAATGCCAGCTCCTGCGCCGATGACAGTAATGAATGTACGACCGATCTCTGCAACAACAACGTCTGCGTGCACGACGCGGTGACGGACTACACCTCCTGCACGGACAATGACGGCAATGCATGTACGAATGCCATGTGCATCACGGGTGCCTGTCTTGATTTGAACGTCGCGGATCAGACGTCCTGCGGCGACAACATCGACGACGTCTGTTACAGCGGCACCTGCGAAGTCTGCGGTGATAACGTCCGCGGCCACTACGAAGACTGCGATAACGGCAATAGCTCGGGCTGCTCCACCAACTGCACAGTCGATTCCGGCTGGTCCTGTACGGGTGATATCGGCTCGCCGAGCGTTTGTACAGACAACTGTGTGCCCGGTAACTCTTGCACCGATACTGATAATAACGAGTGTACGCAAGCCACCTGTGACTCTGGTCACAGCTGCAGCCAGGCCGCTGCCGCTTCGGCCGGCACATCCTGCACCGATGATGGCGAATGGTGCACCTACGACGAATGTAACGGTGCCGGTACCTGCGCCCACTCAAGCCTCGTGGCTGACGGTACGCCCTGCCCGACGGTCGTGGACGGCTTCTGCTACAACGGCGTCTGTCAGGACACGTGCGGCGACGGTTCGACTCAAGCGTGGGAGGACTGCGACCTTGGCGGAGCGACGAATGGCACGGCTGGGGCCTGCTGCACCGCTACCTGCACGTTTGTCACGATGAATACGGAGTGTCGCGCTGCCGATGGGATCTGTGATGTGGCTGAAGTCTGCACCGGTGCCTCTGCTACCTGCCCGAGTGACGCAGTCGCCTCCAACTCGTCAGTCTGTCGCACTTCCGTCAGCGAATGTGACAGCGCTGAGTACTGCGATGGCAGCACGAAGACCTGTCCGTCCGAGAGCTACAGCTACAATGGCAACGCCTGTACCACCGATAGCAACGAGTGTACGACCGACGTCTGCAGCGATAACTCCTGCACCCATCCCAGCGTCATCGATAACACGTCGTGTTCGACTAACGATGGCAACGAGTGCACTGCCTCTCTCTGCGAGTCTGGAACGTGCTCGAATGTGAACGTGCCCGATCAGACGGCTTGCGGCGACTACGTGAACGATTACTGCTACACCGGCACCTGCGAGGTCTGTGGCGACGGTGTCCGCGGCCACTACGAAGACTGCGATAACGGCAACAGCTCCGGCTGCTCCACCAATTGCCAAGTCGACTCCGGCTGGTCCTGCACGGGCAACGTCGGCTCGCCGAGCGTCTGTACCGATAACTGCGTCAACGGCGCGGCGTGCACCGACCTTGACGGCAACGAGTGTACAACGGCGACTTGTAATAACGTTCACACCTGTGACCAGGGTGCGGCCACATCTGTGGGTACTAGCTGTACGACGGATGGGAACGAATGTACGACGGATGAATGTAACGGCCTTGGCGCCTGCAGCCATACCTCCGTCGCCGACGGCACGAGCTGCATCACCGTCCTCAATGGCCATTGCTACACTGGCACCTGTCAGAACACCTGTGGAGACGGCTCGGTGCAGGCCTGGGAACAGTGTGATCAGGGCGTATCCAATGGCACAACTGGCTCGTGCTGCGATACCAGTTGTAACTACGTGACAATGGGCACCGAGTGCCGCGCTTCGGGCGGCGTCTGCGACGTGGCTGAGGCCTGCACCGGTAGTTCGGGTTCCTGCCCAAGTGATGGTGTCGCTATCAACTCGTCTGTTTGCCGCACCTCCACGGGCGAGTGTGACAGCCCTGAGTACTGTGACGGTGTCTCGAGCGCCTGCCCGGTCGAGAGTTACAGCTATAACAGCAGCTCCTGCACGGGTGACGGCTATGAGTGCACGAATGACTACTGCGTGGACAACGTCTGCACCCATCCGAACGTCACCGACTACACGTCGTGTTCGGATACAGATCTCAACGTTTGCACTGCGTCGTACTGCATCACGGGCACGTGTTCGAATACCAACGTCGCTGACGGTACGTCCTGCACCTCTGGACCGACGTCCTCTGCCAGTTGCTACTCCGGTACCTGCGAGGTCTGCGGCGACGGTATTCGCGGCCACTACGAAGAATGTGACAACGGCAACAGCTCAGGTTGTACTTCGAATTGTATCGTGAATCTGGGCTGGTCTTGCAGCGGCGATGTCGGCTCGCCAAGCGTCTGTACGGATAACTGTGCGTACGGCAATACCTGCACCGATACTGACTTGAACGAGTGCACCACAGCGACGTGCGACAATAATCACACTTGCAACCAGGCCGCCGGTACATCGTCTGGCACCTCCTGCACGGACGACGGTGAGTACTGCACGTACGACCAATGCAACGGCGCAGGTACATGTGCACATACAAACTACCTCGATGACGGCACCTCCTGCCCGACGGTCGTCAACGGCCACTGCTATGGGGGCGTCTGTCAGAACACCTGTGGCGACGGCATCACCCAGCCCTTCTATGAAGATTGCGACCTCGGTAGTGGCACGAACGGCACGCCTAGTGCCTGCTGCGACAGTACCTGTCATTACGTGACGGTCGGCACCGAGTGTCGCGCTTCGAGTGGCGTCTGCGACGTGGCTGAAACCTGCACCGGTAGCGCCGGCTCCTGCCCCAGCGACTCGGTTGCCTCGAACTCCTCTCTCTGTCGCGCCTCCACGGGGCAGTGCGACAGCGACGAATACTGTGACGGTATCTCCACTGCCTGCCCGGCCGAGAGTTACAGCTATAACAGCAGCTCCTGCACGGGTGACGCCTACGAGTGCACGAGTGACTACTGTGACAACAACGTCTGTATCCACCCGAATGTGGCAGATTTCACTGCTTGCACAGATAACGATGCCAATGCGTGTACGGCCTCCTACTGCATCACGGGCACGTGTTCGAATACCAACGTTGCCGATGGCACGTCGTGCACAGGCGGCGCTTCCTCCGCCAGCTGCTACAGCGGTACCTGCGAGGTCTGTGGCGACGGTGTCCGCGGTCACTACGAAGACTGCGATAACGGCAACAGCTCCGGCTGCTCCACCAACTGCACGGTCGATACCGGCTGGTCCTGCACGGGCAACGTCGGCTCGCCGAGCGTCTGTACCGATAACTGCGTCAACGGCGCGACTTGCACCGATACCGACTTGAACGAGTGCACCACGGCCACCTGTAATGGCAGTCACACCTGCGACCAGACTGTCGGCACGACTGTCGGCACCTCCTGTACGGACGACGGTGAGTACTGCACCTACGACGAATGTGACGGTAGTGGTAACTGCACCCATGCCCTTGGCTACGCCGATGGCACTTCCTGCCCGACAGTCGTCAACGGCCACTGCTATAACCTTGTCTGTCAGGACACCTGCGGTGACAGCTCAGTCCAGGCGTGGGAACAGTGTGATCAGGGCGTGAGTAACGGCACGGCCGACTCTTGCTGCGACAGCACCTGCCAGTACGTGACGCTGGGCACACAGTGCCGCGCTGCCACTGGCACTTGTGACGTGGCCGAAACCTGCACTGGTAGCGCTGGAACCTGCCCAAGCGACACGGTTGCCTCGAACTCCTCCGTCTGCCGCACTTCCACGGGCGAATGTGACGGTGCCGAGTACTGCGACGGCATTACAACCACTTGTCCGGCTGACGGCACCGGTGCGACGAGCAGCACCTGCACAGACGACGGCAATCAGTGTACGGCCGACCTCTGCAGCGCGAACGCCTGCGGTCACACGAACGTTGCCGACTTCACGAGCTGCACCGAATTCGACTCTAATGAGTGTACGACTGCTGGATGTATGTCCGGCAGCTGTACAGAGCTCAGCGTCGTTGATGGGACGGCCTGTACCTCTGGCAGCTGCTACACCGGCACCTGCGAGGTCTGTGGCGACGGTGTCCGCGGTCACTACGAAGACTGCGATAACGGCAACAGCTCTGGTTGTTCCGTTAACTGCACCGTCGACGCCGGCTGGTCTTGCACGGGCAACGTTGGCTCGCCGAGCGTCTGTACCGATAACTGCGCGCCGGGTAACTCTTGCACCGATACCGACTTGAACGAGTGCACCGCGGCCACCTGTAACGGCAGCCACGTTTGTGACCAGAACGCAGCGACTTCTATCGGCACATCCTGTACGGACGACGGTGAATACTGCACCTACGATCAGTGCAATGGCGCTGGCGCCTGCGTGCATACCAGTCTCGTTGCCGATGGCACTTCCTGTCCGGCGGTCGTCAACGGCCACTGCTACACCGGCGTCTGTCAGAACACCTGTGGCGATAGCACGATTCAGTCGTGGGAGCAGTGTGATCAGGGCATGAGTAACGGTTCGGCAGACTCTTGCTGTGACAGCACCTGCCAGTACGTGACGCTGGGCACACAGTGCCGCGCCTCGGGCGGCGTCTGCGACGTGGCCGAGACCTGTACCGGTAGCTCCGGTGCCTGTCCGATGGATTCCTACGCCAACGCTTCCTCCGCCTGCAATCCGTCTAGCGATGGCGGCGTCTGCGACCCAACGGATTACTGCGATGGATTAAGCAGCAGTTGCCCGAGTGATAGCTTGGGTTGGATGACGACACAGGGCAGCTCGTGCCCAGACGGCAATACCAACGACTGTTACGGCGCTAGCTGCTACAACGGCAGCTGTCAGAGTTCGAGCAGTAGTGAGGCCAACGGCACACAGTGCTTCGAAAATATCTACACCGGCACTGGCTGGTGCTACGGCGGCACGTGCTACAACTGCGGCAACGGTACGACTGATCCGGGAGAAGAGTGTGACGCTGGCGCGAATAACAGCGTCTTCGGCTACTGCTGCGACGCCGTCTGTCTCTACGAGAGCGCAATGACGGTTTGCTACAACAGCGTCACAGGCAATCAAACCTGCGATCCGACGCTCTATTGTAACGGCGCTGGTACCTGTGCCAGCTCCTCCGCTGCGACGAGCTGTTCGAATGCCTCGGCTGATGATTGCAACCAGGGCGTGTGTGCGGCTGGCAACTGTTCACTGTCGTCCGTAGCGGGCACGTGTAATGGCGGCTTAGGTCTCTGTGGCGACAATGGTATGGGTGGTTGGAGCTGCATCCCGATTCCCTTCTGATAAAACCAAAAGTTGCCTTGGCCGCAAGCGTACTTGCGGCCAAGGCAATGCGGAAAGAGACAGCTTTTGGTACGCTAAAACGGTCCATGCAGACTCTGACGTCACGATCGGTGCTGCCCTGGCTGTCGTACGCCGCCGCCATCGCTTTGGCCTGCGCAGCCCCGGCTGCCCAGGCCTACATCACTCCGTACGAAGCATTCAGTTACTGCGGCGATCACGTCTGTAATACAAACGAAGACTGTCATACGTGCTCACCGGATTGTGGGCTTTGCGAATGTGGTAACGGGCAGGCAAGCAGCGTGGAGGAATGTGATAGCAGCGACTTTAAAGGGAAGACCTGTGTGGACTTTGGTTACGATCACGGCAACCTGGCGTGTACATCCAATTGCCAGATTGATCAATCAGACTGCTCATTCGATATTTGCGGCGATGGTGATATCACCGGTAGTGAGGATTGTGACGGATCAGATTTGAACGGACAGACGTGCGTTGGCTACGGCTACGATAGTGGCGATCTACACTGTGATCCCGTTACATGTCACTACGACTTTGGCGATTGCAATCTCTGTGGTGATGACTCGGCCACCGGCAATGAAGAGTGTGATGGTTCAGATTTTGCTGGCGATGATTGTCAGACCTTTGGCTACGACAATGGCGACCTAGCCTGTACGCAGAATTGCGAAGTGGATCTTTCGGGCTGCTATGACGATGTGTGCGGAGATGGGATAGCCACTGGTAGTGAAGAATGCGATGGCAGCGATTTCTACGGACAGGATTGCACAGATTTCGGCTTTGATGAGGGAGATTTGGCTTGCACAAGCGGCCTTGGCGGCTGCCAAATTGATATTTCGGACTGTCATGATTCACTCTGCGGCAATAATGTGCTGAATTCACCTACGGAGAAATGCGACGACGGAAATAACGTGAGTGGCGACGGCTGCACAGCAAACTGCCTTATTGAGCGCTGCGGTGACGGCATCGTGAACTACGATGCTGGATTAGGCAAAACGGATGAATGCGACGACGGCAATGCGAACGGCAACAGTCCAAATGCCTGTCGCTCAAACTGTGAGCTGCCTTATTGCGGCGATGGTATTGAAGATGATTTCTATAATGAAGAATGTGACGATGCCAACATGGTGCAGCAGGACGGCTGCTTCGACTGCGAGGTGGAAGATCTCTATTGCTGCACGCAATACACGCTGGCTGGCGTCACATCTGAGAAGGTGAGTCCCTCCTGTCATAACTCCCTCATGAAATTTGCGCCATTTAACTGCCAATTGAACTGCAGTGTGGATTTCTGTCAAACTTGCGGCGGAGGTGGCGTGATCGACACGCTCTTCTGTGCCCCCGACTACTGTGACCAGATTGGCTGTGTGGCTGGCCAAATGTCACCTATTGGATTCATTCTGCAGCTCCTCGGCTTCCCCTGGAATTTCCAGTCAGTCGCGTGCGATGTGAGCCCGCAATGCCTGCTCTAAAGCTTCTCTGTCGCATTCTAAGACTCTTCTAGTAAGCTGCTGAGCGTTCTATGGCTTTGCGTCTCTACAACACTCTCACGAAGAAGGAGCAGGATTTTCGCCCGCTTGATCAGGACGCTGCCGACCGCGCCAACCGCCCACCAGTGGTGACGCTCTATACCTGCGGCCCGACCGTCTACGGCCGTCCTCACATTGGCAATTACACGTCGTTCCTGGCGGCCGACCTACTCAGCCGCTGGTTGGAGGCTGGACACGGCTACGTCGTGCACCAAGTGAAAAACATTACGGACGTCGGCCACCTCGTTCGCGATGCCGACAGCGGCGAGGATAAGATTGAAAAGCAAGCACGCGAGGAACATGGCGAGGTGACACAACAGAGCGTCCTGGCCGTGGCCAAGCACTATGAGCAGCTGTACCTTGCCGATGAGAAGGGCTTGAATTTACGCAATTTGGAGCCAAAAAATCGTCCCCATGCGAGTGACTATGTCCCACAGATGGTGACGATGATCGAGAGCCTACTCAGGAGTGGTCATGCCTATGTAGCATCCGATGGGATCTACTTTGATATCACGAGCAAGACGCCGACGCCCTACGGTTCACTCTCGGGAAACACACTCGAGAATCTCACCGCCGGCGCGCGTGTTGAGGTGAACGAAGGCAAGCACCACCCGGCTGACTTCGCGCTCTGGAAGTTCTGCGTCGGCCAAAACGAACATCACGTTTTACGCTGGCCCTCACCGGTCGGCCTCAAGGGCGAGACGTACCCCGAAGGCTTCCCTGGTTGGCACATCGAATGTTCAGCCATGAGCCGGGCGCTCCTCGGTGATCAGATCGATCTGCACACCGGCGGCGAGGACAATATTTTTCCGCATCACGAGTGCGAGATCGCACAAAGTGAGTCTGTGACTCAAAAAATGCCATTCGTGGGTATTTGGCTGCATCGTCGTCGTCTCGATCTCAAGGGCGAGAAGATGTCAAAGAGTCTTGGCAATGTGGTAACTCTGGATGACATCACGGCCAAGGGCTTTAGCCTCATGGACCTGCGGTACTACTTCCTCGCCGTGCACTACCGCACCAATCTGAAGTTCGACTGGGAGGGCCTTGAGGCGGCGAAGGTCGCGCGCGCGAAGATCATGGAGTGGATGAATCAACCAAGTGCGAACACTGTCGGACACCCGCCGGCTGCGGCTGCAGACGTCCATCAATTTGACGTCGCGTTCTCGGAGGCGATGGATAGTGATCTCAACGTCTCCGGCGCACTCGCCGCAGTCTTCGACTGTATGCACTATGCCCACACGACGACACGGAGTAGCGAGGCCGATGAGGCGTTGGCAGCATTCATCAAAAAAATCCGCGAGACATTCGGTTGTTTTGACCAAGAAGAGGTAGTAATTTCTCCTCAAGCTCAAGCCATAATCGATGCACGTGCTCAGGCTCGTTCCGCAAAAAATTTCGCAGAGTCCGATCGCCTCCGCGACGAACTCTTGAAGCACGGGCTACAGGTCAAAGACACCAAAGATGGACAGAAGATCAGTCGCGCCTGATCAGTGAGACGAGAGCCCTACTATCCTATGAACATATGGAGGGGGGCGCGCCGCCGGGGGTGAAGCGGCACTACCCAAGATAGACGCGGGATTTTTACTTGAGCACCGCCAGGCAGAACCATGGAGGGGCACTCGGCGCGCCAGCGCTTTTGGGCACTTTTGTCGCGCCTGACAAAAGTGCCAATCCGTAGGAATGGCGGCGCGCCCCCTCCGCAGGCAAAGTCCGAATCGATCATTGTCCGCAATCTGATGATCAACTGATCATCCGAAGAACGTTCTCCGCAGTGAGAAACACTCGGATCCATTGAAAAAATTCAACCCTGAGGCTGTGGATAAGCTGCGCGCACTTGGCAGCGGCTCTAGCGCGAATGACCGGCAGACACCCCGCCCAGGCGAGATGTATGGAATTTTTGACCCATTTTTTCAAAAAAGTGCCCTAATGAGTCATTTATAGTTCACAAAATGTGAACAAAGTCATACCTAGGGCTATGGGTAGAGGAATATTTACACAAGGAAGGCCTAGACCCATCAACCCCATTTCCCCCCTGATCACGGCGTTTTTTTCCTCCCTTTTGGACGGAATCCTTGGTCGGGAATCGTCTTTTTGAACAATTTTATGATACTCCTGAGGCAGGATCTGCCCTGGTGGGGGGTGTAACAGAGGCCTCCTTGGGGCGTTTGGAGGAGTGCACAGGACGAGCTGCGCGGCTTGCACCACGCAAGACCGCGTCGGTAGGATCTCTCTGATCCGCCTCCGTCCGGAAGCGTGATCCTGTGATTGTTCTCTGACACAACGGCAACTCGTCCTTCCCTCATGTCGGGCGAGCTTCACATCCCTCCTTATATATAGGGATCGTGCTCTCAATGGATTTCACTTCTCCCAGGAATCATCCGATTGCTTCGCCGGTGTGTCGTCTCTTTAGGTATAAGGAGGGGAGTGGGCCATACAAAGCGTCCACTCATCCCGCACCCGGTAGGTATCAGTGGCGAAGTGATTTACCTTCCGCTCACACGCACAGACATCACGCACACACTCACTACCTTTTATTTCCCCCTCTCAATACTCCGTATGAACATTTCTCGTTTGCAGAAACTGTTCGCGGGTGTCTCGGTGGCTGCCATCGCTCTCACGCAAGTGGGTACGGCCTTGGCTGCTTACTCTGACGTCCCCGCTGGAGTCTGGTACGAGCAGGCCGTCATGGATTTCATGAACCGCGGCTACCTCGATTCGAACCAGGCTCGTTTCCGCGGATCGGACTCGGCCACTCGCGCTGAGTTCGTGAAGCTCGTCGTTGAAGTCAACGGCGGTATCCTTGGTACGGCCCCGGCTCAGCCGTCGTTCAACGACGTGCCGACTGGCAGCTGGTACTACACCTACATGGAAGAGGCCGCCGACGAGGGCTGGGTCAAGGGTGATGGCAACTGCTACGGCAGCCATCCCTGCTACGCCCGCCCCGACGCGAAGATCAACCGCGCTGAAGCGGCTTCGCTCATCGTTCGCGCCTTCGGTCTCGACTGGACCGGCGCTGCGCCGCAGTTCGTCGACAACCCGGCTGGCCAGTGGTACACGGACGCCGTTCAGACGGCTGCCGACCACTGCGTCGTTCAGGGTGACGACTCGACGTCTCGCGTCCGCCCCGGCGACAACATGAACCGCGCTGAAATGGTCGCCATGCTCTACCGCGTCGATCAGAACCTGACCTACGGTCAGGACTGCGGCGGTCAGCAGCAGACCTGGGGTATCTCGGATGTTTCCGCTGATACGGCCACGCAGTTGACGGTCACCTTCACGGGTGACGTTGACTCGTCCGCTTCGGAAATGACGAGCAAGTACTCCGTTATGTGCGGCAGCAACTCGATCCCGGTCACGGGCGCCAACATGGTCGCCTCTGACTCGGTCGAGCTCATGCTCGGCTCGGCCCTCGACTCGGGTGCCGACTGTGACGTTACTGTCACGGACATGAAGTCTCAGGGTGGCGCGTCCTTCTCGGATGCTGCTTCCTTCAGCTACAACGCTATTCCGGTCGGCAACGGTGACCTCGAGGTCACGATGTCGTCCAAGAACCCCGCTGGTGACACGGTCCCCAGAGGTGCGAACGGCGTCACGATGCTCTCGATCGATCTTTCGGCGAGCTGCTCGGATGACGTCGTGCTCAACGATATCACCCTCCTCCACCGCGGTTTCGGTGAAGAGACGGATATCACGGGCGTGTACGCTGCCGTTGACGGCGCTCGCGTGACCCGCAAGCGCACGATCGACTCTCAGGCTCAGACCGCTGAAGTTCGCTTCACGAAGCCCTTCACGATCCCTGCCTGTCAGACGAAGACTCTTGATATCATGGCTGACTTCTCCACCTCGGCTTCCTCCTACGCGGAGCACGCCATGGCGGTTGAGCTCGCTACGGATGTCTCGAGCAACGCTAAGTCCGTGACGGGATCTTTCCCGATCATGGGTAACACCTTCCGCGTCGCTGCCATCACGGCCGGCACGGTCACCGTCACCTACAAGTCGGTTTCCCCGACGACCATCAAGGTCGGTGATGATAAGGCTACCCTCGGCCGCTTCGAAGTGGCCACGAACGCCATTGAGGATCAGACCCTCTACAGCATCACCGTTCACCAGAACGGCTCTGCTAACGATGACACTCTGAACAACCTCATGATCCGCAAGTCGGATGGCACGGTCCTCTCCAACACGGTTCCGACCCTGATTGGTGACTACGCCACGTTCACCTTCAACCCGCCGTTCACGATCCTCCAGGGTGACAAGATCACGCTCGAGGTTGTGGGCGACGTTACGGGTGGTGCCGCTGACACGGTTCAGCTTGAAATCGAGGAGACCTCCGACATCTTCGCCGTCGGTTCTCTCTACGGTTACGGCAACGCTGGTCAGCTCTACGGTTCCCAGGTTTCCATCACGGCTTCGCCGACGCCGACCACTGTCACGATCGACGCTGGTCAGTTCACGGTTGAAATCGACGGTCCTGTGACCCAGAAGTACCGCCGCGACACCAAGGATGCTGTTCTCGCCAACGTCATCATGACGCCGGGTGGTGAGCACCTTGATGTCAAGAAGCTCTTCATCGCCATCCAGGCTCAGACGTCTTCGGGTGCCGGTCTCCAGCAGACCTGTGGTACGTCGTACGATGCGATCAATGAATTGATCGACAACGTCGACCTCCGCAACACGACGACGGGCCGCACCGTCTCCGCTGTCCGCTTGACGGACTCGGGCACGAACGGCACTGGTCTGACGAGCACGAGCACGTACCAGATCTACCGCTTCGATGACTTCACGATCGACAGCCAGGCCACGTGGCAGCTCCGCGCCGACTTCATCGATAACGGCTCGAGCAACTGTCCGGCTGACGGCGAGAAGTTCCGCGTCCACATCTGCACTCAGCCCGCTGGCAACGGCACGGGTTGTGACTTCGCCGGTGTGGGTGGTCTGACGACCGCTACGACGACCTACAACATGGACGTCGAAGGTCTGTCGACCAACGACCGCCTCACGGACATCCGTCCGGGTGGTACGGTCACGGGTAACTTCCACCGCATCGCTACCCCGACGCTCACGGTCAACGTGCAGTCGATCGGTACGAGCGACGTGACGGTCAAGAACGCCAAGAACGTCAACCTGTACCGCTTTGAGGCTCGCGCCGGTGAAGCAGACGATCTGCTCACGACGCGCTTCGTCTTCAAGGCTCAGTCTGGTTCGCTCTTGAACGCTCAGAACTACACCCTCTGGGTGGACACGGATGGTGATCGCGTCGTCGACACCAAGCTCGAGACTGGCAAGTCCCAGCAGAGCAGCCTGATCACCTTCGATCGCCTCCTGAATGGCGGCTACGTCATTCCGAAGGAACAGACGGTGGTCTTCGAAGTCCACGCCGACATTTCGGCTTCGCTCAGCAACAACGATCTTGAGCTGAAGTTCAACGTCGGTACGCCTTCCTCGTCGGACGATTACATCGCCGTCGAGCAGGCCGTGAACGGTTCGTCGCTCTCGGGCATCAAGACGGACGGCTCTGGTTGCTCTAGCAACTGCGAGATCGTCGTCACGGGCCCCGCTTCGATCCTCAAGAACTGGACTCTCGCTTCCCAGGGTAACCTGTACGTTCGCCTCGATGACTCCCCGCTCCGCAACCGCCAGCTGCTTGCCGGCCAGATTGGTGAGCCAATCCTCCGCATGCGCTTCCGCGCTGAGAACGAGGACATCGATGTCACGAACCTCCAGCTGAACTCGTCCGGTGCGACGCTCGCCACGACGATCGACTCGCTCGATCTGTACTTGGACGGAGCCACGACGCCGTTTGCCTCGGCCACGATTGTCGGCTGCGGCAGCGATGACGTTCGCGCCAGCGATCCTCAGGGTGCTACCTCCACGACGTTCTGCTCCAGCATGCAGAGCCATCAGTTCGTCGTTGAGAAGGGCATCGAGAAGGTCGTCGTCGTTCGCCCGCGCCTGAAGACGGATATCAACGGCGCTGCGAGCAACACGAAGATCCAACTCTTCGTTAGCGACGAGAGCGCGCTCAACAACGCCACCGGTTCCGGTGCCGTTCGCGGACGCGGTCTTCAGTCCAGCAACGATCTCACGGGCAACGACGGTAGCGCCGTTGCTGATGGTGAGGTCTTGATCGGTGTCAACTCGGCTACGACCAACTCTCTCACGATTGTTGGTAAGAAGAACCTCTCGGTTCTCGCCAAGATTGACTCGATCACGAACGCCAACCCCTCGGCCAACGGCACGGCCGTTCCGACGGGTGTGACCGCCTTCGGTCAGTTCAAGTTCACCGCCTTGGCGAACCAGAACTCCCTGAACGGTCTCAACAAGTTCACCCTCTCTGGTGTGGTCTTCAACGTGAACGCCAGCAACGTGACGCTCGACGCCACGCTGTTCAAGTTCTACAACAAGAACGACCAGAACCAGAAGGTGTCCTGCACGGCCTACACGGGTACCTCGACTCACCTCGCGGTCTCGTCCGGCTCGTTCGTTGTCCGCTGTCCGGTCCTCGCGACGGGCACGTCGACCGTGAACACGACCATCAACTCGGGTGACAACACGACCTTCGTCCTCGAAGGCAGCGTCATCAACCCGAAGGTCGCTTCCACGAACTCGACCCTCCTCGCCTCGATCCAGAACTTCAGCGATATCGCTCGCTCGACCTTCCTCCCGGCCGCTACGGCTGTGACGTCGGTCCACTCGAGCATCGCTTGGGTTGATAGCGACACGTCTGTGACCTCCGGTACGCAATTCAAGTGGATTGAGTACCCGGACACGGTCGTCAACTCGACGTCGTACAACGGCTAATCCCGTTACCTCGTCTCCTGACTGCGACAGGAAAAATGCAGCGAAGACCCTCCCCCCTCAGACGGGGGAGGGTTTTTTCGTATACGCGTCTTGACGTGGTCAGTGAGGAGAAGTGTCTTGTCACTATTGCTATCGCTGCTGCTAGCCAAAAAATGAAGATTTTGGATCCAAATGGTGTCACAAACACCCTCTCCGTAGTCTGCCGCCATGCCTCTCAACACCTTGGAAACAGCAGAACTCGTTATCCCCGATGCCTCCCGTGTTCCACGACGGGATCACCCCATCTACCATCCGCACATTCGCGGGTTCGAGACACCTGTGGCCCAGATGAAGCCCGGTGCAGAGTACGCCGGTTATTCGGGCCTCGATGTCGATGATGCGGAAGAGAACCGCACCGAGCGGCTGGGAACGAAGACCCTCCAGCAGCAACGCGAAGATTTCCAGGAGATGCTGCGCGGTTGGGCGGGCCTGTGAATTAGCCGAGGATTGACCGCTTGAAGCGAAGTCCGGCTCGAATGAGCGGACGGAGCCGCAATTCGCGCTCTTGGGCAAAGACGACGGTTTGGCCGCCGAATTTCCGCTTGAAGTCCGAAATACCCTGCCAAGGGTGGTTCTTGGCGGCAGTAGGAGGTGCGACGCCCAGGAGGTCGTACCGGCGGCAGCCAAGCCTGCGGCAGAGGCGCATGGCCTCCCACTGGAGGAGGTATGGGGCCATGAGGTTACGGTGCGCGTCGCTGGAGGCGCCGTAGTAATAGATTCCCGTGCTCCCGCCAGTGACGCCGATGAGGCCGGCAATGGGGGTTTCAAGGCCGGGGGCGAAGGCCAGGAGGAGGAAACTCCCGGGGATCGTGCGAAGAAAGAGTTCGAATTGGCGCGGGCTCGGGGCGCGGAAGCCGTCGCGTGCGCTCGTCTGCTTGGCCAGACGGGCGTAGGCGCCGATATCAGCGCTCTGCTCCACCCGGACACCGTGCTTTTCGGCTAAGCGAATATTGTACCGCCCTTTCTGATGCATTTGAGCGAGGAGGGCATCGTCCGTGAGTCCAAGATCGAGCACGATAGTTGCTTCGGGCTGTTCATGACGGCTGGAGGGCTGTCCGAGGCGAAGCGCGATCAGACATTCATCCACACCGGACCAAAAGAGGCTTACGGCGCGGTCTTGTTTGGCCTCAGCGGCCAGGAGCTCCAGGAACGTCTCGGCGTCTTTGACGGTGGTCTTTTCGCCGAAGATCGGCCCCCTGGGCAGGTCCCAGGTGGCGTAGCCGCCGACCGTGCGATCGATGATCACCAGAGCCCAGATCCGCGGTGCAGCAGCCTGGTCGCCGTACCAGCGCACCTCGCGGCCGAGCGCCTGTTGGAAGGCTGCCCAGGCAGGGGATTGCCAGAGGGGAGCATCGGTTGGGCCGGTGGGCGGCGCGGTGAGGCGGACGAGCGACACGGCGTCAGTGTACCTGCGTCGTGGCTTAGGCGGGACGGGCGCGGCTGATCGAGTCGTGCTAGCCTGGGGCCATTCCCCTCTACTCATGCCGTTCACTCTCCCGCGACTGATGTATCCGTACGACGCGCTCGAGCCGCATTTCGACGCAAAGACGATGGAAATCCACCATACGAAGCACCACCAGACCTATGTCGATAAACTGAATGCCGCTGTCGCCGGCACGCCCTGGGAGGCGATGGAGGTCGAGGACGTCCTGCGGAAGTTTGCCGATGTGCCTGAGGATAAGAAGACCGCCGTCCGTAACCACGGTGGCGGCCATGCCAACCATGCGCTCTTCTGGACGCTATTGAGCCCGCTTGGCGGTGGTGAGCCGCAGGGCAAGCTTGGCGAAACGCTCGCTGGGGCCTTCGGCTCCTTCGCCGATTTTAAAAAGGCGTTCTCGGACGCCGCCGCCGCGCGCTTCGGCTCGGGTTGGGCCTGGCTGACGGTGAAAGACGGCAAGCTGGAGATCAGTTCCACTGCCAATCAGGATTCGCCCCTCATGGAAGGCAAAACGCCGATTCTCGGCCTTGATGTCTGGGAGCACGCCTACTACCTGAAGTTCCAGAATCGCCGTCCGGAGTACATCGATGCCTTCTGGAACGTCGTGAACTGGGAAACGGTGCTGGTTCGCCTGACAGAAGCGAAGTAAAACGGCGATTCTCGCCAGGTTCAGCCACCTCTCCAAAAAGAGGGGATAGTTCGGTCGTCTAATTGTCAAATTAGCCAATAGGTGCTAAATTTGGCATTTGTGAGTCTTGACAGTAGTGTTGCTATAAGTAGTATTTGCCCCTCTGTCAAAACTCCTCTCCACCATACTTCTCGTGGTCGGTGTCTTGGCCTCATCTGCCGCCTATGCGGCGGATGCGGATGGACGCGCGGATTGGGTGGCCGAGTCCGGTGATCACGTCATGGTCGATACCGACGCGTCGATCATCTATCTCGTGCACGGCGACGGAACATTTATTTCGTTCAACGGTTTAACCGGTCAGCACCGCAATGTCTGTTACATCGGTCGCTGCTACTACGCCGCCACGCCGACCGGCAGTTGGATCGTGAAGGATGTCGAGCGGAAGGGGCGGTCGACGACCTTCGGTGACGGTCGCTTCCTGCGCTTGAATGATGCCGACGGTACCGGTGGTGATGACGGCCAAGGTCGGACGGCGTACGGCATCCACAGTCACGCGCAGTTCACCCAGATGTTGGACGATAAGATCGAGAAGAAAGGCTTCGACAAGGAAGGGAAGGGCTACCGCAGCTACGGTTGTATCCTCCTCTCGGAAGACGATTTGTCGTTGGTGGAGGCGTCATTCAATGCGAACGGTGGTCAGATCGCCGTCGAGACCGGCCCCGACCTCGCCCCGCCGCCCGCCCCCCAGGGCATCGCCGCCATCCCGAGCTGGCTTGGGATCCAGTGGTGACGGGGCGTTTTTTCGTTGACGGAGGCGTAATTCTCCGTAGAATTCCTGCGACGTCACAGCTGGCTTCGATTGTGTTTTGAGCGCTGTGCCCCTTGCCCCGTCGTTTTGCGACGTGGTTCCTGGCGGCACTGTGCCGCTTTCCTTACCCCTCTCGCTCATGGCGAAGAAGCCTGTGAAGAAGAAGGTTGCGGCCAAGAAGTCCGCTCCCAAGAAGAAGCCGGCCCCGAAGAAGGCCCCGGCCAAGAAGGTTGTCGCCAAAAAGGCGGCACCCGTTAAGGCCAAGCCCGTGGCCAAGAAGGCTGCCCCCGCTCCGGCCAAGAAGCCGGCCCCGGCCGCGAAGCCGAAGGAGGCGTTGAAAACTGTCACGAAGGTGACGAAGGCCGCGCCGAAGAAGCTGGCCCCGGCTCGCGCCGGCTACGTGGTCGACGTCGACGTCGCCATCCAGCCGCGCCTGCGCCCACACCTGCCGCCGTCTCAGAACCGCATCCCCAAAGAACTGGCCGAGCTGCCCGAGCTTATTCGTCCGGCGAAGATTCAGAACAACCGTGTCTTCCTCGTCGACGACCAGGGCATCACGCACGTCCCGAGCCTTATCGAGATGCAGATCGAGAGCTACCGTTGGTTCCTGACCGACGGCTTGAAGGAGCTACTCGAGGAAGTGACCCCGATCACGGACTTCTCGGGCCGCAAGATGGAGCTGCGCATCCTCGGTCACACGTTCGACGAGCCGAAGTACGACCCCGAGACCTGCAAGCGCCGCAACCTCACCTACGAGGCTGCGATGAAGGGTCAGGTCCAGCTCATCAACAAGGAAACCGGTGAAATCAAAGAGCAGGACGTCTTCCTTGGATCGATCCCGCTCATGACCGACAGCGGTACGTTCATCGTTGGCGGCATCGAGCGCGTCGTCGTTCACCAGCTCGTCCGCTCGCCGGGCGCGTTCTTCTCGACGATGCCCGATTACCCGCGCCACCACGCCGCCAAGATCATCCCCAAGCGCGGTGTCTGGCTCGAAGTCGAAACCGACCGCCGCGGCATTATCACCTGCAAGATCGACCGCAAGCGCAAGATCCCGATCACGCAGCTCCTGCGCGTCTTCGGCTACACCTCCGACTCCCAGATCCTCGATCTCTTCAAGGACCTGCCCACCGGCGAGCACGACTTCATCACGCTCACCCTTGGCAAGGACACGGCCCGCAGCGTCGAGGAGGCCTATCAGTCCATCTACCGCCGCATTCGCCCCGGCGACTACGCCACGCCCGAGAACGCCAAGCAGCTCATCGACTCGCTCTTCTTTGACTTCAAGAAGTACGACATGGGCTCCATCGCCCGCTACAAGCTCAACCGCCGCTTCGGCGTCGATGTGCCGAGCGACGAGGCGCATCGCGTCTTCCAGGTGAAGGACTTCATCGAGATCCTGCGCGAGATGATCCGCCTGAATAACGGCCAGGGCTCGCCGGACGACATCGACCACTTGAGCAACCGTCGCGTCCGCAGCGTCGGTGAACTCGTCCAGAACAAGTACCGCGTCGGTCTCGTTCGCACCGAGCGCATCGTGAAGGACCGTATGACCGTCATGGATCTCGAGACGGTCACGCCCACCCAGCTCATCAACTGCCGCCCGATCACGGCCGCCATGCGCGAGTTCTTCGCGTCGTCGCAGCTCTCGCAGTTCATGGACCAGACCAACCCGCTCTCCGAGCTGGCGAATAAGCGCCGCCTCTCGGCCATGGGTCCCGGCGGTCTCTCCCGCGAGCGCGCGTCCTTCGACGTCCGCGACGTGCACCCCTCGCACTACGGCCGCATCTGTCCCATTGCCACTCCGGAAGGTCCGAACATCGGTCTCGTCGTCCACTTGGCCGGTTTCGCCCGCGTGAACCAGTACGGCTTCCTCGAGACCCCCTACCGCGAAGTGAAGCACTCCGTGCCGCTCGATCCCGACGCCCTCGTCGGCCGCATCATCGATACGCCCGTGAAAGACGGTCGCAAGATTGTTCTCGACGATGGCGAACTCGTGGCCACGAAGGACATGGCGAAGAAGGTAGTGTCGCTCCTCAAGGCTGAAGGTGCCAAGGAGGCGAAGGTTCGTGCCCACATCTCAGGCAAGGTGACCTACATGGACGCCGAGCAGGAGCGCCGCCTCGTCATTGCCCAGGCTCAGGGTCGCGAGGCCTACTCGCCTTTCGGCGAATTCCTCGAGACGCGCGTCTCCGCCCGCAAGGGTAGTGAGCCGACGCTCGCCCACGTCCGCGACGTGACGCACGTCGACGTCTCACCCAAGCAGATTCTCTCGATCTCCACCTCACTCATTCCGTTCTTGGAGCACGATGACAACACCCGTGCGTCCATGGGTACGAACATGCAACGCCAGGCCGTCCCGCTCATCAAGCCGCATGCCCCGCTCGTCGGTACCGGCGTCGAGTCCATCGCCGCGCGCGCCTCGGGCCATGCTCTCCTGGCAGAGGAAGATGGCGAAGTGACGACGGTCGACGCCGCCGAAGTGAGCGTCGTCTACCGCTCGGGCCGCAAGCAGACCTACAAGCTCTCGATCTTCCTGCGCTCAAACCAGGGCACGTGCTTCCACGTCCGTCCGACGGTGAAGCCGGGCCAGAAGGTCGCCAAGGGTGACGTCCTCGCGGACGGCGCCGCGGTGGAGGACGGCGAGCTCGCGCTCGGCCAGAACCTCCTCGTCGCCTACATGTCCTGGCAGGGCTACAACTTCGAAGACGCCATCATCATCTCCGACCGTGTGGTCCAGGACGGTGCCTTCGACTCCATCCACATTGAGTCCTACATCACAGACGTTCGTGAGACCAAGCTTGGACCTGAGACCGTCACGCGTGACATCCCGAACGTCGGCGAAGCCAAGCTGAAGGATCTCGACAGTGACGGCATCGTCCGCATCGGTGCCACCGTCCACGAAGGCGACATCCTCGTCGGTAAGATCACGCCCAAGGGCGAGACTGAACTGACGCCTGAGGAGCGCCTCCTGCAGGCGATCTTCGGCGACAAGGCCAAGGACGTGAAGGACAGCTCGCTGCGCCTCCCCGGCGGTGCCGGCGGCAAGGTGGTCGATGTCCACGTCTTCGACCGCGCCCAGGGCGACGAACTGCCCACGGGCGTCATGAAGCAGATCGAAGTCTTCGTCGCCCAGACCCGCAAGGTCCAGGTTGGTGACAAGATGGCCGGTCGCCACGGTAACAAGGGTGTTGTGGCCCGCATCGTTCCCCGCGAGGATATGCCGTTCCTCGAGGACGGCACGCCGGTCGACATCATCCTGAACCCGCTCGGTGTGACCTCCCGTATGAACATCGGTCAGATCCTCGAGACCCACCTCGGTTGGGCCTGCAAGGTGCTCGGCATCAAGATCGCCACGCCCGCCCTCGACGGTGTCCGTCTCGATCAGATCGAAGGCTTCCTTGAGGCTGCCAACCTGCCCAAGGACGGTAAGGTCCAGCTCTTCGACGGCCGCACCGGCGAGAAGTTCGCCCACAAGACGACCGTCGGCATGGTGTACATGATCAAGCTGCTCCACCTCGTCGAAGATAAGATCCACGCCCGCTCCGTCGGACCGTACTCGCTCGTCACGCAGCAGCCGCTCGGAGGCAAGGCCCAGCACGGTGGTCAGCGCTTTGGAGAAATGGAAGTGTGGGCCCTCGAAGCCTACGGCGCCGCCTACACGCTGCAGGAAATGCTCACGATCAAGTCCGATGACGTCATCGGCCGCAGCAAAGCCTACGAGGCGATCGTGAAGGGCGAGACCATTCAGCGCCCGAGCATCCCTGAGTCGTTCAACGTTCTCGTGAAGGAACTTCAGGCTCTTGGTCTCAAGGTCGACCTCCTGAAGTTCAAGGACGAAGTCCCGGCCGATCGCATCGCCGTTGCCGACGCTGTTGAATCGGTACCGCTCCAGTCCCGCGTCGATGCTGAGGAAGAAGGCGAGGAGGCTGTGCCCACCAAGGATCGCATCGCTGAGCTCGACGAGCAGGGCGAGAGCGAGGCCGAACTCAAGGCCGGTCTGGAAGAGGGTGAGAGCGACGCTACCGGCGAATCCCAAAAGGAGGAGCTGGAGGATGCCGTCTCGGAAGAAGCCCAGGAAGACGCCTAAAATCGGCCACATTCCGCCGAAAAAACAGGGGGGCCGAACCCCCCTGTTTTTGTGCCCGGCCGCTGTTAGGCTAGGGCCGGTTCCATTCACTCCTTCGGAGGATCTCCCATGTCGGACCAAGGCTCGCCGCCGCCCCAGTCGTTCTGGGAAACATTCGATCTGATCAACTGGATGTGTTGGTTCACGATTGCGGCCATTATCATCGGTCTGTTGCTTTCCTGCTTTATGCCGCCGCCGGCCTTCCCTCAGTGACGATCACTCTCCGCCACGCCCCTCTGCCCTCTACTCCAGGAGGGCTTTCTTTATGTCTTATAAAACCGTGCTATTCGTCGATCCAATGCGCGCCGTCCCAAGCGCGATTCGCGGTTGTCTTCGTCCCTGAAAAATGATGTGTATTTCTTCTTGACGCTGTCTTCCGTCCCAGTAGACTCCTCTCCGCCTATGGAGCCCCCTGCTCACCCGTAGGGTCCGACGGTCACAAGCATGTGATCGCACATCGGATTCTGCGGGTGAGCACGGGCCACCCGCTTTTTTTTGGCCCAGCGGGCCACTCGAAAAAGTGTGACTGCTCCAGGCCGGTTCATTCACATCGCCGGCACCAATGGATTCTACAAAATGTGATTAAAGACATGGACGTGCATAACGTCTTCACTGAAGACACGACCCGGAGTGTGGGCAGATCTTGCCTGCGCCGCGGGACGTGAACAGTACAATCAATTACTAGAACAATGTTACTCAGCGCATCACACGGATGCCTCGACTTCACACTCCGATGAAGGACGTAGCCAGCTGCGAAAAGCTTCGGTCAGCCGCTAGGCAGGCGCTATCAGCCGAAGATCTCCGAATGGGGAAACCCCGAGAGGGTTATGCTTCTCGACCCGCGAATGCGGGAGGAACACTGGGTGAACTGAAACATCTCACTAACCCGGGAAAATAAATCAACACCGAGATTCCCAAAGTAGTGGCGAGCGAAATGGGAACAGCCCAAACCAGTAGTTTACTACTGGGGTTGTAGGACTGCGATATGGAATGACGTCTCTGTAGGTGAACGTCCCTGGAAAGGGCGGCCATAGAGGGTGATAGCCCCGTAGACGAAACAGATGACGGCTCCTAGCAGTATCCTGAGTAGGGTCGGACACGTGAAATCCGGCCTGAATCTGGGTGGACCACCATCCAAGGCTAAATAGGTGTGAAGTTCAATAGCGGATAGTACCGTGAGGGAAAGGTGAAAAGCACCCCGGAAGGGGGATGAAATAGTCTCTGAAATGTGATGCGTACAAAGATGTAGGAGCACCCGCAAGGGTGTGACTGCGTGCCTTTTGCATAATGAGCCAACGACTTAGTTCTCAGTGGCATGGCTAAGGCAGTAATTAGCCGAAGCCGGAGCGAAAGCGAGTCCGAATAGGGCGCTTGTCGCTGGGACTAGACCCGAAACCGGGTGAGCTATACATGAGCAGGATGAAGTCCTACGAAAGTGGGATGGAGGTCCGAACCGGTGGATGTCGCAAGATCCTCGGATGACTTGTGTATAGGAGTGAAAAGCTAACCGAACCCGGAGATAGCTGGTTCTCCTCGAAATGCCTTTAGGGGCAGCGTCGTGGGGCACGGTGGGGGGTAGAGCTACGGTTTGGACGCGGGGGCCTTTTAGGCCTACCAAATCCTGACAAACTCCGAATACCCACCTTTGAAGCCCACGGCAGTGAGACGGCGACAGCGAACTGCCGTCGTCAATAGGGAAATAGCCCAGATCATTGGCTAAGGTCCCCAAATTACCGCTCAGTGGTAAAGGAAGTGCAGGTGCTTTGACAACCAGGAGGTTTGCTTAGAAGCAGCCATCCTTTAAAGATAGCGTAACAGCTCACTGGTCGATGCACTTGTGCGCCGAAAATGTATCGGGGCAAAGCGGTATACCGAAGCCGTGAATTCGGCCGAGATTCGTCTCGGCCCAGTGGTAGAGGAGCGTTCCGTTCAGCTGTGAAGCAGCACCTGCGAGGGGCTGTGGAGCGTACGGAAGTGAAAATGTTGGCATGAGTAACTACTTGGCAAGCGAAAAACTTGCCCGCCGAATCCCCAAGGTTTCCCACGCAACGGTCATCGGCGTGGGGTTAGTCGGTCCTAAGGCCAGGCCGAAAGGCGTAACCGATGGACATCAGGTTAATATTCCTGAACTTCGCGGAGATCGATCAGGGTTGCAGTTTGATCGTCTGACCGGCCTCTACTCCCGCAAGGGAGCATGTCAGTTGGAAAGGAGAGCTGCCGCCTAGGCGCGGCGTGACGGAACAGGAGGATTGGAGCGTCCGCAATGACTGGACGTGGAACGCGTAAGACGTTGAGACCGGTAGGAAAACCCGCCGGTTGAGTCGAGCGCGGATCCCGAACGCATCCCTCGCGGGGTGAGAGTTCATCTCCTTCAGTTCCCAAGAAAACCGTCGCGACCGAGAGCTTCGTGAAACCGTACCGCAAACCAACACCGGTGGGGTGGTCGAGTAGACCAAGGCGAACGGGTCATCTAGCGTTAAGGAACTCGGCAATACAGCGTCCGTAACTACGGGATAAGGACTGCCCCTCATCTTCGGATGACGGGGCCGCAGCTAAAGAGCTCTGGAGACTGTTTACCAAAAGCACAGGTCCCTGCGAAGCCGTAAGGCCATGTATAGGGGCTGTTGCCTGCCCAGTGTCAGAAGGTCACGGGAGGAGGTTTACGCTTCCGACCTAAGCCCTGATGAACGGCGGCCGTAACTATAACGGTCCTAAGGTAGCGAAATTCCTTGTCGGGTGGTCGATAACACTTGCCCGAACGATCAGCAATGATCGGCACTGAGGAACAGAGCGTTCAAGTTGCCAAAACCGAGTGAATTCTTAACCGAAGAATGACAGTGAATAATGATTCGATCGTTTCCGATCAGTGGAAAACGTCGCTATATGCTGGAACCTCCGTGGATCCCCTATGCCGCAAGGTACGGGGTGCGGACAATCAGCAGGAAACCGCTTGAAGCGGGCTCCTCAGAGACTACATGCGACGCAGCCGAGCGATCGGCTGATGATATAGTCCGATCCCTGCAGCGATGCAGGGGCGTCGAAATCGCGACGCGCTAAAAAACGACGTCTCGCGAAGAGCGAGGGTAGTGCGCTCCTGGCTTCGGCCGGAGTTCTTGGCTCACCACCAAGAGGAACCTCACTTGAAGTTCCGACCCGCACGAATGGTACAACGATCGGAGCACTGTCTCAACGCTAGGCCCGGTGAAATTTCAGTGACGGTGCAAATGCCGTCTTGATCACGGAAGGACGAAAAGACCCTATGAAGCTTCACTGTAAGCTGGCATTGTGTCGTTGGTCTGCGTGTGCAGAATAGGTGGGAGACTTTGAAGCCGGGGCGTTAGCCTCGGTGGAGTCACCGTTGAGATACCACCCTCGAATTCCGACGATACTCACCCCGACTCCGACACGGAGCGGGGGACCGTGCTTGCTGGGCAGTTTAACTGGGGCGGTTGCCTCCTAAAGCGTAACGGAGGCGCGCAATGGTTGACTAGCACCGGATGGAAATCGGTGCGGTAGTGTAATCGCACAAGTCAGCCTGACTGTGAGACTAACAAGTCGAGCAGGGACGAAAGTCGGCGATAGTGATCCGGCAACCTGAGCATCTTGTATGCTCTTCCCACGTGGGTGGGTTGTCGCTCAACGGATAAAAGTTACTCTAGGGATAACAGGCTGATCAGTCCCAAGCGCCCACAGCGACGGACTGGTTTGGCACCTCGATGTCGGCTCATCGCATCCTGGGACTGGAGAAGGCCCCAAGGGTCCGGCTGTTCGCCGGTTAAAGCGGTACGCGAGCTGGGTTCAAAACGTCGTGAGACAGTTTGGCCTCTATCCTCCGTGGTCCATTGGATACGTGAAAGGATTTGCTCCTAGTACGAGAGGACCGGAGTGAACGAACCTCTGGTGACCCTGTTGTCGCGTCAGCGGCAGCGCAGGATAGCTATGTTCGGAAGGGATAACCGCTGAAGGCATCTAAGCGGGAAGCCTACCTTAAGATGGCGTATCCCCATCAGCCCCCCGGAAGACGACCGGGTAGATCGGCCACAAGTGTACGTGCAGCAATGCATTCAGCTGAGTGGTACGAACGGGCAATTGAACATTGTTCTATAGTCTGTACTGTTCATGTCTCACGCGCGGGCAAGATGTGCCCATTTGCGCACATGGGGGACCTAAAAATCCCCCTTGTAGATCCTTTTTTCGACCGTTTCGTCCTGGTGCTTCGAGCGACGGGGTAACACCTGATCCCATCCCGAACTCAGCAGTGAAGACCGTCAGCGCCAATGGTAGTGGGGCTTCGCCTCGCGAGAGTAGGCCAGTGCCAGGACGAAGCGGTTGAACCCCCCAAGAACCATACCGACCAAGAAGACGAAGACCTGCAAAGGTCTTTTTGTCGTTCCTGGCAACCATGTGCTGGTAGCGAGCTGTTTGTACATGGCGCATAATCATCTGTGACGCGCAGAAGCCGCGCATACACTGGAACGTTTTGTCGACTGACTGTGAGCAGGCGCGATTCTCATGCTCACCAGACGAGTATTTATATTTCTTGTCCTGAGAATTTAGCCCGGTCTGTTCGGCTAAAAATGGACGCCAGGGGCAAAATCCGTTATACCTATGGCGTTTCTCCCCGCCCGATTTTGTCCTCCCTACAGTCCCGCTCCCACAATCTCTCGCGTTCGGCAGTCCTCGTACCGATCGCCCTGTTGACGAGCATTCTGCCCGTTTTCATTACCGTTGCATCCGCTGTGCCGATTGGCGGTTCGTCATCCAGTAGCTCGAGTTCCTCCACTTTCTGCGGCGACTTCATTTGCAACGGCGCCGAGCAGTGTGACGGCGGCGACTTCTGTGGCGCTACCTGCAGCCTCTATGGGTTCGACTCCGGTTCTCTCAGTTGTTCCGCCTGCGTGATTAACTCCTCTGGTTGCTACAACTCCTCGAGTAGCAGCAGCAGCTCCTCCTCCAGCTCCTCCTCCAGCTCCTCGTCCTCCAGCTCCTCGTCCTCGAGCGCGCAGTGTACGAGTGGGACTTGTTGCAACCTAGGAACGTCCACCTACTACTCCAACGGCACGCTGTGCATGTCCGCACCTACCGTCTGCTACAACGACGCCTATTGCACAGGCTCTTCTTCAGATTGTCCGGTCAACACCGCCAAGACTCTCGGCACGGCCTGCACCAGCGACGGTAACGAGTGTACGAGTGATGCCTGCGACGGCGCTGGTACCTGCAGCCATACGAACGTCAGCAACGGGACGGCCTGCACCGGCGGTACCTGCCAGGTTGGCATCTGTACGAGCAGCTCTTCCTCCAGCTCTTCCTCCAGTAGCTCTTCGTCGTCTTCCATCAGTTCCTCCTCCAGCTCTTCCTCTAGCAGTAGTTCCGTCAGCGTGCCGTTCTTCTCGTGGTGGTCTTTGCCGCTCATGCTCGTGGCTGGCGTGTTCCTGATCAGCCAATTTGGTTCACGCTTCTCGGAGGAAACCGAAACACGGTGAGTGTGTGCTAGGCTCGACGTATGACGCCTCCTACCACTCCACCTGAGAATCCACCGAACAATGTCGTCGCACGACTACTTGCGCAGGGTGCCGACGCGCCCGTGGAGCGAACGGAGGTGGCTCCAAACGAGATTCAGGCGCTGCGTGAGTCATTGCTGCGCTATAGCCTGACTGACCGCCGTCGCATCATTGCGGCGATCGATGCCAAGTTACGGGCGGGCGTTCACGATGAGGTTCGCGTTGGCCTGACGGCGCTGCGTGGGAGCGTCACGACACTCGATCAGGTGCAAGCCGCCGCTTCGGAGCTCTCGGATGAGATGCCTGCCCTCTGGAGGAGTGGCAGCTCGACCGCCGAACGCGGACGTGCTCTTGTCTGGTGGCTGGCGGCGGGGTCGGCCGTCATGGGCGGCTTGTCGCTCATAAAGGGTAAATTGAAGAAATTCTTCGCTTTCATGTTATTGCCGGCCGCAGCCCTCCTAGCGCGGGCCACAGGACACGACCCGCTGGCGGCCATCCGCCGTACCAGCACCGAAACGACAGCGGCTACGCGTCGACCAGACGGTTCAGTGGACTTCGCTACTGCTCCCGAGGGGGTGAATCTTCTGAATGAGGAGCTGAGCCTGCGGGATTCCGCCGGTGTTGAGCGTCGCGCCCGCCTGACGGCTCCGGCTCGAGGGCTTCGTTTCCAGCATGGTGGCCGTACGTTCGTGCTCTATCGACCGTCGATTGATGGCTCAAATACCGTTACCCCCCTCGCGGGTGTCAATCGGGTCGGGCGGACAGAAAGAGGAGGGTTGCGCATGCGCATTCCGGCACTCCTCATTGGTGATGTGGAAGGGGAAATGGATGCTGCGTCCATAGACCGCGTTCTCGCCGCTGCTCGAGCCCCTGGCGACGAGCTACGTTCCGCGTCCGTTACGGTCACTGTGCCGGTGACGACGATGACGTCCGGCATGCTCAGTGCCGCTGTTCGTCGGGCCGGGGCCACGCCGACGGTTGCAGCCGACGGTCGGACACTGACGTTCACTACGACCCTACAGCTGCGTCCGCTCTCGGCTGCCGAGATTGCGAATCCGGACGCCGAGGTGCCCGACCTGCCGCGCCCGGCCTGAGTTCCCTGTAGGATGTCCCCATGAAAGAGCGTCTACAGAAGATTCTTTCGCGCTCAGGGATCGCCTCTCGCCGCCAGGCTGAAGCAGTCATTGCGGCCGGCCGCGTGACGGTGAATGGCAGCGTGGCGAAAGTGGGCGACCAAGCTGATCAGGCAGTGGATGAGATCTTGGTTGATGGCACACTGCTGCTCAAGGAGACAGCCTTTTTGTATTACCTCCTCAATAAGCCGCGCCGCGTGGAGGTGACGAATAAGCGCCCACCAGCTCCGCCCTCAGGCCGCCTGCCGGCGCAGATTCTGCCCGATCTCCTTCCCAAGGAGTTGCAGGGCAAGGTCTTCCCCGTCGGTCGCCTCGACCAAGACAGCGAGGGGCTGCTCCTGCTCACCAACGATGGTGAGTTGGCGCTGCGCCTTACACATCCGCGCTACGATCACGAGAAGGAGTACCGCGTGCGTTTACAGTCCTCGATGAGCGACGAGGCCTTGGCTCAGCTGCGACAGGGGATGGTGATGGACGGCCGCCAGACCAAGCCACTCATCGTGAAACGTGTCTCCTCCAATACGCTCCTCATAACGCTCACCGAAGGAAAGAATCGCCAAATCCGCCGTATGTGCGAGATGGTGGGCTGCACCGTCCGTAGCCTGACGCGTGAGCGGATTGGACCACTGACAATTGGCACCATGCAGCCGCGGGAGCTACGGAAGTTGACCGAGGAAGAGGTGGTACAGTTACGCGCCTGGGTGAAAGCCTGAGTGCGGATCTGGCCGCGTGAGATTGACAATAAATTAAAAAATAGTATTTTGACTATAGGTCATTCACAATCCACAAACGCTTGAAAGGCGGGTGCTGTATGAAGATGTGTCTCCAGTGCGTACGGGTATTTTTCAGTCGATTGCTCCCTCTGTCTCTCGGTGTGGCTGTCTTCCTTTGGTCCGCCGAGCGGATGTACTCCACGCTCTTCACATGGCCACGACCCGAAGCGGAGTACTGCAATGTGTACGCTCTCTTGGCCTGCATGGCCTTCGGAGTGGTCATCACGTTCTTGGGGTTCTGGTTGCCTGAAGTCGTGCGAACGCTGCGTGCCCTCACGATGCGCGAGCGCTGTTACCAGTATTTCACGCCGATTGCGGTGGCCCTCATTCTCCTCACGAGCGGGTACATCCTCTCCCTCCACGTCGATGTCCATAACGCCAAGAGGGTTTGGCTGGAGCTGGGGCTGATGATGCTCGTGGTTGGTCTGGGAATGGCCGGATTGGCTCTCCTCTTCTTCACGCTCATCGGCGCCTTCGCCGAACACGGCGGTTCCGGCGGTGGCGGTGGTGGCTATACCGATGGCGGTGCGGGGATCGATATTACGACGATGTTCGGCGGCTTCAGTGGTGGTGACGCCGGTTGTGGCGGTTTCTGATTCGTTTGTGGACAACCCCAGGGCTCCTTCGGGAGCCCGTCTTTTTGTGCGCGCGTTCTCCGCTACACTTCCGACGTATGCAGTTCATCCCTCACGGCGCCGCGCGCGAAGTCACCGGTACCTGCCACGAGATCCGTGTTGGCTCACGCCGCTTCCTGCTCGACTGCGGCCTCTTCCAGGGGCACCGCGCCGAAGCCGCCGAGAAGAACGCGAAAATCGCCTTCAACCCAAGTGAGCTCGACGCCATGATCCTGACGCACGCTCACGGCGATCACGTCGGCCGCCTGCCACTGCTGTGGAAGAAAGGGCTGCGAGCGCCGGTTCTCTCCACCTTCGCCACGAAGGACCTGGCCGACGTCATGCTGCAAGATTCGGCCTACATCCAGGAGAAAGATGAAGACTTCGCGAAACGCCACCTCAAAAACCGCATCGTCGACGGTCCGCTCTACACGCAGGAGGACGCGACCGCCTGCATGAAGCTCTTTTCGCCGAAGCACTACAACGAATGGTTCCCGGTCTGTCAGGGCGTCCAGGCCCAGCTGCTTGAGGCTGGTCACATCCTCGGCGCGGCAATGGTTGTGATGGAAGTGAAGGGCGAGGGTGGCACGAAGGTGCGCATTGGTTTCTCGGGCGATCTCGGCCGCAGCAATCTGCCGATCATTCGTAACCCGGCCGCGATGCCGCCGGTCGATGTCCTCATTTGTGAGAGCACATACGGCAATCGCACACACGACTCGATCGACCATGCCCGTGAACAGCTGCGTGACGTCATCCTCGATACTGCCCAGCGTGGCGGAAAACTGCTCATCCCTGCCTTCTCACTCGAACGTACCCAGGAGATCGTCTACGACCTCCACCTGCTCTGGGACAAGAAGGAAATACCGGCCATTCCAATCCTCATCGACTCGCCGCTCGCCTCCAAAGTAACGGACGTCTTCATGAAGCACCCCGAGTGCTACGACGAGGAGATGTTCAAAGATTTCTTGAGTCGTGCACACAACCCCTTCCAGTTCTCGCTCGTGAAGTACACCGAGTCCGTGGAAGATAGTAAGGCGATCAACGGCACGCCCGGTCCGCTCATCGTCATGGCGGGATCCGGCATGTGTGAGGCTGGCCGTATCCGCCACCACTTGAAAAACGAACTCTCTGATCCTCGTAACACCGTCTTGGCCGTGGGCTATATGGCTTCCCATACGCTTGGTGCCGCCGTACTCGATCCAACGATCGATCGCGTGAAGATCTTTGATGAATTTACGATGAAGAAGGCGAAGACCGTCTCGATCAACGCCTATTCCGGCCATGCCGACATGCGCGATCTCGATCAGTTCGTGGCAAGCATTCAGGGGCTCAAAACCGTCATCCTCGTCCATGGTGAAGATGAGCAGATGCAACCCTTTGCCGAACGCATTCGGGCCTCACGGCCTGGCGTGACCGTCCACACGCCCGAGCGCGAACAGGTCGTCGAGTTATGATGTACATATAGTGCGATATATTATATAATAGTAATATGACGCACGATCCTCGGATGCCCCGTCCTCAGGGGCCGACTCCTGACCGCTCCAACGAAGTGGGTTTTCAGCCAAACAAGCAGGAGTCAGTGCCGTCCATCCCGGTGGCGTCGACGCGCGGCGCGGTGAGCGAAATTCTCCAGCGCGAGCAACAGGCGCGAACCTGCCTCATGCAGAACGGTGCCCGTGCGCTCCTCGCCGGTGGCGTCGTCCCCGAGGGGACGAAACCGTACCAGCTGCTTGAGGTGTTTGCCGCTGGAGACGATGCCGTGCAACAGAAACTCCTGGCACATGCCCTAGACGAGGCGAACGCGGTCCCTATCTCGTTTCTCCTTGGCATGCTCCAGCAGTGCCGCGAGCTCAAAACCACCGAGACCATCGCCAGGCATATTCTTTCCACCCGGCCGTCTGGCCTGACGCCCGGCATCATCGACCAAATGATTTCGGCCTGCCCGGTTGGGACCACGGCCCACCGTTTGTTCTGTGCCCTGCGCCTGGAATGTCCCGAAACGACGCCGGCCATGGTGGCGTGGATCTTCGAGCACTATCCCGCCGACAATCGTATCTTCGCGACAGTCATCACCTACTGCCGGCAGCGCCACTACGGTCCGGCTGAGTACGACGCCCTCGCTCGTCAGCTGACGAATCGCTCGGCCATGATAAATGCGCGAATGTTCTTCTACGCGGAGTATGCCAAGGCCGACAAGGCCGCCCTCATCGCGGAGTTCGAGAAGCGCGTGCGTTCGGGCAGTATGACGCCGGGACGCGTCCATGCCCTCCTCGAGAGACTCGGCGCCCGACCGGATGTGACTCTCACTGAACTGGCCGCCGTCCTTTCGCGCTACGGGCGCGACATTCCTCAGGACTACCTCCAGGCGGCGTTCAGCAGTCCAGAACGCCAAGAACAACTCCAGGCGTACCTCGATCAGCACTCATAGGCCGAGTTCTGGTGCGATGGCTTTCATGGCCTCCAGAATCAGGCCGATGAAGTCGTCGAGTGAGATCTGCAGCAGTTCTTCGCAACGTCCGATCTGCGCGCGATCCACCTGGGCGGCGAAGGTCTTATCTTTCAGCTTCTTCTTCACTGAGCTGACTTCCACATCGGCGAGCTTCTTGCTCGGCCGGACGAGGGTGACGGCGATGATGAAGCCCGTCAGTTCGTCGGCGCAGTAGAGCGCTTTGCGGAGCATCGTGTCGAGCGGGTAATCGGCGCCGTACTTGTGGGCGTAGTGCGCGCGGATGTCGGCCAGGAGCTCGGGCGGAGCCTTGATGCCGGTGAGCATTGCCTTCAGGTCGTCGCCGCAGTGCTTCTCGTAATCCTTGTCGAGCTTGTCCCAGTCAAGATCGTGGAGCATACCGGCCACCTTCCAGGTGCCGGGATCACCGCCGAACTTCGTGGCGAGGGCCTCCATGGCGGCGCCGGTGGCGAGGAGGTGGGCCTTGGTTTGGATGGCGTTGGCTTCGATAAGGCCGTGGGCTTCGGGCAGCAGATGGCCGTACTCGGCGTGCTGGAGCAGGTGTACAGCCCCTATGACGGCCAGCGGCGCTTTGGCGGCGGCAGTCTTCGGGGCGGCCGTGGCGGCGGCCTGATGTTCCGGCTTCATGAGCGGGAAGAGGACGACGTCACGGAGGTTACTTTGCTGCGTAAGGAGAGCGACGATGCGGTCGATACCCATGCCGAAGCCCGAGCACGGTGGGCAGCCGTAGGAGAGGGCCGTCACGTAATCGTCATCCTTGCGGTGAGCGTCGCTATCGCCGCCGGCGTTCGCCTTGGCTTGAACGTCGAAGCGCTCGGACTGGTCGAGCGGGTCCACGAGCTCGCTATAGGCATTCACGATCTCCCAGCCGCCGACGACGAGCTGGAAGCGGTCCGTGACGTCGGGGTTGTGGTCGCTGCGGCGCGCGAGCGGCGAGAGATCGATCGGGTGATTCGTAATGAACGTCGGCTGCACGAGGTGCGGGCGGGCGACTTTCTTGTAGAGCTGGTCGATGAGGTTGCCGCGGCCGAGCTTCGAAACATCGAGGTCGAGCGTGATGCTGGCTTTCTTCATGGCCGCGCGCAGGGCGTCGGCCGTCGGACAGCCATCGATGTCGATCGCCGACTTGGCGAGGATCGCCTCGCGCAGCGACATCCGCGGCCACTGGCCGCCGAAGTCGACGGTCACGAGCGCACCATCACGGTCGGGAATTTTTGTCTTCAGAGAGCCAAAAACAGCCGGCAAGACGGCCTGGAACATCTGCTCGGTGAAGCGCATGTTGTCCTCGAAATTCCAGTAGGCGGCGTAGTGTTCCACCATCGTGAAGTCCTGCAGGTGGCTTGGGTCCAGGCCTTCGTTGCGGAAGATCCGGCCGATCTCGAAGACGCGGTCGAAGCCGCCGACGAGGCACTCTTTGAGGAACGTCTCGGTGGCGATGCGCAGGTAGACGTCGAGGTCGTAGGCTTCGTGGTGCGTGACGAACGGCGTGGCGAGCGCACCTGAGGCGGCGTTTGTGAGGACCGGCGTCTCCATCTCTTCAAAGCCCTGGGCCCAGTAGAACTCGCGGAGCTTGCGGATGAAGAGCGAACGCAGTTGGAAGCGCGTGAAGGTCTCGCGGTTGCTCGTCAGGTCCAGGTAGCGCTGGCGCCAGGCAACTTCCTGATTCTGGACGCCGTGCCACTTCTCGGGCGGCTGGCTGAGCGCCTTGCTGAGCATCGTCCAGGTGGCGGCTTGCACCGTCGGCTCGCCGGTCTTCGTCGTGATGCGCGCGCCCTCGATGCCGATGAAATCGCCGAGGTCGAGGAGGCTTAAGACGGTGTCGTACTGATCGCCCAGCTCTTCTTTGCGCAGGAGGACTTGCAGGCGTCCGGTGTGGTCCTGGAGCGTCAAGAAGGTCATCTTGCCCATATCGCGCAGCAGCATAATGCGGCCGGCGATCGATGTTTTGGCGCCGTCTTTCAGGTCGCGGCCTTCGGCCAACGTGTGCGTGCGCACGAAGTGGCTGGCGTACGGGGTGATGCCAAGGTCACGCAGGCGGCTGAGCTTCTGGATGCGGATATCGTCCATGGCCACAGGATATAGGGGTCGACGGCTCGCGGCTACCGCCTGTCCGCGAAGAGCGATGGCCAAGAAAAAAGCCGCAACCGGTTGGTTGCGGCGACGTGTCTGTCACGGTCTCGGTTCACGGAATCTGGAACGTCATCTGCCGGCGGCCTTCGAACTCTTGGTAGGGGACGAGGATCGGGGTGTCCGGGATCTGGAGAGGCTCGCTGCCTTCTTGGACGTGGCCGATGTGTTCAAACTTTCCTTCCAGACCGCGCCGAACAGATACCTGCACTTCATCGGGTTCGTTCTTCTCGAAGCTTTCGGTCTCGGGCAGATCGTGGTGGCCGCCGTAGTGAGCTCCGCGGCCCTGAATGTGTGTCAGTCGAATCGTCAGCGTCGTCACGGTACAACCCTTGCGCCTGCGTCCTCGTTTTTTTCCATTCCGAGGTGTCACAGGCTCTCTCTCACCTGAAGCGTCAGGGGAGGAAGAGGCTGTGACGGATGCTGAAAGAACATGTCTAATATACTATATATTGATAAAACGTCAATGATTCTCACTGACTCTACAGTCAGCAAAAAATGCCGGTGACCTGGGGTCACCGGCGGAAAGGAGTGGCTGTGCGCGGCCTGCTTCAGGCCGCCGGGTTGGACGTGGCGGTCAGCGCCTCTTCAATCGCCACCGGACGAGGGTGGAAGAGGATGCACGACATGTCCGTGCTCTGGAGGATTCCTCGGAAGCGATAGGTGGTCGTGTCGATGGTCACGCTGAGGTCACCCTGTTCCTTATTCCAGTCGATGAAGACCCAGTACAGGGTCTCCGGGAGGCCGGTGCCTCGATAGAGGACGTGGTCACCGACGGTGACCGTCAGGGGGACGGGAGCGGAGGTGGCCTTCTTGAAGG
Source organism: uncultured Candidatus Peribacteria bacterium (assembly GCA_964635215.1). Classification (GTDB taxonomy): domain Bacteria; phylum Patescibacteriota; class Gracilibacteria; order Peribacterales; family Peribacteraceae; genus JAGOUB01. Next base: position 114,158 of record CAZWNJ010000001.1, on the reverse strand, counting down.
TGAGGAAGAGCGTGGACTGTTGCCGCCAGTTACCTTCCTCACCGCAGCAGTGATGGGCGACGGCGAACAGGAACGGGCGGTCCGGGAGGTGGAGCTTAGCGGCTTCGTCGCGAACTGTGGGCAGGTGCTTATCGCCAAAATACGGCGGTTCCTCTTTCGGGCCGGAGGGCGTCAAGTGGAACATCATCATCATGACTTCTCCATGGAGAGAGTGAAACGGGGGCCTGCGTCAATTGATCGGCAGTGATGAACCCCGGACGCGCGGCTGACGGCCGGGTCCCCGGGGTTCACCGAATGTGCACAGCGGTGTGAATGGACGTTTGACACGCTGTAGAATTCCGTCGAAAAAATGTCAAGGGTGGGGCAAAACCGCTTTGGTTCAATCCTCCAATTGTCATGATTCTTGACTCATCGATCATCGTGCAGTGACTTGCATAATAGTAATAGTATTGTAATGTATCACTCATGTGAGCCTTGGGGGCTCATGACAGTGATCGTTTACAACGCCGTTGGTCTGTGGGGAGACAACTTCCCCCATCTCGAGAGAGGTGCAGTCGTGGAAAAGAATCGTATCGTGTTTGCATTACCCGAGTGCCCCGATGTCTTCGTCGAGGAGACTGGCAAGACTCACGTCCTCACGCCCTTTGCGTACGCCGAGCGAGGCACATTGGAAGTGGGGGCCATTCTCGATCGTCATCTCGGCGAGGAGCGTCCAGACGTTCTACTGAGCGCTCTGAGGACGCCCAATCCGCCACTCATTGCCGTCTATCGGTGCCTGCGCTTGTTCGCGCACCTGCGGAAGGTGACGGGGTCCACACTCACGAATCTCCTCCATACGTTCGCACACAATCGGCTCCTACCGGAGCTGCGCGACGTCTGGCAGGCGATGTCCGTCGTCCTCCCTCCGCCGGAGAATCTCCTCCACGCCATGCGCACGCTGAAGGCTCAGAACATGGCACTGCTAGCGACAGGGGACGAGGTGTACGCCGAGATCGCCGCTGGTCGGCTGACGTACCGCGAGGAATTTCTGGAGTTCGGCATCCTCAAGCCGGAGCAGCTCCCGATTCTGCGCGAACGTGTCACTGTGCTCCATCAGCGTCTGCAGGGGCCGCTGACACGCTGGTTACAGGAGCAGAAGCCGGCTCCACGGATTGATCTCATGCCGTGGTCCGTCGTCTGCCTGACATCGCTGGTGGCGGGCTGCGAGTTGCTGTTCCATACGCAACATCTCGTGCATGCCCTCGGCATGGCACTCTGCCTCTATCGCCAGTATCCCGATCTGCTGGCCGGCGATGCCTTGGGGCAAGCACTCATGGTCTCATCTCCGTCGCTGGATCGATTCGGTGCCATCGGGGAAATCATGGCGTGTGACGAAGCGGCTCGTGCGATGCTTCCAGAAGAAGCGGCACTGGCGCCGCCACTCATTATCGCCCTCGAAATGCGGCGACCAACGTAATGTCTGTCCACGGGGTGGGGCTTCGGCCCCACCTCTTTTTTGTGGCCGATTGTCGCTGATCAATCATCTGATCACTGGTCATGGCGAGAAAAAGTAGGATGGACTGTTTTCTTGTTGACTGTCCTTTTCATGCTAGGTACAGTGCCGCGCACTTCGGTAGAAAGGGTCTTCGGACTGCTTCCTGCCGTTGGCGTACGTTCCAGGTCGACGTCACCTCCCTGACTACCCGACCCAGATGAACCTCCCGCCCCTATGCCTCTCGGACTCATCACCAAGAAAGTCGGCATGTCCCGCGTCTTCCTCCCTACGGGTGAGGCGGTTCCGGTGACCTACCTCCACGTCGAACCAAACACGGTCGTCCGCCTGAAGACGAAGGCGAAGGACGGCTACGACGCCGTCGTGCTTGGCACGGGCGCCAAGGAGTGGAAGAGCCGCAAGGGAAAGACGAACGTTCGCTACGCCGAAATGCATGAGTGGATCGTCGAGTCGCTGGACGGGATGGAGGCCGGCAAGAAGCTGGCCGCCGACGTCCTGCCGGTGGAGTCCACGGTGACGGTTCAAGGTGTCACGAAAGGCAAGGGCTTCCAGGGTGTCGTGCGTCGCCACGGCTTCCATGGTGGTCCGTTCTCCCACGGTTCGCACTTCAAGCGCGAGCCGGGTTCCGTCGGTATGCGTACCGATCCAGGTCGTATCTTCAAGGGGACGCGCATGGCCGGACGCATGGGTGGTGATCACATGACCTTCAAAAACCGCGCGATTGTCGCGGCCGATGCAGCAAAGGGCGTTCTCGCCGTCAAAGGTCCGGTTCCCGGACCGAACGGCGCTACCGTTCTCCTCACTCTCGAACCCGCCGCCTGAGTATGACGATCGACCTCTTTTCCGCCGCCGGCCAGAAGACGAAGAGCATGAGCCTGCCCGCCTCCCTCTTTACGGGTGAGGTGAACACCGGCCTCATGCACCAGTTCCTGATGCTTCAGCAGAGCAATCGTCGCCACCCCATCGCACACGCTAAGACCCGCGGCGAGGTTGTCGGTTCCACGAAGAAGCTCTACCAGCAGAAGCACACCGGTCGCGCCCGCCGCGGACCGATCCGCTCGCCCGTCATGCGCGGCGGTGGTAAGGCCTTCGGCCCCAATCGTTTCCAGAATTATGAACTGCGCATGCCGCAGTCGATGCGTCACGCCGCCATTCGCTCGTGTCTCTCGCTCCAGGCGAAGAATGGCGTCATTCTCGGCCTCGAGTCCTACGCCACTGATCCCAAAACCAAGACCCTCGCCACCCTCCTCAAGAAGCTCCCTCTCAAGTCCGACCGCCGGGTGCTGATTGTCTGGGGCGAGCGCAGCGAGCCTCTGGCCCTGTCGGCCCGCAACCTGCCTCAGGTCGAGACCCTCTCCGCTGCCTACCTCAACCCCGAAGACGTCCTGAAGGCCACGGCCATCGTCTTCCTGGAGGATGCCATCGCCAAGGCTGACGAAATTTTCGGCAAGAAGGCCAAGACGGCCAAGGAGGCGCCAGCCGTCTCGGAGAGCGCAAAGGAGGAGAAGGCCCCGAAGAAGACGACGAAGAGCGCTGCCGCCAAGAAGCCGGCCGCGAAGAAAGCTTCCCCGAAGAAATCCTGATTCTCCTTGCTATGGATCTCAATCACGTCATCCTCGGCCCGGTCCAAACGGAGAAGTCCGAGCGCCAGAAGGCCGCACGCGTCGTCACGATCCGGGTCGCCCCGGCTGCGACGAAGGTCGATGTCCAGGCCGCCCTCAAGAGATTCTTCGGTGTTGCCGTCGCCTCCATCCGCATGCAGTGGATCCGCCCGAAGGTGCGCGAGCTGGGCGCCGGTCGCATCTCCACTCGACGCCACGCCTGGAAGAAGGCGACCCTCACCCTCGATCCGAAGAGTCCAATGCTCGATCTCGCCGAATTCCAATCTCAGTGACCTGACGATTTATGCCTATCCGCACGATTAAGCCCAACACCGCCGGCCGCAGGAACATGTCGGTAGCCGACTTCACGGGGCTGTCGAAGAAGGGTCCTGAGAAGAGCCTGACCAAGGGCAAGCACCGCATCAGCGGTCGCAACAACCTCGGTCGCGTCACCGTCCGCCACCGCGGCGGCGGCCACAAGCGCCTCTACCGCGCCGTCGATTTCCGCCAGAACGATAAGTTCGGCATCCCCGGCACGGTCACGGCCCTCGAGTACGATCCGAACCGTTCCTCGCGCATTGCCCTCATCAACTACGCTGACGGCGAGAAGCGTTATGTCCTCGCTCCCGAAGGTCTGCTCGTTGGCGACCAGATCGTCGCCGGTCCTCGCACGAAGGTGAAGATTGGTAACCGCATGCAGCTCCAGCACATCCCGGTGGGCTACAAGATCTGCAACCTCGAACTCCAGGCCGGCAACGGCGGCGCCATCGTGCGCAGCGCCGGCACGGCCGCCACCCTCATCGGTTTCGACGGCGACCACGCCCTCGTCCAGCTGCCCTCCAGCGAAATGCGCAAAGTCCGCAAGGAGTGCATGGCCACGATCGGCACCATGAGCAACCCCGATCACAACCTCATCACGCTCGGAAAGGCCGGCCGCAAGCGCTGGTTGGGCAAGAAGCCGGAAGTCCTCGGTAAGTCGATGAACGCCGTCGATCACCCGCACGGTGGTGGTGAAGGTCACAGCCCGATCGGTCTGAAGGCCCCGAAGACTCCGTGGGGCAAGAAGGCTCTCGGCGTGAAGACCCGCCGCCCCTCCCGCTACAGTGACGAACTTATTATCCGCCGCCGCACCAAGAAGAAGCGCAAGTAAACCCCTCTCACTCTTATGACACGCTCTCTCAAAAAAGGCCCCTACGTCGATTCCCGCCTCTTCGGGAAGGTCATGAAGATGGTCGAGAAGAGCGAGAAGAAGATCCTGAAGACGTGGTCCCGCGATTGCACCATCCCTCCGGAATTCGTTGGCTTCACCTTCGCCGTCCACAACGGCAAGGAGTTCCTCCCGGTCTACGTCACAGAGCAGATGGTCGGTCACAAGCTCGGCGAATTCTCCTTCACGACGAAGTTCAAGGTCCACGGTGGCAAGATGGCCGACGCCGAAGCCGCCGGTAAGCCTGCCGCCCCCGCCCCCGCTGCTCCCGCTAAAGCCTGATTTCCTCCTGATTCTCCCTTCTACTTCTCCCCATGCGCGCCATCCTCCGCTCCGCTCGGATCGCCCCTAAGAAGGCCAACATCGTGGCTATGATGGTGCGTGGCATGCCCGTCAGTGAGGCGATCGATCTCCTCGGTCGCACACACAAGAAGGCTGCTCGTCTGATCGAGAAGCTCCTGGCCTCCGCCGCCGCCAACGCTCGTCACAACTTCAAGCAGGATTCCGGCGAGCTCGTGGTTCGCACGATCGTCGTCAACCAGGGTCAGGCCCTCCTCCGCGGCACCCCGATGGCCCGCGGCCGCATGCGCCCGATGAGCAAGTTCCTCAGCCACATCACGATCACGCTCGGCTACGCCGGTGAGCAGGAGAAGACGAACAAGAAGGCCGTGCAGAAGGCCGCTACCGCCGAGACTCCCGCTCCGAAGGCCGCTTCCAAGAAGCGTGCCGCTCCGAAGAAAGCCACTACTCCTTCCGCCTAACCCCCTCTACCTCTCAACCCATGGGTCAGAAAGTGAACCCCAACGGCCTGCGCATCGGTATCACTCGCACGTGGCCGAGCACTTGGTTCGCGCGCGGCCAGCGCTTCCGCGACCTGCTCCTGCAGGACGTGGCCATCAAGCGTCATATCATGGG
>CAZWNJ010000001.1:41140-108843 GCA_964635215.1 uncultured Candidatus Peribacteria bacterium | reverse complement strand
CGCGCCTGCAAGATGGCGATCGAGAAGGGGATGCAGAGTGGCGCGCTCGGTATCAAGATCTCCGTTGCCGGTCGTCTGAACGGCGCCGAGATTGCTCGCAGCGAGTACTTCAAGGAAGGAAACATCCCGCTCCAGACTCTCCGCGCCGACGTCCACTACGCCCGCCGCCACGCCGTCACGAAGTACGGCACGATCGGCGTCTGCGTCTGGGTCTACAAGGGCATGGTGTTCAAGAAGATTCAACAGGCACAGTCTGCTTCCCTTACCGCCGGCGCCTCTCAAGAGGCCGCTGCCTGATCCCCCTCGTTATGCTAGAGCCCAAGCGCATCACCTATCGTCGCCAGCACCGCCGCCGCGGAGCGTTTGGCGGCACGGCCACGAGTGGACACGAACTGGCCTTCGGCGCCTACGGTTTGAAGGCGACGACTGGCGGTGAACTGACGGCTCGCCAAATTGAGGCCGCCCGCAAGGTTATCGCCCGTTCCACGGCCCGTGCCGGCAAGACCTGGATTCGCGTCTTCCCCCACACCCCCGTGACGAAGAAGGCCGCCGAGGTGCCGATGGGAGCCGGAAAAGGTGCCCTCGAGTACTACTGTGCGATCATCCCCCGAGGCACTATCCTGTTCGAAATGGACGGTGTCTCCGAGAAGATCGCCCGCGAAGCTCTGGAGCAGGCCAGCTACAAACTGCCGTTCAAGACCAAGATTGTCACCCGCCTTTCCGCCTAACGACTCATGCCGACGTTCCCCTCTACCACCGAGCTCCTGAAGATGACTCCGGCCGAGCTGACGCGCGAGATCCGCGAGCGCGAGCTCGAGACCGCCAAGCTGAAGCTGCAGGTGTCGCTTGGCAGCCACAAGGATACGGCTGGCTATCGCGCCGGTCGCCGCCACGTTGCCCGCCTGAAGACGGTCCTGGCCAAGCTTGGAGCCGTCGCGACGAAAACCCCCAAGAAGCCATTGAAGAAAAAGACTTCTGACTCTACTCTGTCGGCCCCCGCCTCCGCATGAAGACTCTCCAGGGCACCGTCACCGCGGCCAAGATGACTCAGACCGTCACCGTTACGGTGCACCGTCTGCTGTTCCATCCCAAGTACAAGAAGCGTTTCCGCATCAGCAAGAAGTTCCTTGCGGATACAGCCAAGATCCAGCCGAACGTCGGCGACCTCGTGGAGATCACGGAGTGCCGCCCGCTGAGCAAGCGCAAGCACTTCATGGTCACGCAGATCGTCAAGAAAGCGGCGCAGGTCTCGGAGATCAAGGAAGAGGCCGCCGTGGCCGCCCTCACCAAGTCCAAGACAGAAGAGAAGGATTCCTCCTCGCACTCATGATTCAGCTCACCACCTACCTCACGGTAGCGGACAACACCGGCGCCAAGCAGGCCATGTGCATCCGCGTCCTGGGAGGCAGCTCCCGCCGCTACGGCCGCATCGGTGACGTCATCATCGTCGCCATCAAGGAAGCTGAGCCCCGCGGTACGGTGAAGAAGAAGACCGTCGAGCGCGCGGTGATCGTCCGCATGAAGACCGCCACCCGCCGCAAGGACGGCTCCGCCATCCGCTTCGACGACAACGCCTGTGTGATCATCCAGGAGGACGGCATGCCCAAGGGTACGCGCGTCTTCGGCCCCGTCGCTCGCGAACTGCGCGCCAAGGGCTACCAGAAGATCATTTCCCTCGCTCCCGAAGTCCTATGAAACTCCACACGGGCGACACCGTCCTCATCATTACCGGCAAGGATAAGGGCAAGACGGGCCAGATCCTGCGTGTCCTCACGGACAAGCGCCACGTCGTGGTCCAGGGCCTGAACCTCCGCACTCGCCACGTGAAGAAGACGCCGCAGTCAGCCGGCCAGAAGATCCGCTTTGAGGCCAGTCTCGACGTCTCCAAGGTGATGCTCCTCGATCCCAAGACCGGCAAGCCGACTCGCGTTGGCTACCAGATCGATCCTAAGACCGGGAAGAAGGTCCGCATCGCCAAGGTGAGCGGCGCCCCGATCGTCGGCACGGCCAAGGCCAAGGCTCCGAAGAAGGCCAAGGCTGGTGAGACCGCCGAGAAGACGGAGAAGAAGGCCGAGGAGTCGACGGGCAAGATGCCCACCAAGCGCAGCTTCTGGAACAGCAAGGCTAAGGCCTCCGACGACGCTGCTCCGCTGGAGGGCGACGCTACGGCCGGTGCCCACGCCGCCCACGAGAACGAGGTGAAGCACACCCCCATCATTCGCCGCAGCGGTCGCGGTTCCTGATCCACTATGTCCTACCAGACTCTCCACGAACGGCTCCGCGGTCCCATTGCTAAGGCTCTGAAGGAAGAGCTTGGGGTCAGCAACGTCAACGCCCTGCCCCGCCTGCAGAAGGTGGTGGTGAACGTCGGCATCAACCGCAGCAAGATGGAAGGCAAGGAAGTTCTCGAGTACATCGCCGACTGTCTGAGCAAGATCACCGGCCAGAAGCCCGTGATGCGCGAGTCCCGCATGGCCATCTCCAACTTCAAGATCCGCAAGGGTCTCGTCGTCGGCGCGATGGTGACGCTGCGCGGCAAGCGCATGGAGGAGTTCCTCGATCGCCTCGTCAGCTACGTCTTGCCTCGCATCCGCGATTTCCGCGGCATCCCAGCTAAGTTCGACGGCCACGGCAACTACGCCCTAGGCCTTAAGGAGCACGCCGTTTTCCCTGAAATCCCTGCCATCGACGTCCAGCGTTCCTTCGGCCTCCAGATTCAGGTGACGACGACGGCCAAGACCGACGAGGAAGCAAAAGCACTTTTGAAGCAGATTGGCTTCCCCTTCCGGGCTGGCCGAGGTACCGTTTCCGCCGCTTAATCCCTTATGACGCGCATTTCCCTCATCATCAGCCAGAAGCGCAAGGCCGAAGCCGTCGAGAAGGCCAAGGCAGCGGGCAAGAAGCCGAAGTTCCCCACGCGCGTCTACAACCGCTGCAAGCTCTGCGGACGCCGCCACGGCTACATGCGTTTCTTCTCGATCTGCCGCTGCTGCTTCCGCGAACTGGCCTCGAACGGCGAAATTCCCGGCCTCACCAAATCCTCCTGGTAACCCAATGACGTACGTCACTGACCCCATCGGCGATCTCCTCACTCGCATCCGCAACGCGCAGGCTGCCCGCCGCGACACCTGCACGGCTCCGCACAGCAAGATGAAGCTGGCACTCTGCGAACTGCTCAAGCGTGAGGGCTGGATCAAGGACGTCGCCGTCACCGGCGAAGAGCCCAAGCTCCAGATCCTCGTGACCTTCCTGCCCGGCAAGCGCCGCCTCGTGCTCAAGCGCGAGAGCAAGCCCGGTCGCCGCCTCTACACCTCTGCCTCCGAATTGAAGCCCGTTCTCAGCGGCTACGGTCAGGCCATCCTGACCACGAGTCAGGGGCTGATCACCGACAAGGAAGCCCGCCAGAAGAAGATCGGTGGCGAGTACCTCTGCACCATCTCCTAACTATGTCTCGCATTGGACGCAAACCAGTGGCCATCCCCGCCGGAGTCACCGTCTCGGTGTCCGGAAGCGTCGTCGCGGTGAAGGGCCCGAAGGGCGAGCTGTCGTACACCCATCTGCCCCTCATCAAGGTGGAGGTGAAGGACAACGAAGTGATCATCGACCGCACCCTCGAGAGCAAGCAGGCCCGCGAGCGTCACGGCCTCACACGCGCCCTCGTCCAGAACATGGTCGATGGCGTCACGAAGGGCTACGAGAAGCGCTTGGAAGTCATCGGCGTCGGTTTTAAGGCTCAGGTGAAGGGCCAGACGCTCCAGCTGGCGCTTGGATTCAGCCACCCGGTCGAATTCGCCATCCCGAAGGGCGTGACGATCACGCAAGACGAGAAGAACAAGAACCTCCTGATCCTGTCGGGCATCGACCGCCAGCTTGTCGGTCAGACCGCCTCCGATATCCGCGCCCTGAAGCCTCCGGAACCGTACAAGGGCAAGGGCATCCGCTACTCCGACGAATTCATCCGCCGCAAGGTGGGTAAGGCCGCTACCGCGAAGGCCGCGTAATCCGCTCCTCTCTTATGGTAAAGCTCACTGATCACCGGCTCTCCCGCAAGCGTCGCATCCGCGCCCGCCTCTCGGGCTCGTCCGAGCGCCCGCGCCTGACGGTCTACCGCTCGCTCACCCAGCTCTTCGTCCAGATCGTGGACGATGTCTCGGGCAAGACGCTCGCCGCCGCCTCTACGAAGGCTGTGAAGGGTGCCAAACCGAACATCGAGGGCGCCAAGAAGCTTGGAGCCGTGATTGCCGAGAAGGCCAAGGAGAAGGGTATTTCCGCCGTTGTCTTCGATCGTAACGCGTACAAGTACCACGGGCGCGTCAAGGCGCTCGCCGATGCCGCCCGCGACGGCGGTCTCCAATTCTAAGCCCCATGAACGCCAAGACCTCCAACCCCGACCGGCAGCACCGCAGAGATCGGCGCAGCAATGAGCCGAAGGAATTCGCGGAAACAACCCTGAGCCTCGACCGCGTCACGCGCGTCGTGAAGGGTGGCCGCCGCATGCGCTTCCGCGCCGTGGTGGTCGTCGGTAACCGCAAGGGTAAGGTCGGCCTCGGCACGGGCAAGGCGAACGAAGTGCAGGTGGCCGTGCAGAAGGCCACGAAGGACGCCCGCCGCCGCATGATCCGCGTGCCCCTCATCAAGGGCACCATCCCCCACGAAGTCTGGACGAAGCACAAGTCCGCCAAGATCCGCCTCCTGCCCGCCGCCGAAGGCACGGGTGTGATCGCGGGTGGTGCGCTCCGCGTCATTCTGGAGCACGCCGGCGTTCGTAACGTCCTCAGCAAGCGCTTTGGCACGGGCAACAAGCTCGTGAACGCCCAGGCCACGCTGAAGGCCCTCAAGACGCTGCGTCTGGCCCGCCGCCCGGGTATGCCCGAAGTCTACGCCGAGGAGCCCTCGGCCGAGGCTCTGGCCGCCGCCAAGGATAAGCCCGCCGTCGTCGAGATGACGCGCGCCGAGGCCAAGGCCCAGAACGAGATCAACCGCCGCGCCAACGCCGACGATTCCATCAAGGAGTCAAAGTAATCGCTCGGAACGACGGAGGAGGTAAGAACCAAGTTTTCCGTGGCACAAAAAAGACCCCTGGTAGCAAGCAATGTGCCAAGGGTCGGTGCTTTCAGAGAGCACGTTCAGACGATGTGCGGAGCCACGATGGGTTCGATCCGGCTGAAGATCGCCCGGATCGGCTCGACGAACTCCGATTGCAGGTCCACGCCCTCCACGTAGCGGTAGTGTGCCCCGTTGTGCAGCTCCACGACCATCTGCACGATGCCGTCCTCGGCCCTCTTCTCGACCCGAATGAAGCGCGAGGGCAGGAGGATCTGGAACAGACTGTTTTTGAGGATGAAGTGGAGGTTGCCGTCCGGGAACTGTAGTTCCCATGTGGGGTAGGTCGTGTCGGCCAGCCGCTTGATCGCGATCGGGGACTGCTCGCTTATGTGTTCGAGTTCCTCGAACCGCGTCATCTCCGAACCGACCGGCAGGGGGCGGCGGCGCAGGAGTCGCACCGCCACGAGGATCGCGGCTACGAGTAGTCCGACGACACTGAGGATTTCGAGGCTGTTCACAGGATGGTCTCCTTCTGAGAGTGCCTAGATGCTGAAAGGACTATGTATTTTATACAATAAAATAACTATTAATGCAAGTCTCAGAAAGAGCCAGAAATAGGAGATTAAGGCTCAATAATGCATTTATGGCTTCTGGCGGTTGCAGAATAGCCACGTTCTATCAGCACAAAAAAGACCCCTGGCAGTGTGTCAGGGGTGAGACGGTTTCAGCAGAGGAGTGTGTGTCACTCGGAGACGGCGGTGACGAGTGGCAGGATGCGGTCGAAGATCTGGTGGATGAGGGCAGCGCGGTTTTTCTCGATATCCACGTCTTCGGCGTATCGAACCTTGCCACGATTGTAAAACATGACCACGTATTGGGCGACACCGTCGTCGCGCATCTCGAGCCGTAGGAATGGCTCTTCCAGCAGGAGTTGAGCGGTCATGCCCTTACGAGAGTAGTACAGAGACTTCTCACCCTCATCGTAGGCGAGACACCACGTTTCCACGTCGGCGATGAGTGTCTTCGTGATCTTCGTCGGCTTCTTCTGGCTGAGGGCGTTGATGATCTCGAAGCCGTCACACTGCTTGTCCTTCTGCACTGAGGTGGCGGGCTTCTTCTTCAGGCAGTACACCAGTAAGACGATCACACCTCCGACGAGCACGATCCCCAGCGCGACTGCGCTGGCCAACACATACAGGTTTGGCATGAGTAGTCCTCCTTTGGACTCGGGTTACTATTGGAATTGAAAGGTCCTTATACTTTATACCATATAATAATTATTAAGCAATCTCTCTCAAAGGCTGAGATACGTCTAAAAGACACTTATTCCTCCTTTTGGCCGAAGAAGACCTGCGACCAGTATCGGCCTTGGCGGCCGACACCGATCTTCGTCAGGTCGGGATTGAGGATGTTCTCGTGGTGCTCGCGGGAGGCAATCCAGGCGTCGACGACGGCCTTCGCGTTTGGCTGGCCGAAGGCGATGTTCTCGGCGAAGGTGAAGTGGATGGTGCAGGCGAGGCAGTGCTTCAGCGTCGTCATGAAGACCGAACTCTGGAAGCGCTGCTGGAAGGTGAGGCCTTCGGGTGTGTCGTGACTGAAGTAATTGCGGACTTGCAGATCTTTGGCGAAGGCCTGGGCGAAGGCATCGAGACCGCTGTCTTCGCGCAGCGGCCGCAGGCCGTTCTTCTTGCGCTCGGCGTTCGTCAGGTCGACGACCTGTGTGCGCCAGATCGCGGCGCCCGTGCCGCGCAGTAATTCTCCGAAGCGGCGCTCATCGCGTTGCAGTCGCTTGAGCGTGGTTCGCCTGGCCTGAGCTGATGAAGTGCTGGAACTTGAACTAGAAACGTTCTGAGGGGCACTGGAAGAGCTCTTGGAGGACGTAGAAAAGCCGCCGAAGGGCAGGGGAACGTCCGAAAGATCAATTCTGGCCTCCGCCACCGTGCCAAAACCCACGGCGAAGAACACGCCGATAGTGAGGAGGGAGCCGGCGCGGAGGGGAGGAAACAGTGGCACGCGGGGAGTGTACTACTGTTTCGTCGGAATTAATGGGAGAGGAGAGTTAGCTGTTTCTTTACTAGGATATTTCAAGGGCACCTTTACGTAGAAAGTTGTCCCCATTCCCTCCTGAGATTCAAACCAGATCTTTCCGTCCTGGCCTTCGATAGCACCCTTGGCGACATACAGACCGAAGCCGTTGCCATCGACAGCGTTGCGAACGTTGCTGGCACGGAACTGTTTGCCGAAGATCTTGCCCTGGTCGGCCTTCGGAATACCACAGCCTGTATCCTTCACCGTGATCGAGAGAATGTTATTTGCATCAATCGTAACTGTGAACCAGACGTTGCCATCCTTTGGCGTGTACTTCACGGCGTTGGTGAGAAGGTTCTCGACCGTCATGCGCGTAAGGCGTTTATCGAGCAGTGCTGTGGGGAGAGATTCTGGCAGGCTCTTAATGAAATGAACCGGCCTCTCTTTGGCCTTCGGTTCGATCACTTCGAGAATCTCTTTGAAGAAGACTTGTAGATCGAGAGGTTGGACATCAACCCTCATCTTGCCGAGCTGAATACGAGAGACGTCCAAGATCATGCTCACCAAATCAGAGAGGTCCTCTGTGATGGATTGCATACTCTTCATATCGTTCTTCTGCTCATCTTTTAGATTGATGCCATCATCCAAGAGGGACTCGAGATACCACTTGATAGCTGTGACAGGCGCAGCCAGCTGATGGCTGACAATACTCAAGAGCTCGTCTTTTTGACGATCAAGTTCTTGTAGTAGATAAACGCGAGATCCCCACATTCTAACTAGAATGATTGTTAATCCCATGAGCAATAACAATTCAAAACCAGCAACAAGGATGAATGGCACTAGAGCTAAATTTGTCAATGAGACAAAATCTGATACATCTACATCAACGCCAACTAAATATCGGCTATCCTTTTGACCTTTATTGTAGATGGGGCTTGTTGCAGATAAGTGAGTGCCCCATTGATCAACAGAAAGCTCGTCATCTACATAAGTTTGTGAAAAGGCTATGCTAATAAATTTTGGGTATTCACTTACATCATACGGTTCACCAGGCCTGTTAAGCGCATCTTCTTCATTGATAACTCCGTCATTATTCAAATCAATACGTGCGTTCGGATCCATTGAATCTGCATCAGCCACAAATTCTAGAATATTAGGCTGCTCAGTAGACCTTTGAATATATATAAACTTAAGATTCTGATTACTAGAGCGAATCGCTTGTAGTTGTAGAATTGTATTAATATACGCCGGAGTTCCAACACTTGATTCGTCCTTTATTTCATCAAGGACTGCAGTATCAAATTGAACAGCAGCCGTAGCTGCAATGGCTGCTACTCTATCCTGCAGGCTTTTTTTAAAAAGATCTTGTGTATTTTGATAAAGAATCGCTAAGGCAAAAACAGCCAAGCTACTTGCTAACAAGAGCGAGCCATAGCTGGTGCTTTTAAATGAGATCCTCATAACAGAAACTCAATAATATATTTTTTTAATATAGTTAGGTAATGCGTTATTGGTTAAGTAAAATTCCTTCTGTTCATGAGGAATGGTTTGGAAGTCACCAATAATTTTTCTGCAATTCTTTGAGTTACACTTGCACTCCATTCTCCAGATTACATCATCTGCGGTGGTTGAATAATCAAAACAAATTTCTTCTCCTTGCTTGATATCTTTTAATGCAAACAAAATGCCATCATTTCTAATGCCCGCATTGGGATTGCATGAATGATTAAAATAAACGTAAGGCTCAATTACATCTATAAATAGATCCTCTTCAATTTGAAGAACATTGCAACCATCTGTTTCATATTTCTCAAAGAATTGTTTCAAATCAATTTTGGGCCCAGCAAACTTACAGATAATCTCAGATTTAGAAATGTCCTCTTTTGCAAAGTTAGCCTTTCCCAAAGGGGTGTTTTCCACTACCGAGAATTTGTAAAACAGGGGGAGGATGCCAAGCATGTTTTAAACGATATGCCACCATCTTTACTTTTACAATAAAGACTTTTAAAAGCCCCCCCGAGATCATCGGAGAGGCGGTGCTCGCTCTAGCGAGGTTTATCGCTGTATAGCAGCACCAAGGCGAGGAAGCCTAAGGCCCAAACAAGCATCATTTTAAGGGAAGGGGCCTTTAGTACCAGTAGTGAACAGAGGACGGGGATCAAGAGGTACGTCGTAGACAGAAGCACCCCGCCTGCGCCTTTATTCAAGGCTAGGAAGTGAGTGTAGTCTGCACAGAAGAAAAGCAGAACCACTATTACTAGCCACCACGGATTCGCGTTTCCGATGCAGAATCCCTGAGGGCCGCTTCTTATGAGAAGCACGATTGCGGCGACTGCGGTGATGCCAACGCCCGACCAGAAGGTGAGCGTCATGGGATCAACAGTTCGCAGTTTTTGATCCACTGCTGTGACTTCGGCAGCGTAGAACGCGCAGCAGATGAGGCAGATTGCGAGCAGCACCATTTTTTCTCTCCCAGGGTTTCCCATCGTTAGATCTCCGTTAGTTGAAAGTTCTATTTATTATTCTAATGTAATAAATAATTTTGTCAAATATGTATAAAAATAGATTTTAGAGCAGATTTTTCTTAGGCGTTGGTTGGGTAAATATATCAACGCCAAGGATTGCTTCAACCTCGTTTCTCTCATTAAAAATTGGTGCATAAGCACTCAAGAATTGACCCCATTGATCTGAAACGGGAGCGGCATTCACTTCGGGATGCGTGGGTACTTCATGGGCCAATCCATCTCCATCGGGTGCGGTGTATTCCGCACCGGGCAGTGCATAGGCATCTGCTTGATCAATGACGCCGTCACCATTGAAATCAATTGGCTGGTTAACATTAATCGCATCTCCATCGGCGATAAACTCATAGTCTCCAATATTTTTTAAAGGCCGAAGGAGATATACATAATCGATATGTACCTTCGATTCGATGCGAATCTTTTGTAGTAATGAAACGGTTCTTTTAAACTCAGGCGTGTTCACATCTTGAATAGTTCGGATACTGTTGAGCGTGTTCGCATCGAACAATTTTGCGCCATCCGTCACCACCTGCAGTAGGTCACTGCGGACACTCTCAATGTGTTCGGTTCGCTGAACGTACCAGGCCCCACATCCAATGATGATGAGTGCCACGGTGCTCAGTGCGATATGTATGAGACTGCGGCGAGTACATAGAGTCTGCCGAAGATAAGTGGGGAAGCTAATTTTCTCTTCTTTCTTCAGGGCCCTTAATGCAGCCAGGCCGTCACCATGCTGGAGTTCTTTCCCAAGCTTCCAGTACAAATCGAATGACGCTTCCTCGCACTTGACTTGTTCTGGGAAACGAACAAAGCAGGCGCGATGCTTTTCTGGCTGAATGCAAGCAACAACATCACCAGCAATGATTTTTTCGAAGGGGATCGGACAGAGTTCGGGAGGAAGAAGAATGGTTTCGCGAAACTCCGCCTCATCTCGAGCCTGAAAAGTTAGGCCTGCCTGAGTATCGTGAGCGATGACATGACTGAAGATGTTAGCCTCTTTTCTCGATCGAAATAATCGAACACGCATTGTCCAAAGTGGGTCATCCTGCTCACGATCCGCAACCGGCATGTAATGACGCCATACCTTGCCATGTGCCAAGAGCCCGAAGTATGCCTGCTCAATGCCGTCTACGCCGTCGTAATAGTGAATCTCCGGCCGCGACTGTTCATGCTCCATCGTCGTAACGAAGGCCTCGAATGTCTGATACTTTCGTAGGAGCATCTCGCGCCGTCGCAGTGTTTCGTCATGCAGCCACTGCACGATGGTTTGCAGCGACTTCAGGACGAACTTCGGCGCATCATTCACCTGCTTGCGCACGATGATGCCTTTTTGCATCAGCTTCTTCATCGCCTGATCCAAAACACCCGTGCTCTTACCCGTTTTCTGAGCGAGCGCGCGCAGCGTCGTAGGCTCCCCATTCAACATGTGTTGAATGAGGATAATCTCGGTTGCAGAGCATCCGGCCTCGGCTAACGAGTGTTCGATGGCGGCTGGTAACGGATTCATGATGGAGTCTTGCTGGAGAAGCGCAGGATTCGATCAAAATTATTAGCAGTCACAAGTCCGACCATGAGACCGAAGAAAATGAGGAGGCATAAAGTTGACCATTGGAATGTCGCTACTGCGGTGTTCTGGACGGTAGTTGCCCAGACGTCAGCGGCGA
This sequence comes from uncultured Candidatus Peribacteria bacterium, assembly GCA_964635215.1. Classification (GTDB taxonomy): domain Bacteria; phylum Patescibacteriota; class Gracilibacteria; order Peribacterales; family Peribacteraceae; genus JAGOUB01. The sequence continues at coordinate 97,583 of CAZWNJ010000001.1, read as the reverse complement.
GCAGGGCTGCGATGCTCCCGTCAGCTCTGCGGATGGGGGCATAAGCGGTGTAGAAACTGCCCCACTGATCAGTATACATCGATTCATTGGCTGTGGGTTCTGAGACGATTTTTCCGTGTTCAATCGCATCTTTGCCCCGGATGTCGTACGGCACTCCGGGAAAGCCAAGAGTGTCGGCATCAGTAATCATACCGTCGCCGTTTGTGTCGGGATGTGAGTTCGGGTCAATGGCATCGGCGTCGGCAACGAAGGCGTAGGTGTTGACGTCATCGGTTGGTTTAATGATGTATGTGTAGACGACGGTTGGATCCTGATGACGAATTTGATTCAGTCGTAACACGGTATTCTGATAGATGGGACTCGAGACGTCGGCGACTGTGCGCAAGGTGTCCAGGTCTTCGCCACGAAACTGCAATGCGCCTACGGCTGCGGTCGTGACAATTTTTTCGCGGAATTGGTTCATTGTTTCCCTGGTGTGATTGACGTAGAGGGTGCCGGTAATGCCAATGGCAATGAAGACCGAGATGATCGTGAAAATCACGTTCGTTGGTCGCAAACAAAAGGCGCGCAGATCCGACAGTAGTCGAGTTTTTCTCTGGATGTGTTCTTCGGATTGAAGCATGCATGTTGCCTGGCTCTCCTTTGCGCTCTGCCAAAGTAAATCAAAGCTGTTGATCTCAAATTGCGCCTGTTCTGGAAAGCGCACGAAGCACGCTCGATTCCGGTCGTGCTGGAAGCAGGCGACGATATCCCCGGCGATAATCTTTTCGCAGGGGATGAGGCAGGAGTCGGGTGGCAGCAGCAACGTCTCGCGGTACTCGTAGGCGTCGCGAGCTTGGAAGGCTTTTCCATCGGCCGTGTCGTGGGTGAGAACGCGACAGAAGACACCGCGCTCTTTGCGCGCACGGAAGAGTCGCACGCGCATCTGCCACAGGGGATCGTCCTGCTCCTTGCCGCGAATGGTCACGTACTGACGCCAGACTTTTCCGTGATCAAGGAGACTGAAATACGCCTGCTCCAGTCCGTCCTCGCCTTCGAAGTAGCGCATCTCCGGACGGGATTGCTCGCTCTCCATCGTGGCGACGAATGCTTCGAACGTCTGATACTTCCGAAGCAGCATCTCACGGCGATGCAACGTTTCGTCGTGCAGCCACTGCACGACGTTCTGTAGAGACTTTAAGACGAACTTCGGTGACTCGTTGACGTTCTCCCGGACGACAATCCCTTTCTTCATGAGTTTCTTCATCGCCTGGTCCAGGACGCCCGTGCTCCGTCCTGTCTTCTGGGCGAGGATGCGCAGCGTCGTCGGCTGGCCACTCAGCATGTGCTGGATCAGGAGGATTTCGGTGGCCGAGCAGCCCGCTTCGATGAGCGAATGCTCGATGGCGGTGGGTAATGGGTTCATGGAAACGGAGATGCTACCGATCCCCGTCAGTCCTGTACAGGATGGTAGACATGTCGCTCCCTGAGAGTGTGATCCTCCAAATACAGGCTGACCATGCATATAGCCCTAAAATATGACAAAAAGTCACGATGGTGATCATGTGACTTGCTGGTCATTTTAATGTTCTAGGGTTCAGTGGAACCGCCGGGTCGACTGACGCCGTCATGCACGCATCGGGGCGTTCTTACAGGGGTAGGAACGCTTTTCTGCCTTGCTGTAAGCCAAATCTACCCATGTAGCGGTCAGCGTGCCAAAGACGCGCTCGAGAGTGCGCGACGATGGCGTCGCACTTCTTCCCCCTTCTGACATGCGACGATCCAGTGTCCGCCTCGGCGAAGACATTCATCTTGAACCGCGTGAAATGCCGGCGGTGAACCCGCTAGCGGTCCCACTCGATGGGGCTGGTATGTACGACGTGGCAGAGATTCGTGTCGCCGAGGAAATCAGCGACGTTCGCACCTATCTCCACACCTTGGCACCTGCGAGCGTGCCGACAGATGCGAGACTACGTCAGGAGTTAACCGAAGCACTCGTCACTTCGGCGGCCCTCAAATCTCTGACGGCCTCGGACGTCGTCTTTGGGCAGCCCCTTGATGTCGTGACACGCACGCCGTCACTGAGCTTCCGGGCACTAGATAACGGCAACAACCTGTATGCGTTGAACTTCCAATCGCTGCCGCGGGGAATGCAAATTCTGAGTAATAATAAAGTGATTGGCAGCGTTCCGGCCGGGACGAATGAGGTGACCTTATCGTTCTCCTCGCCGTGGTACGCCCGTGAGACACTCACCTTTAAAGATGTGGTGACCGGTCAGCTCCAGGGCGGCAGCCTCGAGATCGGACTCAACATGTACACGAACAAGATTGCGGTGACCGACAACCGACTCTCGTTTTCGACGTTGGCGTACCAGGAGTCCCGGCCGATGGCACAGACAGGTTCTTCGTTGGCGGTGGAGCAACTATTGAATGATCTGGTCGTCGATCTGCGCGCGGTCTGGTCGCCGTCGTCATCGAGCGCCCTCACACAGGCGGAATTCTCGGCGGCGAAGGATCGTCTGCGTCTTGGTACGGCGCAGGATGCAACGACGTTGAAGAACGTCCTGACCGCCCGCGCGGGAGTGGAGGCGGTGGTGTCGCCGGCACTCACCTTCTCGGCCACTTTTAACAACCAGGGGAGGCAAGTGCTTCTCATCGATGGTACAAACCTGCCCGAACACAGCCGCTTGGTGGTGGCGTCCGATCCCTGGTTGAAGCAGGTGGTCGACGAACGATCGCTCCTGCCGGGCAGCGGCCATGTGGAGTTCACCTGGCAGAGCGGCGCCAATTACGTCGGTTTGGTCGATGCCAACGGCGATCTCTTGGCCCAGAGCTACTCACTGTCGATCGAAAATAACTGGCTCGTGGTTCGTCAGGGGCAGCAGACGGTCGGTCAGACCGGCTCGCGTTTTAGTCCGGTGACGCTCCCGGGCGTCTCCGTACCGCTCACAAAGGAGTCGCTGACGGCTGTGTCGCCCCAGGCGCGTTTGATCGTGTCGGGCCAGAGCGCCGATCTGCGTTTTGAGTGGCTTCCGGCGGGGGCGGTGATTGAGGGGCTGACGGATACTCCAGTGGTGGCAGCCGGCGGAACGCTGAATGTTCCGGTGTTCACTGCCAGCGGCACGCAGCGCGCGGTGACCGTCCGTGCCGCCGACGGGACGACACTGATGGATCGGCACATCGTGGGCAGCGACGGCAACGGTGGGTTTGTGTTCTATCGCTGGTCCGCCACGGCCGAGCCGGTGAAGCTCATCACGGCCGATTCTTTCGGCATGGCGCAGTTGGCCACGCGCGAGCAAATCCGTACCGTCGAGGCTGGCCGCAACACTCTCGCCGCTCGCCCGACGCCGGTCTTCCCCGCGGGGAGTACGGAAGCCAATCGTGCCTGGGGGCTGCAGGTAGCCGGCATGGCCGGCATCGACCTGACGATGACACGCAGCGCCATCGCCCGCGGGTTCTCCTCGCTCGTCGCGCTGTGGGAGGATGATCGCAGTGGCTTCTACGCCGAGGTGGACCGCCGCTTTGCCGCCACACCGATCCAAAACGGCCGTAAGATCGAGACAGCCGGGATGATCGAGCAGGGGATGAAGGGCATCGTGTTCGACGCCTACGCCCGGGCCGACGAGATCTTGAGGAATGCTCAGCCCGTGTTGGCCGATCTGACGATCGCCGCCTTCCTCAACGTGCAGGCGACGCGAACCGATGTTCCCAAGCCACCGGATTTGTCCCAAGTGCGCACTTTCACCCTCCAGGCCCAGAACGCCGCGCCGTACCTGCCCTCCAACCAGACCCTACTGGCCGCGCTCGGCGCCCAGTTTGAGCCGATTCGCGCCTACCTGGCCGGCGAGATGCAGACCTGGAGAACCGAGGTGGATCAGGCGAGCAACGCGGGGCGCTTCACGAGCGATCCAAATCCTGGCCTGCGCCTGCCGCCGTCGAAGCAGCAGACCGCCTACGAAACGGCGCTCGGAGCTGTCTCCGAAGCGGAGCGTAACTACCGTCTGGCCAGCGCCGCCGGCGAGCCGCGCCGTCTCTCGGCCGCCACGGTCGCCTTGGCAACGGCGAAGGCAGACCTCACGCGCGCCGAGCAGGCCTGGCGTCTCTGGCAGCAGCAGAACCGGTCGACGCCGGAAGTCTCCCCCCAGGTCCTGCCCGAGGGAGGGGAGGTCCTCACGCTCAGTAAGAGCGCTCTTGAGCGGTTGCTCTCGGGCTTGCCGCAGAAGCTGCAGAGCGTCACTGCCAGACTGACAACCGCGACCGACCAGCGCCTTGTACAAGAACTGACTGCCGAGCGCGCCCACTGGCTCGCACTGCAAGAGGCGGCGACGGGTCTCTTGGCACTCGTACCGGCGACGGGCACATACCCGACGATCGTTGGTACGCAGGCCGAGGCGTGGGCGAGGTATCTGGGGGAGAGTGTGAGTGGGGGAACTATTGAAACATTCGTTGCTGAGGGGATGGGTGGCGCATTCGATGCCACCATCGAATCGCCGGAATTTCTCTCATGGGAACGGCTTCTGGCGGTGACCGATGTCCGCCGCACACCCCACCTTGGTGAGGCCGGCGTCTCGCTGAGCCGCGAGACGCTCGGAGCAAAGGTTCTTGCCTGGTACCTGACGAACTACGACGCTCTCTCACAGACGGGCAATCTCGACTATCTTGTCGCGACAGCCTCTCGCTACACCGGTATCGATCCCATCAAGATCCTCATGCGGTCGCAGACGAGCGATGCCGTCACCCGCACGCGCAATCTTGCCGAACTCTGGATCAACGCGGGGTTTGCGGACTCGGCATCGATCGGCAATGTAGGCGCGCCGATCGGTATGCCACAGTTCTTCCAGCAGACACTTGACCTGCATCTTCTGAAAGATGATGCCGTCGATGACGGCTTGCTCGACTGGTACACGGATTTCACGGATACTTGGACAGGACCGACGGCCGACGTCGGCGTGCAGATTCGTCTCGATGTCGGCACACCGCTCGGAGCCAAAGCCTACGATCATGTGAGCGTCTATCTCCTCGATGCCACAGGCAAGCAGGGCGAAAATCCGTTGATGACCATCAAGGAGGGGTTGACGGTGACGGTGCCGTTTTCTGCCTTCCATACGTATTTAGGAGAATTTGGTGGGCCGATCGGAAACGGTGTCGGGTCCTTTAGTGGCGGAGTCTTCCGACTGAAGGTCGTGGCATGGATGAGCAATGACGCGAATGATCGTGTGACAAAAACCACGGAACAGTTCCATGTGGCGTTGGATGCGCGTGGACCGTCTGTCGTTCCGAATGGAGCCTTGTCCACCCTTGCGGAGGGAGATCCGGATAAAGGAGCTGAGGCGGCAATTTTCTCACAACTAGGAGCGCACTCGCCTGTTCGCCTGACTGATGGCGATTGGTATGTGGAGATGGGTTCGGGTGCACACGACGATCAGCCGTTTCACTCGTTCTTCGCGATGGATATTAATCTCAGCGGAGAGACAGATAGGAATCACGACGTACTAGCTGTGGCCGAGGGTACAATTACCAGACTTGACCTTACGTACGGCACGATTGTGATTGATCACTCCGCCACCGCATCGGTTCCGGAGTGGCAGAGTAAGTATCTGCATACGTCGCTTTATGCCACCGAACGGTTCGCTCCAAACGGTAACAGGATTTATGAATTCCACTCATCCAACGGGTCTGTCGTTCCAGGTCTGGAGGTTTGGGAGGGAAAACATGTGAATGCTGACGATCGAATCGCCATCATTGGTGGGCGTGGACCAAGTGCACAGGGTGACGCTGGCACTGATGAAGATGCCCATGCGATTTCGGATGGGGCTTTTAATGCCCATTTACATTTTGAAGCGGTGTACCTTGGTACATCGCGAAATATTGCGAATGTGGCTCAGAGCGCTTGGGGAATGGAAATCTATGGTTCGAACGTGTTTGAAAAACAACACTTTGCCATTACCTGGTCCACTGCAGTGACGACGCCTGGCAGTAACGGCGCGTGGGTGAACGAAGAGAATAAGCTGATCTTCTTCCGCGACATCAAAAACAGTACCGACACACAGACGGATTACTGGTTGGCGTGGCAAGACGGTATTCCCCTTGAACAAATGAAGAGGGTGGTGTGGGATTCTGACAGCAACACCTGGTTGCAGTGGGACGCTACTCAGGGCACTTGGGCCATCGAAAATGGTCATCGGCAACAGTGGTGTCTCATCGATGGTTATTATCAATTCTCTCCGTTATAAAATATGAGTAAATCTACATATGTTATTGCATGCGCAGTTCTCTGCCTTAGCGGATGCCTAGGCTTCCAACCGTCTGATGACGGACGTCAGTCGACACTGCATGAAATGAGCGACTGGAGTTGGTTCTCTATTCAATCTCCTAGGGAATTCAAGAAACATATTGCTCGTAATGATGGCTCTGTTGCGCTGACGACTTACGATACAGACACGACCCGGCGGATTGGTGACGACATGTCTGTCTATTTGTATCCATCTCTTTCCTCTTCCTGCACCCCATCTCTCACCGGAGCTTCGGACATGAAGCCTCTGCCGGGCACGGGCGGCGACACGCAGTGGGGTCGATTTTCCGATGGTGAGATGACCGTTGGCGGCGGTTTTCCCAATGCCCTCTGTCACCCGCCACAGACAACATCGCCCAAGTGTCTCGACCACAAAGAGCCGTTTCAATTTTGCGATGACGGCTCACGCACCTATGCCCTCTGCTCCGAACACAACGGTAAAACCGTCGTCATCTGCCTCTCCCAGGCGACCGACGATTCCAAGATAGCGGAGGAAATCTTTAGCACATTCCGCTGGACGGAGTGAAGCGTCACGCCCGCGAGCGAACGTCTCCGGCCATCACACACCCCTCCGTCTCACATCCCTGCCAGCGGCTCTGGGCTTCCTTCATGAAGTAGTGCCAGACAGGGGCGGCGGCGTTGAGGCCGTCGGCGTCGGGCGTAAGTGGCGAGTTGTCGGCGTTACCGATCCACACCCCCACCACTAACTCGTCGGTGTAGCCCAGTGTCCAGACGTTGTTCACGCCGTACTCCAGGCAAGTGCCCCATAGGGATCGTTGCAAGCAGAGATTGCTCGTGCCGGTCTTGGCGGCGTTGCGCGTGCCGGGGAGCGTGAGGACATCGCGCCAGCCGCCCTCCGGACGGGCGTATTTGTCGCGCAGGATGCTATCGACGGCAACTGCCGCCGCGTAGGGAATCGCTTGCACCGGCGGAGCGGACACAAAGCCAAGACGTTGCTTGCCTGCGTTATCTTTGATCTGTCTGATCGACACCACGTCCTGCGCCTGGCCGCCGTTGGCGATGGTGGCGTAGGCATCGGTCATTTCCACCAGCGGCGTTTCGGCAGCACCGATGGCCAGCGGCCAGCCGTAGGCGAATGACGGGTTGGTCTCCTGTTGATGTACCTTCTGCTTCAGCGGTGTGCTGGCACCTGCAGCCGCGGCCAGTGTGAGGATCGGGTCCTCACCGCCAGCCATGAAGTACGCGCGGATGGCGGGGATGTTGCGTGAGGCGACGAGCGCCTGGCGGATCGTCATCCAGCCCGCGAAGCCGCCTTCGTAGTTCTTCGGCTTGGCCGAGCCGATCTTCAGCGGCAGATCGGCGATGAACGAAGTGGGTGTCTGGTTCGTGTTGGCGAACAACGTGGCGTAGACGAGCGGCTTGAAGCTTGATCCCGGTTGCCGCGGCGCGCGGGCCATATCGATCTGCCCCTCGGCTTCCTGGTCGAAGTAGTCGGTGTTGCCGACGTACGCCAGGACTTCTCGCGTGGAGCGATCCAGGGCCACGAGGGCGACGTTCCTCGCGTGATACGTCTGCTGGAGCGTGGGCAAGGCGTTGGCGACGGTGTCTTCCGCTAACTTCTGTAGCACGGGATCCAGCGTCGTCGTCACGCGCAGTCCGGCTGCCGACCACTCGGCCCGGCGGTTGCCACTGTCCATCAATTGGTCCAGCTGATCGCGGATCCAGAAGACGAAATGTGGTGCGCGGATGCGCGTCGGCCCCGGAGCGGCAAAACTCAGATGCTCGAGTTCGCTGGTGGCGGCGTTGGCTTGGGCTGAGGTGATGGCACCACTGCGTTGCATCGCCTTGAGGACGAATGATGATCGCCCGTCGATCACCACATCGCCGCTGGCCGTGCGCACGCGCCTGGGGAGGAGGCCGATGGTCGTCTCGGTCGGTAGGAGCCCGGCCACGGTCTCGGTGCCGCTGCGCAGTCGATCGAGCGCCTCACTGGCGACGGCGGTGCGCAGGTGGGGGCCGAAGGGATCGAAGTAGCTCGGGCGCTGGGGGATGGCTGCCAGAGCGGCGATCTGGGCGAGCGAGAGCGAGCTCGCTGGGACATGGAAGTACGTTTCGGCCGCCTGTTCCAGGCCGTAGGCGTGGTTGCCGAAGCTGACGCGATTGACGTAGAGCGTCACGATCTCCGTCCGACTCAGGGCATGCTCCAGTTCACAGGCGATCGTAATCTCACGCACTTTGCGCTTGAGAGTTTTCTCGGGCGCGAGGTAGAGGCTGCGCACGAGTTGCTGCGTGATGGTCGACCCGCCTTCGGACGGTTCGCCGCTGAGGAGGTTTCGCCAGGCGGCACGCGCGATGCCCTCGGCGTCGATGCAGCCGGCGCGGGTGAAGAAGCGTTCATCCTCGATGCCCACGAGGGCGGCAAGGAAGAGCGGCGGAATTTGTTTCGTCTCAAGTGAGGTGCGGTCCTGGTCCTGAGTGACACGGTAGAGCTCGTCCCCGTGGCGATCGAGAATACGGATGCTCTGCGACAGTTCCAGTCGGACGTTCTCGACGCTCGGTAGGTCCTTCAGAGCATCGGCAAACCAGAGGTTGAGTCCCTGCCCGACCAGGAGGGCGGCGGACATGACGGCGCCGGTGAAGACGGTGGCTGCCCGTGAGGGCATAGCAGCCTATTGTGCAATAAATTTACTCCAATGTCCATTACTGTCCCAAGCTCTTGAGCGCCCGATAGAACTTCTCAATTGTCACATCGTCAATTCCGCGTTCCGCCCCTTCCTCGAGCCACCATTCCAGATCCGCATCCTCATCGGATTCATCATCCGACCGCTCATCCTCATCGCTCTCACTCTCGCCAATCTCCAGGCGCTCCGAGAGGAGGTCGAGGATCTGGCGGTCGATCTGTTGGAGGCGGTTGCTGGCGGACACGCGCGTATCTTTCCGTAGGCGCGGGGCGTCTGGCAACGGGGCGGATATTGCGGATTTCTTGCTCTATGGCCAGATGTAAAAGTCAGCGCGGCGCGAGGTCGCCCCGGTGCCGCCCGAGTCCCAAATGTCGCAACCTCGCCCGTACAAAAGGTCCGGGTGTATCGGGGATGATGGGGATGAAGCGTTGGAGGACGCGGAAAACGGTTTCCGGCGGCAGAAAGGCGATGTAGGCCGGGATGAGAATAAGGAACCACCAGATGCCCAGGAGGACGGCGACGAGAAGATGGAAGAGCGCGCCGGCCACGAAGAAACCCCACTGCACGCGCGGGATCCAGAGTCCGATCGGCAGCCAGAACTCCAATGCCATCACACCCCGGACGGTTTGGTCGTAGAACGTCGCGGGCAGATTGAGCCGCATCAGCCATCGCGCGATGGGCGTGCCCCACATGCCCATCATCGACTGGACGAGGATATCGCCGCTTTGCCAGGCCGGAAGGACCATCTTCTGCCAGCCGACGCCCAGGTAGGTCGCTGCGACTTGCAGGGCGATCAGGCGCTGGGGCAGGACCGGGCATGTCTCCCAAGCCAGCGGCGAGCCGAGTGTCAGAAAACTTCGGACCGAGAACGTCCGGTCGGCGCCCGAGAATGCCAGCACGGCAAGGAGGAAGGGGAACAGTCGGTCGTACGAGGTGGGGAAGAGGTGGAGCGAGATCAGCCAGTAGTAGGCGTAGAGCACCACCGCGAGGACTGCCGCCGGTCGCATCCACAGTCCAATCGTGACGAGCAGGAGGCAGACCATGAAGAGACCATAGAGAAGCCAGGCCACGTCGGCGGGCGGGGCCGAGGCGAGCAGCTGCAGCCACACGGGCGAGCTGCCGTCCGTCAGCGGCAACCAGAGTCCTTGGTCCGAGAAGAGGCCGGCGACGTGCGGCCCTTTGAGTCCCCAGTAGAAGAAGAGGAACGCGCCGGTGCCGAGTCGTAGCAAGGCCAGGATGTGCGGGGGCGCCTCGCGGAAGGCCCAGTGTTCCAGCCGCTGGTGGAAGGCCTCGATCATGCGGGGGAACGGACGAGGAGCGTGCGGTCGGTGAAGAGCGGCACGTGGTAGGTCTCGAAGCCTGTGACGGAGAGCGGCCACTGTTCCCAGTAGAGTTCGAGGTGCTGAAGCGTCGGGTCACGCGCGAGTTCGCGCTGCCAGATCTGGTCGGCCACGATTTGGTACTGCGCCAAGAGCGCCGCCGGCGCGCCGGAATCGGAGCGCCAGTGCGTGAAGGGGATGTACTGGCGGATCTTCGCTTCCGGTTCGATCGTGGGATAGTACGGCGTCAGGTCAACGGCGTGGCGCCGACCGTCGGCTGTGATGACGTCGGCCTCGAGCGAGAAGTTGTAGGGAGTCGTGCTCTGGTACGGCGCCATCATCCCGTAACTGAAACTGATGATCGGCCACGGCAGAAAGACCGCCCGCGTCATCGTGTAGACGAGCGCGGCGAGGGTGATGACGAGATAGCCGCTGAGAATGGCGTACTGCCAGAGGCGGGTCCTAGTCACCCTCTGATTGTGTCACGGTTGGGGGTGAAGAAAAAGCGCGTCCGGCCGGCCGCGGCTCTCCGCTATACTAGGCGGGCATGGATCATGCGAAGGCCGCGCAACGGGTAAGGAAGCTCCGCGAGGAGATCTGGGCGGCGAACCAGGCCTATTTTTTGGAGAACAAGAACCGCGTGTCGGAGGATGTGCGCGACGCGCTGAAGCAGGAGTTGAAGGAGCTCGAAACGGCCTACCCTGACCTCATCACGCCCGATTCGCCCACGCAGCGCATCGGCATTCCGCTCGACGGACGTCTGCCGAAAGTGGCGCATTTAGCCCGGAAGGAGTCGCTCACGGACGCCTTCAGCTTGGCTGATCTTGAGGACTGGGTGGTGCAGATGGAGCGGTTCTTTGGCGATCATCGTCCGCTCTTTCCGGTGATGGCCGAGCTGAAGATCGACGGCCTGAACATCTCTCTCGTCTATGAACGTGAGAAGCAGACGACGACCTACCGCTATCTACGGGCAGTCACGCGCGGCGACGGCGTTACCGGCGAGGACGTGACGCACACCGTGAAGACGATCGAGTCGCTGCCGCTCAGGATCACCGTCTCTGAGTCCGCTGGCGAGTTGCCGCTGCTCATGGAGATCTCGGGCGAGGTCTACATGCCGCGTGCTGCCCTGGCTAAGGTGAACGCCGCACTTGAGCCTGCCGATCGGTTTGCCAACCCGCGCAACGCCGCCGCCGGCAGCGTCCGCCAGCTCGATCCGGCCGCCGCCGCCGCGCGTGATCTGCGGATGTTCTGCTACGCGCTCGATCCCGCCGCGGTGGCGGCCATCGGCTGCGCGTCGCAAGACGATCTCTTGAAGCTCTTCAAGCGTCTGGGCCTCCCCGTCGAGCCGCACGCGCGGCTCCTCGAGTCGGTGAAGGCGGCTGATGTCTGGTTGAAAGAACTCAGCAAAAAACGTGACGGTCTACCCTTCGACATCGATGGCATCGTCCTGAAGGTGAACGACATCCAGACACAGCGTGACCTCGGCTCGACGGCCAAGGCGCCGCGCTGGGCCCGTGCCTACAAGTTCCCCGCCGAGCAGAAGCCCGCGGTGATCGAGGACATCATCTTCCAAGTCGGCCGCACCGGCGCCATTACGCCCGTGGCCATCCTCTCGGCCGTGCAGTTGGCCGGCACCACCGTCACGCGCGCCACGCTCCATAATGCCGACGAGATCGCTCGCCTGGACGTGCGCGTCGGCGATACCGTCGTCGTCCAGAAGGCCGGCGACATCATTCCAGAGGTGTTGGAAGTCCTCACCGATCTACGACCTGCCAAAGCCAAAAAGTTCGTCTTCCCCGAGCATTGCCCAAGCTGTGGCACGCCGCTCGTCCGTCCCGAGGGCGAGGTGGTGCACCGCTGCCCCAACCCCACGTGCGGCGCCGTCCGTCAGGAGCGCATCGAGCACTTCGTGTCGCGCTATGCCTTCAACATCGAGGGTCTCGGCAAAGAGACGATCGATGTCTTGATTGAGCGCGGACTCGTCGTCGATCCGGCCGATCTCTTCACACTCACTGAAAGCGATCTCATCGTTCTGCCGCTCTTCAAAGAGAAGAAAACCGAGAATCTCCTGAAGCAATTGGAGCGCGCCAAGCGCCAGCCGCTCGATCGTTTTCTCTTTGCACTCGGCATCCGCCACGTCGGTCGCGAGACGGCCGAGGCCCTGACCCGCGGCGTTGCCTGGCCACTGCGCTCGCTCAAGAAGAGCGAGGCGCGAGTCGTGACGGAGCAGGTCTCACTCTTTTCGCTAGGCGACACGGAAGTGAATGCCGAGGAAATCCAGGCCGTCACCGCCGGTGACGTCGCCGCCACACTGGCGACGCTCGATGAAACCACACTCTCGGCCATCGACGGCATTGGCGCGGTGGTGGCCGAGTCGATCAGCCAGTGGATTGCCGATCCCGAGAACCGCCATTTCCTGCAAAAACTCGATCACGCCGGCATCGTCTGCCTGCAGCGCGAGGGCGGACACGTTCCGCAGTCGCTGGCCGGTCTGACGTTCGTGCTCACGGGCACGCTGCCGACGCTCAGCCGCGAGCAGGCCAAAGCGATGCTGAAAGAACGCGGCGCCAAGGTGAGCAGTTCCGTCAGTAAACAGACCGACTACCTGCTGGCAGGAGATGAGGCGGGCAGCAAACTTGCGGACGCTGAGAAGCTCGGGGTCACGGTCATCGACGAGGCCGCCTTCCGAAAGATGATCGAGGCTTAAGCCTCTTTGATCGTTCCGTCGCGCAGCGCCTTGTTGTTATAGACAGCGAGATTTTTGCGGAAGATCTGCCAGCCGTTGGGCTGGAGCATGATCTTGCCCTGACCCAGGAAGAACACGGCCGCCGAGATCAGTTGGTTCTGACCGCCGCCCTGCGTGCGCGTTCGCCCCTGGCGGATGGCGTCGAGGAGCGGCACATCGGCCGGCGCGAGCGTGAGGGCGTGGCCAATGAAGCCAGGCAAATGTGCGTCACTGCCACCGAGAATCGGTTTACCAAGCTTCTTAGCCAAAATGGCAGCCTGGGCGTTTGTGGCATGGGACATCATGCCGTTGGCCGTCTCGATGGCGTCCATGTTCTCCAGGAGATCGGGGCGGATACGGCCGCTGTCCACGACGCCGGCGAGTCCCATACGTCCGGGTGCGTAGGGATGCGGGGCGCTCACGATGGCCTCATACTGCCGCGCGCCATCGACAATCTCGCGCTCGGTGAGGTCGGGGACGAAGACCGAGAGCCCCTGGCGCTTCGGTTCCACGACGCGCTGGTAGTACTGAACCATGTCGTCGCCGCTCTTGAAGTAGACCATGATGTCGACGCCGTTTAAGGCCTTCACTTCGATGGCGGGGATGATTTCGACGTCGCGACTTTGCTCGAGGGCGGCGACGGCGCCGCGGATTTCGCTGTGGTCGGTGATGGCCAGTCCGATCTTCAGACGACGGGCACGTTCCAGTACCTGCTCCACGGTGGAGAAGGCATCGAGTGAGTACGAGGTGTGGAGGTGCAGGTCATACGACCGCACGTCCGACCCGATCGTGGCGGACTCGTTTGGCAAGAGTGGGGAGGAAGAGCTGGGAGGCATCGAGGAGATTACTTCTTTTTCTCTTGCAGGAGCCATTTAGCGGCACCGATGGCGACGAGCGTGCACAGCCAGCCAGCGAAGACGATCAGGCCGATCGATTGCGTGCGGTTCTCGACTTCACGCAGAGACTTACCGACGGCGACGAAGCCGCCCTTCTGTCCGCTAAAGCGCGTGACGATGAGCGCTGAGCGGACACCGCCGCGCGGCTGCCAGGTAATACGATCCTGTCCGTGTTGTGTCACGTAGGTGAAGACCTCCGACGGAAGTTTTGGCATCTGGCCGTCGAGAATGCCCGAGGAAGCGACGGGAACCCCGTTTGCATCGAAGATCGTGATGAATGGCGAAAGGCTGCTGGCAATATCTGTCTGAGTCGGGGGGATGAGAGAACGCGGTTCGACGCCGATCGAGAGGGCGACGGCCGCATCTTCGGCGATCTGGATCTGCGGGTCGTTCGCGTCCAGGCGCAGGATCTGCTGGGCGACGCCGAATACCAAACCCGACAGGAGCGTGATGGTGAGGGCAAGGGGGGCGAAGCGGATGAGGAATTTCTGCATGCGCAGACTCTACTGACGATGGCGGCTTTTGGCCATCGTCTCCGTCGAGAATATTTGACAAAATAAAAAATTATGATAACCTCTGTTCGGTTCGAAATCGCCCTTTCCACTCCTTACATGCCCGCCCAGGGCAAGGTTGGTCTGATGGACGCTCTCTACGTCGTTGGCGGTATGTTCGCCGCCATGTTGGTGCTGATGGGTCTCCTCTACGTGTTTCTGGATGCGGCCTGCCTCGACTCCCGCGGGACCTGTCGGACTGCGGGGTACGATTACGGCTTCGCGCCGTTCAGCACTGGCGTGACCGGCGGTGATAACCCCCGCCGGGTGAACAAGTACACCGGTAAGGTCGAGTCGGTCTGCGCCGCCGGGTACTACACCCGGGATTGAGAATCGATGTTCCGAACCCTTGCCTCCACTCGCGAGAGTGGAGGTGTTTTTTGTTGATCGACAAAAAACTGCGTTGTCCACAATTCCATTGGCGATGGTGAGATGATGGTGCCCAGGAGAGGACTTGAACCTCCACGACCTTGCGGTCACTAGCCCCTCAAGCTAGCGCGTCTGCCATTTCGCCACCTGGGCACGGAAAACGGGAACGATCGGACGAGGGACCTGGAGTGTAGCAGACGAGGAGGCGGCGGCAATGGTCCAATCAGGCCTTTTCGTCCTCTTCATCCAGCTCCAGCGGGGGATCGCTGTCGTCGGGCACCTTGATCTCTGAGGCCTTCTTCTTGCCCTCAAAGACCTCCAGGAATTCCTCAATCGACAGGTTCTCCTTCTTGAGCAGAAGTTCGGCCAATTCATCCAGCTTGGCCTTGTGCTTGCGGAGTAGGCTCTTCGCCCGTTCGTACTGCTCGCTTAAGGTGTTTTGCACGAAGACGTCGATGCGAGCAGCAACACCCTCGGAGTAGTTGCGACTCTGGCCCAGTTCCACGCCTAATGAGGCCGAACCCTGGCGCTCGCCGTAGGCGACCGTGCCGAGCGTCTCATCGCCCATGCCGTAGCGCGTGGCCATGTTGCGCGCGATCATCGACGCGCGCTCAAGGTCATTGCTAGCGCCCGTCGTGATCTCCTTGAAGACGATCTCTTCGGCGGCACGACCGCCGAGTAGTCCGCAGATCTCGTCGAGGAACTTGCTCTTACTCGTGGTGTAGTTGTCTTCCTTCGGCAGGAACCACGTCACGCCCAGGGCGGCGCCGCGCGACACGACCGAAATCTTGTGAAGAGGGTCGCTCTCGGGACAGAGATGTCCGACGATCGCGTGGCCCAGCTCATGGTAGGCCGTGATTTCCTTCTCCTTCTGGGTCAGTTTGCGCGAGCGCTTCTCGGCGCCGATCGTGATTTTCTCAAGAGCGTCCACGAGGTCCTGCTGGTTCACCGAGCTGTGTCCGCGCTTGGCGGCGAAGATGGCGGCTTCGTTCATAATGTTCTCTAGATCAGCGCCGGTGAGACCCACGCTCTGGCGGGCGATTGGGCGCAGACTGACACCTCGGCTGATCTTCTTACCACGGCAGTGCACCTTCAGGATCTGCTCGCGGGCCTCGAGGTCGGGTTTGTCCAGGAAGACGTGGCGGTCGAAGCGGCCGGGGCGCAGGAGGGCGGCGTCCAGGACATCGGGGCGGTTCGTGGCCGCCATCACAATGACGTTCGTGCCCTGCTCGAAGCCGTCCATCTCGGTGAGGATCTGGTTCAACGTCTGCTCACGCTCGTCGTGGCCGCCGCCGAAGCCCGCACCGCCGCGCTGGCGGCCGACAGCGTCGATTTCATCGATGAAGATGATGCACGGCGCGTTGCGCTTGGCGCGGATGAAGAGGTCGCGGACGCGCGAGGCGCCGACGCCCACGAACATCTCGACGAATTCCGAACCGGCGATGGAGAAGAACGGCACGCCGGCCTCGCCGGCCACGGCGCGAGCCATGAGGGTCTTACCCGTACCTGGAGGGCCGACGAGTAAAACGCCCTTGGGGATCTTGGCACCAAGATCCAGGTATTTCTTCGGGTTCTTCAGGAAGTCGACGACTTCGACGAGTTCTTCTTTGGCTTCGGCGGCGCCGGCAACATCTTTGAAGCGCGTGCGGACCTGCTTGGCGTCGGTAATGCGAGCCTTCGATTTCCCAAAGGACATCGCGGTATTCTGGCTGCGCGAAATCCCACGGAAGATCCAGAGGATGCCCGTGATCACGAGGATCAGCATGAGCACATCCGGCAGCACCTGCATGAGCATGTTTGTGGCTTCACGGTTCTCGACCTCGACGACCGTGGCGTTTTTCGGGTTATTCCATCCGAGCTGGCTGACCGTATCGAGCGTCTCCTTGTAGGACGAGAGGATGGCGCCGGTGTGGCTGATGGCGTAGACGGTGTTGTCACGCACCACGATGCGCTTGAAGGCACCGGCCTGGTAGCCCTGCGTGATGTTGCTGAGAGGCACTTCGACGGCCTTGCTGAAGTCGTCGGTCATGAGTCCCTGCGGGCTGGCGACATAGACGACGGAGAGCAGCACCAAACCAACGATGAGAATGATGCTCAACGTCCACTGTTGGCGGTTACGCGGTGGTTGGCGGGGGGTCATGTCCATCAGTGGTATTCGAGGCCCAATCGTACGCGCAGTATGCTGCTGCAGCAACAGCCTTACGGCACGGTCAACCGCAGAGAACCGCTGGCCGGGACCACCTGGATTTGCCCCTGAACAAGGAATCGCGCTTCGGCGTGAGCCACGCTCGCCGTGATCGTAGTGGGGCCACTGCGTTCGAGCGTGATGACGGGGATGAGGGCGGCAGAATCATTCACGACGACCGGTACGAACGGAATGGTGGGAGTGGTCAACCGGCCGATGCCAAAACCGACGAGCGTGCAAAGGCTAGCGACGACCGACCAAAGCACAATGATGACTGGTTTCATGCTCCGGGAGGACTGAGTGACCAGCCGGGGCCGATATTCTCACGCATCGCCGTTCCGGCTGGTACTTCGAGGGCATAGAGGGCCGGATCATTGGATGAGTACGTCGGACACGGATCATGATCGCACGGTGTCATCGTCTTTGCGGAAACGAAGAGGCCGTTGGCGTCGAAGAAGATGACATCGAGAGGGATGACCGTATTCTTCATCCAGAAGGTGAGGATGTCGTTTTTTTCAAAGATGAAGAGCATGCCCGTATTCGTGGCCAGTTCAGTACGAGCCATGAGACCGCGTTCACGTTCGCTTTCGGTGCGGGCGAGTTCGGCGCGGATCGTCAGCGTGGTTTTGTTCGGCGCGGTGAGTGTGAGCGACTGCACGGACAGTGGGGCGCTGGGGACACTGGGCTGACGCGCAGCGGGGGAGGGAGGCACGGCCATGCAGGCGGAGAGGAAGAGGGCCAGGAAGAGGGCGGTGCCGCGGAACATCAGGCACGGAGAGTGGCCATGGCAGCAGCTTTGTCTGTGGCCCGTACCAGGAAGCTACCGGCCACGAGGACGTTCGCACCGGCCTTGCGTGCCAGCGGGGCCGTCTCTCCGTTGATGCCGCCGTCCACTTGAATGAGTAGGTCGGGATGCGCCGCACGCAGTGCGCGAACCTTCTCCAAGGCCTCGGGGCGGAAGGCTTGGCCGCCGAAGCCCGGCTCGACCGTCATGACGAGGACGAGATCAATATCGTTGATGACGTCGTCGATGGCACTGACAGGTGTTCCGGGGCGGATGGCGATGCCGGCGGTGGCGCCACCGGCGCGGATCTGGGCGATAAGGGCGTGGCGGGCAGCGGTGTCGGGCACGGCTTCAGCGTGGAAGGTGACGTTGCCGATCGTGAGACCCTTGTCTTTCAATGTGAAGAAATCGGCCGTGCGTTCGGCCGGGTTTGTCACCATAAAGTGGATATCGAGCGGCAGTCGCGTCTTGATCCACTGCACCACCGGCACACCGAAGCTGAGGTTCTTCACGAAGTGACCGTCCATGACGTCGATCTGGATCCAGTCGGCACCGGCCTGTTCGATGGCGTCAATATCCTCCTGCAAGCGGCCGAAGTCGGCCGAGAGGATGGAGGGGGCGATGAGGAGTGGGGAGGGGGGCACACGGCGATGCTACCTCGGCGGGACCCGTTTCGGCCAGGTGGTGAGCCTTCGTCTCCACGATGTCGTGGCATTGCCACCCTTTATTCTAGGTCTATTGCGGTTCGGGCTTAGAATGGAACCTATGGGCCAACATACTTCCAAGAATACGGCCAATGTTGATACCGCACCTGCGCCTCGCATCGCGGACCTGCAGCGGCACATCAACAGTCGTAAGGCCGACATCGCCGCCCTCGTGCGTGGGGTGGTGGCACACGGGGGAAAGGCAGTAGAGATCTGCCTGACACCGCCCGCGCTCCTTCAGGGCGTCGAAGGGCCAACGTCCTGGACGGCGCAGGAATTGCAGATTGCCCGTGCGGCTTTCGTACAGAGGTATGAGGCGCTTCATCTCACATTCGTTGTCTCGAATGAGACGCTTGATCCGGAGGCGCTCATGGCCGAGATGATGTGCAGCGATCCTGACCCCACGCCGCCCGCGCAGAGCTTGGTCGGGACGGCCGATATGCATCAGGCCTTGCAGAAGACGGATCCTCTTCAGCCCGTCTTGTCGCCTCCAGAAGAGGACGACGACTCCACGGCGAAGAAGGCCGGTGCCCTGCTCGACGAAATGCTCCATCGTCGTAAGAAGAAGCCTTCCTGAGATCAGCGCGGCTCTAGGTCGTCGATTCGTGCTTGGTGGCGGCCGCCGTCGAAGGGTGTCGTGAGGAAGACATCGACCATTTGTTTGGCTAAGTCGGGGTCCGTGAGCCTGGCGCCAAGGCTCATGATGTTGGCGTTGTTGTGAGCGCGGGCCAAGCGAGCGGTCTCCAGCGAGTAACACAGGGCGGCGCGAATGCCGCGGACTTTATTGGCGGCCATGGCCTCGCCGTTGCCGCTGCCACCGATGATAATGCCGGGAGCGTCTTTTTCGAGGACGGCCGCACAGCCTTGCCGGATGATGGCGGGGTAATCAACGGCCTCTTCACTGTGAGTGCCGACGTCGGTGATTGTCCAGCCCTTGTCTTGCAGATAGGTCTTTAACGTCTCCTTGAGGCGGAAACCTGCATGGTCGGCGGCGAGGATGATCTGTGGCACGCCCCCCAGAGTAGCGTGTTTTTGAACCTGAGCGGTATCGGATCGATTGCGCGTGGTCGTTGCTCGTCGTCTGGTACGATCCAGACATGCCTGCACCACTCCTCATTGCTGCCAACTGGAAGATGAATCCCGCACCCGCCGGTTTTGCCGCCGGGTCGCCCTACTTGCCAACGACTGGCGTGCGCGTCGTCGTCTTTCCTATGACACTCGATCTGCCTGCCTGCATTGCTGCTGGCATCGTGAGCGGACTGCAAGCTGGCCGCAGCGAAACGTCAGGCGCCTTCACCGGTGATGTCTCATTGGCTCACGCTCAGGTTGCCGGTGCTCAGTACGCGCTTTGCGGCCACAGCGAGCGACGCAAGTATCACGCCGAGTCTGATGAGTCCGTGCGCGCACAAGCCGCCGCTGCGCTCGCGCTGGGCCTGACGCCGATTCTTTGCGTTGGTGAGAATGACGGCGAGGACCGCGCGGCCGTTCTGGCGCGCCAACTCCAGGACGTCACTGATGACGAACGTCTTGTGATTGCCTACGAACCCATCTGGGCCATCGGCACCGGCAAGGCAGCTTCTGCCGCCGATGCGCAGGCTGCTGCGGCAACGATTCGCGGGCTGGGATTCGCGAAGGCGGCCGTCCTCTACGGAGGTTCAGTGACGGCTGACAACGCCAAGGACTATCTCAGCCAGCCGGACATCGGGGGGCTCCTCATTGGCGGAGCTTCTTTGAAACCCACGGAATTCGCGCGCATCGTCTCGATTGCGCAGACTCTCGAGGCGTGACAGTGTGGGGGCATGACTCCTGACACCCTCGTCGCATTCCTCCCCGTCGCTATTGTCGTCATCACGCTGGCTCTCGCCTGGATTCGTCAGGTGGAGCAGTACGAACGCGGCATCGTGTTCACGATGGGGCGTTACTCGAAGACCTGGTCGGGAGGCTGGCACATCCTCGTGCCGGTCCTGCAGCGCCTCGTGAAGGTTGACGTTCGCGTACGCGCGGTCGACGTGCCGGATCAGGAGGCAATCACCAAAGACAACATTCCGGTCCGCATCAACGCTGTCATTTATTACCGCGTCAGTGACGCGTCGAAGGCCGTCATCGAAGTCGAGGATTACGTCGAGGCCGTGAACCAGATGGCGCAGACGACGATGCGCAACGCCGTTGGTGAAGTGAAGCTCGATCAGTTGCTGTCGAACAAGCAGCAGGTGAGTGAGAACATCAAGCAGCATGTCGACGCCACGTCCGAACAGTGGGGCATCGATGTTCAGTCTGTAGAACTCAAGGACATCATGCTGCCCGACAGCCTCAAACGCACGCTGGCCAAGGTTGCGGAGGCCGAGCGCGAGAAGCAGGCGGTGATCATCAATTCCGAAGGTGAATTGGGAGCGGCCGAGAACGTCGCCAAAGCCGCCGAGATGCTCTCACGCACTCCCGGAGCCTTACACCTGCGTACGCTGCAGAGCATTAATGACATCAGCTCCGACGACAGTAATACCACCGTCTGGATGGTCCCGATCGAAGCACTCCGCGCGCTCGAGTCGATCTCGAACAGCTTGGGGAAGAAGTGATCACGCCGTCTTCACCGCTTCAGTGAGGGCGACGTAGCTCTCGACGAGGGCGCTGGCGATGACGATTTGTGCTAGCGTCGTGGCGATGATCTTCGTGGCGGCGAGCGGCACCGAAAGCGCACCGAAGGCCAGGCCGATCAGGGCGAAGAGCGGCAGGATCATGAGGATGATCGCCGACAGGATGACCATGGCGAGGTAGGTGCGCGCACCGCGCGTCAGTTCACGGCTGCGGTGCAGGCTGTGCTTGGCGTGTTCCTCCGAGAGGACGGCGATGATCGGTGCGAGAATAAGGTACGGACCACGGACGATGAATCCAATGAGGCCGATGATCCACAGCACAGCCACAGACGGACCGAAGGCGTCTTGGTTGATGAGGAGTGTCAGACTGCCGAGCATGGGCATCCAGAGCCATGTTCGCCACAGGAAGAGTGCCAGGGCGATGGCGAGTCGCTTCATCGTCTGGGGCAGAGAATCAAGACTCTGTCGGGGGGTCGCGTCACGGCCGAGAATGAAGATGATGAAGCCAAGGAAGGCGATATTCGTGGCGAGACTGAAGAGATCGAGGATGATGTCCGGCGGCGGAACGCCGTCGAGACCTACCGGCGGAACGGCCTCATTCACATTAATCCAGAGCAATCCCAATTTCGCCCAGAGTACGACGATGAAGGCAATCGATAAGCTGAGCGCATGACGTTGGAGTCGGCGGGCAGCGCGAGTGAGAACAGACAGAGTCGAGGCGCGTGAGTGCGTCATAACCGGGAGGGGCCACCCGAGTGTACGCCGGATGGCAATACTGCGCGATGGTCCGATCAGCCGCGCGTCCACTGCCCGCCCCCGCTGTTGCGGGCGGCGCCGGCGAGTTCCAGCATCGTGAGTGTGGCGATGACGGTACCGGGTGGCAGCTTGCAGGCCAGGACAATGGTGTCGATCGGCTGCGGCACATTCGTGAGCGTTGCGAGGACAGCGGCCTCATCAGGGGACTGCGGTTCATAGTCCGTTGCCGTTGCGGCACGCGCGACATCGATACCCAGTGCGCTGGGAATATCTTCCGGGCGGACGATCAGACGGGCCTGGCCGGAGGCAATGAGGGCAAGCGAGCCCTCACAATGTGCATCGAACAGTTGCCCTGGTGCGGCCAGGACTTCACGACCTTCATCCAGCGCAAATTGCGCGGTGTGTAAGGCACCGCTCTTCGCTGGCGCCTCCAGGACGGCGGTCGCCAGAGCGAGGCCAGCGATGATGCGGTTACGGCCGACGAAGCTGTAGGGCGTGGCGTCGGCGTCGAAGGCGTACTCACTCACGAGTGCCCCGCCGCTCGTAAGGATCTCGGCGGCGAGTCCTGCATGAGCCTTCGGGAAAATACGGCCTAATCCGTGTCCGAGGACGGCGACGTGCGTACCTTGAGTTCGGAGTGTCTCGCGCGCCACTTCCCCATCAATCCCTTCGGCCAGGCCGCTGACCGTGACCAGACCTGCTCGTACGCAGGCAGCCGTACATTCCTGAGCGACCCGGCGTCCGTAGGGCGTCATCTGACGGGTCCCGACGAGGGCCGCACTCGGCAGCGGGAGGCTTTGGAGCGAGCCTTGGATACTCAAGAATATCGGTGGATCGGCGGTGGCTTTGAGGCGTGCTGGATAGGCATCGTCTTCCAGTGAGAGCAGCGTGACGTTCGCGCGCCGCAGCGTGGCGTCGTAGGCCTCGATATCGAGCTTGGCCAAGCGCGTTAATGCCTCGCGCATGCCGTCCTCCCGGCAGCCGAGCCAGAGCAGGAATTCCTCGTCGAGCTTCAGGAGCGCTTCATCGAGGTCGCCGTAGCGCTCGAGGATGCGGTCGTAGCGCTTCTTGTTGAGGATGTTCAACCACGACCAGGCCAGTGACGCTTCGCGTGTCATGAATCCACTGTAGCGCAGTCAGTTGCCTGGTTCTCAGGGGCAGGGCTTCATCTGGTCCGCTCGCGTCAGGAGCGAGCTGGCCATGTTCTTTGGGGCAATGGAACGGCTGAGGAAGAGGGGGATGGTTGCCCATCCCCCCCGAGCGACCATCCTGTCCCCTGGGACAGGGCGCTCTACGGAGGTGCGTCACGCCTCCGTTGGTCAAATCCTATCGGGAAGCCCTTGCATAGTTCAATGTCCCACGTAAGAATGCCCTGGCGCGTGTTTTGCGCGGTCTTTTTCTTCTCTGGACGGGATCTTTCTCCCATCAACGGATATTCGCCTTATAGAAGACTTGCCGCTTTAGCTCAGTGGTAGAGCATCGGTATCGTAAACCGAGGGTCCGGGGTTCAAATCCCCGAAGCGGCTCCATACAGGAACAACCTGCTCCAAAACCTCAGTTTTTACCTCTGGTAAGCGACAATTGATCGGATCTAATGAGCCCAATCTCGCTTCCATGTGGAGCTTGCCCCTCATAAAGGTAGAAAACGGCTCCTGCAAGCGGAAAGTAATCTCTCTATCGGTCAGTTCTAATGACTCTTTGAGTTCGCTCAGCATTCCGATACGAACCTTTGGGTCCAGTGCCTTTATGAACTTCTCCTGCGCCCTTTCGATGAAGAGCAGTTTATCGATGAATTCCTCCCTCCAGGTGCGTCCTATCTTGCCATAATGCTTCACCTGAGCCTCGCACCGCTTCACCTCTAACTCCAAGGATTCGAGCTTTCGCTTGAAAGTGTCTGCAGGAAAGAGAGTGGGATTCTCCAATCTCATATCGATGAAATCATTCACTTTTTTCTCAGAAACACGATGCAACTCCTGAAGGCGATTTAACTCCTGCTCTCGCTCTTTCTTTTTATCCTCCTGTGTCAGCTTCAATTTCTCTAGTGCCCAATCTATAAAGGCCTGTGGAAGCTCTGCCGCCATGACCATGCCGAGGATCTGAGGATCGAGAAGTTCCCGTCGCAGGCAATGCTTCTGAGTGCACTGCTTTTTCTTTTGCTTACCACATCGGAAGTATTCGAGAATCTTTGTTCTATTCTCTCGCTTCACGAATTTCTTCTTCACATCAATCACGATGCTCCCGCCGCACTCCCCGCACTGGATAAGGCACGGATAGGGATTCTCATGGGTCTGCTTTCGTGGCCGCCCCCGCGCACCAATGATCTCCTGCGCTCGGTCGTACTCCTCCCGTGAAATCATTGGCTCATGCAGCCCCTGCCATGTTTGACCGCCCCAATCATATTCTCCGTAATAGAAAGAATTATGGAATATATCGTAGAGCGTATTGAATCCAATGGGTCGCACGATCTTCTTTCTCCCACGCACAACGGTCATTTCCCATTCATTAGTAGCAATATCGAATATTTCTTCGATTGTATACGCACCGGTGAGGAGATAGTCCCAGCAGCGTCGGACAAGCTCGAAACGCTCAGGATCTTTGAAGATCTTCTTCTCGCCCTTGATGCCACCGTAATCGTTGAGGTAACCCGTAGGAGCAATACCAGGTCTCCAGCCCATCTTCGCTTTCTGAAGCATCCCACGCATAACATCTTTACCAAGATCGATGGAGAACTGGGTGGACATGCCGAACTCCACGCTCATCTGAATGACGTTATCCGATGGGAGATACACCTTCTCGGAAGTGATAATAGCTTTCAGGATGCCTTGTTGCAGAAGCCACATGATACGTCCGCCATCGATGGGGTTGCGGGCAAGACGATTTAATCGCCAACATGCGATGACATTAATTACCCCCGCTTCAATGTCGGCGATGAGCTGATTGAAAATAGGACGCCCGGGCTGTTTGGCAGACCTTTCTTCCATGTATGGTTTGGTGATGGTGCCACCGACACGCCGGACGCTCTTTTCGTTTTCTTCTTCCTGCGAGGAAATAGAGAGCACCTGCTGATCTTCCTTGTCCTTGGTAGATTTTCGAGCAATTGCGCCGATGCGGAGAGTGGAGAAGTCGAGAGTCATGGGAGCGAAATGGAAGGAATGCCCAAAGGGGCGACCCTGAGTGCCCAACATCAGTCACAAGACTTTTGTCGGCAGGATCGCCCCTTTGAGCGACATAGCAAACGAGTCTTGTGGACGACGATGATGGGCACTGTGGGCATTATAACGGAAGAGAAGAAATAAAGTCAGCGTAAATTCCTGCGCAGTTTTCGCATCTGGAGGCCACGCTTGATAGAGTGACTCAAAGCGTCGCGGTCCTGCTTTTGCAGAGATAGATGCCATATGAGAGAGTGCTTATTGAGAGTGAGTGCCGGTGTCTGAATCTGTCTGATCACTCCTCGATCCAGCATATCGATGAGAAGCTGTCCATCAGCAGCATTACGAGCGAGACGGCTGACATCGTAAACGAGAATCCCGTCTGCTTCGCCTTTCTCTATTCCTTGGAGCATCTGAGCAAAGAGAGGCCGGTGTTCCATCGCCGAACCAGCTTCCTGAAAGACCTGAGAGACGAGAAATCCCTGTTTCTTCGCATATGAGGTCAGGATTTCTTTCTGTCCGTCGAGACTATGACTTGGATGTGCAACACGAGGAGTGGCTACGCGGCAATAGATGAAGAACTTAGACGAAGCACTTGAACAATCTTCGAGCGGAGCTTCAATGCCACGAATGAGAAAATGATCCTCTAAATGGGACATCAAGTTTTTTTGAAGATGCTTATGGCATCTGTCTGCGCATATCAACATCGATGGCTGACCTGCATGAATCTGGATGTGATAGAAAAACGGACGGTATTTTCCGCAAATAGAGCACTTCAAAGGTGCATCTGCGCGGAGCACGGTCGTGCCCGTAATGGGGGTTAGTGCGACCTTTTTGCCTTTGATGATGATCTGATTAGTCATGGGTAAAGGTAAGAAAATGAAATAGAAATTACTTCTGGGATTGGAAATGCCCTGGTTGGGGCACCCACATATCGCCTTCTTTCTTGTAGCCCGCAGCAACATGCCCAAACCGTAGGCCGACGAAAATGCTCTCGATGCAGTCAGCTACACGATCCCCTGGCATCTTCGGGCTCACGAGAAAAGTTTGGGTGCAGAAATCGACATGGAGTGACACGCTGCGATCTGGATGTCCGAAGACGAGTATCTGGAAGCACTGAAGTACTTCTGGCGTAGAGAGGCCTTGGTAAGTCGGTTCCATTGAAACGATTTTGAGGAGTGCTGGCTTGGACATAGAGAAAGGGAAAGAGGTAATTATGGCTTCTTGAAGAAGCCGAGATTTTTCAAGGCATTGCCAGATGGAGGGGGAATATCGTCACCAGCGACACCACTGTCATTGTGGCTTTCTGATGGGACTTCCTTGGGTGACGCTTCTTCTGACAATAGAGACTGTTGCACTGGACCTGTACCGTCATCTTGTGACGATGTGACGGCGGTGACGGCATTTTGAGGTGCTTTCCGAATGCTGATCCCACGGCTCCTGCCTGTGCGTGGGAGCATGGTTACGATGATGCCAAATTCCGCGAAGTTATTCCTCAGTTCATTGAGGCGCTTAGTAAGTTGCTGCGGAGTCTTGGGGAGACTCTTTCGATGGATCTTGCCGTCCTCGAAGTTCGCCATTTCTTCAAGTTCTTTCATGAGGACGGTCGCTGTTCCCCTCCACTCCTCTTTGTCTCGCATCCGCTCCTCCACGAAGATCTGAATAGCGGTTGCCACCGGATTCGAGTCCATCACTTCCTCATGCTGCTGGCCGATATTGGCGTAGTACGCCCTGATGAACTCCTCTTGTGTGAAGCCGAGGGCTTCCGCAATCGCGCAGCCCCAGACCGCAAAATCCGCCATACGAGGCTTTCGTTTCAGATCGACGAATTCCCTGAGTGCCATCGCCTTCGCAACGGTATCGAAGATCGCTCCGAGGATGCGCGGTCTTGCCACTTCGAACTCAGACAGTACCTCACGCTCCTCGCGGCGCTTGTCGTCAGGAATGCGCTGAAGCTTGAAGAGCAGCAGCCGGTCGAAGAGGTCGGACTTCTGCACGGCGATATTGATTCCGCAGAGTGCGATACATCGCTGGAAGGCGTAGAGCACATCCTCATCATTCGAGTAAAGTGCCCGTTTGGATGCACCTTCACCCGTAACTGCACGGCAGAGTGCATCGGAGAGATCCTCTGAGAGATACGAAATGTTATCGTAGGGTATGAACCATTGGTGGGAGAGTTCCTGGATAAGGTCGTTTCGCTCCCTAGGAAAAGACCGTACTTCCGTCTTGGAGGGATCGACGAGCCGTCGCATGATCTTGAAAATCGTCGTCTTCGCCGAGCCGTTTTCCCCGTAGAAGTTCAGGATGATGTGCGGAAAGCCTGGGATGAAAAACGAAATGAGCGAAACCAGAAAAAGGAGTTGTTGCTGGGGATCGGTGATATTCACGAATGGAAGCACATCATGCACTGATCCTCCGCGCTGGGGTTCTACTTGCGTCTCCTGGTGGTTGTATCGTCTGAAGAGCGTCTGTGGCCGCTCAACGATTTCCCATTGCCCGAGAGTGATCTTGATTGCTCTCCATCGCGCATCCGTGAGGTCATACCAGATTGTCTCCCCATCCCACGCAACACGATTGGAGAGGTCGAATCTTTCCCCTTCGTAGCAGCCACGAGCTTCGAGAAGGCGCACTGCAGAGTTGATGGCCTCGGAGCCAGGGATCTTGCCAAGCTTCTTCCATAGTTGCAGCCTCATCCACCGGCTGAATCTCTGACTGTCGATCTTCATGATCTCGTCATGATCGCCAACGGGAATACGTGCATACGGCTCCTCAAGTTGATCGTGGAAGAGTACCGCCTGGCTCTCATGCACAGTTTCCACAATGATCTGCGCCTGGTTGGGCCTTCCCTTTTTCTTCCCTTTCTCGCCGGTGTCTTTGGAGGATGATTCAAAGGGGATACAAAAGGCGAACAGATGGTTGATGGGGTCTTTCTCCTTCTCACGGCAGTGCCGGAAGAAATCCGTGACATCTGCCCCTTCGCCAAGACTCTTGGGAAGCCTGATAACAGAGAGCGAAATGTCAGGACGCTGTGAGGAGAAAAGCTTCAGCCCTTTTACGACACCCTTCTCTCCTGCCTCATCAAGGTCGTAACAAAAAATGACAGAGCACCCCTGCGGAAAGAGTGACAGCCACTCTTCTTTAAATGTACCAGCGCCCGCAGTCGAAGTAATCGCATCGATGCCATGCGATAGAAGCATCAGCGCATCAGCCTCTCCCTCGCATAGGACGATTTTTGTGAGATGTTTCCTGAAGATTGAGACCGGATAGAGAGTAGCCTTGCTCCCTCGGAGGTTTTTATACTTCGGTTGTTCAGGAGACGCACTGTGCGGGCGCTTGAGTTTGTAGGTGAGAAGATTGCCCTCCGCATCAGGAATGGGAATGGCGACCCAGTTCATGCCTTCGTAGGCAGTCCAGCCCACCTTGAACTCTTGCAAGATGTCCTCGTGGACACCGCGTTCTTCGACCCAATGGCGGAGCTCATCGGGCGGAAGGGGCTGAAGGAGTAATTTTGGAGGATTCATAGGAAGCGGGAGGAGAGAAAGTCCGCCGCTTGTCGCAGGGAGCATTCACGGAAATACATGACCAAATCGAGCACAGACCCCCCGGAGATGCCGTTACGCTCCTTGCCAGAGAAGCGTTTCCAGGTGTTAGTTTTTTCAAAGATAGCGAGAGAAGTGATCTGTCCGTCCTCGCGCATCGCATAGGTGTTGCCGCCAGTCTTCACAAGGTCGATACCGAGCTTTTGGGCGACCTGCAGAATCGAGATGCGCCGGAGCGCTTCTAGATCCTGGTGCATCGCATAGAGCGGCGCAGAGTATTCAGAGCGCAGAGTTAATTTTGCGTTCCACACAGAGGCCAAATTCATGAGCGCCAGCACGAATTTTTCCTCGGAAGGAACTTGCTGGCTTGCCGCTAAAGAAGTAGAATTTTCCATAGAGAAGTGGAAAGGAATTGCTGCTAAAAGAGGTCTCCCCTCTAAGGCGGTGCCCTTTCCCTTTGAGGATTAGAAAGGAGAATGTTCATGGGTTATCGGGGGAAAGGACGAGGCTCACGTACCGCAAGAGTCGTTCGGCGTACTGCCTTGCCTGTTCGTCGGTCAGCTCCTCCCCGTAGTGGTCTTTCCACAACGTCTGAAAACGCCGCACATCGTGGGGGGTGAGGTTCATTGGTGATAGTCGTAAAGGATGTGTTTCGCCCGCTTCAGGCAGGCGAGGAGTGACTGTGCGGGGCACAGCAAAGAGTCGTTCCAATAGGCACGTAGGATCTGTTGCAGCTCATCACTGTCTTCAAAGATGAAAACGACTTTGCCGCTTGGATCGGAGCGATCGAGCGTGCGTAACTTGCATTGCTTGTGAATCAGCACTGCAACCGTCGGGAGATCATGGGTGCGGAAATCCTGCATGGTGCTGTTAGCAAAACACGCTGGATTGCCCCATTGCGAATAACCCGACTCAGTTCGATCTACTCTGACTCAAGCTGACTCGGACTGACTTGACGGTGGATTTCACTCATAGTCTTCCAATCTATTCAAGTGTCGCTCGACTAAATCCTTCTCATAGATTGGATTCACGAAAGTAACCTGATTCTTAGAGGCCGCTGGGAAGAATGTTTTGCGAAGATCTCCTTTGAATCCAAGATCAGTAATGATTTTGGGGATCTCCTTCTGGTCAGTACTGCGTATCCTCGTGAGTTCTGCTTTCGGGATTATGAGCGGGCGCGGATGGTCTGACATCAGAATATACTCTGCAAAACGGTCTCCGACGCTTCCTGATGTAGGTTTGATGAGAAGACGTTCGTTGATCAAAAGATGCCCCGAGATATTCCGTGTGAGAATGTATGCAATAGGCCCGGGATCATCTTCCTCTAAAGTTTCTACTTTTTCTGCAGGCTCCTGCTCGGCGCGGCGTTCGATGAGTGTCAGGAGCTTGCCCCCGTCTACTGTGATGGTGAGTCGGTGCAACTTATCGATCCCATCGACTAGTTTCCCAATGGGTGCTTTATGCAGAGGAACGAGCGGACTTGGCGGGTAGTGAAATTTGACTTGGATATAGCCATCGGCCTGCAAAGCGGTACAGATGTCATGCAGTTCCTTTTTGCTGAGTCCTTGGATGCTATCTACAAAAACTTTTGGGTCTACTGAAATCACATTTTTGTCCGGCGAAAGTTGTAATTGATCGAGAATTATCTCTGCAATGAGCTGGCGCTTGCGAGACACTGACACATACCCCACAGCCACAGTACTAATTGGACCAGCCGTCAGCGGTCGTAACGACTGTAGGCGTTGGGGCTGATGGACATTAACGCGAATCTGCAAGTGTTTCGATGCGTCTATCTGCCCTGCTTCGGTGATGGAGAGTTCGCCTCTCTTTACGAGCAAGAGCATAGTCTCAACAGGCTTTAGGCCGTCGAGAACAAAAGGGTCCAGTGAGACGAAATCTTTTTGAGAAACCCAAAAAGTTGGTTGCTGGAGAGCTTCGTACTTTTTGTACAAAATATCCCGTATGTATTGCACCTGCTTCTCCCATGGCAACCGATCCATCACAAAATCAACGTCTCCGCGCTCATATGCATTTAGGTAATCATCCAGTGCCTCACTCACCGCGATGCGCGCCTTCTGAGGTGCAGACAGGAAGAGCAAATGAATGGGATTGAGGCGGATGAAATCTTCTGTCGTGATGATGACAGGATCTTTATGGGGATTATCGTTCAAATCTTTGTGATGGTCCCTGCCGATAATTTCCTGTCTAGCAGTGACCAGGCTGGTACAGAGATGATCCGACTCGCCGAGAGTTGAAAAAATCGGTCCTGGGTTTAATTGATCCCATATACTGGCGGATTTTTCCTGCGTGATCTCATCAGCTCCTCCTGGAAGAAGCTGTTTAATCATGTGCAGATACTGCATACTCACCGTCTTTTTGTATTCATGTTTCTCTTGGTTGGTAACGTAGATCTCGCATCGGAGCTCGGGGATTTTTGCTGAGTTAAAAATTTGTAGTAGATCAAAGATCGGAGGAAAAGTAGCTTTCTGGGGATTTGTTTCTGTGAGGCGGAAGGACAGTCTGCCCCAGAGGAGATCTATGAAATACGGCTCCTCCAGCTGCTCACGAAAGGCTCTCTGTGATTTTATTATTCCCTCAGAATCCTCCAGGTTGAAGCTTTCCTCAGTCCATTTAACAAAGTCGCCTAATACTTTAAGCGCAACTAACGTCGTCGGATGTAATGGTTCACGCAAGCTATGCCGAACCGGAATGCTCATACTCATACTTTCTAAATCTTAGCCGTATTTTGCACATTCTGAAATATATGATGTTTTATGTCACAGAATATGGATACTGCGAAATGGAATCCAGTATTCTCCTTGTCGCTATTTTAAGAGGTAATCAATGTGCCGTTCGTTCACCAAGTAGTTCATTTATGCTTCTCATGCTTACATTTGCTCGCATGATTTCCATGCCCTCCAAAAAGATGCATGAGCGGACAGGCGAGTACGAGGAGGAATGGTGCGTACGCAAGGATTATTTGCCATTGGAAGACATATGCCAATCCGAGAACTAGCAGGAGTAACACAAGAAGAACGATGAGCCAGCGTTTGGAGGTCATACAGAACATAAAGAGAGGGAAGGAATTACTGAACTCTGAAAAGTCCCATCATGCCGTTTGTCAGGTGCTCTGCTATATGGCAATGCACCATCCAATTGCCGGGGTTGGTGACATCGAGCAAGATGTCGACGGTTTGCCCTGCGGGTACGAGCACTGTGTCTTTCCAGACTAGGTTCTCATTCTTTTTTCCATCAATGGTTAAAACGAGGAAGCGCTGTCCGTGAAAGTGGATCGGGTGCTGCATCGGGTGATCGGAGCCGTCGCTTTCTTCGTCATTCACAAGCCTGATTTTTACCCTATCACCCACCTTGAACTGGTAGTTGATATCCATATTCTCCGCGCCAGACGCCTCGTCGATGAGCTTCCATTTTGTATTACCCTTCGTGGACATCGCGTTCATGTGCGGCATTGGATCTTCCCACTCTATCCCATCGCCGGAATCGGCAGTTGTACCACCGTGCATGCCGTGCTGCATGCCGCCTTTGTTCCCTTGCATCATCATGCCTGCCATCCTCGATTCGACGGAAAGATGAATCGTCTTGTCCGCTGGCTTGTCGAAGAAAGGTCGGAACACGTTAATGTCAGCGACAACATCACCGTTCTCCTTCACAGAGTCATTTGTTGTTCCCGCTGTTTCATCCGTTGAAGCCATCACCGTGCCAAGCAGCCATGTGCGTTCGGGGCTGATGCTCTCGATGCGATATGTTTCGGCATCTGCGAATTGCACCTCAACGATAGCTCTCTCTGAGGGGGAAAGAATAAGGGAATCGACGAATTCCTCACGCTCTTTCCTTCCTGCATCACCGCCCACTAGCTTCATCTTCGCATTACCGAAGCGCACATTAAATGTGCGGGCGTTCGCGGCGTTCGTGAGGTAGTAGCGCACGATGGATCCGCGCGGTACGGAGAGACTGTAGTCCTTCTTGCCGTTCACGAGCATCGTATTGCCAAATCTCCCCATGAGCGCGTGGTCTGCTTCCTGTGCACCGTATGGCACGGGTAAGCCGCCTTCGAGGTACAGATCATCGAGCATCAAGACTTCCTCGCGGCTCACGGAGCTGTAGAGGTTTTCCTCACGCGGCGTCACCCAGAGGTTCGCGTAGAGCCCCATGTCCTGCTGTAGATCCTCGCGGACGTGTGGGTGGTACCAGAACATGCCCTCATCAGGCACTGTAACGGTGTAGGTGAAGCTCTGCCCCGGATGAATCGCTTCCTGCGTCACGCCCGCCGCACCGTCGAATCTGTTTTCCAATCGGATGCCGTGCCAGTGGATCGTCGTCGGCACATCGATGTTGTTTCTGACATTCACCGTGAACGTCGATCCCTGTTTCACCTTCAGTGTAGGCCCGGGGAATTGCCCATTATAGGCATAGAGCGCGAAGTTCTTTCCGTTGATCGTCGCACGAACAAGCTCGGGATTGATCGTGATCGCGTCACCATCTTTCACTTCAAGGACACTTGTTGGCTTCGCTGCGGGAAGCGCACCGATGTCCTTATCTCGTGCAGGGAGGAAGGAGCCTTGCATCATGCCTTGATTGCCGCCCATCATTCCCTCGCCCTGCATCATGCCGTTGCCCATTCGCTCAGCACCGGTGGGAGCGCACGCTGCGAGCGTAAGAAATGCGGAGCCGATGAGGAGTGTACGATAGCTCATGCGGGTCGGGAGAAACGCGAAGTAAGCAGAAGGGACGCGACGGGAATCAAAAGCATTTGCAGGATAGGCGTAAGTCCGACCTGCACGACAGGCAGAAGCGGCATTGCTTCGGCGTACTGCCATCTCGCTGCGACATGAACCGCCCAGAGCTCAAAGCTCACGGCGAGGATGATGCCGATGAGAAGCGCGATCACCCACGTTGCAGTGTGTGCGTAGGCCGCTCTATCAGCGATCCAGAATGGATCTCGATGCACGAGAGCCAGTGCCGCGTAGATCGTGAGCATGAAGAGCAGGTCGCCCCATGTTGCTTTGAAGCAGATCCAGAAGTGCTGACGGAACGATGTGAAGCCCTCGTAGAGCGGTGCTTGCAGATTTTCCCAGAGCAGATGCAGCAGGAAGCTGCCACCGAAGAAGAGGGATACAGGGAGCCAACGATGAGCGGGAACGAACGTCATGTGCGAGTTTTGCAGAATCGTTTGAGGATCTGCTCCGTGTAGACGGGTTGGATGGTGTAATGACTGATGTCGAATTGTTCTTTACAGAGACGTTCCACTTCCCCGACGATCCGCTCACAGTCGCAGATATCTTCCACTTTGATCATCACCTTGCAGGTGAGATGATTCTCGCTTGGCGTGAGACTCCAGACGTGGATATCCCCGACAGAGGTGACGCCTTTGATGGCAAGTACAGCCTTCTCGAAGGCATCGTAAGGAAAATCTATCGGTGCGGATTGCAGGAAGAGCCGCGCCCCTTCCTTGAAGATGCCCCATCCGCTCTTAACCATAAAGAAGGCAATGAGCAGTGCTGCAGCAACGTCGAAATACACGACGGTGAAATACTGCGAGAGTAATCCGCTTATGATGAGGGAAGCCGACCCGATCATGTCGTAGGTCATGCAGGCGTAGGTTCCCCGCGCATTTAGGCTGCAGCAGGCATCCGCCTTGAGCATGACCGAAGAGATGAAGTTCACGGCAAGCGAGGCGATACCAATGAAGAGAACTGTCGTCCCTGCAACCGACTCAGGTACGAGAAGGAGCTGTCCCGCCTGCAGAATGACGATGAGAGAAGAAAGTAGCAGGAGGCACCCCTTCACGAATCCCGCAAGCGCATCCATCCGGCCGTACCCGAACGTTCGGCGTTCATCGGGTGCCTGCCGTGTCTTGCGTTCGCTGTAGATACTGAAACCGAGGGCAAATAGATCGTCGACATTCATGAGGCCGTCCGCGAGCACTGCCGTGCTCCCCGTCACGATGCTCATGGCAAGCTCCGTGATGGCAAGCCCACCATTGAGAATGAGCGCCCAGATGAACTTCCATTCGAGTGCGGAAGTGGTGGATGGCCGGTGAGTGGTGTCGCAGCAGGCGTCCATGGGAATTTAGGGAGCAACACAGGGGATGGTGGGATCGGCGACGCAATTCTCCACCGGCGGAGTGCCGCGCTCGGGACACGTCTGAGAGTATAGGCATGCGTCATCGGAGAGTGATTGCAGCTGCTCTTTCACTTGCTCGCCTGTCGCACCATATGTCAGTAGAATCTGATCGAGATCGCGGAAGACGTATGCTGGATCGAATGTCAGTTCCGCACCGTTGATAAACATTTGCCAACGTTTCGATCCTTGGTTGCACAGCGATGTGTCATCATCGAGTGTGACGCACTGATTTGTGGTATTGATATCGATTGCTTTCAAAAATTCCCCGACGGACTGCCCCGCCTTGTGCCGATGGATGACGAGTCCGTTGCCGTCATGCAGGTGAGGATTCGTTTCCTTCTCAGAATCAGTCGATTCTTCATTCAGCATATACTTCTCTGCGGAGAGATCGATTTTTTGTCCCTCCACCCACATCGCCAGGTCCGCGTGGGTGTGGCTGGGATCAGGATTGACGGCGGAGAAGAGTTCGGGATTCCTCGGCCCTTCAACGATGAGTTCACCAAGCGCGCCGCGATCAATGGAGCGCGTCAGACTGTGGTCGACTAGAAGGTATTTGCCGGGTACGTCGACCGTGAATTCCACGACGGCAGAGCCACCTGCGGGGATGATGGTCGTCTGTACATTACGAAGCGGAGGAGAGACGATATCGCCCTCGGGATACACTTTGTCGAACACTGCGCCGATGACATGGAAATTCGAGGGGACAAATCCTCCGACACCGATATAGAGCCTGATGCGCTCGCCGACCGATGCCCGCAAAGCACCACTCCCTGCTAGAGCACCCGTGCGTCCGTTGAAGACGAAGTATTCGGGATTCTCCGCAAGGAGCTTCTTACGGGAGAACTGCTGTCGTCCTTTCCGACCGAGTGCGCCCGTTGTGTAGAGTTCGCCCTGCATGACGTAGAACTCCTTATCGACCGGCGCTAATCCTTTTTTGGGCTCCACAATGATGAGTCCGTACATGCCGTTGGCAATGTGGGTAGGCACATGGGGACTCGCACAGTGGTAGACGTAAACGCCGGGGCGGTTCGCTTTGAATCGGAAGATCTTCGTCTCGCCGTCCTTCACCTGCGTCAGTACCGAGCCGCCGCCGGGTCCCTCGACGGCATGGAGATCGATGGAGTGGGTTGCGTGACCTTCTGCCGCATGTAAACCGCCACTGTTTGCATGGGCATCTTCTGTCTTGCCACCATCCGCTCTCGCGGTCGGAACGAGATCGAAGCTGATGTCTTGCGATTCTTCTTCTGCAACTGCATGTGTCAGCTGAACCTCCACCGTATCACCTTCTCGGACGCGCAGGAGGGGTCCCGGCACCGTGCCATTATACGTCCAATACTGGTACGTCGTGCCGGGTGCAAGCTCCGAGACGACTTCTCGCGTTTCCAGCTTAATCACGACTGTACCATCGGCGTTGTGTGTGATGGGAGAGGAAAGGTCAGAAGCATGACGGCTGATGTCACGAGGATTCTTTATAGCGGACGATGTATCGAGCGTTCCTGCGTTGCTGAGCTTGGCGAAACCGAGAAACAGTGCCGTGAAGCCAACAGCCATGAACACAGGCGCAAGATCCGAGAGCCAGTTCTTTCTCAAAGGATGGAAGCCTTTTAGGAGAAGTGAGTTTGTGACGACGGAGACAGAGCTAAAGGCCATGGCGAGTCCCGCAAGCTCAGGCCGTAACACGATGCCCCACTGCTGGAATGCTCTGGCGGCGATGGGGATGCCGATCACATTGAAGAAGAGTGCGAAGAACATGTTCTGCTTCACCTTACTTAGAGTTTCCCGACTAAGCTTGATCGAGGTCACAACATCCCGCAGATCATTTTTCACAAGGACGATACCGCCAGTTTCCATCGCAATATCGGTGCCGCTGCCCATCGCAATGCCGAGATTCGCTTGGGCGAGTGCGGGACTGTCATTGATCCCGTCGCCGACCATCACAACCTTCTTGCCCTGCTCCTGCAATTTCTTCACCTCGCTCGCCTTTTGCTCGGGAAGGACTTCTGCAAGCACATTCTTGATCCCGACCTTTGCAGCGATCGCCTGCGCGGTGCGTTCGTTGTCTCCTGTGATCATGTAGACCTCGATTCCCATCCTTTGCAATGCGTCAATTGCTTCCTTGGAAGTGTCTTTCACCGTATCCGCCACAGCGATGATGCCAAGCACCTTATGTGCATCCGCAAGCAACACGGCGGTTTTGCCCCTGTTTTCCAGTGTCTGGAGCTTCGATTCGATATCTCCACTCACAATCTTTTCCCGCTCCATGAGTTTGCGATTTCCGAGGAAATACTTTTCCCCGTTGATCGTTCCTTCCACTCCATGTCCTGGTATTGCAGAGAATGTCTCTACTGTGAAAAGGGAAATCGGCAGCTCCGTTGCTCTCTTCACAATGCTTTCAGCAAGTGGATGTTCCGAACCCTGCTCTAGACTCGCTGCAATCTGTAGGATTTCCTTTTCTGATCCTTGAAATGAAAGGATATCGGTCACTTCCGGCTTCCCCTTGGTCAATGTCCCCGTTTTATCGAAGATGATAGTGTTGATCTTCTTTGCGGCCTCCAACGGCTCGCCGCCCCGAATGAGAATGCCGTTTTCCGCGCCTTTGCCAGTTGCAACCATGATGGCCGTAGGGGTGGCGAGACCGAGCGCACAGGGGCATGCAATAACGAGCACAGAAACACCTGCAAGGAGCGCGAACGTCAGCCCCGCTCCGAGGAACATCCACACAGCAAAGGTGAGGATTGCTATCATAAGTACCGCTGGCACGAACCATGATGATACCCAATCCGCGAAGTCCTGAATGGGAGCCTTACTTCCCTGTGCTTCCTCCACAAAGCGGATGATCTGTGCGAGAGCGGTTTCACTGCCCACCTTCTCGGCACGGAATTCGATACTCCCATTGCCATTCATCGTCGCACCGAAGACCCGATCACCATCCTTTTTCTCTACGGGAATGCTCTCACCGGTGAGCATCGATTCATCGACGGAGGTGAGCCCCTTCGTGACCGTTCCATCAACGGGAATCTTCTCTCCTGGACGGACAACTATCGTATCTCCCACCCGCACTTCCTCCATCGGAATATCGATTGCTTGACCGTTACGGAGCACTCGCGCTGTCTTCGCTTGGAGTCCCATAAGCTTCTGAATTGCCTCCGACGTGGCACCTTTTGCTCGTGCTTCCAGCCATTTGCCGAGCAAGACGAAGGTAATGAGGAAGGCAGCGACCTCGAAGTAGAGATCGTGCATTTCCCCGATCACCGTTCCTTCCGTGAATATATGCGCAATGAAGTTATAGAGGCTGTAGAAGTAGGCGGTGGATGTTCCAATTGCAATCAGGCTGTCCATATTGAACGTCGCCATCTTCAAGCTCGACCATGTGCTGTGATAGAACTCCTTGCCGAGCCAGAACTGTACGGGCGTCGAGAGAATAAGGGAGAGCAGACCGGCGTAGGGCATGACTGCTTCTATCGCAGGAATAGGGGGCAGGAACGACGTAATCATGAAGCCGAGCATCGGCAGGCTCAGGACGAGCCCGATGAGGAACTTTCGGCGATAGCCCTCAATTTCATCTGCTCGCCGTTTCCGATCCGTCTCCACACCATGATGACTATGCTCATCACGGACTTCCGCGCCGTAGCCAGCCGCTTTCACAGCGCTGATGAGTCCCTGCTCGTTAATCTGCGCAGGATCGAAGCGGACGCGCGCTTTGGCAGCGGCATAGTTCACATTCGCATCCTCAACACCGGCAGTCTTCCTAAGCTTGCGGGTGATGAGCGCACTGCAACTGGCGCAGTGCATGCCTGTAATCGAAAGAGTGGTCTGATTGGACATGGAATTTTAGGGAACTGGATGAACGATGTACTTGTCTCCGAGCAGTTGCACCTCTTCGATCCATCGTGAGAGATCGAAGTCCTCGCTATGCTCAAGTTCCACCTTCTTCGTTTCAAGATTGACGCTGACACTCCTGATTGTGGGGAAATCCCCGCTGACATCTTTAATAAGCGCCTCACAGGATGCGCAATGGATTCCGGGGATGACAACTGTTGTTTTCATAGGTGAGAGGGAAAAATTACGAACGCTGTGACAGACCGATCACTTTGAGAATATCTGCGATGAATTCCTCTTTTGCTTTCGGAGAGGAGAGGTTTTTAGGTCCACATGTATGGAGATGTGACTCAAGCACCATTCCTTGGATGTGCTTTAAGTGTCCCTGCATGGCGAGAGCGATTTCCAGAATCTTTGTGCAGTAGGCGTCCTCATCGACAAGTTGGTGCAGCTTGCCGGTAAGTCCTTCGAGCCTCTTAACCGCTTCAAGCGTCTTCTTTTTAGAATCTTGTTTCATGATATGAATGGGTAGGGGGTAGGGGTACTGTATTCCCGTACCCCCCTGAAATCAAGGTTCCGTCACAGAGGCATCATCGATCCGCTCGCCGCTTCTTGAATTGCAGCGGCAATGGCTTCGATGGTGCTCTCCACCCTCTTGCCGTTCACGAAGAAGGTCGGCGTACCGTTCACGCCCATTTGCTTACCCTCCTGCTGCGAAGCGTCGACGATGGCCATTTTGATATCGGACTTCCTGCACCGCTCGAAGAGATCAATATCAAGTCCCAGTTCCTTCGCCCAACCGGAAATCGCCGAAGGACTGAGTTTTTCCTGATTCTCATAGTTCATTTCCTCAAACTCCCAGAATTTCCCCTGATCGGCGGCGCACTCTGCGGCCTCCGCCGCTTCTTTGGAATAGCGATGATTAGGATAGATCGGGAAGTGCTTCACCTCGTAGCGCATTTGGTATGCATACTGCTCAAGCAAAGGCTTGATGATTCTCGTCTGTGCTGCGCGGCAAGCCTCACACTGGAAATCGATGAACTCTGTCACTGTGACGACGGAATTTAGGTTGCTCTTTGGATGAGGAGGACGGTTCGATTCGGTTGCAATGCCCGTCGTATCAACGCTGCATGCCGTAAGTAGCAAGAGTGAGCCGATAATTGATGGAAGGAAATAGCGTCCATTCATGGGAGGTATTGGGAAAGATTACGGAAGCATGGCGTCGATAGCCTGCTGGAAATTCGCATAGGGAACCGCGCCGCTGATTTGCTCGCTCTTGTCATCTGGCCCAAGCAACCAGAAGCCCGGGGTGCCGTTTACGCCGGAGGCACTGCCATCGGCCATATCCTTCGCTACTTCATCCTTGTATTTGCTACTATCGAGACATGTATTGAAGGTGCCTGTGTTCAGTTTTAGATCGGCAGCATATTGCTTAAGCACGGGAACGATATCGGCTGCATTACTCCACGTTCCCTGTGTCTCGAAGATTTTGTCATGCATCTCCCAGAACTTCCCTTGGTCATCCGCGCATTCTGTTGCCTCTGCGGTTTTCTGGGCATGCGGGTGGAAGCTCAATGGAAAGTCTCGCACGACATACTTCACCTTGCCTGTGTCGATGTAGTCTTTCTTCAGCTGCCCATAGGTGTTTGTGAAGTGGCGGCCGCAGAACGGGCACTGGTAATCGGTAAACTCGATGAGCGTGACAGGGGCATTCTCATCGCCAAGAACAGGATCGTCGTCCGTGGTGGCAGGAGTCGCAGGAGCTTGGGGCGCTGTGGGAGCGGATGGGTTGGGCGCTTGCGCGACCTGCTGAGGAGTGGGATTGCCAGCTGCGATGCTGAAACCGCCACCATTGAAATTTCCAAGACCGAAACCCACGATCACGCCCATAAGCCCCATGGAGATGGCAAACCACGGATTATTGCCCGAAGGAGCGTGTGAATGTGCAGGAGACTGTCCTGGTGAATCTTGCCATTTGAGTGAAGACATGTGTGAGAAGGAAAGGAAATAAGAAGGGTTAAATAACGGTGAAGGAGCCTCGTACCATGCCCATCGAGCACATGAAGGCCAACTGACCCTTGTTTGGAGCGGTAAACTCGATGATGTTCTCGCCTGAGCGAAGGGCTTGGGAAATGTTCAGGGAAGGAATCGTCATGATGCTCGTGCATCCTGCGGCACTCGTCCCATCGACCTTCCAGCGAACGGGGATACCCGCTTTGATAGTGAGATTACTTGGCGAATAGCCACTGCGCGTCACAGCCATGGAAACTTCTTGTACACCTCCTCGTATGGATGGCGCGGAACCGGCTTGCTGATTACCACCCGCAAACGCAGAAGAAAGATCGATGCCGGTAAGCGCAAATCCGCTATTGAGATTGAAGACTGCCAGCAGCAGTACGAGAGCACCGGAGAAACGAAGGAAGATTCTTGAAAAATTGCCCCGTGCAGCCGAAGAGATCGCGCTGATTCCAAGAAGAGAAGGTAATGTGCCAAGCGCAAACACAAACATGGTAAGAGAGCCTGTCAGGAAGCTGCCCGATGCGAGTGCAGCAAGCTGAAGCGATTGCGTAAATCCGCACGGGAGAAAGAATGTGAAAGCACCGAGGGTGAAGGGCGCAGCCGGATGGTTGCTCTCGGAGAGATTTGCAATCCATCGGGACAACTTCTTAGGAGGCCGGATCGGGAAGCTCCCCTTTGGGATAATTTCAAGGATTGTGAGGGCAAGATAAAGCATGATGAATGCGACGACGATGCTCATGTAGCCACTCATCCTTGTGGAGAGCGTGATCGATTGTCCAAGTAGCCCTACAAGACCGCCAAGGACGAAGTACGACACAAGACGGCCGATATTAAAGTGTAGGAGGGGCTTGAACTTCTGCCACGGTGTCTCCGCTTGGCGGATTTCATTGTGCTTCGCTGCAAGTGCGATGAGAAGGCCGCCTGTGACCGCAAGGCAGCTTGATGTTCCGGCCACAAGGCCGATGACAAAGATGCCACCGAGCGAAAGCACACCCGAAGTCGAAGGCGCAAGCGACACGAGATCGAATGCTTGGAGAATTTTATAGAGCGCGAAGATAATCAGGAGCGATCCACCGATCTCCATCCATTTTCGTTTGTCGGGAGAAAGTGAGGAAATCGTGGGAGCAGCGTCATCGAGAAAGCTGTAGCCCGCTTTTTCAATGACGGAGGTGATACCCTCAAGACTCGGCAGTTCATCTGCTTTTGCTGTTATACGAGCCGTACCATTCTTGTGATCCACATCGACAGCTTTGACACCCGGCACAGCTTTGAGCTTCTTTTCGAGAAGCAATTCGCAGCTCGCGCATGTCATCCCGCCGATGCAGACTGTCGCGTAACGTTCGTGTGGAGATGACTGAGACATAAAAGAAGGAGAACGAAATACAAGTAAGCAGCCAATCGAATGTTGGCTACTCAAAAGGATTCTCCTTTCTTATTCCCGCAAAACGACAGTCCTTGTTTGGGCTATCCGTATTGGCGGACCATCGCGCGGTCTCAGCGCAACATCGGTGGTTTCCGGTACATCAATGACGAAATGTGCGGGGCGCAGAGCAATCTTGAGAATGTCTTTCTGGGAGGATTGCGTCACGGTCGCTGTCGACGGCGAAAGCTCCGAGAGGCAATGACCGTTGTTGCACGGCATTCCTCCGGTCATGGGAGTTGAATGGTGTTTGGGACGGGTGATCGTCACGCATCCATCACAATGCACGGTGGACATGGGATACATCGGGGTCATGACCATTTCCATTACTTCCTCCATGTCGTGATCCATCGGCATCGCCGTTTCGGCGAGTGTCATGGGCATGAAGCAGAGATTGCCCAAGAGAACTTGAGTGGTGACGGCAACCGCTGGGAACATCTTCATTCTCATTTGACAACAGTATAAAGATTAATCCCTGACTGACAATCTCTATTGCACAGAATTTGACTACTGCGAAAAAGTGCAGCTTACAAAATGGTTTTCTCTCGTTTCGCCTTCTGTAAGAGCTTCGTAAAATCGCGTGCGGGAATCACGGGACAGAACTGTCCCCACGCCCAGTGTCCATGCATGAAGCCGATTTTGCCAATGATGAAATAGCCAATGCGATACTCGATCTCTCCATTCTTCTGTGTGCGTTTATGGACAACCCTACCATCGATGCCCACCTTTCGGAGCCGCTCAAAAACGAACACCTTCTCGGGCAGGTTATATTGCTGCATGAATGTCCATGCTTCACGTATGAATCGGTGCTTACCCTTCCTGCCGATGTCCTTCATGGAGACGGTCTTTAGGGTTTCCAGCTCTTGCTCAAACTGGCGCTGCTTACGCTGGATGAATTCTTTGCAGGACTCACTTTTGACCATATGGATTCATAATACGCCGCCGTATCTGCATCAGCTAACGTGGATAGGCTGCACCAGAACCGCATGATTCTTAAGCCGGTCCAGATTATGGAAGTAGCGCTGGGTCGTTGCAGGATTGGAGTGCCTGGCAAAATCCTGTGCTGCAATCAGGCTCGCTCCGCCGTTGATGAGATGCGTGATCGAGGAATGCCGTAGGGAGTGCGTACTGACATGCGGGCGATCAATACCTAGTCGCTTGAGGCGTACTTTTACCATGTACTGCACGTTGCGCCGTGTAATCCGGTCCTTTGCACGATGGGTCGTTCCGATGAACAAGGATTCTTTCTCTTGCAAAGTCCCGCGTGTACCTACGTATGC
Organism: uncultured Candidatus Peribacteria bacterium; assembly: GCA_964635215.1. Classification (GTDB taxonomy): domain Bacteria; phylum Patescibacteriota; class Gracilibacteria; order Peribacterales; family Peribacteraceae; genus JAGOUB01. The sequence continues at coordinate 54,420 of CAZWNJ010000001.1, read as the reverse complement.
TTGTATCACCTCACGTACGTCGTCACGAATACGTGTGTCGATATTCTTCCCTCCCTTGCCACGTACACGGAGCACCAAACATCCCTCTGTCTGAATAAGATCGCCCATATTTGCCCGTGTGATCTCACAAACCCGCAATCCGTTGATCAGCAGGAGTGCCAAGATAGCTTTATCTCGCTTGCCCCGTATCGTTGTTGTTTCGATGGATGCGAGGAGTTGATTGCATTCAGCAAGCGTTAGAATTTCCCGTGTCGTCTCATTACTTACCTTGGGTAGCTTCAGACCGGCAGAAGGATTGATAGGGATAACGCCCTGTTCATAAAGAAACGTGAAGAGCCGACGAAGGACTGTAAGTTTTTTCGCAATCGTTGCGGGCTTCAAGCCCCTCGTCTCAAGTCCCTCTCTGTAAGCGACAAGATCGTGAAGTGTTACTTCTGTCGCCTTCTTCCCCACAAGACGATAGAAGAGCGTGATTTCTGCCTTGTAGTCACGCTTCGTATTGAAGCATGACTGATTACGAATGAAGGACAGGATATAGTCGGTAGACGGCTCAGCAAGAGTCTTCAATGACTGCTGTAAGACAAGTTGCATGGCGTCATCATATCATTAGGTAGTCTTGAAGACAACTATTATTAAAAGCCTTACGGAAGCAAAATAACAACACATGAAGCAGAAAGCGCCAAAAGTGATGGGCAGGCTCGATGTTGCCGAATACCTTGAGGTATCCCGGCAGTACGTCAACAAGCTCGTGAAAGAGAAAAGGATTCCATTCCAGGAAACATCTGCAGGAACGATTTTCTTGGAAAGTGACGTGCTGACGTACAAAAAACAAAGGCTGAAGAAAGCGAAGAGTGATACTCGCATCCGCCTGAAGAAGGGTCGGGATAGATAATCTCATTACGCAGTAGCGTTCTTCTGTGCAATGGAATGGTTATCGGAAGATGCTTTCGATTTGTATTGCAAGCCGCATTGCCTGCTCCCATCCAACGGCCAGGTACGCATCGAGGATCACCAGGAAATCTTTGCGAAGAGTGCTGCCTTCTCGCAGGGATGCCCTATGTTCTGCGAGGATGCGCTGGAGAATGCCAATGGTATGGTCGGCAGCTAGGCTTTCGTATGCCAAACCTCCCGCAACATTCTCCTCCGTGATGCGTCGTAGCCAATGTAAGGAGCGCGGCATATCTAATTCCCATACAGATTCCAATCCTTTGATGAGATCGAATGCAATGGAAGGATGTTTGGCTTGCAGCATGGCCGTCAGCAATGGCTCTGTACTTTGCCACCACTGATCCAAAGTCGCCTTCTGCTTCTCGGGTTCAAGCGAGTGGTAATACTTCGCAAAATCATCCGTGGCCGAGTGGAAATGCCTCGATACATTGTGGACGACGTGTGCGAGCGAACGCACCCAGCTTGGAAGATCTTTTGGCCGCTTCTCTGGTGGCACACGTTCTGCTTCTGCTTTGTACGCTTCGAGTCTGGCGTGAATTTTGTTGATAAAATCTATAATGAGTTTAAGAGTCCTTTCTTTCTGCTCAGCTGACAGCTCTCTCCTCTCATTGCGCGGCATGAGTATTTCGAGAGCCGTGTGTTCGGCTCCGTCAAGCTCATGAATATGCTCTTCGGGCTTTTGGAGATCTTCCTGTAAAAGATCATGCGCCCACGAGACGCCAAGTTCGCACCAGAGGGCGCTCAAAAATCCTCCTGTCATTCGAGAGAAATCTTCGTCATGAAGACCATGAGCATGCTGACGTAGTTCTTGCAGCAATGATTCAGCTCGTGATTCATCACGTCTCCTAAGCCACCAGAACCAGCCCGAATGTGAAAAAGTTCCTCTTAGCACCCCTCGGGAGCCATTCTTTAGAGGCATTTCCTTCGTCCAGCGCTCAAGCGTTTCCCAAACGAATGTTGCCCAGGGCTCCAGAAACGTCCATAACCACCCAGCTAGCTCGTACCGGACGCCCGGATCATGGTCATGACTCACTATTTGCAACAAAGCTCGATCAGCATCTTCGAGAGAATCTTTTTCATGGATGATGGCAAGTAGTCCATCTGCTGCATTCATTCGCTCATTGACTCCACAATGCGGGCTGTTTTCAAAGCTCTCCATGTCCTTCTTTGTGACATTGCTCGGTTCTTTCAGAACGTCCTCAAGATGTCCACGAAGTTTTTTCTGGAGCGCGGACGATAATCCACCATTGCGAGCAATCGCCTTGAACCCACGAGTGGTCTTCGCTCTTAATTGCTGTAAAAACCGAGGATCAACGCCCGCCGGAGGATGCTGGAGTTTTTCCAAGAGAGTTTCAATACGTCGAAAGAGAATGGGAACTGTTTCTGTGGTAATTCCCTTCGATTCCAAACTGTTCAGAAATTCAGCTTCTTTCAGCAATTCTCGACTCGCATCATTGCTGATTTTAATCCCTCGGTGAGCAAGAAGCTCTTCTTCTGTTGCTATTGATGTAGAAGAAGTGATTCCAGATCTGCTCGGTCTTTCAGCCAATTCTTCCTCTGAAACGTCGAACGTTTTCAGAAAAGCCAATGCTGCGGGACTTCGCTTCGCCGCTGGAATCGCAAAAAGTAATCGCGCCTTCTTTTCAGGAATGAAGCGTGCCAAGAATTCATCATTGTCTGTTGGAGGAAAATTATTTTTATCAATGCTCAGTGCGATTTTTTCTATATCTGCTGTCTTGGCCTCTACTTCGATAGTGTCGAATGCAGTGATGCATGCACGCGCTTCAGTCTCGGTCTGCGCTTCAAGTAGTATTGGTGTATTTAATAACAAACTACCAACTCTACTAGCAAAAAACTCAGGAGCCTGTGATGCAGCACGCAGGAGTCTTCGATAGAAGGCCGCACAAACTGGCTCTCTGATCAGTATGTTCCTGATGCCTACCCAAACCGATTGCGCGTCTGGCTTGTTTCCCAATTCAATCAAAAAGTTCTCCCAATCTTCCAACATTCGTTCTTCTTCATCTGGATATTGACCATCATCCCAGATGTAACATCCATCTTCGATGAGTTGCACATTGTCTTTGTCCCATTGCAGATTGTGAATGGCGGGGTCATCAAGCCAACGATCTTCTTTTTGCAGCTTACTATGAATTGCTACTACCAAGGCTTCGGTCGCGTGAATAGGTTTATCCTTGAGAAATTCAGGAAACTTTTCCGCAAGAGAGTGACCTATGCCCGCAAAATCCTGACGCTTGTTGCTTGTAATCGAAAGTATTTGCCCACCCATCGGTTCCGTCTGGGAGTCATCCATTTCCGAATGCGCGAAGATGGTTTTGAACATCTCAACGACAAGTTCAGGTGCTTCATTCCAGACGTGCTCCACATTGAACGCGATAAATTCACCGCCCTGATAGCCGATTTTGCTCATTTCCTTCGGATCGAAGCCTCGCCGAAGTGCAGCGATAGATGCTGCTTTATTTGATCCGATTGTTTTGCAGATCCAACCCAATGGTCGAGAGAGCATGGCACTACCTTTGCCTTGTTTCCAATAGAATTCAGCGAGTGCAATTGCCCCCACGTTCATGAGGCGCTTCGCCTCTTTTGAGAGTTTCTCATGGTGGGTAGCTGCGACTTCCAAGATACGTCTTCCTAGATGCACCAAATGACTATTCTCAGTCGCAATGAGCTTCTCAGCCCATGCAAGCCAGCATTCCTGTGATTTTTCAGTGAACTGGCCACGGCCTGCTGAAAATTCAAGAGCGGAAACCACACCCTGAACTGGCGAAGGATCTGAGCCCTTTCCTTTTGCGAGAAGCGGATCAAGCTCGCTCACTTCCTTAGTCTCTTCGGCGATGATGATATATCCGGGGATGCGTTGCAACGGCGGGACGCTCGGCGACTCAAGCGATTGGAAGACCTCCCAAAACTCCTTTCTCGCTTTTGCCCATAGATACCGCTGGAAAAGAATGAGACTCGGACGCAGGAACAAGCCCCATGTATCCTCAGATGAGAGTTCCTTCGCTAGCTCCCTGCGTCGCTTGCGTACGAAGAGAAGCTCGGCGGCGTAATCAAAAAGCAGATGGTGGCGAAACTCAACCAGATCATCAGCTGGCAGATACCCTTCGGGCATCGATGGATGGCGCAGGATCTCCACGCTGAAGAGTACCTTTCGTGTGTCGTCTGCCGCCTTTCCAAGGGGCACCTGTAGCTTACGGCTACTGACCATCCTTTCGATGATTCCTTCAAGATCTGCCTCCAACGTTGCGGCCAGTGTCGCATCAGATCGAATGCGCCGGTCCCAGAAAAGCTCGAAGAGCTCGCCCTGCGTCGAAATGGGAGTGAGGTCCGCGACGGTGGCACCGCCGCTCAGCAAGCGACAGAGGAGGTCGAGACTGAACAGATTCCTCGTGATCGGTTCAAGCGCAGGGACTTTTTGGAGGATGTCTGCGACAGCCGGGAGACGATCAAGAACTTGCTGGAACTCTTCTTTTTTCAGCTCCGGTATTTGAATGTGATGGACGTTACTGAAGACAGGATTCGCGTACTTTGCCTGGGCGTTGTTTACGCCGCGAAAAAGATCATGCAGATCACGAGCGTATTGGAGATCGAAGGAACGGATCGATGCAACGACATGCATGCCCGCTTCCATCGCAATGCGCATGAGCTTCCGGTACGCGCCTTGCGATTCCGTGTCTCTCAGGGCATCGAGACCATCGATGATCAGATACCCTCCGTCTCCAAGTTCTTCAAACAATTCTTGCCAGCGATGCTGAAGCTGCAAAACCGTCTGCATTTCATGGACCGAGCTTTGCTGGAGGGAGTCCGCTGGCCAATACAGGACTTTCTTTCCCGATTCCTCCAGTTTCTCCGCAAGAGAAAGCTGGCAGCCCGTTTTCCCATCGCCAGCACCTCCCGTAATGAGAAAGGAACCCTTCTGCGCCATCTCGAACATTACTTCAACGATAGGCCTCATGACAGTGATCTCATTCCCGCCGATTGCTATTGCTTTTTTGTGCTTTGCGCTGTCTCCATGGATTTCGCTTTCAGAGAGCGCAGAGAGCCGACGCAGATCATCCCTGTAATCGAGTGTTTCCTTTAGGGCAATATCGACGCGGGAAAGCTCTTGTCGTATCTGCGCTCTTCCTACGGATTTCCTTTCCACAGCGAGATCGCTTCCCATTCGCATCAATGTATCTATGGTCTGCAGAGCTTTCGTAGGATCTTGCAGAAGATTGTGCTGGAGTGCAGTGAGCGTGAGGGTGTGATCGGACTCGCCGGGTTCAAATTGGAGATGGATTAGATGTAGCCTTCGTAGAATTTCTTCAGCTCTGCCAACGATTCCCTTACAAGTTTCATTCTCAAGAGCGGCGAATAGCGTCCCCATTTTTTGGGCGACTGCAATTTCAGTTTTGTTCCTGGGAGCATCGGAGAGCGATGTTCCGGGAGCAGTTCCCCGGTATCGCTCAAGGAGCCTTTTCAGCGTAGAGAGGTTTCCGTTACTTTCGCCATAGATAACGACAAACTGCTGCTCGCCTTTCCCGACGCGAGGACGCTGCAACTGCGCATAGCACTGTGCGAGAGTGGAGCCCATCGGACTTTTCGCCTTGATGGAGAGGCTCAACGACCGTTTGCATTGGCAACAGAGAGATTCTTCCTTTGATAAATCCACTCGAATGTCATCAACAGATTCCTCGGTTTCACAGGTAATGCGTTCCGGCACCGATGGGTCGGGGAGGCTGAAGTTCTGGCCGATAGGCGTCCTGAGCAACACTTGCACCGCGAACCATGTCACTGCTTGCGCCTGAAAATGAGCGCCGCCAGCCATAGCGGAACCGCCTGCGGTGTTGTTTCTAGCCGATGCAGGCGTGTTTTCCGTCACCTTGCAATCCTATCTTCTTCTGGTGATTTGCTCAATTAAGTAAATCCGACGGTGTGCAGTTGCACGGAGAGATCACTGCTTTTTGCGGTTCCTTTTTTCCTGCTCTTCTTCGAGCTCATGCAGTCTGCCTTCCAGGATGAGCCGACGTTTGATGTTCGCCAGGATTTGAAAATACTCGATACCTGCCTTTAACTGTTCAGGGGTAAGAGCCATATATAGGGAGGATGACAATACGTCTGCACACCGTCCCTTCCACCCTACCTTCATTACACAGTACGACTATTCTGTGCAATCAGACTTACTTTTTCTCTGCATAGCGCACGGGAATCTTTTCCCCGAAGAGGTACTTGAACGTTACCACCCCTTTCTCAATAGCAGGGTTGTATGTTGTCAACACCTCAAAGGGCGATGTCTGCCCTGGCATGAGAGGATTGTATTCGATAAGCGTGTCATCCGATGTAACGAAGTTCCCGTCTTTATCGTAATATGTGGCGACCGCCGCAACACTTTCCAGGCGCTGGTCGCTGATATTGGCGACCTCACCTTCCATGTGGACAAAGCCATATTGATTATAGAATTTCCAAGTCTTCACCTCCAGAAGCGGCTCTGCAGGCGCTTGCGATGCTTGCGAATCCGTTGTGGTCGTTTGAGAAGATGAGGCAGGACCGGAGGCTGCGCCAGCCGCCCCAAGAACGAATGCGATGACGACAACTCCTACAAGAGACAGAGCGATGCCGCTCTTGTTCGAGAGCGTTTCCGGTTGTTTCACACCCGAGGCCTCTGCCTTTTTATCGTAGCTGCCGGTAATCAAGTGCATAATTATTCCGCCAATGAGACCGATGACGAAAGCCAGCCCCACGATAAACGCTCCTCCGATTGCAGTTCCAATAGCTGCACCTGCTTGCTGTGCGTCTCCTTGGGCACTACCCACCGCCCTCGCACCCATAACGAACATGAAGACAATCGATGAAACTGGTAGTAGAAAAAATGCAATCTCGGTTTGTCTGAGGAGTCGTTCAGTGACGTGATGCTTCTCAGTGAGCTGCCACGCACTCCAAATCATAAGTGCCCAGATCAGGAGGAAAGCAATGCCCACGTAAGTATTTGCTGTCATCCAGGCATAGTTCTGGGTGAAGACAGCAGCGGGGAGCAGGGCAAGGAAGATTTTGCGAAGGACGGCAGGATTTTTCAATGCCATAGGAGGGAGAGGAATAGAGGGAATTAGGGGCAGTTGAGAGCTTTTCTCCAGCCAGCGGCTTGTGCCTCTGTCTCAGAGCAGAACCACTTCTCACCGGCGGAAGTATCGATTGTGGTCTGGTTGTAGCTACCGCAGCCTTCGACATGATAAATCTGTTCTTTGGAGCTATTGATATTGCCTTTGATTATGCAGGAACTGGAGACGGAGCTCTGAACGGAGGAAGCAGAAGATTGGGTTGTACCTCCTGTGGGATTGCATTTCTCGCCCCAGAGTCCTTTCTTGTCTTCTCGTGCCTGCTGCTCCAGCGCGTTATATTCCTCAAGACGTGGGTGAGGGAATAGCTTGTAGCTGAACGCATAGCCCTCACGGATCATCGTCGCGCCGATATCTTCGTCTTTCAGTTCAACATATCGGAGGAGTCGCTTGTACTTGTCGCGGTCTTCAGCAGGGTTCTTTACCAGTATCACTTTCTTTCGGGTAAGGAGTTTCTTCATTTTCGCTGCCGCCTCTTTCCCAAAGCACTGAACAGACTTTCTCAGATCGACAGTTTCGGGCGCGTCGATTCCGATGATGCGGACTTTTTCAGTTTCTCCCTTTGATAATTTCACTTGGATGGTATCGCCATCAATCACTCTTGCAACCGTCGCATTCTCACCCGTGGTTGTGCTTGCCGCGAGAGTGAGAGGAGAAAGGCTAAGTACAAAACTTGCTATTGCGACGTATTTGACGAGATCGCTCTTCATACAAGGGTGGAGGCAAATAGTTGCCTTGAAGGCTACACCGTCACATATGACGGTGTAAAGAGTATCGAACCACCCCGATAATCTATAGGATGACATCAGACATAGGAATTCGGCTGGCAAAGCGCTTAAAAGCTCTCCGGGAGGATCGCGGCTGGACACAGGAAGATGCTGCCCGGAAATGCAAGATGGAGTACAAGTACTATCAGCGGTATGAGAGCAAGAATCCCCGCGATATGAGGCTGAGTACCCTAGAAAAGATCGCCAAGGCATTTGGCATGGAGTCCAACGATCTGATCACTTTCAAGTGATCTCCACTCGCATCGAGGAGGCGTAGAACAAACCCAGACACTTTCGACAGGCATACTGACCGAAGTCCCGACAGTAGAGGCTCATGAACGCCTTTCCGCATTGCGGGCAGAGCAAATAGTATCGATAGCCGTTATCAAGATTTGTGCGACATGCAGAAATTTGCAGCTCCTGCATACCAAAACCACCCTCAAGCTGGATTGTTGTAGCTAGAACTCCATACGGAATTGCGGCTTGCACATCATGAATGTGAAGTCTCTGGCAGCGTTCTACGAGAGGGGTCTGGGGCATGAGAGGGCTCGGAAAAGTTTGCTAAATCTTTAGGAGAAGCACCTTGGTTGATCTGCTGATTTTGAGCGAAGAAGGCGTTCTTCGCTTTCACCTGAATAGATGGGAAGCAGATGTTTTGAAGTGCTTGCGTGAGCCGGATGATCTGATCATTTGTCGTCTCAATTCCCAATCGTGCTTCTTTCAGGTACTTGGTTTTGTCGGGATTGTAATCAAAGGAGATTTTCGTGTCGTTCTCACTGGATTGATACTTTGACCCATACAGCATCTTTTCGTAGGACCAGCACATGCTCCATGCAGATACCAAACGGTCTATGAGAACGCGCTTCACAGCCGTGTCGCCTTTGAATTCCTCCAGAAGCTCTTTATGAAGCCTCTCAGCGGCCGGTCTGAGCTGCTGATCGGTGATGGCGGTGGATAGCAATCCTGTATGAAGCGTCCTTCGCGCTATCACCCGTTTCTCCACTTCCATTGCCTCCTCATATTCTGTTTTGGTCAGCTTCTTCTTGGATTGCTTTTCAACAAACCGAGGGAATGCGAGATCATCCATACGATCTGCATAGGCCATCTCCGATTCTTCGGGCTTTTGCGGGTTTTCCTTGATGATGAGGTCGAGTGTAGACATAGCAGAAAGAGTAATTTTACAAATCGAACCCATTTTCATTGTTCATATTTACATCAACTGCAGCGGCTAAAGGAGGCTGATTGCCCTGTCTGGCGCTCTGGAGTCTCTGAAGCTCGTGAAGTGAATGCATGAACATTCGGTGCAGATTGGACTCCCCTCGGTGAATCGCCAGCATCTCCTTCTCTGGTGGAACTAATTTAGAATCTTCATCTGCACTATCTCGTTGTGATTCCATTTCCTCCCACATCCGCAACCGTACCTGTGCATTCTTCAGCATGTATCCTGCGAATTCGCGGGCGATTGTTGTCATATCAATCAAAGTCTTTTTATTTTCTTCCGATAACTCAGGATCAGCGATCCTGTCCTTCCAAAGGACTGCCTCCAACTTCATGCAACCAACCCGCGACTGAGCAATAAAATCAAAATCTAAGATATGTTTAATCTGCGAAAATTCATGCGTTGTGCCGAACCTATCATTCAGTTGTTCACGAAAATGTGGGCTTAAAGGGAGTCCAAACCAGTCCAATGCAGTAACAAAATTATCAACTGAATCAACCAATGACTTACATACGAGGCTTGTTCGAAAATGCTCTACATAGTCGATTGTAGGCCGCTCAGCATGTAGGAGTAGATGCTGTTCGTCCTCAAGTGTGTGCTTCATTCTGGCATCCATGCGGCTTTTCAAGACCATCGCGCTTTCCGCTCTCGTGATACGCGCAAGCCTCCACTGAAGCGAAACTATCCTGTCTACGAGGGTTGTTTCAATAATCCCCACAGGTAACAGCTCTCTGAAGTACTGTGATCGCATATCGTTATAAAGCTCTTCGTCTTCGATCTCTTCCAGGACTACCGCCCTAGAGAATATTCCGTATTTTGTCGCATTTTTACTGGATACAGATTTCCCAGCATCAGTCTTCACACCGCCAAGCATGGCATTTTTTTGATTGGCCGTAAGTTGCTTCGTGGTGACGGTCGGCTGCATAGCTATATTGTGCCATGAGGTGGTATAAAGACATTCATATTTTGGCTTAGGCTAGGGAATAAGTGACGACATGACGTTGGTGACGATGAAATCGCCTAACTCAGCGAGGCATAGTATTTGGAACCTGTTAGAATTGTTCTAACTTCTTCTACTAGGGAGCTCCATCATCCTCATCATGTACATCCCGCCCGGTCCATCATGACATCGGCGCTAATTCGCGGTGGTGACGGTTGAACGTCTGGCGCGCGAGCCGGTGGAAGAACATCCCCTTCGTCATTTCAACCATGAAGAGGTAGAGGCCGACTAGGCCAACGAGGAGCAGGAGGAAGAGCGGCGGCGGGGCCACGAGACCAAAGAGACTTCCAAGTGGCGTAAAGGGGAGAATAAGAGCAATAGCCGTTGAGGCGAGGGAACCAGCGAGTAGGAGCAGGGCCGGTTTGCTCTTCCAGAAGGGCAGGCGGCGTGTGCGGATGACGAAGACGACGAGCGACTGCGTGATGAGTGATTCCATGAACCAGCCACTCTGGAAGACGGCCGGTGAGGCGTGGATCACGAAGAGCAACGTCAGGAATGTCAGCAAGTCGCCGATTGAGCTGACGGGTCCGAAAACGAGCATGAAGCGTCGGAGGAATGAGATATCCCACCGTCTCGGCGTGCTGATTTGCTCGGCGTCCACGTTGTCACCGGCGATGGGCAATTGTGACAAGTCATAGACGAGGTTGTTGAGCAGAATCTGCACCGGCAGCATCGGCAGGAACGGCAGCACTACCGAAGCGATGGCGACGCTCACCATGTTGCCGAGATTGCTACTCGTCACCATCATCAGATACTTCATGACGTTGCTGTGCGTGCGACGTCCTTCGGCGACACCGTCGCAGAGCACATGCAGATCCTTGTGCAGCAGGATCAAGTCGGCCGACTCACGGGCGATGTCGCAGGCGTTCTCCACCGAGAGGCCGGTATCGGCTTCGTGCAGCGATGGAGCGTCGTTCACGCCGTCGCCAAGATACCCTACGACTGAACCGTTTTTCCGCAGGAGCCGGATGATGCGCAGCTTCTGATCAGGGTTTAAGCGGGCGAAGATCGTCGTGTAGAGCAGTCGTTCACTGAGAGCCTCGTCATCGAGCTCCTCGACGACGGAGCCGTTCAGGATACCGGCGATGGGTAGCTCAAGTGACTGACAGACATGGCGGGTGACGTGCTCATTGTCACCGGTCAGGATGACGATGCGGATGCCTTGTTCACCGAGGCGGAGGAGCGACGTCTTGGCACTCTGCTTGGGCGGATCAAGGAAGGCCATGAAGCCGATGAAGATCAGGTTGCGTTCGGTTTCCGGCTGCATAGGCTCACCGTCTGCAAGTGGACGGAGAGCAACTGCCAGCACGCGGAATCCTTGTTCGCTCAACGTTGCGAAACGGGTTTCCAGCTGGGTTCTGACGCTATCGAGTGGTGTATCCGAACCGTCACGGCCGCGGACGGCGGTGCAGCAGTCAAGCACGCTTTCCGGCGCGCCCTTTGTCAGAAGGAGCCGCTCGTTGCCGTGCATGACGGCCACCGATAGGCGACGCCGGGCAAAGTCGAATGGGATGTTATCGATGTGTGCGAAGGCGGAGACATCCACCTCGCCACTGTGTTTCAAGACGGCCTCTTCGAGCGGGCTCTTCATCGCCGTCTGAAACATGCTCCCGAGCAGGCCGTAGAGCAGGACGTCTTTGTTTTCAGCGGCACTAGAATCCTCGTAGCGCTCGAGGATGATTTCGTTCTCCGTGAGCGTGCCGGTCTTGTCGGTGCAGAGTACATCCATACTGCCGAGGTTCTGGATCGCCGGCAGGCTCTTCACGATCACGCCTTTTTCGGCCATGCGCAGCGCTCCGCGCGAGAGCGTCACCGTCACGATAATTGGCAAAAGTTCGGGCGTGAGGCCGACGGCCAGGGCGATAGCGAAGAGTAGCGACTGGGTGAAGGGATGGTGCAGAAGCGTCTGGCCCACGAGCACGACCAGCAGCAAGATGACCGTCATCTTCAGCATCAGGCGCTCGAAGGAGCGCATGCCTTGTTCGAAAGTCGTGAGCGGCTTCTCCTTGTAGAGCGAGCCCGCAATCTTCCCCATTGCCGTGCGCTTGCCGGTAGCGGTGACGACGCCCTCTCCCTCGCCAGAGAGCACCTGTGTACCGAGGAAGGCGAGGTTCACGTTGTCCGTACCGGCTTGCACACTTTTTTCTTGAGGAAACGACTCGCCAGTCAGAATCGATTCGTTGATGAGCAGGTTGTTGCAACGGATCAGAGTGACGTCAGCGGGCACGACGTCACCGGCTCCCAGGCGCACGACATCCCCGACGACCAGTTCTGGTGCGGGTAAATCGGTCCACTGGCCGTCGCGTCTCACGTTGGCGTGCAGTGCGACTTGGCGGCGCAACTGCTCAATGGCGTTATCAGCGCGTTGTTCCTGGACCATCTCGATGATGACGCTCGCCAGGACGATGACAGCAATGATCGCGACCTGCGACTCTTCTCCGGTGAGAAAGGATACGACGCTGGCGAAGATGAGGATGAGAACGAGGGGATTGAGGAATTTCCCCGCTAGACGCAGTAAAAACGGCGTCCGGTGCTGTTCCGCCAAGGTATTCGGTCCGTCTAGAAGTAGGCGTTCGGCTGCGTCTTTCTGGCTCAATCCAGAGTTCGGTGCGGCAGTGGGAGGGGCGTCTGGCACGGTTGGCAGTGTACAAGGAGGGTGGGCCTTTCCTAAAGGGCGGTTTGGGAGCTGGATATTGAAGAAAAGCTCGATATTCGATATACTGGTGAGAAATCCACAACCAAATGAACATCTTCTCTCAGTCATGGAATAGGCATGCCGAACGGCGTTTGCTTCGCCAGCACCTGGGTGCTGATCAGCCCGAGCCGATGCCGGAGGGAGATGGTCCGGGGCTCGGTCGACCTGATGAAGCCGCTCTGGCGCGACTGCGCGCGATCCGCGATCGAACGACCGATCCGGCGCAGCGTTATGCCATGGTTCGCCAGTATCGTCTGGAGCAGGCCCGCCGCTTTTTTGCGACAAATGGTTCTGGCGCACCGTCGGGTTCGGATGAGCTGCCATCTGGAGACTCGTCCACGCCGCGCGCTGGTCGGCGTCCCGGTCCGCGCACCCGTCCGGGTACGACGCCTCCCGGAGTGGAGACGGAAGACATTGATACTGCGTCATCGCCCCGCGTGCGTCCTCGTCGCGTTCCCCCTGGATCCACGGGTGAGCCGCGCCCGGAGGAAAATCCTCTGCCATCGCCCCGCGTGCGTCCTCGTCGCGTTCCCCCTGGATC
>CAZWNJ010000001.1:2041-41040 GCA_964635215.1 uncultured Candidatus Peribacteria bacterium | reverse complement strand
AGGAAAATCCTCTGCCATCGCCCCGCGTGCGTCCTCGTCGCGTTCCCCCTGGATCCACGGGTGAGCCGCGCCCGGAGGAAAATCCTCTGCCATCGCCCCGCGTGCGTCCTCGTCGCGTTCCCCCTGGATCGACGGGTGAGCCGCGCCCGGAGGAGAGCCCTCGGCCATCGCCCCGTGTGCGCCCGCGAACTGGCGGTACGACGTCTTCCACAAGCGAAACGACGCCGCGGCTCGATCTGCCCAATCCATCGCCGAGGCCAACGCCCGTTGAAACCCCGCGTAACTTCTCCCGCCTCAATTATGGCCCTGACGCCCAGGCCTTTATTGCGAGTCGTATCAATTGGGTGAGAACCGAGGCCGATAATCCTGAGTCGCAGTTCCGTCGTTTCACGCAAATTATGACTCTGCGCACCAGAGCGACCCTCGATAACGCTCTTGGCGAGAGTGACGGATTGAAACTGACAAAGAGCGGTACGGAGTACACGCTGGAATGGACGGATGGCGCCACGGTTCGCAAATTCAAGATTCGTGAATTCGTCTCCGGGACGTCGCGCCTCGTTTTTGTTGGCGACCCCGATGCGCTCATGCAGACCGGTGGAAGTACTGCGGAGCTCTTTCCCTTTAACCGCATGGACACGTCCGCGATTAAGTCAAAGCTGCGGACCGCCGTGACGCGCCGTGCCAGCGAGAGTGCCGACGCCGCCGGCGTGGCCCGATTCGACCTGCCTCGAGGTGAGCCCATTCTCTATACCGGCGTCTTCGATCAGACTGATCCCACCGAAGAAAACCATGCTCGTCATTTCGGATCATTCCTGGGCAGTCTCGGTGGTGGCAGTCGTTACAACGTCGTGGGCTCGGGCAATGACACATTCCCGGCGACCTCGAATCTTCTCGATGTTCTTGAGGCCCGCTTTGACGGCGCGTTAGGTCGCGGCATTAAGAACCACTACCTGTACTTCTCGGTGCACGGTGACACCAATGCCGTCTACTTCACTACGCCAGACAGACGCCAACTACGCATTGAGCCAGCTGCGCTGATGGCGCTCTTCAACAAGCCGAAATTCCGTGACTGTCGCTTCACGCTGCGCATGAACTGCTGCAATAGCGGCGGTTTCCGTAGCGGTGAAATGGCCGCTCTCTTCCGTGCCCCCGGCGAAGCCGGCCGCATCAGCGTCTTCATCCAGACGAAGCCCGAATTGCCGAATCCTATTCGGACGACGGATGCGTCGCTGCGTCTGCCCGACGGTACACGCAGTCGTAACTTCGATACGCCCTACGACTATTACCTGGTGAAGTTCTTGAGCGAAGGGCTGACCTACGGTGAAGCCCACCGACGTGCCGATGAAGAGACGAAGAAGAATTTCCCCGGTCTCGATGCCGGTGTCTTCCGCTCGGGCGAGAGCGGCGGCACCGAAACTGCTCTTCGCACGGAACGCGAGAGTGGCGACGTCACCGTCTAAACCTTCGTGTCGTTATTTCTGTGCGAGACAGTAGACCGACGTTCCCCAGGGGAGCGTGCAGCGCAGGGCGATTTCGAGTTCCAAGCGACACCACCAGGCTGCAAGGGTATTGAGGATGGGCCAGACTTTGAGCTCGCTGTGCTCCATGTCCTGACCGGCCAATCCCAGCAGTCTGGCCGTAAGTCGACGGAAGACGAACACCGGGAAGAATAGCGCCGCGAAGAGGTAGCTTGAGTGTTGGACATGCAATCCCGCATCGCTCAAGAGTGCCGCGAGGTCGCTGCGTCGGTAGCGCTTACGGTGGCCCAGAAACACATCTCGTTCCGTCCAGAGCAGTGGCAGTGCTGGCACTGACACAATCATGATGCCGCCGGTCGCCAAGCGGCCGGCAAGATCGCGGACCACGGCGGCCGGATCATCAAGGTGCTCCAAGACGTCGAGTAGGACGACGACATTTGGCTGCGTTTCAAGACGCAACGTCTGCATGTCCGTCAGGTGGTGGTGGATCAGGTGTAGATCCTCACCGCCGGATTTGGTGCGGCAAAGGTCTAGTGCCTCCTCATGTCCGTCGAGACCGGCGAGCGTAGCCGTCGGCCAACGATGGCGTAGGGCGCGCAGCAAGCCGCCGCTACCGCAGCCGACATCGAGCAGTTGGATGGGCTGTTGGCCGAGATAGCGCTCGATGAGACGAGCGACCAGCACGAAGCGGGTCGTTGTCCAGAAGTGGCGGTCTTCAGCATCGCTCAGCGCCCGGAGGGACGTGAGACTGAAGTGAATCCAGGGCGTTGAGAGCGTGGGCGGATCGGCAGGCAAGGTGGAGGCGATAAGGCATGAGACGCAAACCCGACCCAGGCCACCGGCATGAGTGGGGAGGACACGTCCGTCGGCACTATAGAAGGCACGCTCCAGAGCGTCCATTTTCTTCACACATGTCGGTCTGCTGGCGAAAAATTTGCAAAAAACAAAAAATAGTAGATGATAGTAATATCCTTCCGAGTGGATGGATACCCCGTCGTTCGCGTTGTTGATTACTGGATTGGTTTTGTTGGAGGTTTGGACCGTGTTCCTTCCCATCCCCGCAGAGAAGAGTGGCCTCTGGAAGACAGAGGTCGACCTGGACCAAGTGGGCCAGGTCCGGCGGTTCGTCGCCACCTCGAAGTACGGCATCTTGCGCTTTGGTTTCGATCAGCGCGACGGCCACACCGGTTGGCGCTTCGAGCACTCCGGAGGGGCGATCATCCTGCCCCATGTCGTTCTGAGTGAGACGCTCTATGTCGGTCTGCTGCCCGAAGCGCGTGTGAACTTGGGCGGCACGTACCCGTGTGCCATCGGCGGCTTCAAGAACCCGCACGAGACCCACGAGGTCGCCGTGCGTCGTGAGACCCATGATGAGGCACACGCCGACGTTTCGGCACCCGCCCCCGTCACCGGGCTGCCCATGGCGATCGACCGCAACTACTTCGAGGTTGATATTGCCGCTGGTCAGGGTCTCAAGGTCTTCGCGGCCAAGCTGCCTCCCGGCGAGATGCAACCGGCTCCTGATGGGAGCTTCACGCATCCCAACTGGAAGGCGAAGAACGGGACTGAGGTGCAGTTCCGCCCGTGGCATGAGGCCATTGTGAGCACTCCTGACCTGATCGCGGTTGGTGGTATCGGCCGTTTGGCCGCCCAAATCCTTCAGAAATGATGCATTGGCATCTTCGGCCCCCTCGCATGCGAGGGGGTCTTTATTGATCTAAACGCCTAAAAACGCTATACTGGAGCCACATACCAACTCCCTTTCCATGACGCCCCCCACGCTCGAACTCCTCGGTGAGAACGCAAACCTTCCCGAAGCCACTCGTCGCCAATTGCAGAGTGTCGCGACGTCCGTTAGTCCTCACGCTACGTTGCCCGAAGTGACGGCGTTCTTCGATGCTGCCCGTTCGGGCAGTCAACCGCGTCTCTTCGATGCTCTTCGAGCCTTGCAGGGCAGCACCCGCGCCGAACTCGTGTCGGCGCGCGAAACGATTCGTGCCGGTGCCATTGGAGTAGGTGATCCCTTCGACCAATTGACCATGTACATGGAGCGGGGTGCCGAGCAGCTTGCGAGTGGCGTGCGCAGCGCCTCCAACACGATGGGAATTTCCGACACGCAGGCCGCCCAGTGGACCTCTCAGACGGTCAATCGCGCCACTGAGGCCTACCAGCAGTACATTCCGCCGGCCCTGCGCCTGCCCGTCTTCGGTGCGCTCATCGGCGGCGGTGCCTGGCTGCTCAGCAAGCCTATGGAATGGCTCGGCTTCAACCGGGCCGCGCGCTGGTCGCGTACCGTCGGTAAGGCCGCCTGGGAAGCCAGCAAGTGGGCTGCCATTGGTAAAGTCATCGGTGACCTCCTGAATCGTGGTTTCAAGGGAGGTATCGTCAACCTGGTGCCGCCGGCTTGGCGGAACAGCTTGCCCGCTTGGTTCCGGAGCTGAGCGCTTAGCGCTTGCTGAACTGCGGCGCGCGACGAGCGCGGTGCAGACCCGGCTTCTTGCGCTCCTTGATGCGGCTGTCACGGCGGAGGAATCCGGCGCGCTTCAGTTCGCTGCGGAGTTCGGGGTTGATGAGGAGTAACGCGCGGGAGATGCCGTGGCGAACAGCGTCGCTCTGCGACACCTTGCCGCCGCCGATGACGCGGACTTCGAGGTCAACCGACTTCTCCATACCCACGAGCGCCAGAGGCGCCAGAGCGTTCTCCGTTTGGAAACCGTGGAAATAGGCCTTGATGGGCAGTTCGTTCACGGTGTACTCACCGTCGCCACCTTGATAGATGCGGACGCTGGCGATCGACGACTTGCGCTTGCCTGTCGCGCCAATGAAGGAGGACTTCTTCTCGGTCATACGTTACAGGGAGAGGGGAGTAGGCTTCTGAGCAGCGTAGGGGTGCTCACCCGTCGTGAACACATGGAGGCGCTTGAGGAGGGTCGTGCGCATGCGGTTCAAGGGCATCATGCCCTTCACGGCGCGCGCAATCACTTCTTCAGGGTTCTTCTCGATCATATCCTCGAGCGAGACGGTCTTGAGGCCGCCCGGGTGACCGGTGTGGCGGTAGTAGACCTTGCGCAGGCTCTTCTTCGGCGGCAGCAGGAGCTTGCCGGCGTTCAGGACGATGACGTGGTCGCCACACATCTGGTGAGGCGAGAACGTGGCCTTATCCTTGCCAAGCAAGGCGGCAGCCACTTTGACGGCCAAGCGGCCGAGGTTCTGGCCTTCGGCATCAACAACGCGCCAAGCGGCGTTCGGGGCGACGGGGATCGTGGAGGTCTTCATGATTAGGCTTTGGTGGCGGGAGCGGCGGTCGTCTCACCGTCGAGGAGCGACAGGTCGACGAGCGAGGCGCCGTCACCCTTGCGGGCGCCGACGGGGACGAGGCGGGTGTAGCCCGAACCTCTCTTGGCGTAGCGATCTTTAAGCACCTCCATCACCTTCCGGCAGGCATTCTCGTGCGTCACCATCGTCTGGATGGAGCGGATGGCGAGCTGCGGGGTCTTGGTCTTCGAGAGCGTGATGATCTGCTCAACGAGCGGCTGGATGACCTTGGCGCGCTTCTTCGTCGTGCGGATGTTCTCGTACAGGAGCAGCGACGTGACGAGGTTTCGCTCCGTCATGCGACGATGCTGGGGTTTACCACTGAGCCGGAGGCGATTCTTGCGGTGCTGCATGGGTGCGGGAAGATACGGGGAGAACGGTTGGGAAGCAAGTTTATTCCTCGCCTTCACTGGCGAGTGACAGGCCACGGGAAGCCAGGGTGGCCTTCACTTCGTCCAAGGCCTTGGCGCCGAATCCACGGAAGTTGCTGAGGATCGATTCCGTGCACTTCGTGAGCTGCTCGATCGAGCCGACGCCGGCGTTGATGAGAGCGTTCAAGGTGCGCGGGGAGAGGTTCAAGATCTCGATCGGGGTGTAGCTCTCCTTCGTCGGGCTGCCGCTGCTCGTAGACTCTTCAGCCTGGGGGGCGGCGGTGCGGGAGAAATCAGCCATGAATTCGGGCTCAACCGTTTTCTTGTCGCTGCCGAAGTAGCCGAAGTAGCTCTGGAGCAGCTGACTCGAGAATTGCATGGCATCCTCGGCCGTCAGCGAGCCGTTCGTCTGGACTTCAATGATGAGCTTCTCAAGGTTCGTGCGCTGGCCGACACGGGCAGCCAGGACTTCGTACTTCACCTTCTCAACCGGACTGAAGATGGAATCAATGTGGATGAGACCAGCTTCGTGGTGCTTGCGGTTGCGCTCGGCGGCCATTTCGTAACCGACACCCTTCTCGACGGTCATTTCGGCGTCGATGGCGCCGCCCTTCTCGATCGTCATGAGGACGAGATCGGGGTTCATGAGCTCGATGTCACTCGGCAGTTCCAAATCCTTGGCCGTGACGACCTTCGGGCCCTTCACGGACAAGCTGATCGTTTGGACGTCCTTGCTGTGCTTCTTTAGCTTCACCTGCTTCAAGTTGAGGACGATGTCGACGAGTGACTCCTTCACACCCTTGAGGGCCGAGTACTCGTGCTGGGCACCACGGACGCGCAGTGACGTGATGGCTGCACCGGGCAAGCTGGAGAGCAGCACGCGGCGCAGCGAGTTGCCGAGCGTCATGCCGAATCCCGGG
The DNA here is from genome assembly GCA_964635215.1 of uncultured Candidatus Peribacteria bacterium. Taxonomy (GTDB): domain Bacteria; phylum Patescibacteriota; class Gracilibacteria; order Peribacterales; family Peribacteraceae; genus JAGOUB01. The sequence goes on along the minus strand of CAZWNJ010000001.1, from coordinate 34,956 downwards.
GGCAGAGGCGAAATGGAGAAGACCTTGTGGGACGAGTCGCCTCTCGCACCGGAGCTCGCCGAGAATACTGGCAAACCGATTTCTTCCTGGATGATATGCATAAGCGGTGGAGGAAGGGGGAGAGGGGGAGGGAGGGTTTAGTTGCGAGAGTAGAACTCAATGACCTGGCGCATGTCGACGGCCTGTTCGGCATCCTCCGGGCCGGGGATGGCGAGGACTTCGAAGCTGCGGCTGGCCGGATTCACCTTCATCCACTTCGGGGCGCTGTGCTTGGCCTGGGCCTCGAGGATGTTCGTGATGAGCACGCCGTCCTTATTCTTCTGGCGCATGGTGATGACCTGACCCGGCTTCACGCGGAAGGACGGGACCGTGACGCGGACGCCGTCGACCTGGAAGAGGCCATGGCCGGCGAACTGACGGGCCTGGAGGCGCGTCATGGCGAAGCCGGCGCGGTAGATGGCGTTGTCGAGGCGCTGTTCGAGGAGGCGCTTCATGGCGTCGCCGGTCTGGCCGGTCGATGTCGTGGCTTCCTTGTAGAGGCGGCGGAACTGCGACTCGGACAGACCGTAGATGTCGCGGGCGCGCTGCTTCTCCGTGAGCTGCTTGCTGTATTCCGAGGGGCGGGACGGGCGGAACTTGGCGTTCTTGCCCGGGCCGAACGGCTTTTTCTGCATCACGCGGTCGTACTTGTCGCTGCCGTACAGGTTCATTCCGAGGCGGCGGCACTTGCGAGCTTTGGGTCCGTTGTACTTCATAGGAAGAGGCGAGGGTGAAGAGAGGGAGAGGCGAGGAGGATCAGACGCGGCGGCGGCGCGAGCGGCGGCAGCCACCGTGGGCAATAGGTGTGACATCGATGATGGCATCCAGGTTGAGGCCGGCAGCTTGCAGACCGCGGATGGCCTGCTCGCGTCCAGGTCCGATGCCCTTCATTTCCACTTGGAGGCTCTCGACGCCGTAGATGGCCACCTTCATGGCGGCGTTCTCGGCGGCAACCTTGGCGGCGTACGGCGTGGACTTGCGCGTACCTTCGAAGCCGGAGGAGCCGGAGCTGCTCCAGGCGAGGACGTTGCCTTCCATGTCCGTGATCGAGACGATCGTGTTGTTCTCGCCGGCCTTGATGCAGGCGCGAGCCTTCTTGACCAGACGCTTCACCTTGCGGCGCTTCTTCGGCGCAGCTGCGGCGTCGCCCTCGGCCGCAGGGGCGGTCGTGGCGGCAGCCGTTTGAGCGGCGGGAGCGGCGGTGTCGGTCTTCTTCTCGGGGGTGTCCATAGGAGTGGAGAAAAGGCGGGAGGCAGGATCAGGTCTTGGTCAGGGTCGTGCGGCCGGAGAGACCCGTCTTCTTCTTACCACGCTTGGTGCGGGCGTTGCGGCGGCTGGTCTGACCGCGGGACGGGAGCTTCTTCTTGTGGCGGTAGCCGCGCCACGTGCCGATGTCCTGCAGACGCTTCAGGTCCACGGAGATGCGGCGCGTCAGTTCACCTTCCACGGTCTCCTTCTCAATGCGGGCGCGAAGCTTCGCTTCCTGCTCTTCGTTCAACTCGCTGGATTTGAGCAGCGGATCGAGCTCAAGCTCGCGGACGATCGTGCGCGCCAAGGGCACGCCGATACCCTTAATCGCAGTCAGCGCATAGGGCAGACGCTTTTCGGGAAGGATGACTCCGGAGATGCGGACCATAAGGAGAGAAGAGGAGGTGGATGAGAATCAGCCCTGACGCTGATTATGCTTCGGTGTGACCTTGCAACGCACTTGCAAGACGGGCTTCAACGCTTTGCGGCGACCATGGCGGCCCTGACATCCCTTGCCACTTCGGCGGCGGATGATCTGGCAGTCTTTACAGATGCGGCGGATGGATGGGCGGACCTTCATGGGGGCGGGGGATTAACGGCGGCGAGGAGGAGGGGTTGAAGACGAGGGGGGCGGCAGTGTAACGGTTCCGTCGGGGTTAATCACCTGGTCCGAACGGAAGCGATAGGTGATACGGCCTTTCTGCAGATCGTACGGCGTCATTTCGACGCGGACCTTGTCACCCGGGAGGATGTGCACGCGGTTGACGCGCATACGTCCGGCGAGGTGGCAGAGGAGCTCGTGATCTTTCGCCTGGGGGCTCAAGATTTTGACCTGAAAGGTGGCATTCGGAAACGTCTCGATGACGATGCCGATGAGTTCAATCACGTCTTTGGCCATGAGCGCCAGACGAGTGGGGTAACGGGAGCGTTACGCTCGAAAAAGCCGCGGTATCCTATCTAGCCGTTGACGCAACGACAAGCAAAATTTCCCTTTTTCGCCCATCTCTCCCAATTTTTACTTGCATTAATTAAAATATATTGTGAAGTATAAATATTGGCTCAGGCGATGATCTCCGCCCCCCGTTCGGTGATGAGAATGGTGTGCTCGCTGTGTGTGGCGAGGGAATTGTCGACTGTGCAAATCGTCCAGCCGTCAGATTCTTCGCGGATGTTGGCGCCGCCGGCCGAGACGATCGGTTCGACGGCGATGAGGGCACCGACCGGGAGGACCGGGCCCGTGCCCGCCTTGCCGAAGTTCGGCACGTCGGGGAACTGGTGGAGCGTACTGCCGAGGCCGTGGCCGGTAAGGGCGCGGACGATCGTGAAGCCTCGGCCTTCGACGTACTGCTGGACGGCGGCGGAGATGTCTCCGATGCGTACGCCGGCTTTAGCGGTTTTTACCGCAATTTTTAGCGCTTCTTCACCGGTTTCAATCAGGTTTTTGGCCTCGGCCGAAATCTGGCCCACGCCGACTGTGACGCAGGCGTCGGTGTACAGGTCGTCGAGGATGACGCCGCCGTCGAGCGAGACGATGTCTCCTTCCAGAAGTTCGCGGTCGCCGGGGATGCCGTGCACGCACTGCTCGTTCACCGAGATGCAGAGCGTGGCCGGAAATCCGTGGTAGCCCTTGAAGGCCGGCCGGCCGCCGCGCTCGAGGATGAAGCGCTCGGCGATCTGATCGAGTTCACCGGTCGTGATGCCGGGGCGTACGGCCGCGGCGACGGTCTTGAGACAGTCCTGCAGAATCTTCCCTCCGCGGCGGAGAGACGAGAGTTCGGCCTCTGAAAACTGTTGGAATTGTCCCACGGCGGCAGTGTAGATCAGGGCTGGCGCTCAGCCCAGAGCTGCGGCCAGGCGTTGGTAGACTTCGTCCGGCGTGCCGATCCCGTCGACGACAGTGAGGTTGCCCTGCGCGGCGTACGACTGGATGACGGGGAGTGTCTTTTGCGCGAAGATCGACAGACGCCGCTCGATGTATTCGATCTGGCTGTCGTCGAGGCGGCCGTCGAGCTCGGCGCGTTTCTTCAGACGCGCGACGGCCATCTCGGGCGGAATGGAAAGTTGGATGCAGCGGAAGGCGCGGCCGGTCTCTTGCATGGTGCGATCGAATTCTTTCTTCTGGTCGGCGTCGCGCGGGATGCCGTCGAAGAGGATCTTCTGATGGGCGGGCGTGGCGCGCACGATCGATTCCATCACGTTGATGATGATGCTGAACGGGACGAGGTTACCCTTGTCGATGTAGCTGGCGACTTCGGCTCCCAGTGGAGTGTTGCCGGCGGCGATGTCACGCAGGGCTGAGCCTGCCTCGAAGATGGTGTAGTCGAACTCCGCCGCTAAGCGCTTGGCTTGCGTACCCTTCCCCGAGCCTTGAATGCCAAAGAGGACGAGATCCATGGAGGCCGGGATAGGATGCCAGGTGCGGGATTTTCTACAAGGCGAAGTTCCGCGGGGGACGGAGGAGCGCTCTATTGAGCGAGAAAAACGATGGTGACGTCACCTTCGAATTAGACCAGCTTGTCGTAGTCGTGGGCCAACATCTGCGCGTTGATCTGGCGGATGAGGTCCATGACGACGCCGACGATGATGATCATTCCGGAGCCGGAGATGAGCAGGTCGGCCTTCGTCAGAGTCGTGTAGGTCGTGAAGAGCAGCGGGACGACGGCGATGGCGCCGAGGAAGAGACCGCCCCAGACGTTGAGAAGAGTCGAGGTGCGCTGGAGGACAGCGGCCGTCTGCGGGCCGGGGCGAACACCGGGGATGAAGCCGCCGCGCTTCTGGATCTGATCGGCAATGTCGGTCGGGCGGAAGGTAACCGACACGTAGAAGAACGTGAAGACGACGGTGAGCACGAAGTAGAACACGAGGTACCAGATGCTTGGCGCTTGCGGGTTCAAGTAGGTGTTCACGAAGCTTACGACGCCCTGCAGACGCTCGGAGGTCTGCATGAACTGGGCGAGGATCATCGGGAACGTCAGCAGCGAGATGGCGAAGATGATCGGGATCATGCCCGCCTGGTTCAGGCGGATCGGAATGCCGCCCTGCACACCGCGGCCGGCGCCCTGGTTGGCGTACGTGATCGGGATCAGGCGGTGGGCGTCGGTGAAGAGGACAATCAGGATGAGCATCGCGATCGAGACCGCCGCGAAGAGGTAGAACGTGCTGATCGTGTCCGGGTCGCCGAGGAAGAGCGTGGCGAGGCGGCTGGGAACATCGGTGATGATACCGATGAAGATGATGAGCGAGGTGCCGTTGCCGATGCCCTTCTCGTTCATGAGTTCACCGAGCCACATCAAGAAGATGGAGCCCGTGGAGACAAACAGCATCGGCAGGAGCACGTGCGGGAACGAGAGGCCGCCCTGGCCGAGCAGGTTCACACCCGTTTGGCCGAGGAGGATCAAGAACCCGTAGCTCTGGATGAAGGCGAGCGGCAACGTGAGCCAACGCGTGTAGCGGTTGAGCTGCTGCTGGCCGGACTGGCCTTCCTTCTGCAGGGCTTCCAGCTTGGGGAAGATGACGGTGCAGAGTTGGATGATGATGGAGGCGTTGATGTAGGGGGCCAGACCCAGCATCAGGATCGAGAAGTTGTCGATCGAACCACCGGTGAGGGCGGAGAAGATGCCGAGCGCGCCGCTGGAGGCGCCGCGGGACTGGAGGAAGACGGAGAGTTCCTTCGGATCGACGCCCGGGATCGTGATGTGGGCGAGGAGGCGATAGAGCATCAGCACGCCGAGCGTGAAGAGGATGCGCTTGCGCAGGTCCTCAGAACGCCAGAGCTGACGAAGGAAGGAGAGCATCCTCTATTAGGCGGGGACGACGGTGACGGAGCCGCCGGCGGCCTCGACGGCCTTCTTCGCGGACTTCGATGCGGCCTGGACCGAGAGTTTGAACGTCTTCTTCAACTCGCCGTCGCCGAGGATCTTGATGGGGAGGTTCTTGGTGACGAGACCGGCGGCCTTGAGGGTAGCGCGATCGTAGTGGCCGGCGGGGAGCTTCTCCTCGAGCGTGCCGATGTTCAGCACCTCGTACTTCACCTGGCGCGGCGGCGTGAAGCCGTTGAGCTTCGGCTGGCGGCGGAGAAGCGGAGTCTGACCACCTTCAAATCCGAACTTGCGGCCCTTGCCCGTGCGCGACTGCTGGCCCTTCGTACCGCGGCCGGCGGTGGTGCCTTGGCCGGAGCTGGCGCCGCGACCGACGCGCTTCTTCTTGTGGCGGGAACCCGGAGCGGGGCGGAGGGTGTGGAGCATAAGGAAGAGAATGGGGGGCTGGATTGTGCCAGAGGCGGCGATCCTTTCCAAGGCCTCCCGGGGCGACGGCTACCGTAGCATGTTCCGGGCCCCGCGCAACTGTGAGATGGGAAATTTCCACCCTGCGCTCTTGTGAGCCGAGCCAAAAAATGATACGATAGGGAGTTCCAAAACACACCCACAAACACCCATGACGATCGAGACTTCCATTGCCCGGGCGATCCAGCGTGATCTGGATATCGTCGAGGCCCTCCCGGAGATCCACGATATCCCCGTGGAGCAGATCGAATCCTTCGTCGAAGGGTATGTGCTCCAGATGCACGAGCGCCTGAGCACGATCATCAATCAGAAGGGTCAGACGTATCTGAAATCACACGATGCTGCCGGCCTCTGCGCCACCTGCCTCGACGGCGGCGTCTCGCTCCCGCCGCGCATGATGCTGCGCATGTGCCAGACGATCATCGAGCTGGCCGAACTCCAAGCGAAGTTCATCCTTGATACTGATGACGGCAAGACCCTCTACTACTTCAAGATGACGGTCGACGTGGCCTGAGGTGTAGGTTTGAAACCAGCCATTCCCGCAGGAAAACCGAAGGCAGTGAATATTGACAAATATAATAATATGTTTTAAATTGTGATTTATCGTTCATTCACTCAATGTCCAGGGAGAAGGTATTCCGCTCTCGCGGAAAGAAAGAAGGGTGTTGCATGTTGCTGCAGAATGTAGTGTTGGCGTTTCTGGCCGCTCTGATTCCCGGTTTCGTCGGAGCCATCCTCGTGTACGTCCTTGCTGAGGATAGGGAAGACGATATGCCGTGGGGCCGCCCCTTCCTGAGCGCCTTTGCCACCACGTTGTTGGTGATCATTGCCCAGAACTACCAGTGGGAGATTGTCACTGCGTATTCCCGCTTGTGGCTGACGCTCATCTGTTCATTGATGATCGCGTGCTACTGGCTCTGGTGCGATTACATCCACTCGTTGCTGGGGTATGGCTGGACAGAGGCGAGCTGGTTCGTCTGTTACGTCTTTGGGGGCATCGGCGGCGTGCTCTTGCTGCCCTTGGCCACAAAGAGTCTGTTGGGTCAGTAGTATATGAGAGATTGGCTTTCGGACCTACGGGTCCCCACATCAAAACGGGCTGCTACGGCAGCCCTTTTTTGTGTGCGTCAGCCATTTGCTAAGGTCGTAACGATGGCGTACATGTACTCCATGGGAGCCTACACCCGACCGACGCGCGAACTGACCGAGCTGCATTTTCACCTCGGCCAATCTGTCGAGCCCGCGATTCTCTGGGCGATCGCTCACGAACAGGGGATCAAACTGCCGAGTAAGGACTACTGGGAGTTCTATGAGCTGGTGACACTCAACCTCCCCGTCATCACCTGGGAGGACTACCACAAGCTCTTCCACTTAACTGAACTCATCCAGAGTTCGCCGGCCGCCATGGAGCGCGCCGTCTATGAAGCCGTGGGCGGCGCCTACCGCGTCAGCAACATCACGCTCATGGAGCCGGGGTTCAACCCCCTCTTTCGTAATCGTGGCGGCGAGCGCGATCTCGACTACATCATCCTGGCCGCGCTGCGCGGCATGGAACGAGCCCTTCTGGAGTTTCCCCAGGTCCGCGCCGGTCTGCACCTGATGCTCGACCGCCGTCTGCCGCTCGAGAAGAACGCCATCATCGTGAAGAAGGCGATCAAGTACCGCTCTCGCGGCATCGTCGGCATCGACATCGTCGGCCCCCGTGGCGAAGAGCCCTTCCGTTACGAGGACTACGCGAACCTCTATGCCCAGGCGATCGACGGCGGGCTCAAGACCACGGTCCACACCGGCGAGGACGGAACGGCCGAGGAGATGGCGCACGTCGTCTCGGTGCTCCCGCTCAGCCGTATCAATCATGGCTTCCGCTGCTACACCGACCCGGCGCTCATGGAGACGGTGCAGAAGAAGGGCATCACCCTCTGCCTCTGCCCGACGAGCAACCTGAGCGTGAAGTTCATTCGCGATCTGGATCACATGAAGGAGATCGTTCGGTCCCTGCTCGATCACGGGGTGAAGTTCTGCCTCAATAGCGATAATCCGGCGATGCTACGCACGACGCTCCCGCGCGAGATCGCGCTGCTGCGCGATCACGGGATCCTTTCGGAGGACGAGATCGCACAGACCCTGACGTGGGCAAAAGAGGCGACGTTCGTGCCGACCGCGCCTGGGAAGAATCTGTATCTCTGACGCGCTGGCGTATACTCGTGGCCATGACCAACCCGCAGATCGCGGCGGTGTTCACGGAGATCGGTCGCTTGCTCGAACTGACGGGTGCCAATCCGTTTCGCGTCCGAGCCTACTCGCGCGCGGCACAAATGGTGGAGGCTCTGCCCGAGAGTCTGAGCACTATCGCGGCCAAGGGCGGGCGCGAGGCGCTGAAGGAGCTACCTGGCATCGGTGATGACTTGGCCGACAAGATTGTGGAGATGGTCGAGACTGGCGACCTGCAATACCTCAAGGATCTACGCGCCCAGGTGCCGCCGGGTCTTTTGGAGATGATGTCGATCGAGGGGCTCGGACCAAAGAAGACGCAGCAACTCTGGCAGAAATTCGGTGTCACCACCGTTCCGAAACTCATCGCCCTGCTCGAGGGCGGCAAGCTGCAGAAGGAGAAGGGCTGGGGCGAGAAGTCGATTGAGAATCTGAAGCGGGGGATCGCCGAGCGCAGTGTCTTGAGCGCCCGTGTACCGCTTTTCAAGGCCCTGCCGCTGGCCGAGTCGCTGGCGGCCGCTCTCAAGAAGAGTCGTCTCTGCACTCAGGTCGAGATCGCCGGCAGCGTGCGTCGCCGCAAGGACACGGTCGGCGACATCGACATCCTCGTGACCAGCGACAAACCCGAGCGGGTAATGGATCTTTTCTGCGCGCTGCCCGAGGTGGAGCGCGTCATGCAACGCGGCGACACCAAAGCCAGCGTGCGTCTGGCCCTGGGTCTGCAGGCCGATCTGCGTGTGGTGGAAGACGCGGTCTTCGGCGCGGCCCTGCACTACTTCACCGGCAGTAAGGAGCACAACGTCGCCCTGCGCACGCTCGCCCAGAAGCACGGCATTACCATCAATGAGTACGGCGTCTTCAAGGGCACCGCCGAGAAGAAGGGCAAACTCCTAGCATCCAAGACAGAGAAGGACGTGTACGGCGTTCTGAAGATGGCGGTCGTACCGCCCGAGATGCGCGAAGGTCGCGGCGAGATCGAGTTGTCGCTCAGGCACGCGTTGCCCTGCTTGATAGAAGAATCCGACCTAAAAGGGGACCTGCACCTGCACACTACTATCAGCGACGGCACGGCTTCCATTGAGGAGATGGCCGCCGCCGCGCGCGACCGCGGGCTGCAGTATCTGGCCATTACCGACCACGCCTCACCGATGGGCATGGTGCGCGGCCTTAAGGAAGACACCGTGGCCGACTTCGTGGCCGCCATCCGGGCGGCCGAGAAGAAGGTTCCTGGCATTCATCTCTTGGCCGGGTCTGAGGTTGATGTCCTCGAGGACGGGCGCCTCTACTTGTCGGACCGGGCCCTTGGCCAGCTCGACTGGGTCGTGGCCTCAGTGCACCAGTATCTGCGTCAGTCCCCGGCTGACTACACCGCTCGTCTCCTGAAGGCGATCGCACATCCGCTCGTCTGCGTCCTCGGTCACCCAACGACACGCCTGCTCGGCGAGCGTCCGGGACTCGAGGCTGATTGGCCGACGGTCTTCGCGGCGGCCAAGGCCCACGGCGTCGCGGTTGAACTCAACTGCTCGCCCGAGCGGCTGGATCTGACGGATGTCCTGACACTCCAGGCCAAGATGCAGGGGGCAGACATCGTCTTGAACAGCGACGCCCACAGTCCCGCTGGTCTCGATCGTTCACTTGGTATCAGCCAAGCCAGGCGTGCCGGGCTGACGGCTGTCGACGTTCGTAACTGTCTGCCGTGGACGGCGTTCCGTAAGACCGTAAAAGGCACGAAGGCCGCCCAGTAATCGGCGTTAGACAAAAAAACTTGTCCTCTCGGGTTGACACTGGGTGGCCCATGCGTACAGTACGGCTCCCTTCGGGGAATTGTTCTTTCATCAATACGTACCTATAGACCCTCTTTTCGACGGAAAGCGTCCTCCTGTCTCCCCGGTTTTGGCCGGGAGGGAGGGGCGGGAGAGCACTGACCGGGAAAAGGGGCTCCATGGGTACCCCTGTGAGGGTGACTGCGGTGTCGGATCGAGGTAATCAGCCCGTACGGTGGCGCTTTTTTGACAGGTCGGCTAACTGCGGACAAAACAGCCAATAACAGAGTCAAAACCCATCAAAAGCCAATATCTCGCCAAAAGACTTGATTGGCGTATCTCTTCTGACTACACTCCCGGAACTATGGGTCAAGGAACACGAGCCACCGAAATCAAGCAGCGCCGCACGCGGAAGGCGAAGATGAAAGCGCTGCGCGGCAAATTCAAGGACGCCAAGTCCGCCCCAGACAAGGAGAAGATCCTGACGAAGGCTGGACGCGTCGCTCCCTGGATCACGGAAGAGCAGTTTAAGGAGCTCATGAAGGCCTAAGCCTTCCCGTTGTCGCAACACGTTTCACAGAGATTGCCGCACGTTTCGCAGTGCTTCTTCAGTCTCCGTTCGATTAATCGTCCGCCACAGACGGGGCAGTTCTCCGTGACGAGACAGGCATCCATGACGGCATCATCCATGTGCCGATCGTAGCACCGCTACACTGAGCGCATGTCCGATCTCGTCGTCCCGTCCCCTGTGGGGTGGCTGCGGCTCATTGCTGACACAAAGGCCCTGCTCGCCATTGAGCGGGCGACGGCAAATTCACTTCCCAAGGAGTCGTCGCATCCGATGCTCAAGGCGGCAGCCAAGCAGCTGGAGGAATTCTTCGTCGGGAAGCGCACGACATTCACTCTGCCCTTGGTGCCGGCTCCGACTGCCTTCCAGGAGAAGGTGCGTCATGCTCTTCTGCAGATCCCCTTCGGCCAGACGACGACCTATGCCGCGCTTGCGAAAGTGGTCGGCTCTCGAAGTCCGCGCGCCGTCGGCCAGGCGGTCGGCGCCAATCCGCTGCTCGTCATCGTCCCGTGTCACCGCGTCGTCGCGAAGGGGGGACTCGGGGGATTCGCCTGGGGACTGCCCGCCAAGCGGCGCTTGCTGGCTGCGGAAGCCCGCTAAGTCGGGGGTTTTGCTCGCATTTCAGGCTGGCAAGAAGACCTCACATCGGGTACTCTGGCGCGGCTCCGAGATCTTTCGGGCGTTCTTCAACAACCTTATGAGCAGCATCCGCAACATCGCCATCATCGCCCACGTCGACCACGGCAAGACGACGCTCGTCGACGCGCTGCTCAAGCAGGGCGGCGCCTTCGAAGCTCACGAACAGGAGGGCGTCGGCGAGTTGATCATGGATAGCAACGACCAGGAGCGCGAACGCGGCATCACGATCTACGCCAAGAACTGCGCCATCAAGTACAAGGATTGCCGCATCAACATCGTCGATACGCCCGGCCACGCCGACTTCGGTTCCGAAGTCGAGCGCATCCTGCGCACCGTCGACTGCGTGCTTCTCCTCGTCGACGCTCAGGAAGGCCCCATGCCGCAGACGAAGTTCGTCTTGAAGAAGTCGCTCCAGCTCGGCATCCGCCCCATTGTCGTCATCAACAAGATCGACAAGCCCGCTGCCCGCCCGATGCAGGTGGTCGACATGGTCTTCGATCTCTTCGTCACGCTCGGCGCCAACGACGAGCAGGTCGACTTCCCCTACGTTTTCGCCATCGCTCGCGAGGGCATCGCCAAGCGCAAACTTGAGGATCAGTCCACGGATCTGACGCCGCTCTTCGACCTCATCATGGAGCACGTGCCCGAGGCCAAGCAGAACGTTGATGTTGCCTTCCGCATGCAGCCGTCGTCGCTCGGCTTCGACAGCTACGTCGGACGCCTCGGCATCGGTCGCGTCTTCGAGGGTATCGCCCGCGTCGGTGACGCCGTCTTCGTGAAGAAGCCGACCGGCGAGACACGCCGCGGTAAGATCACGAAGATCTACTCCTACCAGGGACTCAAGCGCATGGAGATCGCCGAGGCCCGCGCTGGTGATATCGTCACCCTGGCCGGTATTCCCGACATCTACGTCGGCGAGACGATCACCTCGGACGAAAAGGCCGAGCCACTCCCCGCCATCACCATCGACCCTCCGACCGTCAGCATGACGTTCCTCGTCAATGACTCGCCGTTCGCCGGCAAGGAAGGCAAGCTCGTTACGACGCGCCACATCAAGGGCCGTCTCGAGAAGGAGAAGGAGACGAACGTCGGTCTCCACGTCGAGGAGATCCCGAACTCCGACAGTTACAAGGTCTCAGGCCGTGGCGAACTGCACCTCTCAGTGCTCATTGAGACGATGCGTCGCGAAGGCTTCGAGCTCCAGGTCTCGCGTCCTGAAGTCATCATGCGCGATGTCCCCGGTGGCAAGGAAGAACCGATGGAGCAGGTCGTCATCGACGTCCCCGAGACGAGCAGCGGCACGATCATCAACATGCTCGCCCAGCGCAAAGGCGAGATGGTTGATATGCGCACGAACGAAGGCCAGACCCGCATGGAATTCAAGGTTCCGACGCGCGGTCTCCTCGGCTTCCGCGGCGAGTTCATCATCGAGACTCGCGGCGAGGGCATCCTCACGCACTCCTTCATCGGCTATGAGCCCTTCAAGGGCGAACTGCCGGGCCGCATGCGCGGCTCGATGATCTCGATGATCGCCGGCGAAGCCACGGCCTACGACCTCTGGAAGATCCAGGAGCGCGGCGTGCTCTTCATCGGCCCGCAGACGATGATCTACGAAGGCATGATCATCGGCGAGAGCGCCAAGGATCAGGATCTGGCCGTCAACGTCACGCGCGGCAAGAAGCTGACGAACACCCGCTCCTCCGGTGCCGACGAAGCCATCACCCTCGTGCCCGTGAAGCCGATGACGCTTGAGCAGGCGCTTGAGTACATCGCCGACGACGAGCTCGTGGAAGTCACCCCGCTGAACATCCGTCTGCGTAAGAAGCTCCTGACGGAGAATGAGCGTAAGCGCGGGAAGAAGAATGAGTGAGATCCTTCATCCTCGTCATGTAAAAGAGGGCTTCGGCCCTCTTTTTGTGCCCGGTGGTACTTTTGGCAGCGCGTTATCATTAAATGAATGGCACTTCTTTGTCCGCGACAAAGAAGTGCCCAAGAAAGCGCGTCGCGCCAAAGCCCCTCCACCCCGGCCCTGTGTCTCCTCGCCAGCGCTTTTGGGCACTTGTGGCGCGCTGCCAAAAGTGCCAATCAATCGATGATGGCATCCGATAGCAGGCAAGAAATCTATCTGCAGAAGGGAAAATCTGGCACTCTAGCCCCAATGATCTTCTGCCCCCTTCCCAGCACGCCAACCGTCACCCAAGGTTTTGGTCAGAACCCCGATACGTACAAGCAATTCGGGTTCCAGGGCCACGAAGGCATCGACTTCGGCGTACCCGAAGGCACCCAGGTCTACGCCCCGCACGACGGCACCGTGACCGTGAAGGACACCGGTCCTCAGGGGTACGGACTGCACGTCATCATCCAAGACAGTAAGCGCCAGAGCCTGCTCGCGCATTTGTCCGCCACGACGCTCAAGACCGGCGACTCGATCAGCCAAGGCGACCCGGTAGGCAAGAGCGGCAAGAGCGGGATGGCTAGCGGCCCGCACCTGCACTGGACGTTCAAGCTCCTCAGTAACGGCGTCGTGCAGAACAAAGACAACGGCTACGGCGGCGCCCTCGATGTCTCGCAGTACGTGCGTCTGTGGCAGAACCAGAACCTCTACGACAACGCCACCTACACGGCCGAGGCACTGCCGTATAAAGCGCTGAAGCTTGCGGCAAACCAGCAGCTCCAGAATCCCAACCGCGTCGCCTGAGCATGGCCCGCCCGCCCGATCCCATCACCGCGCTCTCGACCAACCGCATCGAGGCCCTGCACGACGCCTTCTTTGCCATCGTCATGACGCTGCTCGTGCTCGAGTTCCGCGTGCCGGAGGGCGACCTGACCCATGCGCTCGTCGCGCTGGCGCCGAATATCTTCAACTACTTCTTAAGCTTCGTCGTCCTCGGCGTCTACTGGGTGGGCCAGCACAATCAGTTCCACTACATCGAGCGCACGGATCGTTTCCTCCTCTGGATCAATCTCGCCTTTCTCCTTGTGGTGGCACTGGTGCCGTTCTCGACGGCGCTGCTCAGCCGTTTCCTCGATGACTTCCTGGCTCACGCGGTCTACGGTTTGAATATCTCACTCATTGGTCTTATTGCCTACTGGCACTGGTCCTACGCCACGATCCACCATCGTCTCACCGGCCACGCCCTCACGAAGAGCGCCATCGATGCCGTGAAGGCCCGGATCCTCGTGGCGCCGCTCCTCTCGGTTGTCGGCACGGTCGCGTGGTTCGTGCATCCATTCCTCAGTCTGGCGATCTTCCTTGCCATCCCGGTCTACTACATCTGGCCGGGTCACATCGATCAGTACTGGCGGCAGCCCGCGATTCCGCACGACGACGGCCATGACGACGAGATTCATGACCACACCCACTGACCTGGCCGCGGCCTTGGCGGCGTATGACTACGCTTTTCCCGAGACGCTGCTCGCCAAGGAGCCAGCCAGCCCGAGGGACAGCGCCAAACTCCTCGTCTACGAGCGTGCATTGGGGAAGACCCGCTGGACGACGATCGCCGACATCGGCGATTTCCTACCGCCGGGGGCCGTTCTTGTCCGTAACGTCACGAAGGTTATTCCCGCGCGGTTGATCCTGCGTCGTCCGACCGGCGGCAAGGTCGAAATGCTGGCGACGTCGGTGGCTGCCGATCACTTGGTGGTCCTCGCCGATCGCCGTTTGCACGTTGGTGAGGAACTTTCGCTCCCCAGCGGTAAAGCGGTGCTGACGGTGGAGGCGTCGCTCGGCCGCGGCTGGCGCGTGGCGCCGCTTGGCGTCAGTCTCGCCCACCTACTTGCCACGCACGGCAAAACGCCGCTGCCGCCGTACATGAAAGACAGTCCACTGACCGAGCCCGAGCGCCGGGCCAAGTATCAATCGGTCTTCGCCAAGGTGCCCGGCTCCATCGCCGCACCGACGGCGTCGCTGCATTTTACGAAGCGCCTGATCGCCAAGCTGAAGCGTCAGGGGATTTCATTTGTTGACGTCACGCTCCATGTGAATCTGGGCACGTTCGCACCGCTGACGGACGAACAGTGGCGCACGGGCAAACTCCATCACGAACACTTTGTCCTGCCACCGAAGACAATTGCTGCTCTGCAGAAAGCCAAAAAATCCGGCCGGCCGATCATTCCGATCGGCACCACGGCTCTGCGCGCGCTCGAATCGGCGGCCGATGAACAGGGCTCGACGTTCCGCGCACACGGCGTGACGGACCTCTTCATTCGCGAGGGCTACCGCTTCAAGGTCGTCGACGGTCTGCTGACGAACTTCCACGTGCCCAAAAGCAGCCTCCTCATGCTCGTCGGTGCACTCGTCGGCCGGGAGACCGTGATGGCGCTCTACGCCAAAGCCGTCGCCAAAGGCCTGCGCCTGTTCTCATTCGGCGACGCGATGCTTATTCTCTGCTGCCCCTCAGGAAGCAGGTGTTCGTCGCAGCGTCACGGACCATACCGTACGGACACTTCACGCGGCGGACGCGCGTGACGCTCGGGGTAAGTGTGCTTGATGACGGCGTCAGGCGTGAGCTGCGGACGCACTGGTTGTTGTTGCCGAAATTGTAGCCCGGCTGACACCAGCACTGGCTGTGGTTACCGTCGGCGTAGGGGCCGTGCTCCAGCTGACATGCCGCCTGTTCGGTCATACAGCGATTCTGTTTACTGATGTAGCCGGCATCACACTGGCAGATGCCCGAAACGAGTGTGGAGTGGGTGGGGCAGATGAGCGGCGTACCCACACACGAGATGGCGTCAGCGTCCGGCGCGAAGCCGACTTCGCAGACGCAGAGGTGTTTGTCCGTGGGGTGGCGGCTGGAGTGAGCGGGACAGTTGTTAGCCGTGATGCTGCGGCCGTCGATGAAGGTGACTTCAGTGGCGTCGCAGGTGTTGCCGTTGGGGATGATGATCGTGTCGTTGATGCCGTCGAACTTATCGTTGCCCATGGCCAGGTACAGGTCCTGACGCTCGTAGTTCTTAATGGACAGTCCGCAGCCCGGTCCATAGGTCACGAGCGCCGTCTGTCCGGCGAAGGTGGCGAGGATTTGCTCGTCGTTACTGAGCGCCTTCACGACATACAGGCGCTGGTTGATGGAACGCGAGTTCCAGATGGCACAGTTCGTATTGAAGTAGCGCTCACCCTTCGTCAGTTTGCCGCTCACCTGCGGGCCGCCGTCGAGATTCGTATCCACGGCCACCGAGTCGCCAACGGCGATGGGGCACATCTCGCTGTCGACCATGTACACATGACCGCTGTCGCTCTGTAGGACGATCGTATTGGACGTCTTCTGGACGACGAGGAACAGTCCGGCAGTCGCTGAGGCCGCGGACGGCACGAGCGACGACAGGATGAGGGCAAGACCGAGGAACGATTGGGAGGGGCGGGAGAGAGTCACGGCGCCATGGTAGCAGTCTCGTCTCCGCTTGGCAGTAGTTTCGCTTGCGTGCCGCCCGCTCATCCGCACCTGCTCATTGTCATCTGTATTATACAAAATATGTAATTTAGTGTATAATAATAAGTGACACACACTCCATGACTCACTCCCAGATGGCAGCCAACCGGCAGCATCAGACCTTCATACTCATGATGGGCATCGCGCTGACGGCGATCGTTTCGCTCATCCTTGAGTGCTCGGGTGTCGTGACGCTCTCCTTCCAGGGCAATAGCGTCTATAACCCTATGCCCTCGTACGGTCCGCTGCGCGAACCGGAACACGCCGACCATACTCGTGAATCGGCACCGCAAAGCCCGCGCCGACAGGAGGAAGTTCGTGAAACACGTACTTTGCAAAGTCAGTCCACAGTACCGATGTCGACGATCTTCCATTGGTCCGCGCCGACGACGTGGTGGGAGAGCGACGTCTGGAGCCAGGATTCAAGCTCAAGCCAGACTCGTGCCGAAGCCCGTGCGGCTCGCCGACAGCGTATCGAACAGCGCCGAAGTTTGCGTGGAGAATAGGTGTCATTTGGGGATTTTCGTGTACCATATGCCCACAATGAACAACTCAGTTCCGTCGGCGACGTTCTCCGCATTGGGTGTGGACGAAAAATTTCTTGCGATCCTGACCAAGCGGGGTATTTCGAGCCCGACACCCATCCAGCATCAGGCCATGCCCATCGCCTTTGGCGGTCAGGACGTGATCGGTATTGCCCAGACGGGCACGGGCAAGACGCTCGCCTTCGGTCTGCCGATGCTCCAGGCCCTCGCCGCGAAGGGCGGCGGCGGTCTCGTGCTTGTGCCCACGCGTGAACTTGCCTACCAAGTGGAGGAGTCACTGCGCACATTCGCCGAGACCCTCGGAATGCGCACCGTCGTCATCGTCGGCGGCGCGGCCATGGGCGGTCAGATCTCCGCCATCCGTCAGCGCCCGCGCATCGTCGTCGCCACGCCCGGTCGTTTGAACGACCACTTGGAGCAGGGGACGATCACACTCAAGGGTGTCGGTGTCCTGGTTCTTGACGAAGCTGATCAGATGCTCGACATGGGCTTCATGCCGCAGATCGAGCGGATCCTCAAGCACATCCCCGCCACGCGCCAGACGATGCTCTTTTCGGCCACGATGCCGCCCGAGATTACGAAGTTATCAGCCGCATACATGAAGATGCCGTTGCGCGTCGAAGTCGCTCCCGCCGGCACTGCCGCTGAGAATGTGGAGCAGGAGATGATCTTCGTCGCGAAGACCGACAAACTCGCCTTACTAGAGCATTTGCTCAAGGAGATGTCGGGCCCAGTCCTCGTCTTCTCGCGCACGAAACACGGTGCCAGCAAGATCACTCGCGCTCTGAATTCCTCCGGTCACAACGCTGCCGAGATTCACGCCAACCGCTCGCTCTCGCAGCGCCGAGCTGCCCTCGAGGGTTTCCGCTCGGGCAAGTACCGTGTCCTCATCGCTACCGACATCGCCGCTCGCGGCATCCACGTCACCGGCGTTGAGCTCGTAGTGAACTACGATCTCCCCGACGATTCCAGCGATTACGTTCACCGCATTGGTCGCACTGGTCGTGCTGGGCGCAGCGGCAAAGCCATCTCGTTTGCCTGTCCGGATCAGTCACGTGATGTTTCGGACATCGAGCGCCTCATCCGTGGATCCATCAAGCGCCGCGAACTACCCGGTCACATTCCTAAGCCGGCGATGGTCGCCTCGTCTTCGCCTGCCGCGCGCGGTCGCGGACCAGGTCCGAAGGGCAATCGCAGCCGCTCGCCAAATCTGGGCGGACGTCGCCACTTCGGTGGCCGTCGTCGCTGACGGGGGTCTTACTCCTTGGTCTCTTCCTCGGTGCCGTCGGGCGTCAGAATACTCGTGCGTCCTCGTCCGCTGCGGCGACGGGGCTGGCGCATGGGGGCTTCTTCCTGCATGACGATGTGGTCCATGCCGTTCTGACGGACTTCGCGCCAGTAGTAGTCGAGAATCGGCTGCTCGGCGGAGCGGCGGTAGGCCTCGGGCATCGCCTCAAGCGTCTCGCGGCCGTACTCGGCGGCCATGTCACGCTGAGCGAGGCGCATGACGAGCTCATCCCAAAAGACATCGTTGTCGTAGGCCGAGAGCCACTTGTCGATTTGGGCGCGCATCTCGGGGCCTGGCAGTAGACAGCCGCTCTGGGGGTCTTCGACGGCGACTGCCGTCTGACGGTCAGTGACAGCGCGGGCGTAGAGGTCTTGTACCACGTCAATACAGGCCTGTTGCTCGCCGGTCAGTTCCTTCTGCGGCGTCCAATCATTCATCACCACTTCTCCGAGTGTCGCCAGCAGCAGCAGGCGTCGAAACTCCTCCGGACTGAGTGAGAGTTGCATCACCTCGATTGTAGCCGGTCTATGACGGATGCAATACCGAAAAGGCGTAAAAACGCCAGTTTCCAGCAATGGCTTCACTTAGGGCAGAACCTTCGTTAAGTCCGTGTCATCCGTCATCATGATGCGCGGCAGCTTCAGCAGGCTGTCTTTCGGCGTCGCCGGGCGCGGATCCATGATGGTGGCGGTGACGTAGCCGGCGGCGGCCGTGTGGTCGCGTACGCGCTGGTTCTGATCCGTGAGCGGGTAGGCGAGGTGGTGGACGGGCTTGCCTGTGGCTGCCTCGAGAGCGTTTTTGCTATCCGTCAGCTCACTGTCCATCTGCTTGTCTGTGAGCGATGTCAGACCGGAGTGACTGACGGTGTGCGATTCCACGTCCATACCCTTGGCCAGCAGATCGGGGATCTGCTGTGTACCAATGGAGGCCTCGTTGCCGAGGCGGTTGGTGATGAGGTAGAACACGGCCATCTGGTTGTGACTGGCCAAGATCGGCACGCCGACGTCGTAGGCCGAGAGCTGGTTATCGTCAAAGGTGATGACGACAGGCTTCGTCGGTCCCAGTCGCTTGCCCGTGAAGATCTCGGCGAGCGTATCGAGGTCGATCGTCGTGTAGCCGTGGTCGACGAGCCACTGCATCTGGGTGGCGAAGACGTCGGGAGAAACCGACATCTTGTAGCTCCACGTCTCCTTGGGGTACGGCGAGGTGTCGCGCAGGTGGTGGTAGACGAGGATCGGGATCTTCAAGTCGGCCGGCGGCGTGAGTGACGCCTGGGCCACGCTGCTCTGACTCGACGAGACAACCGATCGCGCCTGGGAAGAGTTCTGTTTGGCGGTCTTGGGCGGGAGCTTCTTCTTGGTGATCGACGATGACGAGCTCTGGTTCTTGCCGAGGAATTCATCCGGGCGCCGGGCTTCGCTTGTGCCGACGCAGGCCGACAGACAGACAGTCAGACTGAGGAGGACGGCAGGGAACAGGGCGCGGCGCATGGCCGAAGACTACGTCTCTCTGGAGCTTAGCGCCAATCTTGAAGTTTTTCGTTTTTGCCGTCCGGTCGCTATGCTGGCGTCATATGACCTCCGCTCTTCGTCTCTCTGCTGCGCTGTCCGTCCTCGCACTCGCCGCCTGTAGTCACAGCGTCGCCGTTCTGACTGTCACCAGCTCCGCCTTCACGGAAGGCGCTGACATCCCCGTCACCTATACCTGCGACGGCCAGAACATTAGCCCGCCGCTCGCCATTCGCGATGTCCCACCTGAGGCCGTGTCGCTCGGTCTCATCATGCACGACCCCGACGGCGAGTATGGCGACGCCGTGCACTGGATCGCCTGGTCGATCCCCAAAGACAGCGTTTCGATTGCCGCCGGCGCTCTGCCGACGGCAGCTGTCCAAGGTCAGAACGACGCCGGCATCGTCGGCTACAGCGGACCGTGCCGCGCGCTCAAGACCGCTCATCGCTACGTGATCGATGTCTACGCCTTCGGTGACGATCCCAAGCTCTGGGCCGGCGCCGACCGCCAGGCCCTCGTGAAGGCCTTCGCGGAGCACGCGATCGCCAAGGGCACGCTCACGGCCATGTATCGAGACGGCAGCGACGCAAAAAATACCCAGCCGTCGTTGTAAACGGCTGGGTGAAGAGATCGGTGCCAAAGGTTGTCGTTCAGGCCACTTCTCGAGCGAAGGCTTCGTAGCGGTGCAGGGCATGCCGGAGTTCGCGGACGTCCGCACTGCGGAAGGCGTCGGTGTTGCCTTCGGCGAAGCCGACGAGTCGGGCGAAGTAGTCCGCGCGCTGGCGGGCATACGTGCCGAGGTGCTTGATCATGTTACGATCGCTGCGCACGAGCGTGATTTCCTCCTCGGCGGCCTTGGCCGAGTATCCGGGCTGGCTCACACCGACTTCGAGGTACTTGATGATCTCGTGCAGGATGCAGAACCGCCGGTACGCCTCGGGGACGCGTTCGTCGATGGCGAAGAGCGATTCTTTCGCGACGTTCACCCTCTGACGCAGCTCGGCGACCGTTGGAACGTACGCGGCGACGGCGTGGAGCAGTTCGTCGGCGATCTCGTCGGCCTTGAGGAGGAAACAGGTGAAGTTCACCCCTCGATGCTCGACGAAGAAGGCGATGTTGCCCCTCCTGATGAAATTGCCGCGGCGTTGGTCACGGACGTCCTTGGGAGTCTCGATCATGTGTCACACTCTCTTTCGTGAAGGTTTTGACGGTCGGACACGACGCAATACGGGTTGGCACCGATGTTGTGAAGGTCCCTGCCGCACCGGCGACAGTTATACATATAAAACACTAATACTCTTATATTGTCAATTGAAGAGCTTTTGCTTGATCACAAGCGACTGGCGCGTCACGATGGGCTGCGCATGACCGAGTCCGGACCGATCATTGGCGTCACGCATCTGTACAAGAAATTTGGCGAGTTTGAAGCTGTGAAAGGAATCTCGTTTCAGGTCCAGCGCGGCGAGCGGTTTGCGTTCCTCGGTCCCAACGGTGCCGGCAAGACGACGACGATCAAAATGCTCACCACCCTTCTGCAGCCGACATCCGGGTCCATCAGTCTCAATGGTTTCGATCCGGCCTCTCAACAAGACGACGTCCGCCGAGCCTTTGGTATTGTCTTCCAAGATCCGAGTCTCGACGACGAGCTGACGGCTTGGGAGAACCTCGAGATCCACGGCGTGCTCTACGGGGTGGAGAAGAAGCTGCGCCGCGCTCGCATGGAGGAACTCCTGCAGGTGGTGGAACTCTGGGATCGCAAGGACGACCTGGTCCGTGCCTTTTCGGGCGGCATGAAGCGCCGCCTCGAGATCGCCCGCGGCCTTTTGCACCATCCGAAGATCCTCTTCCTCGACGAGCCGACGATCGGGCTCGATCCCCAGACGCGCAATCACCTCTGGAGCTATGCTGGCAATTTGAACAAGAACGAGGGCATCACGATTTTCTTCACGACTCACTACATGGAGGAGGCGGACCGCAACGCCGACCGCATCGCCGTCATCGACCACGGGTCGATCATCGCGCAGGGGACGGCGGCCAGCCTGAAGGCCGAGACCAAGACCGAGACACTGGAAGACGCCTTTTTGTCTCTGACTGGCCACGCCATCCGTGCCGAAGACGCTTCTGCTACCGATCACATGCGCACCATGCGCCGCATGTGGCGCCGCTAACTTCTATGTCCATTGTCTTCATCCTCTGGCTCCGGCAGATCAAGCGCTACCTGCGGTCGCGCTCGCGCATCATCGGCTCGCTCGGCCAGCCGCTGCTCTTCCTCATCGCACTGGGATTTGGCTTCGGCCCGATTTACCAGAAGGCCGGCGGCGGCGATTACCTGCAGTTCCTCGCACCGGGCGTCATCGCCATGAGCATCCTCTTCACGGCCGTCTTCTCAGGCATGGAGGTGATCTGGGACCGCCAGTTCGGCTTTCTGAAGGAGACGCTCGTGGCGCCGGTGTCGCGTCTGCAGATCATGATCGGCCGCACGCTCGGCGGCGCCACGGTCGCCGTCATCCAGGGTTTGATTGTCTTCTGCATCACGCTCGTCATTGGCTTCCGGCCCGAGCACCTCGAACTTCTACCCGTCGCGCTGGCTGTGATGTTCCTCATCGCCCTCTTCTTCACGGCTCTCGGCACGGCCATCGCCTGCCTTCTCGAGGACTTCCAGGGCTTCCAGCTGATCATGAACTTCCTCGTCATGCCGCTCTTCTTCCTGTCGGGCGCACTCTTCCCGCTGGAGACGGCGCCGGCCGCCCTCACCCTCGTGGCGCGGTTCGATCCGCTGTCCTACGGCGTCGACGGCTTGCGCGGCGCGCTCGCGGCGAACGCGCACTTCGGCCTCGGCTTCGACGTTATGTTGCTGTCCGTCTTATCCGTGATCATGCTCTACCTCGGCAGCTGGCTCTTCTCTCGCATTCAAATCTGAGGCTCTATCCAGCCCTTTGGCGCCTGCGTACACTGGCGCCATGGACCTCCCTCGTCTGAAGCAATGGTGTGAAGAGCACCGCCTGTGGATCATCGCGGGTGTTTTTCTTGTGATTGTTCTGGTCGGATGGTTCGTCTGCACGGACTACGCCTTCTCTAACGACGAGCCTTCGCTGTTCGCGTACTCCCAACAGGCCTGGCAGTACCTCTTCGCCGGCGGGCCGGAGCCCACCGCCAGCGACTGGAAGTTCCACACGCCCGTGTACCAATTCATCTTCACGGCCTACACGCTTCTCTTTCAAAACGATCCGTACATTGTCTTCATGACGGCGCTGCGGTTCACATCCTTCCTCGTGTTCTGCGTCGGCTGGGTGTCACTCTTCTTCTTGGCCAAGCGCCTGACGAAGAACGAGTGGTGGGCGCTTTTGGTTGTGCTCTGGATTGTGATCTCGCCGCGCATGTTCGCGCATGCCTTCTACAATCCCAAAGATCTCCCCACGCTGACGTCGTTCACGCTCAGTATCCTCATGCTCGTACGGATGCTCGAGAATCCGACGCCGCTGCGCATCGGCCTCTTTGGCTTGGCCGCCGGTTTTGCCATCAGTCTGCGTCCGTTCGCACTGCTCCTACCGTGCTTTTCGCTCCTGTTCTGTGTGGTCTACGCGCTGACGGCCGAGACGGGGGAGGAACGCAAGCGCTGGTGGCTCGTGGGCGCGGGTTCCGTAGTCGCAACCGCCATCCTCACCGTCGTTGTCTGGCCACGGCTTTGGTCCGATCCGGTCGGCCACATGCTGACGGCGATCACCGACAATACCAGCCGCGGTGACGAGGGCTTTTACTTCGGCGTCCACCTGACGAAGTTCCCCTGGCACTACCTGCCGGTCTGGATGGGCATCACGATTCCGGCGGCGTACTCGGCACTCTTCCTCGTCGGCTTCACCCGCGCGTGTACGTTCCTGCGCCGCCCCCTAACGCTCATGCGCGAGCAGCCGGTCATCGCCTTGGCGCTGCTCTGGTTCTGCATCCCCGTGGCCGCGCGCCTGGCCGGCCGCATCGGGCTCTTTGACGAATGGCGACACCTCCTCTTCCTCTACCCTGCCTTCCTGCTCTTTGCGCTCCTCGGCGCCCACTGGCTCTGGACCGTCACGAAGGGCAAAGTCCGCCTCGCGCTGGCGGCGCTCGTCGTCCTGCAGATGCTCGCCACGTTCGTCTGGATGGTGCGCTTCCACCCCTATGAGTACGCGTACTTCAGCGTGCCGTCGTCGTGGGTGAAGGGGCAGATGGAGATGGACTACTGGGGCATGTCGTATGCCGACGGCCTGCGCTGGATCGCCGCCAACGACAAGACCGAGCGCATCCCCGTCTACATCCGAAACGACGTCGGCGTGAACGACATGCTGCTCATTTCCGACGCCGACCGAAAGCGCCTCTACCCGGTGAAGAGCTCCTCCCAGGCGATGTACATCGTCGATATCTTGCGTTGGTCCGGCTACAAGAAAGTTGTCCCGGATTCGATGCTCGTGCATACGATCGACGTCGACGGCCTCCCGATTCTCTGGATCTACAAAGGCCCGTACGCCACGCCGGAACTCCCCGACTACAAGTACGAGGTGAATCGGTTCTACTGATTGACGGAGAGACGTTGAGAAGCTTCAGGCCGACTGCTCCATCACCACGAGGCGAGGGCGCTGTTGGCGCAGTTCTGGCTGCTCAAGATCGGCCGCTGTGAGGATGCGGACAGCGAGAGTGCGGCGCAGTTGGGCGACGACGACATCCGGCTTCGGCTTGGCGTCGATCGTGATGATGCGGCTGCCCGTTTCGCGTAGCTGCGCCAGGACGTCGTGGAGCTTCTTCGCCTCGTCCAGGCGCTTGGTCGGATCAAGGTCGTCCTTGCGGACTTCGCGTCCGTGCAAGATCGCCTGCTCGCGGCGGTGGGCGATGCGAGCGGCGGCCATTTCGGCGGAGATCTGAGGGTCTTTGTCGAGTTCAAGATTGAGGATGACGTCACGGCGCTCGAGGTCTTCCATCATCTCCTGGTACGGCCGTACCTGACCCGTACTGCGCGGGAATCCGTCGAGGAACCACACGGCCTCGGTTTGGAGCCTCTCGATGTCGGCGCGCACGACGGGCACGATGTACTCATCGGGGACGAGTAGGCCGCGCTCGTTGTAATCTTTCACCAGTTGACCGAAGGGCGTCTTACCGCGGATGTGCGAGCGGACAGTTTCACCAGCTTCGTAGTACTCTGATCGGATTTCCTGCTTACGCAGATCTTCCAACATCACCGTACTAACGGTGTTCTTACCTGCGCCGGGGTACGAAATGAGCGTCACGACGTCCGGCTCATACGAAGAAGAGAGGGGAGAACGGTCCATACAAACGGGGAGGAAAAATGAGGGGGAGAATGGCTTATGAAAGCCAAGCCGCCGGTGCGTTCGCTTTGGCGACGGCTGGTTGTACCAGGGTATGGAATTCTTTGCAAGGCTCTAAGAACTTAGTTTCCGACGGATAGAAGACTGGCCGTTGGCCACATACAGCGATGAAAACCGCTTCCGTCAACCGCGAAAGGCTGACGGCTGAGGAGAATGACCCTACCATCCCCGCCGCGCCAATGAGCCGCCGACGGATTCCGTCGGTCCGTAGGTCTGGCGTCAAAGAGTCTTGTTTATTTCTTTTCCCCTTCCTCGTATGAACGCTCGTTTCCTCCGCACGGCGGCCATGGTGTCCGCCCTTTCGATTGCCGTTGTGTCGCTGCAGGCTTGCAGCCCGACAGCTGCTTCTACTGATGCCGACAAGGACGTCGCCCCCGCCGGTGACGCCGCCATGGCCCCTAAGGGCGTGATGGTCGGTGGCGCCCTGATGGTGCCGACCCTCGATATCGTCGATAACGCGATGAACGCCAAGAACGTCACGACGCTCGTGGCTGCTGTGAAGGCCGCCGGTCTCGTCGAGACGCTCAAGGGTCCGGGTCCGTTCACGGTCTTCGCCCCGACGGACGCCGCCTTTGCCAAGCTGCCGGCCGGTACGGTCGATACGCTCGTGAAGCCTGAGAATAAGGATCAGCTCACGAAGATCCTCACCTACCACGTTGTCGCTGGACGCTACACGTCGGCCAACCTCAAGGATGGCATGACGCTGAAGACGGTTCAGGGCGGCACGCTTGCCATCACACAGAAGGACGGCAAGTGGTACGTCAACGGCCAGGCCATGGTCGAGACGCCGGATGTCATCTCCAGCAATGGCGTGACCTTCGTCATCGACTCGGTCCTCCTGCCTCAGTAATCGGATGAAATTCCCGGGGGCGGCTTCGCGCCGTCCCCGTTTTTTGTCATACTCGTCGCATGCGCCTCTCCTCCCTCCTTGTCCTCAGTCTGACTGTGGTCTGCGCCGCCTGCGTGCCCACGGCGACTGCACCCTCCGTTGGTTCCGGAGCGACTCTGCCGACGGGCTGGAGCACCGATCTGACCGCGAACCAGATCGCTGTCCTGCGCGACGGCGGCACGGAGACGCCCTTCACGAGTCCGCTTCTTGATGAACATCGCAAAGGCACGTTCGTCTCCGCCGATTGCGGCGAGCCCGTCTTCCGTTCCGAGCAGAAGTTCGATTCGGGCACGGGCTGGCCGAGCTTCTGGGCGCCGATCACGCCGGATGCCGTCGTGGAAGTGGCGGACAACTCGGGCGGATTGCAGCGCACGGAGATCCGCAGCAAGTGCGGCGGACACCTGGGTCACGTCTTCACCGATGGCCCCAAACCCACAGGCTTGCGGTACTGCATGAACGGCCTCGCCCTGAAATTCATCCCTGATCCTGGGCAGTGATTTCCCCTCTAGGTAGAGGAATAACCAGTGTTTGCGAGAAGTGGATTCTTGTGTCTTTAAACACAAGACTTTTTTCGATAGAGTCTAAGCGATATTTCCTCCTCTCTTTCCATGTCTCTCTTCACTCCTCGTCGCATCACCTCGCTCGTGACGGGCAGCGCCGTTGTGGCGGCGTCGTTTGCAGTCATGCCAATCGCCTTCGCAGCACTGCCTGACTCTCTTGATCTCTGCATCAAGGAGAACGGCACAGTGAAGATCATCGGTATCGATTTTAAAAAGCAGGATTGCGGCAAGAAAGATCGTTTCATTTCGATCCCGCTGAGTACAGGTCCTGTCGGACCGCAGGGTCCGGTCGGTGACAAGGGTCCCACGGGCGACAAGGGCGCCACGGGTGACCAAGGTCCGATTGGTCCGCAGGGTCCGATCGGCCCTCAGGGCCCCCAGGGTCCGGCTGGTGATAAGGGTGTCACGGGCGACCAAGGTCCGGTTGGTGATAAGGGCCCGACGGGTGACAAGGGTCCCGGTGGAGACGCTGGCCCCCAGGGTCCGGAAGGTCCGATGGGCGCTCAGGGTCCGCAAGGTGAACAAGGGCCCCAGGGTGTGCCTGGCCCGGCTGGCACGGATGGCGTGATGGGTCCGCAAGGCCCGCAGGGTGACCAGGGTCCTCAGGGTCCGACCGGTGCTCAGGGTCCGCAGGGCGACATTGGCCCCCAGGGTCCGCAGGGCGACGTCGGTCCGCAGGGGCCGAAAGGCGACACGGGCGACACTGGCCCCCAGGGTCCGCAGGGACAGGTTGGTCCGCAGGGTCCGCAGGGCGACATCGGCCCCCAGGGTGATATTGGTCTGACGGGTGCCACGGGTCCGCAGGGTCCCAAGGGCGACACGGGTGCCACGGGCCCCCAGGGTCCGCAGGGTGATACGGGTTTGACCGGAGCGACCGGCCCCCAGGGTCCGAAGGGCGATACCGGCCTGACGGGCGCCACTGGTCCGCAGGGGCCTGCTGGTACGAACGGCGTGAGTAACTGGGAGAAGGTAACAGTGACCAGTGCTTCGAATAGCAACGATAAACCGAATATTTCGGTGAGCTGCACCGCTGGTAAGAAGGTTCTTGGTGGAGGAGGCAAAGTCAGTGATACCTCTGGCAAGGTCGGCATCCTCAATAGCTATCCATCTGCCAATGATACTTGGACAGTAGACGCGTATGAAATCTCTGGTGTTTCCACGAACTGGACAGTGAGCGTCTACGCTATCTGCGCAACGGCTCAGTAACGCCTCATTCTCTGTCCTCAAGAAAGACCCCGCTCAGCGGGGTCTTTTCGTATGGGGTGGGCATTTTCCTTTGACGCCTTCTGTACAGGCGAGTAGACCATGTGGGTCCTCCGGGCGCTTTTGGCGCCTGCGTGGTGTTTCCTGCCTGCCTCCCGTATGACTGCCAACTTGCTTCGTCAAATCGAGAGAAACTGGAAGTCCGGACTGACTGTCGCCTTAATCTCACTACCCCTCTCGCTCTCACTCGCGATTGCCTCGGGGGCGGCGCCGATCACGGGCATTATCACCGCGATCTGGGCGGGATTTGTCGGGGCGCTCCTCGGTGGCAGTGAGTTCAACGTCATCGGACCGGCTGGTGCCCTCTCTGGCATTCTCGCCAGCTTCGCGCTCACGTTTGGCGCCGGCTATCTGCCGATGCTCGCGATGATCTCGGGCCTGCTCATTATCGTCTTCTACTTCTTCCAGTGGGATAAGTACCTCGTCTTCATCCCATCGAGCGTCATGTACGGCTTCACGCTCGGTGTTGGCCTGACGATTGCCCTGGGACAGGTGAATGCGGCCTTCGGTCTGAAGGGGCTACCGGTCCACGACACGCTGCTTGGTAATTTCATGGAGTCTCTTCAGCACGTCGGCCAGGCTGATCCGGCAACAGCCGCGCTCTTCCTCTCGGGCTTGGTCATCCTCTTCGCCCTCGTACGATTCGCGCCGCGCGTTCCAGGCGCCGTCGTTATCGCCATCATCGGTATTGCCGTTGGTTACTGCACCGAGGCGCATATCCTCCCGCTCGCCGTCCAGACGCTCTACTCGAAGTACGGCAGCCTCCAGGCGACGATCATCCAGGTGCCGGCGTTCACGCTCCCGCCGCTCGACCTCGCCTTCCTGAAGGCGGTGTTTACCGTCGCTGTTGTGGCCGTGCTCGAGACGCTTCTCTCGGCCAAGATCGTCGATACCATGACCGGCACGCGCTTCGATCAGCGCCGCGAAGTCCGCGGCCTGGCCTTCGCCAATATCGCCTCAGGCTTGATGGGCGGACTGCCTGCCACCGGCGTGCTCGTCCGTACCGCTCTGAATGTGAAAACCGGCGCCACCTCGCGCGTCTCGTCCGCGCTCAACGCCATCTTCGTGCTCATCATCGCGCTCCTCCTCTTCTGGGGCTTCCAATATCTGCCGCTGGCGGCCGTCGCGAGCATCCTCGTCTTCGCCTCGATCCGCATGGTCGACTTCCGGGAGTTCAAGAAGCTCTACCTCTTCGATCAGCGCTCGTTCTGGCTGGCGATTGCCGTTGCCGTGCTGACCTTCGCCGTCGATCCGATGATCGGCATTCTCGTCGGCGCTACGATCTCGCTCCTCGGCTTCGTCGCCAAGCTCTCGCAGGCGCAGAGCGAACTGACCCTACACCGCGACTGTCACACGCCGCTCCTGCGGATCCCGCACCATCGCCTGCATGAGTACGAGCACGAGTGCGACATCGTCGTCTACCGCTTCGCCGGCGAATTGACCTACTTCAACGGCAAATCTCACGAAGACAATATCCGCAAGATCAAGGCGAAGACGATCATCCTGAGCCTGCGAAACCTCCTCTACATCGACCTCGATGGCCTCGAGATCCTGCGTGAGATCGTCCACCGCTCCGAACGCGCCGGCCACGTGATGATCCTCACGAGCATTAGTGAATTTGTCCGGCCGCTTCTGGAGAGCGCCGCTTGGTTCCGCGAGAAGAACGACGCCGAGATGGTCTTCAAGAGCACGACCGACGCCCTGACGTTCCTCGGCTTCCCGCCGCGCGGCTGACGCACAAAAAATCCCCGTCGTACGATGTGTACGACGGGGAGGTTCTCAGATGCGGTACTAGGGACTCACTTCGTGAATGTCAGGGTGACGTTTTTGTCGGCGACGCGGTTGATGCCTTCGGTCCATGTCAGTCGCCATACGCGCTCGACGAGCGAGGCGTCGCCCCGGATCTTGTCGAGGCCGAGCTTCTCCTCGGCGAGGGCGAGGTTGCCGCGCAGATCGAGCGGCATGTCCTTGAGTCGCTTGCCGAGATCGGGGTAGGCCCGGCCGACGGCATCCAATGCCTTGGCGAATTCGGCGAGGAGGGTCTTTCCGACCGAGATCTCGATTTCGGGCTGATTGGCCGCCAGCACGTTGTTTTTCGGCCGCGGGCCGACGAGAACCTTGATGGCCCGGTCCTTGTTCTTGGCGTCCAGTCGAAGCTCGAAGATCGTGTCCTTGGCGTTGTCGAGATCGTGAGCGCGGACGGTGATGGTCTCTTTGTCATAGCTGACGATCGACTTGGCCTTCTCGAAGCGCTCCTTCGTGTCCTTCGCGATGTCCTGAGCGGTCACGGGGGCCGGCGTACTACCGGCGATCAGCAGAGCGAACATAAGACGCAGCATCTTCAACGGTCTCCTGGGTGTCTACACCTGCGTCACACTGACGCACGGTGTTGCCACAGATATGCAGCGCACTCGGCACGGACGTCATGCCGATCGTGCTGCGTACCTGGGAGAAAGTGAGTCGGTGATCTGAGAGGACGAGGCAATACGATGTACTGCTAAAGTTTATTTTAAAATATATTTAAAAATATGCAAATGCTTCCCCAGTATTTATTGAAATCGCTCTTAGAAGCAGAATTTCGGCTCTTATCCATGGTCTTGGCAGCGATTGGCCGGTGCTTCCCCGCGTCTGAGCGGTGCGACGCAGCAGCGGACCGACCCTTGCATCAGGTGGTCACCGAAGATCGACCAGACCTGGAAGCGCCGGTCTTTGAGTAGGTGGCAGACGTCGCTCTCGGGCGCGAGCACTAACTCGGGGTTTACCCAGAAGAGATTGAGGATCGGTCGGTGGTGGTGTTTGGGGATATCTGTGAAAGCCGAGCGGCCGTAGGCGTTCTCTAGATCTTGCGTCGCTGCAAAACCGAGACGGTGACGGTGCCAGAGGAACGAGCCGTCTGGCAGGGGGGCGATCGCGCAGTCAGCGTGGACGTCGTGGTGGCAGACAGTGTGCACCGTCGCCCGTACGGCATTCATTTGCGCGATGACCGGGCGGTCTGTTTCGTGTGGCTCTTCGCAGTACGTCGATTCTGAGGGGTCTTCTTTCCAGGCGTGAATGCCGAGAATCATCCTCTTCTCTGGTAGGAGCAAGACGTCTCCGCCGTGGGCGTGCGTTCGTGTGAACGGCAGGCTTTGGGAAGCAAGCAAGGCGGACATCCGTTCGTCTTCGTGCCGACGTCGAGGCATGCCGATCTTCGCGATGAAGGCTTGATTGTCGACGACGAAGAGCGGATCACGGGCGTAAAGCGGCTGCCGTTCTTCGTTAGGATTGGCGGTGGGGGAGAGAAGCTCGACGCCTTCGGCCTTCAGGAGCTCAGCGAGACTGAGTTGGATGTAGCCGCGCCGGCATTGCAACATCGCGCCGGCGCGCGGGTAGACGACGGCTGCCTGGAGCGGGCTCCATTCGTCGGCGACGTGCAGGGGCGGGATTTCCATGAAGAGGACCAGTTTGGTCTCTGAGAATAGCCGAAAGTAGATGCATCGTCCCGACCGTTTGTCGCTGATCCGGCTGCTGAAAGTCCGGCCTACGCAGTCTTCGTCGACGCCATTAGGCCATGAAATCAGCTGCTTCCCAGTGCCCAGAGCGGGGGGCGTCCCCATAGCATGGGGACATATGACGCTCGAACTCCTCCTGGTCCTCGCGCTCGTTTTGGGTGCCGAGTTTATTAACGGCTACACCGATGCCCCCAATGCCACCGCCACCGCCGTGGCGACGGGGCTGCTCAGTCGCCGCCGGGCGCTGTGGTGGGCGGCGGGGTCCAATCTGCTCGGGCTCTTGCCGTCGCTCGTCTTCGGGTCGGCCGTGGCGAAGACCATCGGCACGGGCATCATCGATCCGTCGGCCGTGAACCTGGAGCTCATTGCCGCCGCGATGTGCGGCGTCATTGTCTGGGGCCGGATCGCAGCCGTTGTCGGCCTGCCAGTGAGTAAGTCACACGCTCTCTTTGCTGCTCTCGCCGGCGCCGCCTACATCGGTGGCGGTTGGCAGGCGTTGCTGACGGCGGGCTGGGTGAAGATCGCCTACGGCATCGCCATCTCCATCGCCGCCGCCGCTTCGCTGTCGTGGATTTTGGCCCGTTTCATCTGGCTGCTTCAAAAACGTCACGCCCTGTCGGATCGCGGTTGGCGCCATCTTCAACTCGTGACGCTTACGCTCGTGGCCGGCATGCACGGCTGGAACGACGGCCTGAAATTCGTCGGTGTCTTCGCCCTAGTCCTCGTCCTCGGCGGCGTCGTGCCGCAGTTTGCCGTTACGCCCGCCATCATCCTCATCTGCGCGGTCGTGATGGGCGCGGGCACGCTCTGCGGCGGCTGGCGCATCGTCGACCGCATCAAGAAGATGGCCCGTCACGACTGTAAGCCTTGGCAAGGCGTGACGGCCGAGTCAGTCTCTGCCCTCTGCATTGGTTTCTCTGCCTTCGGCGGCGTGCCGATGAGTACGACCCACACCGTCGTCTCGGCGATTGCCGGCGCTCAGTCGTCGATCGATCCCAAGCACGTGCACTGGGCCACGGCGGGATTAATCGCCTGGGGCTGGCTGCTGACGATCGTCTTCTGCAGCGCGGCTACCGCTGCCTTTGCGCTGATAGGCTGGAAGGCTGCGGTCTGTCTCTATGTCGCCGGCGAGATCATTCTGCGTTGGTTTGAGCGCGGTCCGGGCGCCGATCTCCTGCAGGTGCGTTTGGCCGAGGAAGTGGCGGCCTGAGGCGCGGCGGCGGAAGGTTACTGCAGACTCGGCAGGGTCGCGCCAGTACCAGTGGCGGCTTGCGGCATCAGAGGGTTGGCGATGCAGCCGGCTTCATTCACTCCGAGAAGTGGGCCACCGCGCTCACCGTGGGAATGGATGTGTGGGAAGCCGAGCAGCGCCTTGCGAACCTCGATTTCATTTTCTTGCATGACGTAGGCCATCTGTCGGGCCAACCATTCCACCTGGTCGAGGTTGTAATGTGATTCATGCTCCAGGGCCCGCTGGACGTAGAGGTACATGCTGCAGCTGAGTGCGTGTTCCTTGAGCCCCCACGAGCGCTCAACTCCTGGCGAGGCGAAGGCGGCTGGCTCGGCGATTTCGTGTCGGAAGACATACGTGCGTGCGTAGGGTGTCTTCGTATCAATCTGGTAGTAGGCCATCATGAAGTGCAGTGCGGCCGCCTCAGGAGCGAGGCCGTGGCCGGTGTAGGCAATGTCCAGTTCGTGCGTCTCACCGACCTCGTTTGGGTTGCGGCCCGGGCGGTCGTTGCGGCCGCCTTGGGGTGGCGTCGGCGGTTCGGGAGGGATGCTGCTCGAGCTGGAGGACGATGATGACGACGACGATGACGATGACGACGACGACGA
>CAZWNJ010000001.1:0-1941 GCA_964635215.1 uncultured Candidatus Peribacteria bacterium | reverse complement strand
TGCTCGAGCTGGAGGACGATGATGACGACGACGATGACGATGACGACGACGACGACGATGACGACGATGACGACGACGACGACGAACTACTGCTGGCGCACGCTCCCAGGTAATCGCCGTGCGCCAAGTGGTTATCGACCGTGCTCGGCGGCACGTCCATCGTCGTCCAGGTGATGCCGTCATCGGTGTGGCAGATCGTGGTCTTCTTCGATTCACTGCTCGACGACGAGCTGCTCGACGTACAGATTCCCAGGTAATCGCCGTGCGCCAAGTGGTTATCGACCGTGCTCGGCGGCACGTCCATCGTCGTCCAGGTGATGCCGTCATCGGTGTGGCAGATCGTGGTCTTCTTCGATTCACTGCTCGACGACGAGCTGGATGACGAACTGCTGGCGACACATGGCCCAATGTAGTCGCCGTGCGCCAGGTGCCGGTCGACCTGATTGGCCGGCACGTCGGTTGTCGAGTAATTGCCCTGGTTATCCAGATGACAGATGACAACTTGATCTGCCGCCACCACCGGCGATCCCTGGCTGCTCACGAACGTGACGACGATCAGGAGAACGCCTGCGAGTCCAGCCGCCACTTGAGATTTGTGCATCAAAACATTGTACCAAAAAATCCGCTATTTGGCCATAGAACGCCACTTTGGACACTACATAGCCTCTCGATTGCGCTATGATCCGATCATGGAACCAGCCTGGCTGACGATTCTGCGCGATCGAGAAACGCCATCCGCTCAATTCCGCTTAGCGGCCGCCGAGTGCTGCCAGGCGCTTTTGGCCGATGTGCAGGCTGATTTTAAGAAGCGAAAGATCCATTCAGAGTCTGTGGTGCTGGTGGTGATCCTACGCTCGGCGATGGCCATGCTCCCCGCTGCGCTTGCAGTTTTCCCCTCGGCACCGGTTGCCGTCGTCGGCCTCAAGCGCGACGAATACACGGCCGTTGCCCACTGGTACTACGAGAACGTGCCGCTCATTACGAAGGATCAGACCGTCATCATCCTCGATCCGATGCTTGCCACCGGTGGCTCAGCCGAGCAGACGGTACTGATGCTCAAGAAGCACGGTGCAGATACGAACAAGATGCATTTCATTGGCGTCATCGCCGCGCCCGAGGGGCTCGCTCGGCTCACGAAGCATATTCCCCACGAGAATGTTCACTTGGCCATCGTGGATAAAGGACTCGACGATCGTAAATACATCGTCCCAGGCTTAGGGGATTTTGGAGACCGATACTTCGGCTACCAAGGCTGAAATGAGTTTCACTAGTCGCGCTGCCGCGGCTCGTCTCCTCGCCGAAGAATTGGCAGCCTACAAAGGCGTCAATCCACTGATTTTGGCGATCCCACGTGGAGCCGTACCGATGGGGAAGATCCTGGCCGATGCCCTCGGCGGCGAGCTCGACGTCGTGCTTGTGCGCAAGCTCGGTTTACCCGGCAATCCCGAGTACGCCATCGGCTCGGTGGACGAACGCGGTCATGTCACGCTGAATGACGATGCGGATGTAGCCGTGGATCGCGCGTATCTGGAGAGCGAGACGGCCACACAACTGGCGACGATCCGCGCGCGACGTGCGCTCTACACACCCGTGCACGCCCCGGTCGATCCTGAGAGGCGCATCGTCATCATCGTTGATGATGGCGCGGCGACGGGCGCGACAATGCTGGCAGCTCTCCAGTCCGTTCGTGATCAGAAGCCAAAAAAGCTCATTGCCGCCGTGGCCGTGGCGCCGGCGGCGTCGCTGAAGCGTCTGCGCCAAGTGGCCGATGACGTCGTCTGTCTCGACTCACCGCCGTTCTTCGGCGCTGTCAGCGAATTCTTCACGGAATTCCCACAGGTGGAAGACGCGGAAGTAGTTCAAATATTGATGACAATGAAAAAACACAGCCCGACTGTATTGCGCCAGGCGCATGGGGGTGTGTGAAGATGAGATGGCTCC